>JBGCFR010000030.1:0-137459 GCA_045107045.1 Crocinitomicaceae bacterium
AGTTAAAAGAAACGAAGTATACATCAGTCCAAATATTCAAGAATCGTCATTAGGAAATATTATTTCTGCTGATTTCATTAAAGATTTGACTGCCTCAGAAATTAAGGTCTTAAACCAAATAGCAAAAAGTAAATCATCCCAAGAAATTGCTGATGCCCTATTTATCTCTGTCAGAACCGTAGAAAAGCATAGAAGCAATATCATTAAAAAACTAGACCTTGCTAAATCTGGAAAGTCTTTAAACGAATTTGTGCTTTTAAATAAAGAAAAGTTTGAATCTTAATTGATCAAAGAACTGTTTTAAATCTTTCAAAATAGGCTTTTTTAACAGTCAGTTAAAAGAGATTGATTAATTTTGTGCTAGAATTTACATTTCATGCGGTCAACAGGACAATTTCTTTTCATCATCACTATTTATTTTTTGCTTGAACTATACCTTTATTATGGGGTTAAGTCTTTATTTAACATTAAAGATCTTAAGTATTCAAAGGTCTTATACTATACCTATATGGTAGTAACGGTATTGGGAATTTTATCTGTTGTAATGATGCTCTTTTTTAGGACCAAGATAACTGGTGTTTGGATGAATGCTTTGATCGGTATTTTTATGATTAACCTGATTTCAAAATTGGTTTTATTACCATTTATTGTCATTGACGATTTAATACGTTTAGGACTATTTACCAGAAATAAAATAACTGGATCTGATGGGGGAATTACACGGTCGTCATTTCTTCAAAAAGCAGGTTTAATAACAGCAAGTGTGCCTTTGGCTGCCCTTACCACTGGTGTTGTAATTGGCGGTGCATACAGATACAAGGTGCGAAATACTAAATTGGCATTTTCTAATTTACCAAAAGCATTTAGTGGGCTTAAAATTGTTCAAATATCAGATATTCATTCAGGGAGTTTTTATAATAAAGAAGCCGTAAAAAAAGGGGTGCAAATGATCATTGATCAAAAACCAGACGTCGTGTTTTTTACCGGTGATATAGTCAACTCTTTAGCTACCGAAATGGATAATTATTATGATGTGTTTGAGAAAATTACAGCCCCAATGGGTGTGTATAGCATTTTGGGGAATCACGATTATGGTGATTATGAACAATGGCCAAATGATGAGGCTAGAAATCAGAACTTTGAAAATATTAAAGCTATTCATGGAAAATTAGGTTGGCAATTATTGTTAGATGAGCATATTTATTTAGAAAAAGACAATGAAAAAATTGCCGTCATTGGGGTTGAAAATTGGGGGAGTGGCTTCCATAAAATTGGAGATTTAGCCAAAGCATATCAAAATTGCGAATCGGAATTTAAGATCCTATTATCGCATGATCCAACCCATTGGGATGAAGAGGTAACAAAAGAGTATTTAGACATTGACTTAACTCTAAGTGGCCATACCCATGGCGCACAAATGGGGATAGAAACCCATGGCTTTAAATGGAGTCCAATTCAATTCAGATACAGTAAATGGGCTGGTTTATATCAAAAGGACAATCAACACCTATATATTAACAGAGGTTTCGGATTTTTAGGATATCCAGGAAGAATAGGAATTTGGCCAGAAATAACCGTACTCGAATTAGAACATACAGCCTAGATGCAAACAACGGATAAAATCCATATCACCGAATTAGTGAATTTGATGGTTGTAAATGGCATTACGGATGTTGTTATTTCGCCAGGTTCCAGAAATGCACCCATTACGATTGCCTTAAGTGCGCATCCCGACATAAGGCATTATTTAATTCATGACGAACGTGTGGCTGCTTTTTTTGCCTTAGGATTATCAGAAGGAACAGGAAAACCGGTCGCTTTATCTTGTACCTCAGGCAGTGCAGCTTTGAATTATTCCCCAGCTATTGCTGAGGCCTATTACCGTCAGATCCCTTTACTGGTCTTAACAGCTGACCGCCCAATCCACTTGATTGATCAAGGTGATGGACAATGCATACGTCAAGATCATGTTTATGCCAATTACATTAAGGCAGATTTTAAATTGCCGGAAGAGAATGATGAAAACTACATAGAAAAAAGTAATACAATAGTTTCGAATGCTATTACAGCTTTAAAATCTGTTCCAAATGGTCCAATTCATATTAATATTCCACTTCAAGAGCCCTTGTATAATTTGGCTGATGCTACTGAAAATAAATACTCTGAAGTTGATTTAATAGTGCCTTCAAACAATTTAAATGCTGAAAAAGAAGACGAGTTAATTGATATTTGGCAAAAAACAGAAAAGAAGTTAATTATTATTGGTCAGTTAAGTGAAGCAGATCAACTAAAACCTCTTATTGATGTATTGGCGCAACAAAACTCAGTATGTGTTTTGGTTGAAAACACATCAAACTTGCAAAGCTTCCAGTATTTTAACCATAGTATTGACCGATCGTTGGCTACCATTTCAGAAGATGAGTTAAATGATTTTAGTCCAGACTTAATATTAAGTTTAGGTGGTGCCATTGTTTCAAAAAAGATAAAGGCATTTTTCAGGAATAATCCACCGAAACACAATTGGCGTTTAGGCCATTATTTAGTGGACGAAGATACTTTTCTCTCTAAAACTGAAAATATCAAAACAAATCCAGCTCATTTTTTGCAGCTATTGGCAAGCCAAGACGAAGTCAGCTTTTCGAATTTTTCACAAGTATGGAAAGTAAAAGATTTTCTGGCTATGGATCGTCATCAAAAATTTTTGGAGACTGCCCCATTTTCAGATCTTTTAGTCTTCGATTTTATTTTAGATACTTTGCCAGATAGCTCCATTTTGCAAATGGCCAATAGTTCTGTAGTGAGGTATTGCCAGTTATTCAATCCAATTTATGGCGTAAAGTATTTTTCAAATAGAGGGGTAAGTGGAATTGATGGATCAACAAGTACCTCAGTAGGCATGGCTATGGCCAAAACTAGTGAATTGGTTACTTTAATTACTGGAGACATTTCATTTTTCTATGATTCTAATGGTTTATGGATTGATAATTTGCCAGCCAACCTTCGTATTTTCTTAATCAATAATAATGGCGGAGGAATTTTTAATATTTTGGAGGGTTCCAGAAAATCAGACCAAAACCATTTATTTGTGGCACCGCATAAAGCCAAAGCGGTTTCAATTTGTGAGGCATTTGGTATTGACTATCTTTATGCAGATAGTATTGAAGGAATGGAAGCAGAGGTGCACGATTTCTATCTGGAAAGTAAAAGTATGCGACCTAAATTAATGGAAGTAAATACATCTGGTTGTCAAAACTATGAAACATTGATGGCTTATTTCAAGGCATTAAAATAGAAAGGTTCTTCCATATTTATTTTCTATGCGATATCTTTAAAACTCGTTAAAAACTTTTGCTAAAAAGGTGATCTAAAACACGTATTTATCATTAATTTTGCAAAAAATTTGTTGTATCCCATGGAAAATAATACCCAAGAATTAGCAACCCTCGACCAAGCAGTAGAATTAGGACTATTGCCAGAAGAATTTGACTTAATAAAGTCTATTTTAGGACGAACACCAAACTTCACAGAAGTATCAGTGTATTCTGTGATGTGGTCAGAGCATTGTTCATACAAGAATTCCATTGCATGGTTAAAAAAATTACCTAAGGATGGCCCTCATATGCTGGTAAAAGCTGGTGAAGAAAATGCAGGTTTAGTGGATATTGGAGATGGTGTTGGTTGTGTATTTAAAATCGAATCACACAATCATCCAAGTGCATTAGAACCATATCAAGGAGCAGCAACTGGTGTTGGTGGCATTAACCGTGATATTTTTACTATGGGTGCACGACCAATTGCGCAATTAAATTCTTTGCGTTTTGGTGACATCACAAAAGACCGAACAAAGTGGTTGGTTAAAGGCGTTGTCAAAGGAATTGGTGATTACGGAAACGCCTTTGGTATTCCGATTATTGGCGGAGAAGTCATGTTTGATAAATGTTATAATACAAATCCATTAGTCAATGCATTCTCAGCAGGTATATTAGAGGGAGATATGATTTCTGCGACTTCAAATGGTCCAGGAAACCCAGTTTATATTGTTGGTTCAGCAACAGGAAAAGATGGTATTGCAGGGGCAGCATTTGCATCTAAAGATATTACTGAAGAATCTGCTGGTGATTTACCTTCTGTTCAAGTTGGAGACCCTTTTCAAGAGAAATTATTATTAGAAGCAACACTTGAGTTAGCAAAGACTGATGCAGTAGTAGGTATGCAAGATATGGGAGCAGCTGGAATAACCTGTTCAACATGTGAAATGAGTGCCGCTGGAGATAACGTAGGAATGGATATTGATTTGAGTAAAGTGCCTACACGACAAGAAAACATGAAAGATTGGGAAATCCTTTTATCGGAATCTCAAGAAAGAATGTTGGTTGTTATTGAAAAAGGAAAAGAAAAAATAGTAGAAGATATATTTGAAAAGTGGGACTTACATGCTGCAGAAATAGGAGTGGTAACCAAAGGGGGAATCATTAACTATTTTATGCATGGTGAAAAAGTAGCCAGCGTACCTGCTGAATCTCTAGTACTAGGAGGTGGTGCGCCGGTTTATCACAGAGAATATACTGAGCCAGCCTATTATCAAGAATATAAAAAGTTCAATATTGATGATGTTCCAGAACCAGAAGATTTAAAAGAAGTAGCAGTTAAGCTAATCCAAAATCCGAATATTGCTTCTAAAAGATGGGTTTATGAGCAGTACGATTCAATGGTTGGTACAAGAACAATGACGACCAATAATCCTTCAGATGCTGGCATTACTAATATTAAGGGTTCAAACCGTGCATTAGCCATGACGGTTGATTGTAATTCAAGATATGTAAATGCTGACCCTGAAATAGGAACGCAGATTGCAGTATCAGAGGCAGCAAGAAATATTGTTGTTTCAGGTGGTATTCCTAGTGCAGTCACTAACTGCTTGAATTTTGGAAACCCATATAATCCTGAATGCTATTGGCAATTTGTTGGTGCAATAAAAGGAATGAGCGCTGCTTGTTTAAAATTTGAAACACCTGTAACTGGAGGTAACGTATCGTTTTATAACCAAACAGCAATTGATGGTAAAGAAGAACCAGTTTTTCCAACACCAACAATTGGAATGATTGGGGTGGTGGAAGATAAAGAGAAAATCATGACAATGAATTATAAGTCGAAAGGCGATTTAATATTTTTAGTTGGTGAAACTGTCAATGATATTGCTTCATCAGAGTATTTAGTCTCTTACCATGGTGTTGAAGCATCACCAGCGCCTTATTTTAACTTAGATAAGGAAGCTGAGTTGCAAGAAACGATTAAATCATTAATCGGGAATCAATTAATTAATGCAGCGCATGATTGCGCTGATGGTGGGTTATTTATCACATTATTAGAAATGGGAATGGTAAACAATTTAGGATTCGATATCGTATCTGATTCTGAAGTACGGGAAGATGCATTTTTGTATGGAGAATCACAAAGTAGAGTAGCGGTTACAGTAAATGAAGATAACGAAGATGCATTTTTGGAAGCCATGATGAAACAAAAAGTACCATATACATTACTTGGTCATGTAACTAAGGGAAAAATTTGCGTTGATGATGTACATTTTGGATTTGTAAGTGAAATGAAAGATATTTACGATAATGCATTAGGTAATGCATTAACCAATTCATAGCCCAATTAACACTATATAGTAAAATAGGGTTGCATTTGCAGCCCTATTTTTTTTGCCTCTTTGGTAAAAAAAAATGTAAATTTGAATAAGAAAAAATATATATGCTATCATCACTATCAAATCAAGCAAATGTCTGGATATTTCAGGCCAATAAGCAACTAACCAAGGATCAAATTAATACCATTGAAAAATCATTAAACAAGTTTGTGCCTGAATGGGCTGCACATGGTGTGAGTTTAAAAGCAGATTTTGAAGTCGCTAAAAATTTATTTCTCATTATTGGTGTGGATGAAAATCATGCACAAGCCAGTGGTTGTTCAAAAGATACATTAAACCGACATATCCAGTCAATTGGTGATTTATTAGAAGTAGACTTTTTTAATAGATTAAATATTGCATACGTTAATGAAAAAGAATCAATTGAAATAGTGAATATGATCACTTTTAAAGACTTAGTTCAAAAAGATGTTATTCGTCAAAACACAATGGTATTTAATAATTTAATTTCAAAAAAATCGGAGTTAGAGACTGATTGGGAAGTGAAACTATCAGAAAGCTGGCATGCTAACTTAATGCCTATTCAATAATGATAAAAGTTGTCTTAATATATGGTCAATTACTAATTTCAATCTTTGTTTTTGGACAAACTGAGGTTGTTGATTTATCAAACTTTAATGCCAATAAATTAAATCATCTTATAATTGAATACACAAATCAATTACGGTCAAAAAAAAGGAGACCTCCTCTAGCGCACCATGCACTTTTAGATAATGCCGCTCAAAATCATGCAGACTATATGGCAGATAGAAAACGACTCAGCCATACGCAAAGAAATAGAAATCTCAAAACCGTTAAAGACAGGGTTGAAGCTTTAGGTGGAAATGCTGATTTCATAGGCGAAAACATACAGTTTATTTCTATTAATTATGAAATTGAGCAGTCAAATTACCAATTGACTTACATTCAATTAGCTAAAATTTTAGGTGATAATTGGAAGGCTTCTAAGGGGCATTATTTAAATATGATTGATCGTGAATACTCGAGAGTTTCTCACCAGTTTGCCTTTGCAAATGGCCTATTATTTGTTTGTCAAGTATTCAGTTCGTAAAAATTCCATATACAAAAAACGTTTGTTCGAGATTAGTAATAAAATTTCATATAATTTTCACACTAAAATATAAAATAACTATATTCAGTACTGGATTTTAACGCTTACGATAATTAGGATAAACAGGTGCGCAAATGTAATTGTATGAGAAAATTAATTAAATTTGCAAGCAACCCTTAAAAACGAATAAAAGAAAAAAAATTGCTGATGAAAGTATTTTTAAGTTTTGTTTTAGTCTTACTGATTTGTTTGGCTCCCTCGAATGCACAAGCTCAGCGAGGTAGTTGGCTTAAAATTAAGAAAGCAAATAAATTAAGATCTTTTGGAAAGATTGAAAGTGCTGTTAAAAAATATGAAACAGTGTTAGTTGGAGACCCTACTAATTCTGCAGCAAATTTTCAATTAGGTAAATTAAATTTATTAGATCTTGAAGATTTTGGAAAGGCAGAGAAACATTTGTCAACGTCAATTCAGAATTTTGATGAAAAAGATACAATTTACATGGCTTATTATTACTTGGCAGAGACTCAAAAATTGCTAGGTAATTTTCCTGAAGCCATTGAAAATTTTAATACTTTTAAGTTAAAAGGGATTAAAAATCAAAGCAAATCAAAGAACTTAATTGATGACATTAATGCAAAGATTGATGAATGTAAGTTAGGAGAAGCATTTGCAACTGATACAAAGTATACATTTACACGGGTGATTAACTTAGGTGATAATGTGAATTCAAATTTAAGTGAATATTGTTCAATATTTTTTCCAGAAACAGAGCAGTTAATGTATACTGCAAGGTATCAAGATAGTGACAAAGAGAAAAGGTTCATGGATCTTAAATTTTTTGAAGGAGGGTATAGCGTCAATGATACTAATTCAAATTCTGAAAGCCCAAAACGAATTGAAGTCGATAAAGAAGATAAGTCACATTTTTCAGTGGTTAGTAAAACTGCCTTTGGTGATACGGTCATCTTTTATAAGAATAATAAATTATGGATTTCGAAATCTGAGGATGGTAAATTGTCAAAGCCAGTTTTAATGCCAAGTCAAATTAATAGAAGCTATTATCAACCACATGGCACTTTTACACCCGACAATAAGAGTTTCGTTTTTAGTTCGTCAGATAAAAATTTGCAATTAGATTTATACATGGTAGTGCGAAAATCTGATAATACTTGGGGAGAGCCTACTCTGCTAAATGACAATATCAATACAAAGTACAATGAGGATAGTCCATTCTTTTCTAAAGATGGGCAAACTCTGTATTTTTCATCTAATAAACCTGGTGGATATGGTAAATACGATATTTACTTTTCAAAATACTCTGAAGGAAATTGGACAGATCCTCTGAATATTGGAATGCCTATTAACTCATCTGGAGAGGATATATTCTTTACATTAAATGAAGATAATAAAACAGGTTTTTTATCATCTAACAGAGGTGGTGGATATGGTTCTATGGACATCTACATGTTTACAGAACAACCTTACCCAAGTTTTGATTGTGAAGAGTATTTAGCTGCCAATGGTCACAAAGGATTGAATGATATTTTAATAATGGATGAATTAGTACTCAAAGAAGAAGTACGGTTTGATGTTTCTCGCGCAAAGCTAAAAGATTCAAAAATTTCTAACGTATTTTGGAAAGTGGATGATCAAATATTGAAATTAGATAGTCCGGTGCTTAAATACGTTTTTAAAGATACCGGAACACACTCGGTATCCACACAAATTTATGGTAAGAATAAGAAGACTGATTCATATGTAATGGACTGCTCAACCACTAAGTTCAGCATCTTATCAGAAGGGCCATTGTTTTTGGAAATCATAGCTGACCGAAACATTAAAGTGGATAGTAATACCATTATTGATGCTTCAACGTTTTACATGGGAGACAACAAAGAAATAACAGACTATACTTGGTATTTTAATGGTGTGAAGAGTAATATTAAAAAAGAAAGCTATAATTATACTTTTAGCGATACTGGTTATCAGGAAATTAAAGTAGTTGCTAATATCTATGATAAGGCAAGTGATCTATCTTATGAGCTCACTTCAAAAAAGAATGTGTTTGTATATGATGATTCGCATCAATTGCAAGCAATTGTCAATAATGGAAAATCTTATGTGCCAGGTATAGATTTGTACGATAATACGAATCCGGGAGATGGTAGAATCAATGCTTTAAAAGCTGATGTATATGGGATTCCAGATGATAGACGAGTGTTTTATTCATGGTATATAGATAATGCTGAAATTAAAGGACGTCAAACAGAGTTTTTAAGTTATGACTTTAAGCCACTTTCTACAGTTACAGTAAAAGCATTTATTATGCACGAAGCTGAGGAACCAGAGTTTACTTTGGAAGCTTCTAAAGTGATTCCAAATTATATAGACTCTATTTTGCCAAACACTCTAGTGGATAACAATGGAAAAACAGATAATTCAAATGATAGTAGTAATATTACGACTCCTATTGATCCGAAGGACGTGATAGTTGATAACGGAAATCAAGTAACAGATGATACTCTAGTGGACAAGAATGATAACACAAATGTTATAATAGATAATAGAGAATATGCAATAGAACCAGTTTATTTTCCTTTTGATAAGTATTACTTGACTTCTATGGCCAAAGCTATAATAAACAAAAACATTAAAGCCCTTAAAGCAAATCCAAGCCTTAAAGTAATTGTTGAGGGGAATACTGATTCAATGGGACCTTCATCTTATAATCTTAGATTATCTGAGAAAAGAGCTAAATCGGTTTATAAGTATTTGATTTCAAAAGGAATACCGGAAAGTCAAATCAAGGGTATAAATAGTAATGGTGAACGTTTACCAAAAGCCTCGAATACTTTGTCAAACGGTAGAGATAATCCTAAAGGGCGTCAAGAAAACCGAAGAGTTGATTTTACAATTATTAAGTAATCTGACTTATAAAGTGAAAGGCAATACAGTTCTATCAATCAAGAATGGTTTTTAGGTTTTTTAATTTGAATTTTATTGTAATTCTTATACCTTTGATACCGCAATTAAACACCCAATGAAAGCACTCTATCTAAAAGAAATTCGAGGATTTTTAGGCTCACTAATTGGGTATGCTGTAATGGGAATATTTTTAGTTTTGAATAGCCTTTTTTTATGGGTTTTTTCTTTTGGAACTAATATTATAGAAGGAGGAACGGCAGATCTTGTATCATACTTTACAATTGCACCGGTTATTTTTTTAATATTGATACCCGCTATTACAATGCGATCCTTTTCTGAAGAAAAAAGAACTGGAACAATTGAGTTGCTATATACCAGGCCACTAACTGATTTTCAAATTATTTTATCGAAATATTTTGCTGGACTAACATTAGTCTTAATTGCAATACTCCCAACTATTATTTACTATGTTTCGATTCATTATTTAGGTGAACCAATTGGAAACATTGATGATGGAGTGACTGTAGCATCTTATCTTGGTTTAGTATTAGTAGGCGCTGTTTTCGTATCAATTGGCGTTTTTGTGTCAAGTCTTACTGAAAATCAAATAGTAGCCTTATTGCTTGCCGTTTTCCTTTCTTGGTTTTTTTATCTTGGTTTTGACCTTTTAGCAACCTATAGCCAATTTGGAAATGCTGATTTTGTTATAAAAAACTTAGGAATTCTTGAGCACTTTACTTCAGTTCAAAAAGGAGTTTTGGTGTTTTCAGATTTCATTTATTTTTTAAGTTGTATTACAATATTTGTTTTAGCTACTAAACTAGTGTTACAGTCAAGAAAATGGTAAAACCGGTTAGAAATAGTAAAGCGCTTAAAAGAGCTAGTATATTGCAGTTCGTCATTGTTATTGCTATTATCTTTTTGATCAATATTATTGCATCATTTTTAAACTTAAGAGTTGATTTAACTGAGGATCAACGTTACACTTTATCTGATAATACTATTGAACTGTTAAGTGAAGAAGATAGATTGAAAGATCGTATTTTTTTTAAAATTTATCTTGATGGCGATTTACCTGCAGACATGCAAAATATTAGAAATAATATTAAAAATGTGTTGGATGAATTTATTGCATACGCTGGCGATAATGTCCAGTACGAGTTTATCGATCCTGATGGTGAAGATGATGATAAGTTTAATCGACAAGTTCAGGATAAGTTATATGATAAAGGGCAAGGTATTTTGCCAACACGAGTGCAAAGTTTTGAATCAAATAGTGCTGAAGAATTTTATATTTGGCCAGGTGCAATTGTAGAATATGGTGGAGTAACGGCGGATATTGTTCAGTTTTTCGATAGGCCAATTATTGTTTTGGGCGAGGAATTGCAAGGTTTAGTTGATAATACTTTAAATGACATAGAGTATAAATTAATTAGCTCAATTAGAAAAGTAACTAATGTAAGCCCTAAATCAATAGCGTTTTTACAAGGGCACGGAGAGTTAACAGAAAGACAAACCCAAGAAATTAGGCTAGAACTTAAGAAAGACTATAGAGTTGGAGATATTGAGATTGAAAGTAAAATTCATGCTTTAGATGAGGTTGATGCATTAATTATCGCAAAACCAAAAACTCGATTCTCAGAAAAAGACAAATTTGTAATTGATCAATTTATAATGCGTGGTGGTAAAGTGCTGTGGATGATTGATCCTATTATTTTTAGTGAGGACTCACTTGTATTTACTGGAGAGACGTATGGCTTCGCGGCAGATTTAAATATTCAAAATGATATGTTATTTAAGTATGGCGCAAGAATTAATAATGACATGATAATGGATAATAATTGTACACATGAATTTATTCCTCCACAACATATGAGTTTACCTGGTACACCATGGTATTTCTATCCATTAATTCAAACAGGTAACCATCCAATTGTTAAAAATCTAGACCCTATAAAAATGCAGTATGCCAGTTCAGTTGAAGCTGTCAATAAAAATGATTTAAAAGTACAGAAAACTGTATTACTTAAAAGCTCAGAAACATCAAAAAGGCTCCTTCCACTCATACGAATAAATTATGGTTTTGTTGCAGAGCAGTTTAAACCAGACTTTTCAAATCCAAGCTTTGGAAATAATCCAATGGCATTGTTATTAGAGGGCGAATTTTCATCTCCATTCAAAGGTAGAATCAGTAATAATTTTGCTGAAAGTGATGAATACAAAACTAAATACACTTCCAAGCCCACAAAAATGGTAGTCATTGGTGATGGAGATATTATAAATGGTTCCATTAGTTTTTACCAAAATGGAAAGAAAAAAATGGCGCCAGTGCCGTTGAATTCTGATCGTTTTCAAGTGGCAACTAAAAATGGATCACCTAAATTTCATTTTGGAAATAAAGAATTTATTTTAAACACCATAGATTATCTATTAGGAGATGCATCATTGTTGTCCATTCGTTCAAAATCTATTTCGCTTAGAATGTTAAATGGTGAAAAAGCGAAAACAGAAAAAGGATTCTGGAAAACTTTGAATGTTTTATTCCCAATAATATTTATTGCAGTCCTTGGGTTTGTCTTGTTATTAATTCGTAAAAGGAAATACGCTAAATAGAAAATATGAAGTACTTAAAAATTGTTTTATTGCTAATTATTCTTGTAGGACTTTTTTTTGTCACGTTTAATTTAATAGGCCAAAAAAAATCATCATTGAGTAGCGAGGCGCTTTCTGATTTTGCCATTAAAGATACCGCTAGTATTGATCGTATCAGAGTGTCAAGCAATGCTGGTGGATTGATAGATTTTATTAAAGAGGATGGCCTATGGAACTTCATTGACGGTGGCTGTATGCAGCAACATATGCTTAGAAATTTTCTTGAAACGATTAAGTATGTTGCAATTAAAGGACCGGTGCCGAAAGGTTCTATCGAAACTGTAAATAAGCAAACTCTATCCAAGCATAAAAAAATTGAAATATTTCAAAATGGAAAGTTGACAAAAACATGGTTTATTGGTACCACAACTGCTGACCATTATGGAACATACATGGTTTTGAAAGAGGAAGGAATTGGTATTTCTCCAGAACCATTTATCACATTTCAACCAAACGTATATGGTAATTTAGCAGATCAGTTTTCGTTACGGAGAAAAGATTACGAGTGCTCAGGTATTTTCGTTTATGATAACCTTTTAGATATTACCGAAATTGATGTTGTAGTTCATTATGATACGAGTAGAAGTTTTAAAATAGTAGCCTTGGATTCGAATAAGTTTGAATTGTATCAGAACACAATTAAAATTGACAGATTTGATACAGCTAAAGTGAGGTCATACATTACTGGTTTTGTAAAGATGCATTATGACGTAAAAGAACCTATTATTCCAAAAGAAATTCGAGATTCTACCATTGCTTCAGAACCTTATTATACTATTACAGTAAAAGACAGTAAAAAATCAACAACATTAATCACCCATCTTAAAGATCCTGTAGGAGTTGAATTAGACTACGAAGGTAATTTAGTAGAGATTGACAGAGACAATCTATTTGGGGTAATGGATAATGGTGATTTTGTAATGATACAATACTTTGTCTTTGATAAGGCATTTAAGACATTGGATTACTTTAAGGAAAAAAACTAGAATGAGAGTTTATTTAGATAATGCTGCTACAACACCAATGGCAGATGAGGTAATTGATAGAATGACAGAAGTCATGAAGGGAGACTATGGTAATCCTTCTTCTATTCACGCTTTTGGAAGAAACGCCAAGGCAATTATTGAAAATTCGAGACGTGAAGTAGCAAAATTGATCAACTGTTTGCCTAAGGAACTCATTTTTACTTCAGGCGGAACTGAGGCAGATAATATGGCTATTTTATGCTCAGTTTTAGATTTAGATGTCAAACATATTATCACCTCTGAAATAGAACATCATGCTGTTGGACATGCGTGTGAAGCCACTAACAGAAAACACAATGTGAAAGTGTCATTTGTTAAACTTGACGAATTTGGTCAGATAGACCTGGAAAACTTAGAAGAGCTACTAAAGGAATCAGATCAAAAGACATTAGTCAGTTTAATGCATGCTAATAATGAGATTGGAACTTTATTACCAATCAAAGAAGTGAGTGATATATGTAGAAAGTATAATGCATATTTTCATTCAGATACTGTTCAAACCATGGGGCATTATGAAATTAATGTCGAAGAATTAGATATAGATTTCATAACCTGTGCAGCACATAAATTTCATGGCCCAAAAGGAATTGGTTTTTTATATGTAAACAAGAAACTACTTATAAAGCCATTTATTGAGGGTGGATCTCAGGAAAGAGGTTTGCGAGGAGGAACAGAAAATATCTCAGGAATTGTTGGTTTAACAAAGGCGCTTGAGCTAGCAAGTGGCGACCTAAGAAACCATCAAAATCATGTTCAAGCATTAAAAACCTACATGATTGATTCGTTACGAACAGCAATCCCAAATGTTCAATTTCATGGAGATATAAGACCCTCAAGTAGTTTATATACCGTGTTGAATGTTTGTTTTCCTCCATTTGGTAAACAAGAGATGCTTTTGTTCATGTTGGACTTAGAGGGGGTAGCATGTTCTGGAGGTAGCGCATGCACGTCCGGAGCAAGCAGTGGATCGCATGTTTTAAGAGGAATTAAAGCTGATGCTACCCGTAGTAATGTTCGTTTTTCATTTAGCCGATATACCACAAAAGACGAAGTAGATTTTGCAATCGAGAAAATTAAAAAAATTATTGAACTATAGCATGAAATATTTTGTCATTTTTTCCGTTAGTCTACTATCAATATGTTCAAGCTGTGATGGCGGAAAATGGTCAAAAATAGATCAAGATGAATTTTTAAGAATTTGTTTTAAAGAAGGAGGTAGTAAGGATTACTGCCATTGTTTTTTAGAAAAAATGATGATTAATAGTCCAATAGCTGATGAAGCTGAACAAATTGATTTTGAATCAAAAGTAGAAATTGCAAAAGATTGTGACTTATAAAATCAAAACATCATTTAAATTAATAAAATTTACATTTTTTATTGGTGTAATAACAATGCTATTTAGTTGCAGTAAAGGAGAACCAAAAGTTGAAGTTGTTTCTATCGAGGATTTACTAGGAGAAACGACAACAGAGGTAGAAGATAGAATAGAGGATAAAGAAATACCACCTTTTGATGGTACGTTTATCAGTCAGCTCAACCAAGATCTTTATGAAGATTACAAGTTTGAACCACATACTTATTCAACCTTATTTGATAGATTTTCGTACGAATCAGTTGAGAAATCTAGAATTACACCAATGGCAGATACCAATGCTGAGGTCAGTTTTTTTAAATACAGTTTTTCTGATACTACTTCAACAAATAATGCATTTGATAATTGGTTAGCTTGCTTTGGAAACACTTGCGAAGAAATTGTTTTAAAAGAAAACAAGAATGGAGTAAATGAAAGCCCGTTATGGTGTGGTGTTTACGAAACCGATATTTTCATCATAAAATTTTCAACAGAATCGTATCATTATAAAAATGAATTGAAACAAGCCGTTTTCCATACGGCAGGTAAACCACTCAAATATACTTTAAACATTACTGAAGATAATCTATTAAAATGGGATTAATTCTAAAGAGTTTGCCGTTTTTATAGGTTAAATTACTTTCCTTATCGTGCTTTTTTCCGTATATTAAGTAGAATTCGTTTATGGATAAAATTAAAAGCTATTTCTTGTTTTTTCCTTTGCAGTTATTTTTTCTTCATTTCAAGAAAAATTTACCATTAATGCTAATTTGGGGGCTGATTTTTGGGTTTGTTACTAAGCAATTTGCAATGTCTCTTGGTATTCCATACTTGTTTTTATCACCGGAATACTTAAATGAAGTTGGTGTGTTTTCGTATTTTATTGTAGGGTTTGCACTGGGAGGTTTTTTTATGGCTTTTCATCTTTATAGCTATCTTACACTGGGGCCCTCTTTTCCTTTTATAGTAACCTTAGCTCGACCTTTTTATAAGTTCTGCATTAATAATTCTCTTATTCCATTACTATTTTTGATCGTTTTTATAAGAAACATATATACTATAGAGTATTATGAAGATTTAAGAAATTTAAGCGAAATCCATTTATTTGTTATTTCACTTTTATTTGGCGTAGTAATCTTTTTAACATTGGCTATGTTTTATTTTAGAATGACCAATAAAAATTCTGAAAAGATAGTGGATTCGAAAGATAACTTAGTGAAGTCATTTTTTATTCGACCATCAGCTTTAATGCCAATAGGGAAAGTAATTAAATATAAACCTAAATACTACCTTAAAGGATTTGTGCATATAAAGGCTACAAGAGATGTGGATCATTACAATCAGGCTATGTTTGAAAAAGTAATGAAACAAAATCATTTTAATGCTTCTTTATTTGAAATATTAGTTGTGCTTTCGTTTATAACAATCGGTCTTTTCCAGAGTGTTGAAATATTCTTGATTCCTGCATCCGCAAGTATTTTATTACTTTTTACACTTCTAATAATGATATTTAGTATCATCTATTCATGGTTTCATAGATGGAGTATTGTCGTATTAATTTGTTTGGCCGTTTTATTTAATTATTTATCATCTACGAGCAGTATTTTTTCGATTAAAAGCTTCGCATATGGATTGGATTATACACATATTGCACCATATTCCTTAAAAGAAATCAAATCCATCCAGTTTAATGATTCAGTTCTAACTCACGACATTTTAAGGCATAAAGAAATTCTAGCAGAATGGAAAAAGAAAGCTAAAATTGCGCAAGACCTGAAGAAGCCAAAATTAATAATCATTAATGCTTCAGGTGGTGGATTAAGGGCTGCACTGTGGACTTTTAATGTCATGCAAAAATTAAATACCGCATTTGATGGCAAGTTTATTAAAAGTACACACCTTATTACTGGTGCATCAGGAGGGATGTTGGGAGGCGCCTATTTTAGAGAACTCTATTTTCAAACTAAAGGTGATAATGACTTGTTAAATAACCCAACTTATATTGACAATATGGGTAATGATTTACTCAATAATTTGTCGTTTAACCTGGTCACCAACGATTTATTCCTGAGACGACATAATTTCACATATCAAAATCGAAATTATAAAGCCGATAGAGGACACATTTTTGAACAAGATTTAAATAAAAGTACTGCTGGTATATTAAATAAGTCATTAGGTGATTATAAGAGGTTAGAAGCACTGAGTTTAGTACCGTTAGTTGTCTTAACTCCAACAATTGTTAATGATGGCAGAAGACTAGTAATTGGTTCTCAACCATACGGTTTTTTAAATGGAACGGATTATAGAAATAAGGATATTGGTCCCGAAAACGTTGAGTTTATAAAATTGTTTAAAAACAACGACCCAATGGCAGTCAGTTATTTAAGTGCATTAAGAATGAATGCAACATTTCCATTTGTTTTACCCATGGTTAATCTACCTACAAAGCCCGAAATTGTTGCTATGGATGCTGGGATAAGAGATAATTATGGTATAAAAACAACATTGCAATACATTAAAGCGTTCGAAAATTGGTTGATAGAAAATACAAGTGGTGTTATTTTGGTTGAAATTAGAGATATAAATAAAGATTATGACATGGTATCCAAAGCAGCATTGTCAATAAAGGATAGGTTACTATTACCAGTTGGTAATTTTTATGGTAATTATCTTCATGCCCAAGAATATAATGCAAGTGAATTATTTGATTTCGCTAACCAATCCGACTTGCAAATTGATAAAATATCGTTTTTACTTAGAAAAAGCCCACAAGATGAAATTTCTTTAAGTTGGCATTTAACAGAGTTAGAAAAACTTAAAATTAAAAATACTTTTGAAAATGCGATTAATCAAAAAGAATTGCTAAAATTGATACATTTGTTACGCTAATTAGCATTATGAGTAATCAAGAAGAAGTATCTGAACCAACTAGTGTCAAAGGAAATTATAAAGGACCAATTGAAAAAGATCCGACTAAATTTCATATTGAAAAAAAACCAATTGCAATTTTAGGCAGTATAATTGATTTTATAAAAAGTATTTTTTCTATTAAAGATGGCTTAGTTTCGTATGCCGAAGTAGTCAAAGAAACAAAAGAAGGGGTAACCATGACCGGTTATAATGTCTGGATTTTGATGTGCTCTATTGCTATTGCCTCAGTTGGGTTAAATGTCAATTCTACAGCAGTCATTGTAGGAGCCATGCTAATCTCTCCATTAATGGGTCCAATAAGAGGAATCGGCTTAGGAATTGGCATCAATGACTTTACTTTATTAATTAGATCTTTAAAGAATTTAGGGATAACAGTTGGCGTAAGTTTAACTATCTCATTTGTGTATTTTTTAGTCTCTCCAATTGAAACAATGACTGAGCAATTGTTTATAAGAACTGAGCCTACTTTTTTAGATGTAGTTGTGGCCTTTGTTGGTGGATTAGCAGGAGTCATTGCAGTTGTTAAAGGAAAAAAAGATACTGTTATACCAGGGGTAGCAATTGCAACAGCATTAATGCCACCACTTTGCACTGGTGGGTATGGATTAGCAGTTGGTAATTTTAATTACTTTTTTGGTGCCTCTTATTTGTTTTTAATTAACTCCGTATTAATTGCACTCTCAACATTACTAATTGTTCGGTATTTTAATTTTCCTAAAAGAGAGTATGTAGATCCAAAAATTGAAAGTAAAGTAAGAGCTTATATTGTTGTATTTATGGTAGTAGTTGTAGCACCATCTGGCTATCTTTTTTATAAAATGACAAAAAAAAATATTTTTGAAGCCAATTCGTATGAATTTGTTGAACAAGTTGTAAAACCAAATACGAAAGGAGTTGTGACTCAAAATACAGAATATGGACCAGATTCATCCTACATTGATTTAATTATTCAAGGAGACATTATTGATGAAAACACAAAATTGATTTGGGAGAATCAATTGGCAGCATACAATCTAACTGGTACGCATTTACATATTTTTCAAGGCGGAGATTACAAAACATTTATTGATGAGAGATTAAAAGATGTACTTGAACATTCATCAGGCGGTAATGATGAGTTGGTATCATTGATTGTTGAGAAAGATTCGAAATTGGCGGAATTAACAGAGAGAATGGAAGCCCTTCAAAATCATAATAATAAATCAGTACTTGATTTTAGAGAACTGATTAGTGATTTCAAAATTGATCATCCGTATTGCAGTGATATCTATATTAATCAACAATATAGTTCTGATTCAGTTGGTATTGATACAACCTACACGCTTTTTGTTAAACTGAAGAAAAAAATGTCATCAAGACAAAAAGATGATTTAAAGAAAAAGATGGCGTCTAAACTAGTCTTTAAATTAAAAAATAGAAATTATCATAAACAGGACTCTGTTCCAGTGTATATTTTTTAATGAAACTTTTAGTCACTATATTATTGTTTTGCTCTGTTTTGGCAAATTCACAATCTCTTCAAGGTGAAGTCCAAGCAGGGTATAATAGAATTGGCGTTTTTCTTAACCCAACAATTGGAATTAATTTTAAAAGCCATATCTTTAGTTTTGGAACAAGAGTTTATGGCTATAACTTATTCTTTGAATCTAATAGATTTGGCCCTCAATTAGGTTACCAGTATAAATTCAATACTGAAAAAAATAGAGTATACTTTTTCCCGTCTTTAAGCTATTCAATGTATCGTGAGCAAAAATCTAATTCCAGTTTACTTTTATCCGAAATTAATTTGAAGTATGGAATGGGATTAAATATTAATAATCGTTTATCATTTGTTAATGCTGTTGGTATGGGACTTGTTCTCAGTAATTCTAATTTATTTAATGAACTAATTATAATTAAAAATGCGTATCCTAGCTTCGAAATATCTCTTGGTTTGGTGTACTCTTTTAACAATACTGATCGGCAGTAGCTGTAAAAAACAAGAGTATAAACCATCAGTATTAGTTTTTGCTCATGCTGGAATGTCACTTTTTGGAGAAAGGTCAATTTACCCGGCTAATTCATTCGAAACCATTGAATACTCTGTTGACGTACTTGGTGCTGAAGGCATAGAGATTGATGTACAAATGACTAAAGATTCAGTTTTGGTGTTGTTTCATGATGCATACATAACAACTTCACCAGAATATGATGGCTGTATTGGGACTTATAACTGGGACGTTTTAAAAGACCTTAAGCTCAATAATAGCCTTTATAGTATAACTAAATTAGAGCCGGTCATGGACTTTTTGGTAAGTAGAAACGTTAAAATATTTTTAGACCTAAAACCGTACAATTTTTGTAAGTCAGAAAATCAACCGTTTGAAGTATTCAGAAATGGTTTAGATTCGATAATGACAAATTATACTGAAGACCAAAAGAAATTAATTATTGCAGGTAGTTTTAATGTTAAATTATTATTGTCGTTAAATACTATCTACAAAAGTATTGAAACCGCAAATGTTGATTCTGCTATAGAATTAGCTGAGGAGAATGGCTTCCATTACATTATGTTGCCAAGTAAGTTAGTTGGAGAAGAAGAAGCACTCAAATTAGATCGTTCTCCTTTTAATTGGGGTGTTTTTGGGGGAAAGTCTAATGGAGAGATAAGAAAAACAATTAGTGTAAATCCTGGATGCTTTATTTCTGATAACTTTGTATATACTCAAAAAATTACTAGATAATGGCAAAGCAAAAAAAAAACAAAATCAATGTTGTATATTCTACAAATCCAGATTTCAGTTTCGATTTTGAAGATGACTTACAATCCGAGACTTTGCCGCCGCAGCAACAAAATTTAAAGGTATTGCTTGACAGAAAGCAAAGAAAAGGAAAAGAGGTAACTCTAGTTGAACATTTTATTGGAACTGATGAAGATTTAAAAATATTAGGTAAACTATTAAAGTCTAAATGTGGAGGTGGAGGTACTGTAAAAGATGGAGTAATAATGATTCAAGGAAATCATGTCCAAAAAATCATTGACTTATTACAAAAAGAGGGGTATAAGGCAAAAAGGGTTGGAGGATAAAAAAAATCCCGACTTCTTAATTGATTCCTGACGATTACGCCAATCTTTGTTAACCCTATGAAAAAAAGAAAATAAATTAGAAGTCGGGATAACATTTAATTCTTTGAACGCAAAGCTAAGTCAATTATTATTCATAGGCAATACAAATTTTGTTAAATGTTGGTTTTAGCTATTTAAATGGTTGACAAAACATAATGTGATTAAAAAAAAACTAAAGTAATTTTCATAACCCATGTTTTATATTAATTTTGCTTAATCGCAGAAACATGGAAAAAAGAACAGTTCTAAACAGTAAGCATTTCCAAATTACTCTCCAAAGACTAGCCAGTCAATTAAAGGAGAATCATCAAGATTTTAGTAATTCTGTTTTAATTGGTTTACAACCCCGAGGTATTAATGTTTTGTCAAGATTAAAATCGATTTTAGAAGAAGATTTAGGTCATGAACTAGTTTGTGGTCAACTAGATATTACTTTTTACAGAGATGATTTTAGAAGACATGAGAAACCCATAATTCCAAGTGTTACTAATATAGATTTTCAAATTGAAAATAAGAATGTAATTTTAATGGATGATGTTTTATTTTCTGGTAGAACCATAAGAGCTGGACTAGATGCATTATTGGCTTTTGGTAGACCTAATAAAGTGGAGTTATTGACATTTATTGACCGCCGATTAAAAAGACATTTGCCTATCCAACCTGACTACACAGGAAAAGTAGTTGATACATTAGTTAATGAAAGGGTATCAGTAGAATGGAGTGAAGTAGAGGGAGAAGATAAAGTAGTATTGTTTACACAAAATGACAAGACCAATGGATAATTTAAGTGTTAAGCATTTGATAGGAATAAAAGATTTGACCAAACAAGATATTGAATTGATCTTCAAAACTGCTGATAATTTTAAGCAGGTAATTAATAGACCGATTAAAAAAGTACCATCATTAAGAGATATTACAATTGCTAATTTGTTCTTTGAGAATTCAACACGGACTCGTTTGTCGTTTGAATTGGCTGAAAAAAGATTATCAGCTGACACTGTCAATTTTTCTGCTGCAAGTTCGTCTGTAAAAAAAGGAGAAACACTTGTTGACACGGTAAATAATATCCTTTCCATGAAAGTGGATATGGTGGTAATGAGACATCCTAACCCTGGTGCCGCTAAATTTCTTTCAGAGAAAATTAATGCGAGTGTAATTAATGCTGGAGATGGCACACATGAGCACCCCACTCAAGCATTATTAGACGCCTATTCAATTCGCGAAAAACATGGATCTGATTTCAAAGGTAAGAAAGTAGTGATTGTTGGTGATATTCTGCACTCGCGTGTCGCACTTTCAAATATATTCTGTCTACAAAAATTAGGCGCCGAGGTAATGGTTTGTGGGCCAACAACACTAATTCCTAAACATATTTCGGAGCTCGGGGTTAAAGTTGAAAATAATCTCAGAAAGGCACTTGAATGGTGTGATGTGGCTAATATGCTTCGTATTCAATTAGAACGACAAGAAATGAAGTATTTCCCTTCATTAAGAGAATATTCCATGTTATTTGGGTTAGATAAAGAATTGTTAGATAGCTTAGATAAAAAGATTACAATCATGCATCCGGGACCAATTAATAGAGGAGTTGAAATAACAAGTGATGTTGCTGATTCAGATCAGTCAATTATTTTGCATCAAGTTGAAAATGGTGTCGCTATAAGAATGGCAGTAATCTATTTATTAGCAGGTCAAATCGGCAGGAACTAAAGCCAGCGTTTAGTGCTGTGATATTGATGTGTGTATTTATTTTGTTCTAAATTAAATATTCCCGTCCTGTCACAACGGTCTATTCTGACTCTACCATGCGCATGAATAATTTCATCTTTATTAACTAAAATACCAACATGTGTTACTTTTTCAGAACTCACAGTAAAGAAAATCACATCATGTATTTCTCGTTCATCCCATTTAATAGTCATTCCTTCATCAACTTGTTGTGATGCATCTCTTGGTGCTTGAATACCTATTGCTTTAAAAATATTTTGAGTTAAACCTGAACAATCGATACCATATAAAGATTTCCCGCCCCACAAATATGGTGCATTTAAGTATATCAAACAAAGTTCTGGCAAATTCTTTGGACCAGCATCAATTAATGGAGAGCTAAGTGTATAATGATCGTCACCAATTTGACATGTGTTTTGGCTAAAAAAGGGTAAGGTAGCTCCTAAAAAAACAGTAATTTTACCATATGGACCATCAAGATCTAATTGTCCATTTCCAACAACAACTGGAAAGTTCTTGGTTCCTTTTTTAAAAGTCAATTCATCAATAAATTTGAGTTGTTTAAAGTCCATCCACCCTTCATAATCATCAGCATAATTCTTAACCTGAATCCAAGGTTGACCCTCCGTAAGAACCGTTACAAAATCTCCGAATACTAATTGACTCACAATCTCTGATTCATCAGAAGCTGAAGACCTAAGCGGACATACTGATAATTGACAAATGGCATACATTTTATTTTTTTTCATATAACTTAAAAAAGTTTAAATCTGAATTTGAACCTGAATAGGTTGGTAGTTTTTCTGAAATTGGAATTAGTGATAAGTAGTAAGGTTTTGTCGGTTTACTGGTTGGAAAGATATTTATTTTGTAATACCTATAAAAATAAGAAAGTATGGTCCAGTCCTTGGTGATGACATAATTGCCATCCAAATTATATCCATGACCAACAATATTGGCAATTTTATGAATGTCATTTAGCTTATCTGCGTCACGTCCGTTTTTATCATAGTTTAATACGGTAATAAATAGTCCAACTCCAATTCCTAATACTGAAATAACTCTGAAAAATTGAAATGCCCAATGTTGTGGATTGATTTTTTCAAAAACGTGAAGGGCGTGAGGTCTGATAAAAAGAGCAAAGCTAATTGAAAGTATCGCAAATGCAGGAATAGAATAAAAACCGCTTTGCTTTAAGCTGATAATTATTGGAACGATCCCACTTAAACCTAAAGAAAGCAAAATTAACGCAAATCTGTTATCGGTTTGCAATAGTTTCATTGGTTTTAAAATTTTACTAATTAGAATAATAACACCCATTAGAATAGCTGGAGTAATGAGTTCTTTTAATAATTTTTTTAAGATCCAAAATCTAGAATCCACCGTTTGAACATTAAGCAAGCTATTGGCAATTTGAATATCAAAATAGTCAATAAAATAAGCTAATGTACTTGGCGAAATTAGACACATTATAGCAAACGGTAGTATAGTGAAACATATCATTAATAAGGTATTTTTAATAAAATCTAAAAGTTTAAATTCTGCATTAAAAATAAAATACCAAAAAGGGGCAGACCAAAGAAACAGTGCAACAAAGCCTTTTGTCATAAAAGCAAAATAAATCATTAGCCCAGCCATAATTAATGATACTAATTTCAGTTTTAATTTATCTCTAACTAGATAGGATAGTGCGGCGGTAGTAAAAACCATCATTGTATTTTCCAGAAAATTGTTTCTTGCAGCTTGCGTAATAATTGGAATACTAATCCAAAGTAGTAGAGGCAACCAAGCCATACTTTTATTATTAGTAATAGTAATCCATATTTTACGAATTATTAGGCCAGTAATTATGTATGTTAGAGCAGAATATAATTTTTCAATTATAAAACTGTCTCCAAATGTTCGATAGAAGAGGCTTTGAATCCAAAAGGCTAGTGGAGGATGTTCTCTGAAATGAGCCATTGAAGTGTTCGTAAAAAACAAATCTGTCATGGTTCCAATGTCATTTGCTAAATTGTTCGAAATGGTTGCATAAATAATACCATCCATAAACATTCCATGACTCAACAGGAAAGGAGCAATCATCAACAGGAAAAAACCAAAAATGAAAATGTAAAAAGGGAAACTCTTAGATCGAAAATCCATTTAAAAACGTATTTTCAGATTCATACCATATGTCTCATTTCGAAATTCAGGTACCACCAAAATGGATGTATCAGAGTTTGCTTTTTTAAACGGATCCCAGTTTTTTAAAGGTTCAAAGTAGTAGACCACATTAGTAACCAAAATAGCTATTCCAGCCCCCATAAATACATCAGGAACCCAATGTCTATTGTTAATGATTCTTAAAGCGCCTGTGGATGCCGAGAAAAGGTAACCAGATAGAGCTAATGCTGGCCGCGTTCTGTAGTATTCATTAAATAAAACTTGGCTTGCTACAAAGGCTTGTCCTGTGTGGCCAGACGGAAAAGACGTTCGTGCACTTCCATCAGGTCTTAGAACTTTCAATGTATTTTTTAATAAGTGAACTATTCCAGCTGTTACCAATTCAGATACTACCAGGTATTTCGATTGATTCCATATAGAGTTTCTAGCTGGAAGTCTAAGAAAATCAAAACCATACATTTGAACAATTGGTGCATACTGAATATAGTCATCTAAAGTTGTTTTGTAGCCATTAAAAGGGTTCAGAAATGATGCTTGTAAATTGGTTTTAATTTCAGTTTGGTTTAATAGTAGGCCAGCAGCGCAAAAACTTAAAGGAACTACACTTTTTTGAATAAGTGAATTCGTTTTTAAATCCAGTTTTTCACCATTCCAATTTATTTTTTCTAGCCTAGGCAATTTAGACTTTGGTTGGCAAAAGGCAAAATTTGAGATGAGCAATACAAGCAAGAATATGGACTTCATTAATAGAACTTATTTTTGAGACTTAAAAAAGGTTTTTCAAAATACTTGAAACTAAAATACGATAAAATATAAGTGCTGCACGCACTTATAATCAAAAAAGTAATCATTCCTACTATTTCACTCTGACTAAGGAACCAACTTTCAAAATAATAAACTAGTAGAAACATAACTAATAAATGGTATAAGTATAAGCCATAAGATATTTTACCTAAGTGATTAAAAATGGTTACTTGACCGATTTTAAAAAATGAATTAGGCAGATAAATTTGATCAAGAATAACAAAAGCAAAGAAAAATGAGATCACACTCTGTTCCAATGCAGATATTGGACCAATAAAGATCTTATTTTTAAGTATTATCATACATATACCTACACAATAAATAATGATAATGTGCCATTTTTTAAGCTGTTTTAGAGCTAGTAGCCACTTTCTATTTTGAAAAAAGAATAAAGCTAACCCACTTCCAATTATAATATTGGACATGACAGAAAATGTATGATAGTATAATATTCGTGTAGAGTCTTGATAGACAAAACTAAAAACTAGCGATATAGTAAGAAGTAAAACAAGTGCAAACGAAATTGGGAATTTTTTTAAATGCTGAAATATAAATAATAGCAAGCCCCAAAACAGATAAAATTGTTCTTCAACAGCTACTGACCAAGGTGCGGTTAAAAAGTTAATAGGATCAGATAAGCCGACATTAATTTCATCAAAATTGGCTAGAAAGAAAATATAATACCATGGCGAATGGAGGGTAGCGAAATCGTTTAAAATAAGTGGGAAAATCACAAAGCCAATCAAAACAATAAGGAAATATAATGGCCAAATCCTCAAGGTCCGCCGAATTAAGAAATGCTTGAGATTAAAATATTTGGTATGCTGTCGTTCCCATAGAATAAGGTATGTAATTAAGAATCCACTCAAAACAAAAAAGAAATTGACACCTAGGCTGCCTTTAGATATAATGAGATTTATTACTTTATAACTTATGCTATCAATATTTAGCTGGTAGAATGCTGACATTTCATTAAAAAAATGAAATATGAACACAGAAAAAGCGGCAAGAAAGCGCAAGGCGTCTAAATTCTGAAAAAAAGGCTTATTGTTTTTTATATTGTTTTGAACAGCCAAAAGGATTCTTTGATTAATTTTGTGGCAAATTTAAGTATTTTGGAAAATAAAGACGTTTTTGACATTGCAATTATCGGTGGAGGTATTGTAGGAGCTGCTACAATGTATAAATTGCAGAATAGAAATAGGGACTTAAAAATTGTTCTGATTGAAAAAGAGGAAAAATTGGCGAATCACCAAACAGGACATAATTCTGGCGTAATACATTCAGGATTATATTATACACCTGGTTCATTAAAAGCAAAAAATTGTGTTCAGGGTAGACATGAACTTGTTGCTTTTGCGAAAGAACACAAAGTTGCGCATGATGTTTGCGGTAAAGTTGTGATGGCCACTAAAGAAAGTGAATTGCCATTTATGGACAAAATTTTCAATAATGGGCTAGCCAACAATACTGAAGGAATTGAGAAAATAACAGCTGAACAGGTTAAGGAAATTGAACCGCATGTTAAAAGTATTGGAGGAATTTATGTCCCATGCACTGGCATTATAGATTTTGTTGGAGCTACCAATAAAATGGCTGAAGTAGCCGTTGGAATTAATTCTAGTTCTCATATTGAATTGGGTCAGAAAGTAATTGCAATTAATAAAAAGAAAGATAAGAGTGAGGTGGTTACAGAGCATAAAAGATTCTTAGCAAAGAAACTTGTTTTTTGTGCTGGTTTGCAGGCCGATAGATTAGCCAGAAAGGATGGTGTTAGTCTAAAAGAAAAGGTTGTAGGCTTTAGAGGTGATTATTATGAATTAACTGACCAAGCGAAACATAAAGTCAAGCATTTAATTTACCCTGTACCTAATCCAGAATTTCCATTTTTGGGTGTACATTTTACAAGAATGACAAATGGTGAAATTGAATGCGGACCAAATGCTGTATTTACATTTAAGCGTGAAGGTTATGGTAAAACTGATTTTAATTTTAAGGATACCATAGATGCATTATCATATAGAGGTACATGGAAATTGTTTTTTGGCAATATGAAATTCGGGATTAACGAATACAGAAGAGCATTTTCGAAGAAGTTATTCTTAAAGACCCTTCAAACCATGGTGCCTTCATTGACAATGGATGATATTAAACCTGGTAGAGCAGGTGTAAGAGCTATGCTTTTGGGTGTAAATGGAGATACTAGAGATGATTTTAGAATTGAACATACTGACGATAGTATTCATGTGCTAAATGCTCCATCTCCAGCGGCTACAGCTTCATTGGCAATTGGAGAATATATAGCAAAGATGGCCGAAGAGAAATTTGGATTAAAAGCATAGACACCTCACTAAAGCTAAATAACATTTAATAAAAGAAATAACAGTCTATCCTCAAATTAATTAAGAAATGGATTGGTTTTTCGATTTTTGATACCATGTATTATTGTAATAATACATAGTATTGAAGCACAAACTACAGCAACAATATAAATAGACTGCTCACCATCTTTATTAGCCATTGCTACTGCAAATAGTGACCAAATGCCAACAAGGCAAAACTCTCTCATATTTCTTGTATACAGCATAAATAGATTAACCGCCATTGCTGTAACAATCATAATAATGGTATACATTACTTCGTCGACTGTATCAGCCCAACCTATTTTAGATAAATACGCAGCTGTATTCGCAATTAATGCCACCGATATCCACCCTAAATAAATCGTATTTGGCCACCAACCAAAAGCAATGATTTGTTTCGACGCATGATAGTTTTCTAGTCTTAAGATCAGTGTAACTTTTATCAAAGCCAATAAAATAATTACCATAAGTATCACTGAAGTGCCTGTTTCTTCATGGAGCCAAAACCAAATCCACGCAGCATTGGCAATGTTTGCTATAATTAGCCATGGACCAGTAAGCACGTTATTTTTCTTTTCTTCATCATCACCAAATGCTACTTTTAACTGATAAATCCCGTTGACTATTAATCCCAAAAAAATAAGTCCCCAAATAGCAAAAGCATATCCCGCTGGTGTAAACAAATTATCTAATTCATCACTCAAACCACCAACAGTTTTACCATTTATTCTTCCTGTATTAGCCAAGTAATTCCAAACAACTACTGCAAAGGCTACAATTAAATTTATGATAGCAATAAAACGTTTTGTCATAAGTATTAATTTAATCTTAATAAATGTAGTGTAATTTATATGAAAAGAGTGATGATTTTTTATTTAGATTTACAAAATTGAGATATTCATACTATGAAAATTGTAATCCTTCTTTTTGTCTTTACTGGAAATTTGATTAATGCTCAGGGTACTGACACAGTAAGTATAAAGCAACATTTAAAAACTATCATCAATACCGAAAAACCGAGGAATCATAGAAATCTTGAATCATTAAATTTTGTAGCAGACTACATTTATAAAGACTTTAAAAAGTATGCTGATTCTGTTTACTATCAACCTTATGAAGCGGATGGCAAAACCTATAAAAATGTAATAGCAGTTTTTGGACGTAATAATTCTAAAACAGTGGTTGTAGGCGCACATTATGATGTTTGCGGCAATCAGGATGGAGCGGACGATAATGCCACAGGTGTTGTTGGACTACTAGAATTGGCAAAACTATTAAATGGTCAGACGTTGAACCATAGAATTGAATTGGTGGCCTATACTTTGGAAGAACCTCCATATTTCAGAAGTGAAAAAATGGGAAGTTACATTCATGCCAAATCTTTAAGCGATAGAAAAGTTGATGTTTATGGCATGTTTTGTCTGGAAATGATTGGCTATTTTGATGATGCTAAAAAATCTCAGGATTATCCTATAGGTCTTTTGTCTTTGGTCTATGGAAATAGGGGAAATTATATAACTTTAGTAAATAAGGTGGTTAAAGGTAGGTTTTCTCGAAAGTTTAATAAGAAATTCAGAAAATACCGCCAAATTCGAACCAAGCGATTTACAGCTCCGGCAAAACTACCAGGGATCGACTTTTCAGATCATTTAAATTATTGGTTGTTCGGATATAGTGCAATGATGATTACCGATACTGCCTTTTATCGCAATAAAAATTATCATGAAAATACTGATACAATTGAAACTTTGGATTTACTAAGAATGAGTAAAGTAATTGAAACCGTATTTTTGACTTTGACAAACCTAAAATAGAATTTCCCAATTTTTTAGACCAACAATAACGCTAAAATTGAATCGTTATTTTTAAAGGTTATTTCTGATAATAAAATATGAAATCAATATTCTCCTGATATTATTTTTAACAATTAGATAGGATTAAAATGAGTTTACAAAAAATGCCCCATCAGTCTCACAGACTAACAGGGCTCTAATTAATTGTCTAGAATCTAATGTCTAGTAATCTAGTATCTAAAATTATTTCATCACTGAGCCAAATACTTTTTTTAATAGGTCAGTAACCTGCGCTACTGGATCTTTTCTAATTTTCTTTTCTTCTTGCTCAACCATATAAAATAATCCATCAATACCTTTAGTGGTAACGTACTCGTTTAAATCTGGATTGATTTCTGGCTTTCCAGTTAATTTAGCAACTAAATTATATTTAGAAGCTACAGGATTCCAGTATTCAGTCAGTTTTACAGTTTCAATTGCATTTTTTACGACAGGGCTAAAAGCAGCTACAAGTTTATCCGTTGTATTTTTTTTCAAAAAATTGGTAGCAGCATTGTCACCACCTTTGAGAATGGAAAAACCATCAGCAATCGACATGTTTTTAATTGCATCTACAAAAATTGGCGCTGCTTTTTTACTGGCTTCTTCCGCGGCACGGTTTAACGTTAATTCAATTTTGTTGACTTGATTATCTAATCCAAGTTCAAGTGCTTTTTCTTTAATTTTAATAGCATCTTGAGGGAATGGTAATTTTATGATGTCATTTTTAAAAAAACCGTCGGTCACTGAAGCCAAATTGGCTCCATTCTGAATACCTATTGTTAAAGCTTCTTTTAAACCCTTAATCACTTCATCATTTGTAAGGGCAGGAGCTGTAACTCCACCTGAACCGTCAGTATTTACAACTTCACTAGCAATATCATTTAGTATATCACATTGCGTAAATACTAACATTGAAGCTAATCCTATCACTATTGGAAACTTTTTCATTTTCATAAGTATAATTTTGGTAAACTTAGTAATTTTGAATATACAATACAAATAGAATACCAAAAACAAAATGCAAGCAAAAATAATTACAATTGGAGACGAAATACTAGTTGGCCAAACTGTTGATACGAATTCTGCTTTTATAGCTAAGGCATTCAATGAAATTGGTATTCGGGTGACTGAAATCATTAGTGTTACTGATACTAAAAAACATATTATTGATGCAGTTGACGCGGCAATTAAAACAAACCAATTTGTAATATTAACGGGAGGGTTAGGTCCAACCAATGATGATATTACAAAAACTGTTCTTACAGAGTACTTTGAGGACAAGTTGGTAATCAATCAAGAAGTTTTAACCAGAATTAAAAACTATTTTGCCAAATTTAATAAGCCATTTTTGGAGGTCAATAATTTACAAGCCATGCTTCCTAAAAATGCTACAATAATTGAAAATGAATTAGGCACTGCCAGTGGGATGTGGTTTAAGAAAGGAGAAGTTAACATTTTATCTCTACCAGGTGTTCCCTTTGAAATGAAAGCATTGTTTAAAAAATTTCTTCAGTTAATTAAGAATGACTATGATTTGGGTGATTTTTATCACAATTCAATTGTAGTAACCGGTATAGGTGAGTCTTTTTTGGCAGAAATGATAAAGGAGTGGGAAAATCAATGCAGAATTAATCATGTTAGTGTTGCTTATTTGCCTTCTATTGGGACTTTGAAGATTAGATTGACCGGCAACAACGATCAGAAAATGTTTATCGATAAGCAGCTAAAAGATTTATTGGCAGAGCATCCGAAATACATGTTGGGTTACGAAGGAGCTACCTTAGAAAAATTGATAGGTGAAATTTTGCTTAGAGACAAATTAACCTTAGGAACCGTTGAAAGTTGCACTGGTGGTGGGTTAGCGAAAAAAATAGTCAGTGTTCCTGGATCCTCCAAGTACTATTTGGGCTCAATAATTTCTTATTCTTATTTACTAAAAGAAAGCCTTGTGGATGTTAACCACAAAACGATAGTCGAGTTTGGAGCTGTTTCTGAAGAAGTAGTAGTTGAAATGGCAACGAATGGAAGAACCAAACTGGGAGTTGATTATTGCATTAGTATTTCTGGTGTAGCAGGTCCAGATGGAGGAACTGCTGAAAAGCCTGTTGGAACCGTTTGGGTAGCCATTGCAACACCAATAAAAACATATACAAAGCTGTTTAACTTTGGTTTCAACAGAAGTAGAAATATTCAAAGTACTATTCTGTCAGCACTTAATTTTCTGAGACTGATTTTGAATAAACAGATTTAGATATTTTATGGAATACGAGTTGATTCAATATCTATAGATAAAGCTGTATTATGAAACGTTTATTCATCTTTTATTTATTGTCAGGGGTTATTCAATTAAATGCACAAATTGTAACTGTGTATGGCTTGGTTAAGAATAGTGAAGGTGATTCTTTGCCTTTGGCAATTGTAAAGTATGGTAATTCCTCACAAAGCTATACGCGAACAAAAAAGGATGGTACTTATGAATTTACAATTGAAAAATCGCTTTTAAAAGAGATTAAAGTATTTTACAGCAAACATCAAGATTTAAATTATTTATTATCTGAAATAGACTATTCGAATATTATTAATAATCGCCTAGAAATAAATTTTATGATGTTCGATCGCATTTTAAAAGAAGTCATTGTCGGTACAAATTTGCCTGATACTTTTTTTAAATCTGATGACTTCAGTGTAGCTGATTTTGAGATTGACAAGAACGGACAAGTCATTTTATTAACTTATCCTAAAAAGCTAATGAAAGGAAGTGCAGTTAAAGTACTAGATGAAAATCAAAAAGTAATAGATACTTATCAATTTCCCGGACGCGCTATTAAATTAGAAACAGATTATCGGAAAAATGTGCATCTAATTACAAAAGAACATGTTTATCTAGTTGCTTTTATTGATCAGGAAATTCAGTTATTACAAGAAGATGTCAACCATTACTTCAAATTTGTTTCGCCAATTTTAGATACTTTGGATGATAAATTCTACTATTCGAATTACTCTGAAATATATCCTGCATTTAACTATTTTCAGTTTAATACAACTGATTCTGTTTATACAGTATTACTTGATGTGATAGATGAGCCATTAATGGAGCAATATAGGGCAGAATTTAAATTTTCGGATGTAAGAACAAGGCTTTGGGCTGCTAATAAAGAAATTGAAAGCGGCATAGATAAAGAGATTTGGGTTGGAGCAGCTATTTTTTCGAACTCAATTTATTATGATCCTTTGTATGCTCCTTTATTTGTAAATCGGGATAGTATCCTTGTTTTTGATCATTATAAAAATCTAATGTTTAAGTACAGTAATGATTTAACTTATTGCGATAGTTTCCCAATTTCATATCACGAAAATGCTAGAAAAACTGGTTGGGAGCAACCCATTATTCAGGATAAAGTATCTGGTAAAATATATGTATTGTTTGAAAAGAATGGATACTCCTACCTCAGTTTAGTTGATCTGTCAACGGGTAAAATTAAGTATTCTCGTAAACTCTATTTTAGATATGCAGAGAACATCAAAATAATCAATAATAAGGTTTATTATATCTACCGCCCTTTCGAATCCATTCAAAAAAAATATATTTACACTGAGAATATAAATATTTAGTGATCAATATTTGATTCAATATAGTCGATCAATGCATGAATGATTTTAATATGAATTTCTTGAACCCGATCCGCATATTGACTCATTGGTGTTCTAATTTCAATGTCAGCCAATCTAGATAACTCGCCGCCATCTTTTCCTGTCAGTCCAACTACAAATATACCTTTGGATTTTGCACTTTTAACTGCTTCAATAATATTTTTAGAATTACCACTTGTAGAAATTGCCAAAAGGACGTCATCAGATTTCCCCAAAGCTTCAACAAAACGTGAAAAAACAAAATCAAAACCATAGTCATTTGAGACACATGACATATGCGAAACATCAGAAATTGCTATAGCAGGAAGCGGTTTTCGGTTATCTCTAAAACGCCCTGTCATTTCTTCAGCAAAATGCATAGCGTCGCTCATTGAACCACCATTACCACATGACATTATTTTTCCTCCAGCTTTAATTGATGCTATCATAGCATCTCCTGTTTTTTCAATTTTAGAAAAATTATCTTTATTTTCTATAAATGTTTTTAGAATTGATTGCGCTTCTAAAAAATGGTTCAGTATTTGATTATTGTCCATAAAACAAGTGTGCTTTTGCCAAATGTAACAAATTTTGACTTCTTGAATTGTAAAGAAATTATCAAACTTATAGTATATTTGAATTCAGACAACAAAACCAAAAACAATTAACATGAAAAAAACATTTTTATTCCTTTTATTTTCAGCTTTTTTTATTCAGTCCTTTGCGCAAACAGGTTGTTATGCTGAATGGAAATCGGTGTTTGAGAAAAGAGGGGCATACACGGTCACTGATGATATGTATAGAAGTGTTATTCTAAGCTTTATTGAAGGTGAAGAATCTTACTGTATTTACGGAAAAGTAAGGGTAGAGAATGGTAAGATTGCTTCTATTTTTGTGCAGTACGAAGATGGAGAATTTGCCTTAATGGATCAGCAATTTCAAAATAAAATGAATAGAGCGCCTGGCATTATTAACGGTATTTCTGAAGAAATAACTAACGAAGCTGGCGAAAAATTCTTTGTTTTATTCATAGACAAAATAAAACCAAAGAAAAGAGAATATAAGAAGGCTGCCGGACCCGGTGCAGAATTCAAATAATTTAGGTTTAAGTCGGTATTAAAATAACTACTAGTAAATAAAAAAGGAGATATCTAGATATCTCCTTTTTTGTATCTAAGAATATTTATTTTAGAATTTAAGTGATAATCCTCCAGAAATTAATGGTCCACCTAAGCCTAATTCAAGGTTTAGTCCTAAATTTTCTGTAAAAAAGTATCTAGTTCCTATAGCAAATCTTGCTGAAATAGGTATTATAGAACCTGTAAAAGAGCCTAGACTATAATTTGGGAAATCTGTTTTGCCTCCGACAGATCTAGTATTTGATCCTACGCCAAGTCCTATATAAGCATCAAGGTTTTCGTCTTGTACAAAATGATAATTTGCTCGAAGATGGAATCTAAATCGTCTTGAGTAAACGGTTAAGTCATAAGAACTATTAAAGGTACCATCAAGGTTTAGAGAATCTACTGTTCCAGTACCAGAAATACTGTTGTAAATAAAGTCTAATCCTAAACCAAAGTTATCAGCAATCATGAGTTCTGCCCTTAAACCAGCAGGCCCAATAGGTACAAGACCAATATCTTCATCAAATTCATCACCAATAATGACTTCTGCAAATGATTTTCCTAAATTAGGGAATCCATAATAGGGATCTATAATTACATTCCCTTTTTCTAAAGCTTGAGTGAAAGAATAATTTACACTTATCAAAGCAAGTACTAAAACTAAAATATTTTTTTTCATAATTTTCAAATTAAGTTTTATTCATTATTTGTACGTTATCCCTATTTCTTAGTTACAAAGTGTACAACTAAACAAGTATCTTGATCGGGTTTTCTAAGTAAGATTTTAATGTGAGTAAGAATTCGGATCCTATTGCACCATCTACAGCTCTATGGTCACATGACAAACTCAACATCATTACATTACCAGGAACAATTTGACCGTCTTTTACAATTGGTGTTTGCTTAATGCCGCCTACTGATAGAATGCAGCCGTTAGGAGGATATATAATTGAAGTAAAGTCTTCAATTCCATACATACCAAGGTTAGAAATTGCAAAAGTATTTCCTTCCATTTCCTGAGGCTGTAATTTTTTTGACTTAGCTCTAACAGCAAGGTCTTTTATTTCAGCTCCTATTTGGGCATAACCTTTAGTATCTGTAAATCGCACAACAGGCACTACAAGACCCTCATCTACAGCAACGGCCACGCCAATATGGATGTGATTATTATATCTAATTTTATCATCTAACCAATCGCAGTTTACTTTTGGGTGTTTTCTTAAAGCAGCAGCAGTAGCTTTAACCACCATGTCATTAAAAGATACTTTGACACCTTCATCTGCATTTAGTGACTTTCTCATGGCAATAGCATTGTCCATATTTACCTCCATTTTTAAATAGAAATGAGGTGCAGAAAACTTTGAAGCAGATAGCGTTCTAGCAATGGCTTTTCGCATTTGCGATAATGGCTCGTCAGTGAATGATTCCGTTCCAGTAGGTGCTGCAAATATTGGAGCACTGGCTCCTGCAACTCCTGGTACATAATTTTCAATATCTCGCTTTACAATTCTTCCATTGTCTCCAGTGCCACTAATGTGTGATAGATTAATATTGCGTTCTTCCGACATTTTTTTTGCTAATGGCGACACAAAAATTCTTCCATTGGGTGTTTCAACTGAAATTGATTCCTGTTGAACAGGTGGAGGGGGTGTAGCAACTGGTTCTGCTTTAGCAACTGGAGTTTCCTTTTTAGGGGTCTCAGGCACACTTTCCTCAACTGCTTCTGTTGTTGCTTCAGCTAACAAGGCGGTAATGTCTTCACCTTTCTGACCAATAACAGCCAATACTTCGTTTACAGGTGTTGCATCACCTTTTTGAACACCAATGTGCAATAAAACACCATCATAGAATGATTCAAACTCCATGGTTGCCTTATCCGTTTCAATTTCGGCTAATAATTCACCTTCTGATACTTCATCACCAACTTTTTTGTGCCATTCAGCAACCACTCCTTCAGTCATGGTGTCAGATAATTTTGGCATTCTAACTATTTCAGCCATAATAATTTCTTTTTTTAAGGTTATGCTAAAAACTCATTAATATAAGGATAGTCTTCTTGCTGATAGACATCTTTATACAATTCTTCTTTTTCTGGAAAAGGAGAATCTTCCGCAAATTTAACAGCGTCTAACACTTCTTTTTTAGTGTCTGCTTCAATCTTATCAATTTGTTTTTGAGTTAAATATTTATTCTCTTTAATCACATCTAGTACGTGAACAATTGGGTCACGTTCCATCCAATCACTTACTTCTCCTTTTGATCTGTACTTTTGAGGATCTGACATTGAATGCCCTTTGTATCTATATGTTCTTATGTCCAATAATGTTGGTCCTTCGCCGTTTCGGGCTCTAGTAGATGCTTCTTCAATGGCTTCGTGAACCGCTTCAGGGCTCATTCCATCTACAATAAATGAAGGCATTTCATAAGAGTCGCCTATTTTCGACATATCAGTTACATTTGTCGTCCTCTCTACAGAAGTGCCCATGGCGTAATTATTATTTTCAATAATAAATATTACTGGCAATTTCCAAAGCATAGCCATGTTAAATGTTTCATGCAAAGCACCCTGTCTTGCAGCACCATCTCCAAATGAACAGAAGCAAACATTTTTGGTTTTATTATATTTTTCGGCAAATGCAATACCAGCTCCCATAGGAATTTGAGCACCAACTATACCATGTCCACCATAGAACCCTCTTTCAACATCAAAAAAGTGCATAGAACCTCCTTTACCTTTTGAACAACCTGTCGCTCTTCCGTAGAGTTCCGCCATTAAAAATTTAGGATCAGTTCCGAGTGCAATAGGATGACCATGATCACGGTAGGCAGTGATGTGTTTATCTCCTTTTTGAGAGCCTGAAACTGTTCCAGCAGCAATGGCTTCTTGTCCGATATATACATGAAGGAAACCTCCAAATTTTTGTTGAATATAAAGTTGAGATATTTTCTCTTCAAAACGTCGAATCATCAGCATATCCTTATACCATTTGATATAGGTTTCTTTTGAGAATTTACTACCTTTTGTTTTTCTGGTAGTTTTAGTAGGAGTTGCTTTTTTAACAGCCATAATATTTCCTTGTTATTTGCTAATGGACAAATATAAAAGTTTAATTTTTAAAACGTATTATTAATTCTATAAATTATGAGGGACAAATAACATAAAAAAAACAAAAAAAAAAAAGCCCTCTGCATAACAGAAGGCTTTCATAAAATTTTATTATAAAATTATCTTTTTGCTAATCTTTCTGAAGATATAGATAGTTTTTTTCTCCCTTTTCTTCTACGTGCTTTTATAACAGCTCTACCATTTTTAGTTGCCATTCTACTTCTGAAACCGTGTTTGTTTCTTCTTTTTCTTAATGATGGTTGAAACGTTCTTTTACTCATTTCTCAAGCGTTTTAAATATATTTTAAATCTATTTTTCTTAAATCGGACTGCAAAGATACACAAATTTCAGTGACATCAAAGCAATATCAAAAAAAACATCATTTTATTTTCATCAAATATCTGCTGGTTATAAAATCAATGTATTTTTGTGCAAAAGTAAACATTATATGCTAAGTCGGAGTAAAAAAGAAGAAAAGGTAAAGCTATCTTCTGAGTCTTTAAAAAAAGCGAAGAATTTTTTAAGTTTTTTGAAGCCATACCGATTTTTATACAGTGTTGGTTGGGTGTTTTTGATCTTGTCTAGCTTTACATCAATGCTATTTCCGTTATTAATGGGGCAACTGCTTGGAAAGGATAGTTCAGAAGTGTCAAGTATTCCTAACTCTATGCTTGATTTACCAAATATAGGTGTCAGAGGTATATTAATCTTAATGGTCATTGTATTCGCTGCACAAGCAATTTTCTCCTTTTTTAGGGTAGTCATTTTTTCAAATGTGACAGAAAAAACGCTGAAAGATTTGAAAAATAAAGCAATCAGTAAGTTAATTCATTTCCCGGTTAAGTTCTATAATCAAAATAAAGTCGGAGAGTTAACCTCTAGAATTGCCACAGATATCAATTTACTTCAGGATACTTTAAATACAACTATAGCCGAATTTTTCAGACAATTTATCACAATAATTATTGGGGTTGGATTTATTTTGTATGCTTCGTGGCATTTAGCATTGTGGATGTTGGCGATTATTCCAGTTGTAGCTATTGCTGCAGTTATATTTGGTCGATTTGTTAGAAAACTATCAAAAAAAGCACAAGATGAATCCGCAAAATCTAATGCAATTCTTGAAGAGATTTTAATGGGGATATTCAATGTAAAGTCTTTTACAAATGAAACATATGAATTAAATAGATACAATGCTAAGGTTGATTCCGTCTCGAGATTGGGAATAAAAAATGGTTTGTTAAGGGGAGCGTTTGTCTCATTCATTGTCTTTGCACTTTTTGGTGCGATTGCTTTTATCGTTTGGAAAGCCAAAACTATGGTGCCAAATGAAATCTCTAATGAGGAATTTTATGCTTTCGTTTTATATACCATTTTTGTGGGTGCTTCTTTTGCCTCCCTTCCTGATTTATATGGAAAAATACAAAAGGCAATTGGTGCTTCTGAGTACCTTATGAATTTAATTCAAACAGAAGTTGAAGAATCGGAAGAACTCAAAGATATCATAGAATTTAAAGGTAATGTTGAATTCAAAAATGTTGAATTTGCCTATCCGTCTCGACCTGATGTTAAAGTGTTAAAAGGAGTTAGTTTTAATGCCAATTATGGTAAAACAATAGCCCTAGTGGGAAGTTCTGGTGCTGGTAAGTCTACTATTTCTGCCTTGCTACTAAAGTACTATAATGTGAATGCAGGTGCTATTCTCTTTGATGGAAAAGATATTAGCCATTATTCCAATGAAAGTATACGAAAACAAATGGCTATAGTGCCTCAAGATGTTATTTTATTTAGCGGAAGCATTAGAAATAATATTGCTTATGGTGATTTGGAAGCAACTGATGAGGAGATTAAAGCTGCTGCTAAAAAGGCGAATGCTTTTGAGTTTATTAGTGAATTTCCTGATGGGTTTGAAACAGAGGTAGGGGATAGAGGAATCCAATTGTCAGGTGGACAAAAGCAGAGAGTAGCTATTGCAAGAGCAGTTCTTAAAAATCCAAAACTGTTAATACTTGACGAAGCCACAAGTGCATTGGATACTGAATCAGAAAAATTAGTTCAAGATGCACTGGATAAATTAATGGAAAATAGAACCTCAATTGTTATTGCTCACCGACTATCGACTATTAAAAACGCAGACCTTATTCTAGTTTTAGAAAACGGAAAGGTTAAACAACAAGGTAAACATGATGATTTAATTGCTAATACGGACGGGATCTACTACCAGCTTAATAATAATCAGGTCTAGTTTATCTAGGTGAATATCCAACCATTACTCAAGTAACTATTAAATAAGAATGTAGTCCATACGGTACTTGCTGAAACAAGTACTACAAGCATTGCTATGTCAAGTATTTTAGGTATCCATTTTCTAAATATCAAGTAAGCAGTTGTAATTATCAATAGATACATGCCTAGATAAGAAAAAGTAAACCTGACTCCACCATATGGAACATTGTACAAGAAGAGAATCATTAAAGACAATGCAATACTATAAATGATAAATAAGTAACGAAACCTAGTTCGTTTAATATATCCAAGTAAAAGAATTACCCCCATATAAAATAGAGGAGAGGTCAGCGTAAAACGAAAGTAGCTATGTAAGTTGCCTTTTGAAGTAATGAGTGTAAAAATTAACAACCCTGTAATATAAAAAGCGGATACAAGAAACAGGTAATTGGATTTGTTCTCCTTGATGGTATCCAAAAAAGTGAATGATTTGGTTAAAGTGCTTACAAGAATGTACAAACCAAATACAAGAGCAGGAATAGAGATCACTATAATGGCAAATACATTCATACCAAAACCTTCGATACTCCAGTCGACAATAGCACCAATTTTTTGAACTCCCCCAGACCAATAGGCGTGAGAATCAGAAAATGCTGTCCAAGAACCAGAAGATATATATTGAATAATAATTGCAAGACTATAACCTAATCCGAAGGGAAGTGCCTTAGCAAAAGAATCTTTCAAAAATTGTTTTAGATTTCTGTGACGACATGCAGTGAGTAGCTCTACTGCTAAAATGGCAAACAGCACAAATATGGTTGCTGGTCTGACCATAGCTGTTAATAATGCGCCAGTAAAATAGAGATAGTATCTATTCCTGATAATGCCTGCTGCAGCAATCGCCATACAAAATAGAAACATGGCCTCAGTATATGGAATAATAAAAATGATAGAAGTAGGAAGAGTAAGAAGCAGCGCGAATTGAATTGTTTTATCGTAAGAGGTGCTTTTTGATAGCAAAAAGAACAAGAGCATCAGCCCTATGGCATATAAACTATAATTTATCAGTACAATTTGAAAGGCAGAGCTATTTGTTATTTTCCAAAGTGAAGGAAAAAGAGGGAAAAAGGCTGCCCTAACATTTCCGTGACAATCTTTTTCTTTTTTATACATTCTCTCACTAATGCAATGATATATTGATGCATCCCACCATAGCAAATTGTTGTGATTGATTTCAACATATGGTTTACTCACTTTCTTAACCTTGTATTTGTTCCAACTGCCAGTTCTTTCATAGTTTTTTGACACTTTGCCAAGGGTGCTGTTGTAGACTTGTTCATTCTGAAATAGTTTAAACACCCCTAGTAACAGCAGTAGGTTAATAATACTGATGCTTGTATATATGAGGAATTGCTTTTTCATTAGGGTTAAATCTAATAAGATTAATTGTTTTTAACTTTATTTACTGATTTATTGGTTAGTATTTATATAGTAAATAACAGCATTTGCAATGATTTGTCTACCTTCTTCAGTATAATGTTCTGTGGTCCAGTTTTGATCAATGAAATATTCATCTTTTACAGCATTCAGATTGTCAATAATAGGTATTCCTCTGCACGAAAAATAGTCCTTTAAGATCATTCTATTTTGTTCTATTAAAAAGATCAGATCCTCACCAACTAATTTTTCTGCTTTTTGAGTGTTCTCGGCTAAAAGATTAAAAATTAATTTCCATTTTCTTTTTTTCGATAAGTCAATAATCTCATTAAAGTCTTCAATTCTAGGATTGGTTAGTGTATCGATTTGAAACCCATAACCTTTTATATAATGACAGGCCAATTCAGTCAAAGCTTGATTCTTTATACCATTGCTTTCTACGTATCCTTGAACAGCCATTGCGCTATCCCATTCAATAACATTTTTATATTGAAATGGATATGGAAAGCGCAGGTCGTCTTTTGCCCATTTATCTTTGTATGCTTTATTTTGTTCTAATTTTGATTTGTTCATAAAGTGCTTAAAAGACAACATAGTTCTAGCTAAAATTGGAGGGTGATATCTTATAAATAATAGACTTTTTTGCAAAGCGGGCTCTAAACTTGAATGTATCCAACGTGCATTGAATGATCTAAGATTAAGGGTTACCACCACAGTTTCAATTTTTGATGAATTTGATATTTCCCTTAATAAGTATTTAAAAATACCAGCATGTCCAGCTGGTTTTGTTAAGTGATTGACAATTTTATTTGGAATTCCATCATTAACAAATTCAGAAATGGTTTTCTTTTCAGTGTCATCTTTATGCATAGCAGTATTTGACGATTCGGCAACATATAGAATTTCAGTTTCTTCGGGAATTTCACTGAGCAATTTCACTAGATCAGAGTGCTTCTCTAAATCCTTTTCGTAAAAAAAGTAATGGTAAGCAATATTTACAGCTAAAACACTAGTCAGTAGAGCGATTACTTTATATAATATTTCTTTTTTAGATGGCCACATTAGAATTGAAAATAGATGAATGGGAAATTTTCGATTCCAGCGAATACTATGATAGAAAATACTAAAAATGAATAGGCAGTCCAACGAATAGCCAATGGCTTTTTAGAAATCCATTTATCAAATCTTGTATTATAAAATGCTAGATCAGTTGAAATAAAAAATATTAGTAAGATTGGTGTTTTCCATGGAATATCTAGTGAAATGTTTTCTACATTCCAATTGTAAATAGCAGATTTAAACATTGTCAATGCACTATTAAAATCAATACTTCTAAAGAATACCCAAATAATAGTAACAATAATGAACGTCTTTAGGGCTGATAATAAATGCATCCACGAAAAATCCTCTGATTCAATCTTAATTTTAAGAAAATAGTTAAATACTTTTTCGATCAAATAAACTATTGCGAATAAGCCTCCCCAAATAATAAAAGTCCAACTGGCTCCATGCCAAATCCCACTTAAAACAAATACTATGATTATGTTTAGCACCCACTTACTAGTTTTTGTTCGCTTTCCACCTAACGGGTAATACGTAATCCCTAAACCAAGTTGATAATGAAATATGCCACCTTTGCCAAAATTCTGCTATATTTCTAGCTAAGTATGGCGTCTTAAAATTATCCATTAATTGAATGCCAAGGAGAAGTGCGCTGCCGATTGCAATTAATGAATATCCATAAAAATCACAATAAATTTGGAAAGAATAAAATACCATCCCTGTTAATACATCTAAAGAATGGTAAATATTAGGTTCTAAGAAAACTTTATCAGCCACTAAAGATAAGTTATCTGCAATAATCATTTTTACAAATAAGCCGTATATTATTAATCTAAATCCATTCGCAAAATTATTATATCTTAATAGTTGTTTGACTTTAAATTGAGGGGCCAAAGCGCTATATCTTTCTATCGGCCCGGCTACTAATTGTGGAAAGAATGAAACATATAATGCGAAATGGCCTAAATGCCGTTCAGCCTTAATTTTAGAATTATAAACATCAATTGCATAGCTAAGTGTTTGAAAAGTGTAGAATGATATTCCTACAGGTAGCAAAAGATCAAATAATGGCAGTTGATAATAGAAGCCTAAATTAGTAGCAAACAAATTAATGTTTTCCGTAGCGAAAGTTAAATACTTGAATGAAAATAAAAGCCCTAAATTGATAGTTATGCTTATAATTAACCATGGCAACCGCTGCTTCTTATGCAAAAGGCTTTCCATTTTTAACCCAATAAGATAATCAATTATTGTCGAGAATATGATCAGGAAAATATACTTGATATTCCAGCTCATATAAAAGAAATAACTCGCACCAAGTAACAATATCCATCTATGCTTTGCTGGAAATAGATAATAGATCACTACAACTGCGGGCAAAAAGATTATAAATTCAACGGTATTAAATAGCATTCTTGCGGTTGCAAATTATTGTTCTTAGTATACCGTCAAATATATTAATTTATTCTTGTCCGTTTTAAGAAACCGCAATTATGTAATTTGATCAACTAAACGGTAGAAGTAGCTATATTAGTAAGAATCTAATCTTTATTCGCTGTTATGGTTAAAGTCCGATCACCATAGCTTAAGACATCAATTGAATAACTAAACTTACCGGTTCCAAGTTCAGGTTCACCAACATAATCTATTGGTTGAAATGTAAAGGTCTCATCTCCAATTTGGAGAGATGTATAAGCATAATTGAATGCCTTGTCATACACTTTGTAACAAGTTGAAGTGCCTTTTTCTATTATTCCATAATTAACATTTCCTCCAGTTGGGTTCAGCACAACATTGCAAAAATCATACTTACTATTGTTAATAATTCTAATGTTGGTTTTGTTTATGTCTTCATTACACAAGCTTTTTGAATGCTCTTCACAACCTTTTAAGCTATCTTTATTACATCCAATTAAAAATGCTGAGATTAATGCAACTCCTAAAACCAAACTGAATTTCATCACTGTAATTTTTATTACGAAAATTATCTAATTATATTGAAATGGCAATGGTTTTTCTTTTTAAGAAAGTTAAAAAATTAAAAAAGTTTGGAGTTAGCGAAATTAGAATATTCTAGGATTTTTGGCTATTGTATTTCAACCAGCGTCTATTTTCGTTTTCAATACGACGTTTAAACTTATCAGGCAGTGGAATTGAGAATTCTAAACATTCGTTCGTAATAGGATGATAAAATTTAAGGCCTACTGCAGCCAGGAATAATCCTTTGTGCTTAATCGTATTTTTCGCATAAAGTTTATCACCCAAAATTGGTATTTTACTGCTAGATAAATGAATTCTTAGCTGATGTGTTCTGCCGGTTTTAGGACTCATTTTTATTAAGGTTAACCAGTCATTTTTTAGAGAACGAGATTCAGAAATAATTCGAAATTTTGTATATGCTGATTTATGATTAATTGACTCATCAAAATAGCCCATTTCTTTTAATTCTGAATTCAATTTTCCGCTGCAAAGTGCGTAATAAGTTTTTTCAATTTCTTTATTTTCGAATTGATTACCTAGGCTAATTCTGGCAGATTTAGTTTTTGCACAAATAACAAGTCCACTGGTTTGATTATCAATTCTGTGAGTAGGTTGCGGCCATGGTAGTCTATTAGTTTCCGTGCTTTGTTTTAAGTTATAAGACAATGTATTTGCAAGTGTTTTAAATTGATTTCCACTAACAATTAACCCCGCAGGCTTATTGATAATCGCAAGGTGATTATCCTCAAAAATAATAGGCATTTCTAAGTGATAAGCTTTAGGAGGAGTGTTCTCCAAATCTAATATTGTGATTTTATCACCTACAGTTAACCAGCTTCCACCTGGAACAATGCAATTGTTGACGTTGACTGCACCCTTTGAAATCATTTTCTTGACACTTTTTCGAGATTCAAAAAAGTCGACAAACTTTTCGCAATATGTATTTAGCCTTGTAGGTTCAAGTAGTTCTAAAACAACTATTGTTTTTATGATTCTCATTCAAATCAAAGATTGCAAAAAAAATGAAAAGAAAACATTTTGTAAAGGACTATTTTTTTTTAGTTAATCCAAAAAAATTATTTTTACAACTTAGATAATAATGAGTGTTTTAATGTGTGCTGAGCTGTGGACTATAATAAAATAAGATGCTTAGATTTAAACAGCGCTTAACATTGATAATAATCTCAAAGATTTCTTATCATTTTTATTAATATTGTATCGTTAATTATGTTAGAGAAAGAATATAGGCCATTATGGTTAATGAGCCTAGTAACTTTATTCGGTTTTCCTCTATTGGCTTGGCCGCTAATGTGGTATCAGGATATTAGTTGGTCGTCAATTTTTCATCTCTCAAAAAAAGTTTGGTTTTACTTACCATTATCTCTTTCGCTCGGTATTTTTTTTGGATTAATAATGATCTATCTAACAGAGCTTCAGTTTTTCGATAAAGCGTTATCTTCAATACGTAATCGATTAAAAAACATTAAATTAACAACTTTCTTTGTCGTCACATTGTCAATTTGTGCAGGTGTGGGCGAGGAGATTTTCTTTAGAGCAGCTTTGCAACCTTTGCTTGGGGTTTGGCTGACGAGCTTAATCTTTGTGTCTATTCATGGTTATTTTTCTTTAAAAAACAGTTGGTTAAACCTATTTGGACTTTTATTGTTTTTATTTATCGTTTTTATAGGTTGGTTGGCTAAAGAATACAGTCTTTGGATTGCAATTTTAGCACATTTTAGTTACGATCTGGTCCTATTATTCTATTACAAAAAAGAACAACAAGCTCCATTTTAAGTAGATTTCTATTTTAATAATTACTATCAAAGCATACTGTTTCTTTTTATATATTTTTGATATCTTTATCCCTTTAATAATTGAGATACTATGACTAAAATATTGATCATTGATGATGAAAGCAGTATTCGTAGAACACTAAAGGAAATTTTAGAGTTTGAAAATTATAAAGTAGATGCTGCTGAAGATGGGAAAGTAGGGCTGAAGGCCGCCATTGATAATCAGTATGATGTTATATTTTGTGATATTAAAATGCCACAAATGGATGGACTTGAAGTATTGTCAGGATTAAAAAAAGCAAATATTAAAACGCCTGTCATTATGATTTCTGGTCATGGGAATATTGAGACAGCAGTAGATTCAATCAAGAATGGTGCTTACGATTTTATCGAAAAACCACTTGATTTAAACAGAATTTTAGTAACTATAAAGAATGCGTTAGACAAGGCAGATTTGGTTCAAGAAACCTCAGTTTTGAAGAGGGAGGTTAAGAAGTTGGCAAAATCTACAACCATTATTGGCGAGTCTAAACCTATTCATGACATTCTTGAAATAATTGGTAAAGTAGGACCAACAGACGCTAGGGTTTTAGTAACTGGACCAAATGGATCAGGTAAGGAGTTGGTGGCTAGACAATTACATGATAATAGCACAAGAAGTAAATCTCCATTTATTGAGGTGAATTGTGCTGCTATTCCCTCGGAATTAATTGAGTCCGAATTGTTTGGCCATGAAAAAGGTGCCTTTACTTCTGCCAATAAAATGCGAAAAGGGAAATTTGAATTGGCAGATGGAGGAACGCTGTTTTTAGATGAAATAGGCGATATGTCTGCTTCGGCTCAAGCCAAAGTTCTTAGGGCTTTGCAAGAAAATAGAATCACCAGAGTAGGTGGGGAAAAAGATATTAAGGTAAATCCTAGAGTAGTGGCTGCCACTAATAAGGATTTAAAGAAAATGATTGAAGATGGTGGATTCAGAGAGGATCTTTATCACCGTTTAAGTGTTATATTAATTGAAGTACCATCTTTAAACGAAAGAAAGGATGATATTCCATTATTAGCAAACTTCTTTATTGAAAAAGTTTGTAGCGAGTATGGAATTGCCACCAAAACTTTTACTGAAGCAGCTCTAGCAGCGCTGCAAAATGTTGATTGGACAGGAAATATCAGGGAGTTAAGAAATATTGTTGAAAGACTGGTAATTCTTTGTCCTCAAGAAATAACAGAGTCTGATATTAAACTTCATGTAAAGTAACCATGCAAATCATTGTTCCGGATTATTCAATTGTTGATGAGGTAATTACAAGAGCCTTGCATGAGGATATTGGAGATGGCGACCATACATCACTCGCTACAGTTCCTGAAAATGCTACTGGAAAAGGACGCTTACTTGTAAAGGATGATGGAATTATTGCTGGAGTTGAGCTAGCACTAAGAATTTTTAACAAAGTTGACCCTAATTTAAAAATTGATGTCTTAATAAATGATGGAACACCAATAAAAAAAGGAGATATTGCCTTTTATGTTACTGGTAGTTCAAGGTCTATTTTAACTGCAGAACGACTGGTGCTTAATTTTATGCAGAGAATGAGTGGAATAGCGACAAAAACTAACCAATTGGCTAATTTAATTGCGGATTTACCTACTCAGCTTTTGGATACTAGAAAAACAACACCCGGAGTTAGGATGATGGAGAAATGGGCAGTTAAAATTGGTGGTGGAAACAATCATAGGTATGCACTTTATGACATGATTATGATAAAGGATAACCATGTTGACTATGCAGGTGGAATTTTAGAAGCAATTGATAGGGTAGAGTCCTATCAGAAGACAGAAGGAAAACAACTAAAAGTGGAAATTGAAACTCGTAATATAGAAGAAGTTCTTTTGGTAGTGAAGCATGGAAAAGTAGATAGAATTATGCTTGATAATTTTACCCCATCTGAAATTGAGGATGCTTTAAAAGTAATTCCAAGGGATAGGTTTGAAGTGGAGGCAAGTGGAGGTATTACCGAGGATTCAATTCGACAGTATGCTTTAACTGGAGTTGACTTTATAAGTTCAGGTGCTTTAACACATTCATATCAAAGTCTTGACTTAAGTTTAAAGGCAGATTTTAATATTTGAAAGAATTGGTGGTGATTAGTAAAAAAGTACAGCCTTATCTCTTTTTCTTTTCAAATTCTTCCAATGTATAGAAAGTTCCTTTGTACAGCACCATAATTATTGTTTCCTTTAATTCATAGCCTAGGTAGCTCTCAACTAATTTTTCTGCATCTTTAAGTGTGCTGACTTTACGAGAATAGTACTTTGTGACACCATCTTTTTCTTGTACTGGTCGTATGCCCCCAATTGAAAGATATTTTTCAATAATATCTATCGGGATTTCGTCAACGAAAGTTCCTAAAAGTACTTGATATTGGACATCTGAAGGATCTATTTTTGGTTTGTTAGGAATAGGAATTACTGAGTCTCTCGGTTCAACAAATGAATTTAATTCATTGCTTTCATCATAACCCTTAGGTAAAACAAGTACTTTAGCTTCCTTTAAGGTAATTCGTTTTTTGTCTTGATATGCTACAATAAAAGTGTCATCAATACCTTTCTTTTTTAATCCCGAAATTGTAGCCTTTGCATCACGGTAATTATCAAAAATGCCAGAATAGTATCTAATTAACCCATCTTGCCCTTTTGCAAAAGTGATGTTCTCTACACCGGGAAAGGCGGTCTCAGTGTTTACTGGTTTTCTAAATGATCCAATCTGAACTCTAAAATTAGGTTTGTCAGATCCAAAGTCCGGCAGTGGCTTCCCTTGAGCCATATTAATGCGTTCAATTTTATCGATTACTTTTTTATTAATTGTTAAGAAATCGGTCTGAGCATTGTTAGATTTACCTATGACCTCTACCTTAACGCCTTCATTCTCCAGGCTAGACTTTGCTGCTACTGCGTCTTCTATTTTTTCGTATTTTCCAAGAACATAATATACAGTATCACCTTTAAGTACAGTTTCGAATTCCTTGTATCCTAAAAATTTATGTAATTCGTTAGCGGATATGCTTTTATGTTCTTTTCCAATAATAACAACATAATTTCTGTTTTCTGGGCCTTTTGCTGTTGGCTGAATAAGTGGTCTGCCTGCAGTATAATCTTTATGAGAAAAAACTTCTTCAAATCCATATGCTAAACCAGTTGAGTCCATCATCAATTCTTGCCATCTTAAAAAGACAGACTCCGGAATAGTGACGCCAAAACGATTTACATGATTACCTAAAGGAGTGTCTTCTTCATCAAAATAATCTGATACACCATCCTTATCTGTATCTAACGGACAGCCGTGTTCATCAACCAATGCCTCAATTGGAGTTGCGAAGCAGTCATCAACTGCATCAATTACACCATCATTATCCCAATCTGTTTGGTCATATGCTAATAAGTCTTCTTGATTTTCGAAATCTTCTTCGCTTTGTTCACCCTCTTTAAAGAACTCGAGGTCATAACTCAAACCTATATTTGAATATAAAATAAAATCTTTTCTGTCGTCACCTTTTCTAATTCCTTGACCAGCAGGTGAGATATTATCTATCAAATCGGTGAGTGCAAAGTTTAGAGTAGTTCCTATTCTGAAATCAACTCTAGGTGTAAGGTGAAACTCAGCTCCAAAAGAAACCGGAATTGCAAAACTTTGTTCTCTATATTTTCCAAGACTATCATAATTTTGAGCTCTTAAGTCAGTTTCGTATTTATAGTCTCTAATTATTGGTATCGCATCTTTAGCATTAGGATCATTTTCAGCAAGATTCATTATAGATCCATCTGACCAATAATGATAGGCATTACCATTGGCATCATATAAGTCTGTTTTTGATAAGAATTCAAAAGAAGAAATACCTATGCCTAGATACGGATTGAAAAAAGACCGTGTAGGATGAAAAAGAGGATAAAAATTATAATGAAGACTAAGAGACCCCATTCTAATTCGAGACTGAAAGTTATAATTTCTAGTTAGTGTTCTTTCATTAGCACTAACTTTACCATAAGTGGCGACAAATTCAAAATTTAGCGCTTTGTTTAACGGAGCGTTTATCATCAAATTTCCTCCCATTCTATTCACCGTAGCGGAAAAACCGGATTGATAACTTTGAATTTCACCAAAATAGGCCATGGTTCCAGTTCCAATGCCTACTCTAGGTTTAAAAACATGATTTAAGGTGTCAAACTGTGAAAAACCTGACATACTTATCATTGTTAGAATAAATGAAAATAGTATATGTCTTTTTGACAACTTCAAATAGGGGATTTTATAATATTACTGCTAAAATAATCAAAAAAACAGTACGATAACAGATTATTTTGAGTTCACTAGAATAATTTTTCCAAATCAAAATTTGATAAATTAATTTCGAAAATGTCTCTGTAGCCAAACCCTCCATTTTCTTTAGTACTCAGTTTACTATAATATCCTTTTTGATATTTTGGATAATAGACAAAATGAGTTTCATCAGTAACATTATTAATCGGAAATCCTAAATTAACTGGTTCTGACCATTCACCATTGATGTTTTTACTGACATACACATCATATCCGCCATAGCCCTTATGACCATCTGAACTAAAAAATAAGTATTCCCCATTCTCTGATACAAAAACTGTAGTTTCTTGATAAGGTGTATTAATTGTTTTTCCAACGTTTTCAGGTTTTGACCAACGTCCTTTTTCAAGTTTTGCTGTCCATATATCCGCTTTTCCTTCACCACTAATCCGTTCTGAAACAAAGTACATGGTATTGCCATCTGCAGTAAAAGATGGTGAGGCTTCAAATCCAATGGAATTTATTGATTTACCAATCGGTTTAGGATTCGACCAATTATTATCCTTGTCTAGTTTCGACACAAAGATATCTGTACTTTGAGTGTTTACTTTTGTGTCCATTATCCCCTCAGTATTTATGCTTAAATACAGTGAAAGCCCATCATGGGATAGAAATGCTATGTCATCAAACCCTTCGGTGTTGAGTTGCTTTATTCGTTTATCCAGATTGTTGCAGGCTAACCATTTCTCCGTTTTGTCATCCCAATCGGAAATGAAAATATCTGAAAAGTATTTACTATCACCCGAGCTAAACCCTCCCCCTGTATTTTGCGCTTTTCTTGATGAGAAAAAAATACTTTTCCCGTCATTTGACAAAACGGCTCCATAGTCATCATGCTTAGAATTGACTGAGGCATCAAGGGTTGTAATTTGAATGTCCAATGGAGATTTACTGTCACGCAAACCACGCTCACATTCCTCAATTTTATCGTAAATTCTTAATTCTCTAATACGTGACTTAGCTATGCGGCTGGTAGAATTACGATAATCATTAATGGCTTCGGAAAAGTGACCTAGTTTATGATGTGCTAATCCTAGAACATAGTATAACTCTTCTTCAACTTCAGTATCCAACGCTTCTGCCTTTTTTGCATATTTGAGTGCAACATCAAAGTTATTAAGTCCTAAATGACACTCCGCAACCCAGTAATTGGCTTCAGCATTTGTTTTACTAATTGTTAATGCTTCTCTGAATTTGACTAGGGCAGACCTATAATTATCAGTATTATAAAATTTTCTTCCATCTGAAATTAAGATTCTAACTTCAGCTTTTTTCACAAGAGATAGAGTGGAGTCAGGAGGGTTTATTGAATAGGCAAATGCAGGCAGTATTGAAAGAGTAAGTATTAGGGATAGTATTAATTTCATAAGATATTCTTGATAATCAAATTTAGTACAAAAATGGGTCCAAACCAAAAGTGAAAAAATTATTCAATTTCAGTCTTTTTAAATTTCACTACATCATTCATTGACAAGGTGGCTGCAGTAATTGCTAAAATAGGACTCAAAGCTGCAAAAGTAAGTAAGCCCCACGATCCGATTTCCCAAAGACCTTCATACCCGTATTCCGAAATGAGTGTGGTTCTGTTATTAGTAATATAAAAGTATAATAAAAATAAAGTTGAGTACACACTTCCTATTGAAATTGCAAGTCCCTTGTGCTGTGAGACAAAGTAAACACTTTGTTGAATGTTTAAACGTCTTCTTTCGTTTATATAATCGAGAAAGCTAAACCCATAATAATAAAAACCAACAATAAACGGCACGGCAAATATGATAAAACTCTTGGCCGATAAATCAAAAAATGAGACTATTCCTAAAAAAATTCCAACAAAAATATAATACCAGATTAAATTTCTAAAAGCAATTATAGCTCCTCTTTTTATATCATTAACTAAGTTTTTAAAGTTAAATGGATATTTATTCCCAGTGAGTATACTTTCAATTTTTTGTGAGAGAATGGCCAAAATAGGGGACAGGAGCACAACTACGATATAGAGGGTGAATTGGGTGAAAATTATATACAGAGCATCAAAGAAAAACATTTTTAGTGATACCCAAATTAAACTGTTTATTGTGTCAATATTATCAGATTGAATCCTAAGTTCATCATTTATTTCCATCTCTAATCCTTGAAAATAGTTACCTAAAACATATACTCCAATAAATAGGACAAGAGGGAAAATAAAATACATTAAAAGTTTGTGCTCAAAAAGAAAATTCGTACCAATCCAATAGTTTTTATAACCAATACCCAATTCTTTAAAAAACTTCACAAACTATCTATATCAATTTAAGAATTTAAAAATAGCAGATAAAAACAAATAAAATGGGTGGTGAAGAAAGTATTTTTTACTTTTATCAAAAAAAATTGGATTTTATATATACATATAATATTGGTTGGCTCTTTTTGATAATCATTTTTGCTGGATTAGCAAGCTTTTGGTTATATTATAGAGCAAAAGAATGGACTGACTTAAGTGCAGTTTGGAAATGGATATTAGCTATTTTTCGTTTTTCAATATTATCTATTATCGGTTTTTTGCTCTTAGGTGTTATTTTAAAAAAAACAGACAATAAATCCCAAAAACCAATTGCCTTTATTCTACATGATCAATCAGAATCAATTATACAAACAAAGGATTCTTCTTTTTACAAGAATGACTACATAAAAAGCATTCATCATCTTGCAAGTGGACTGAAAGATAAATTTGAAGTTGTTCAATACGGTTTTTCTAATAAAGTAGATTTTCGGATAGACAGTAATTATAATCATAAATTAACTGACATTTCCGAAGCATTTAATCAAGTTTATAATCAATATGCAAATCGAAATGTAGGAGCAATTATACTATCTTCGGATGGTATTTATACTAACGGCCAAAACCCAATTTATACTATTACGCAAAAATCTAATATTCCTGTTTTTTCGATAGGGCTTGGCGATACAACTGTTGCTAAAGATGTTTTGATTAATGATGTTGTTAATAATGATATTGCATTTTTAGGAAATGAATTTCCAGTGCAGGTGATACTATCTCAAAATGGTTTTTCAAATGAGTCATTAAAGGTTGATGTGTATTCGAATAGTAAATTAATTAAATCAAAACGAGTTAAGTTTGATGCTAATCAGACGGATTTACAAGTCGATTTTCAATTTGTTGCCAATTCTTTAGGGTATAAAAAGTATTCTATACGAATTACAAATTTAGAGGGAGAAAGTACGTATAAGAATAATACAAAGAATTTTTATGTGAATGTGATTGATGGAAGACAAAAGGTTCTCTTGACCTATAGCCACAGTCATCCTGATATTTCAGCACTAAATTATGTCATTGAGCATAATAAAAATTACGATTTAACAACATTGCCAATTAGTGAATTAAAAAATGATCTTAATGTTTATGATTTAATTATAGTACACAATTATCAAAGTACCTCAAAAGCACTTTCAGAAGTTATTGTTTCAAATAAAGTGCCAGTATTGCACATTATTGGTGTCAATTCAGATTTTAAAGGATTGTCGAAAGCAAATATTGGTCTTAAAGGAAACGGTGATAAATATGAGGATATTGTTTTTGATGGAAATATCAATTTTAAAGATATTAGTTATGATCCAAATATCTTTAAATTAATTGGGAACGCTCCACCACTATCTTCCCCTCAGGGAAATATTAGTTTTTCTGAAACCATTGAAACCATTGCATTTCAAAAAATAGGGAATATTACCCTTTCAAAGCCATTGATTTATGCGAATCGAAAAGGGGGTAATAAGTATGCTGTAATTTTAGGAGAAGGAATCTGGCGTTGGCGCTTATATGATCAAATGAAAAATAATTCAACCAATCAATTTTCTAATTTCTTTTCACAATTAATTACTTACTTGGCTGTAAAAGAGAATAAGGATCCATTCAAAATTAATATTGATAACGAATTTGAAGAAAGTGAAGATGTAATAGTTAGAGCTGAATTATACAATGCATCATACCAATTGACTAATGAGCCTGAAGTAGACTTTAAGCTATTTGATGAAGATGGAAAAGTGTTTGACTACTCTTTTTTTAGAACGAGTGAAACTTATATTTTAGAATTGGGACGTTTAAAACAAGGTATTTATAATTGGGAGACGAAAACATTATTAAATGAAAAAAGATACACTAAAAAAGGGACATTTGTAGTGAAAGAGATTAAACGGGAAATGTTAAATTTAACTGCAGATCATAGATTATTAAATAGTTTATCAAAGAATACAAATGGTAAATTTTATGGACCAAGAAACCTAGAGACACTGCAAAAAGACTTGTTGAATAGAGAGGATATTGTAGCAATTACGTACCAAGAAAAAAACTTTAAGGATTTAATAGACTATAAGTGGTTATTCTTTCTCGTTTTTGTCTTTATTGCAATTGAATGGTTTTTGAGAAAATTTCACGGAGGCTATTAAAGCTAAACCTTAGTATTTTTTCAACTTTTAATATAGACTTACAGCGTATGATAGCAGTTCATCCAGAGTCTCAATGTCAATGTCCTCATACGGATTAATATAAAATGCCTTCATTTTTTTCCTATCACCTTGAATCAACTCAGGATGATGCATTTCACCACCTTTAGTGAAGCATACATATGGATAATCGTTTTTTTTATCCATCCATAAATAGCAGAACATCTTACCTTTATAAGTGTAAAATGGCAATTTCCACTTATATGTTTCTCTAATATTCGGGTCAAAACTGGTTAGTTTTGAGCGTAAAAAATATAGACAAGATTGCTGAGGCTCTGGCTTTAATCTAAAAAAAGTTTCTAATTCTGTTAGCATTAAGTTTGAATTGGGTATAAAATGGGCTTGCTTGGTGAAGCATCATTTTCAAGGCTGATGATTTGAATATTTAGGATATAGGTTCCATCAATTATATTGGTTGGCACATATATTAATTCCGAAATGGTTTTGTGAGCCTGAATATTGTTAGGATAATCCCAAAAACATTTATGCGCTAGCAATTCTCCATGATCATTCTCTCTATCCACTGAAGGCAAATCAATTAATAAATGTTGGACACCAAGTGAGACAATATATGCCATGGCATCTTCAGATATATATGGTGGATTAGTATTTGAGTAATTCAGATTCATTTTACTCAAATCATTGGGTTCTGTTCGAATAATTAAGGCTTCAATTTTTTCAATATTTTCAGTAGCAGCTTGGATTAAAGCTAAATCAATAATTCTATCATTTTCCTTCCAGCCTTTATTGAAAAAAACAACAGGTGTAATGGTGACTAATTCAGCTGTAAAAAAAAAAGTTTTTAAGTTTTCATTAATGCTGTAGAAGGCTTCTGAAATATGTCCTACAGTTTCAGTGTGAGTACCATTTCCATGAGGGTTTAATTGAATATTATTGAAATTAGTACTTCCTCCTTCAGATACTTTTCCGATAAAACCTTCGCCAGTTACGGGCCAAATTTTCACAGGATCAACATACCAGGCTGTTGCTCCTTTATTTGAACTTAATGGTAATGAAATATCAATTCCTTTATTTGTGTCGAACCACTGATGACTTGAAATGTATAGCTTCACGGTAATTTTTATGATAAATATACTTAAAACGAAAACATATCAATAAAGCATCCGTATAAAAAATAATACCTTTGGAAATACAAATGGCAAAACACAAATTAATTTTTGAAGAAACTTATGATTTTGATTTAATCGGAATTTGTTGTAGCCATTCAGATTATAGACTATGTTGGGCTATTAATCGAGAATTAAAGATGAATTTGAGCAGGGGAGACGACTATTATTTAAAGACAAAAAAGGATGGTGAGTATTACTTTTCATATTATGATTTTATAAATGAGGAAACACACGAATCATTTTATTTAATAAAAAATTTGTCATTTGATAATTATAAAAGGCTCGTTCCTGAACAAGACCAGATTGACTATTTTATTATTGTTAAGGAAGGGTATGATTTAAATCTTAACAATTTTTTAAACCAACTAAAAAAAATTGATTGTATTTTAACAGCATTTCAATTTGACCCAGTGTCTCTGAAGTCAAAAGCGAACTTACTGTTTTAATTAAAAACACATTATGATTAATAAAAAGACCAAAATAGTGGCTACAATGGGGCCCGCTTCAACTAATTCGAAAGAAGTATTGAAAGAAATGATTTTGAGTGGTACAAACGTATGCCGATTAAATTTTTCGCATGGTACCCATAATGACCACATGAATACAATAAAATTGGTTCGTGAAATAAATGAAGAATTAGGGTATAATGTAGCATTGTTAGCAGATTTACAAGGCCCAAAAATTAGAATAGGAGAAGTAGAGAATAATAGTGTTGACTTAATTAACGGTAATAAGCTTATCATTACCACAAAAGAGTGCGTTGGAACTGCAGAAAAACTATTCTTAACATATCAATCCTTTCCAAAGGATGTAGCGGTAGGTGATTTGGTTTTATTAGATGACGGTAAACTTCAATTAAAAATTACTAAAACTAATAAATTAGATGAAACTGAAGCAGAGGTCATTCATGGTGGTAAATTATCTTCAAAAAAAGGGGTGAACCTGCCAAATACTAAAATATCGTTGCCTTGTTTAACAGAGAAGGACTTGATTGATCTAGAATTTGCATTAGAAAACAATCTCGACTGGATCGGACTCTCTTTTGTACGTTCTGCGCGAGATATTATTGAATTGAAGCACATTATTTCAAAGAGGAATAGTGGTGCAAAAGTGATTGCAAAAATTGAAAAGCCTGAAGCGGTTAAAGATATTGATGATATTGTCAAAGTGACTGATGCTGTAATGGTAGCTCGAGGTGATCTAGGTGTAGAAGTGCCAATGGAAACGGTACCAACCATTCAAAAAATGATTATCAGAAAATGTAGAGAGTACGCCAAGCCGACTATTGTGGCTACACAAATGATGGAGAGCATGATTTCAAATATCACCCCCACTAGAGCAGAGGTGAATGATGTTGCCAATGCAGTTCTAGATGGCGCTGATGCAGTGATGTTATCTGGTGAAACATCAGTAGGTAAGTTTCCGATTGAAGTCATTCAAGCTATGTGTAAAATTGTAACAGAAGTAGAAAAATCAGACGAAATTTATCATAAAGAAGAGGAGCCTGAAAAAAATCAAGATCGATTTATTTCTGATTCTATTTGCTTTAACGCAGCCCGTTTATCGCAAAGAGTAGAAGCGAAAGGAATTATTACTATGACGTTTTCTGGCTATACGGCTTACAAAATATCTTCTCAACGACCTAAATCGGATACATTCGTATTTACCGAGAATCGTCAAATATTAACGCAATTGAATTTAGTATGGGGTGTTAAGGCATTTTATTATGATAAAATGGTAAGTACAGATCATACTATTGCAGATTCTAAGTACTTAATGAAGAAAATAGGGTTACTCAAAAAAGGAGACATTGTGATTAATATTGCTTCTGTTCCAATTGAAGAAAAAGGACCTTCAAACATGGTGAAATTGAGCTATATTGATTAATAATTAATCTCAGTCAAATTACAACCTCCTAATATCCGCTCCTAGATTATTCAGTCTAATGTCAATATCCTGGTATCCTCGGTCAATTTGTTCAATATTATGGATGGTAGATTTGCCTTCAGCTGATAATGCTGCGATTAAAAGTGACACTCCAGCCCTAATGTCAGGTGAGGTCATACTAATGCCTCTTAACGGTTGCTGGTGGTTCATACCAATAACAGCAGCTCTATGCGGATCGCATAAAATAACTTGGGCCCCCATATCAATCAATTTATCCACAAAAAACAACCTTGATTCAAACATTTTTTGATGTACTAGGACTGATCCTTTTGCTTGAATAGCAGTGACTAAAATGATACTCAATAAATCAGGAGTAAATCCTGGCCATGGCGCGTCAGATATAGTGAGAATAGAGCCATCAATAAAAGTATCTACTTCATAACTGTCTTGCTTGGGAATATATAAATCGTCTCCACGCAGTTCCATCTTAATACCTAATTTTTTAAATACATTAGGTATAATTCCTAGTTCCGGATAAGAGACATCTTTAATTGTAATCTCTGACTTTGTCATGGCTGCCAAACCAATAAAACTACCAATTTCAATCATGTCAGGCAATACTCTATGGTAACATCCTTTCAGCTGCTTAACACCAGTAATATAAAGTTTATTAGAACCTATACCAGTGATTTTTGCCCCCATGTTGTTCAACATCTTACATAATTGCTGTAAATAGGGTTCGCATGCTGCGTTATAAATTACGGTTTCACCTTTAGCTAATACTGCTGCCATTAAAATATTGGCTGTTCCAGTTACTGAAGCTTCGTCCAGATGAATATATGAACCCTTTAGTTTTTTCCCCTCAACAGTATAGAAATAAGTTTTAGGATTGTAATTAAAGGTACCACCCAATTTGGCAAAACCTTCAAAGTGGGTATCCAACCTTCTCCTTCCAATCTTATCCCCACCTGGCTTAGGGATTAAACCTTTACCAAAACGAGCTAATAACGGTCCAACAATCATAATTGAACCTCTTAAACTGGATGCTCTTTTTGCAAAATCTTCGGTATCTAAATAATCAAGATCAATATTTGAAGCTCTAAAATTGTAGGTTCCTTTTTCTACCTTTTCAATTTTAACACCCATTACTTGAAGGAGGTTTATTAGCTTATTGACGTCAATAATATCAGGTAAATTACTGATGGTAACTTTTTCTCCAGTTAATAATACCGCACAAAGTACTTGCAATGCTTCATTCTTTGCTCCTTGTGGAATTAATTCTCCTTTAAGTGAATTGCCTCCTCGTATTTCAAATGTACCCATAGTAATTAATATCTTTTCCTGTTATTTCGGTTATTGTTATTTCTATTTTTGTTCTTCCTGTTCTTATTGTTTTGAGGTGGTTTTTTGTCAATCTCGTATTCTCGAATCATGTCTTTTGTTGAAGTCAAGAAACTCAGGTCAGTTAGCACAATTTTGCCTTGAGACATTCTTTTAAGATGCTGTGAAATAATTTCATCATCAATAGAGTTGGTATTATACATTAAGTGAAACCGCTTCATTAAATCGGCAATTACTTTCACCAATGCCTCACGTTCCTCTGATTCAGGCATGTCAGATGCAATTTTAATCATCCCTTCAACCGTTTTACCATAATGCCCAAATTGAATTTTTGTTTGTGGATACTCAACACTATTTGGTTTTTCTGCTAACATTTCTCTATTTGGGACAGGGTATGGAGAATCAACATCAAGTTGAAAATCCGAAATTATAAATAAATGTGTCCATAGCTTATGTTTGTAATCTTCCTTATCACGTAAATGTTTATTTAATTCGCCCATGACATTAATAATTGCATTGGCTACTTTGTTTCTCTCTTCACGATCTGTTAGTGTAATTGCAAAATCGACCATTTTTTGAACATTTCTACCATATTCTGGTATTTGTAATTTTGGTCGTGAAGTATTGTACTCCATGTCTAAGGGTAATTCCATATCCCAAAAGTAAGTATTTTTATAATTATAAATGTGGCTTTTGACTAAGTTTACTAACAATGAGAATTTGAACAGTAAAAAAACTTGTAAAAAAGTCAAAATGTGATTAAACAATGGCTATTTCGATTAAATTTGTACTTATACCATGGGTAAGATTGAAATAAAAAATAAGAAGGTAAAATTTGAGTTTGAGTTTTTAGATGACTATTCTGCTGGCATTGTTTTAACAGGAACTGAAATAAAGTCTATTCGAACTGGAAAAGGGAGTATAATGGAAGCGTATTGTATCATTCATAAAAAAGAATGCTTTATTCGAAATATGTTTATTCCTGAATATGAAAATGGTTCATACTCAAATCATAATCCTAGAAGAGATCGTAAATTATTACTCAATCGTCAGGAAATAAACAAGCTTGAAAAAAAACTGAAAGACAAAGGTCTAACCATTGTTGCCTCAAAATTGTTCATTAGTAGTAAAAATTTGGCAAAAATAAATATCCATTTAGCACGAGGTAAAAAATTGCATGACAAACGAGAAGATTTAAAGACTAAGGACGTTAAGCGAGATTTGGATCGTGTAATGAAACAGTATAAGTAAATAGATGGGGATTTTTAAAAAGAACGTTTTAGGGCAAAGTATTTTTGTAAAAGAAATGATTGTTAGAGTGCTAGGGTCATTTGTTTACCCAAGATTCAAATGGCGATATACTCCAAATATTAAAGGTGCGGAGATTTTAAAAGATTTGCAAGATAAGAATGTGCTTTTTGTCTCCAATCATCAAACCTATTTTGCTGATGTTGCTTTTTTTTTACATGTTTTTACCGCTGCATTACATGAAAAACCTAATAGAATTATATTACCACTTTTCAAAAAACCAAAGCATAATATTTATTATGTTGCGGCTGAAGAGACAATGAAAGCTGGGTTTTTACCAAAACTATTAGCGTTGTCTGGTGCAGTAACTATTAATCGAACTTGGCGTGCCAATGGTGAAAACGTAAGACGTAAAGTTAATCGTAAAGAAGTTGAGAATATTGACTTGGCTTTGCAAGATGGTTGGGTAATCACATTTCCACAAGGTACAACCACTCCATTTGCCCCTGGAAGAAAAGGTACTGCATTTATTATTAAAAAACATAATCCGATTGTTGTGCCAATTGTTATTGACGGATTCAGACGTTCTTTTGATAAAAAAGGAATCAAGCAAAAAAAGAAGAAATCAACTTTAAAGATGCGGATAAAAGAGCCTATTCAATTTGACGAATCGCAAAATATAGATGACATCATGGAACGGATTATGGATGAAATAGAACAAAGTAAAAAGCACTCGTTTTTTGATGGTAAAAAAACGAGTACTTGACACCCTAATTAGTTTTGGACTAGATTAATAGTTTTATTTTTTGAAGATGAAACAGTGTAAACTAATTTGATTGTTTTAGTTTCTTTGGGCTTAATTTTTAAATTCCAATCTATAAAACCTGTAACCTCATTTAAACTTCCTTTGCTTAATTCAATTACTTCTATCTCTATTTCTGAATTTTGAGTCACAGGAACTTGGTCTTGAAGTACAATATTTAAACTTGTTGATTTATGATTTTTTATCTCCATTAAATAGGCATAGGTTTTTATGGTTTTATCACCTATTACTCTTATTTTGCTGTCCTTTTTTAATAAAGTTCTTTTAACTTGAATATTTTGATCTTTACCTAAGCTCAGGGCTAAGCTATCGGTCATTATTGATGGATTAATTCTGGTTTCCCCTATATAAGTCCCGTCATGAAATATGTTAGTAACACCTGGAACTAAATTGAGATTATCCAAATCGGTAAGTTCAGCAACTAAGTATGCACTTGGATCTAATTTAGGCACAGTATAGTACTTGTAATTACTTTTTAATGACTCTTGTCTAATAAGAACTAAATGCTTTTCATTATTAGATAGGATTGAGTAGGGGAGGTTAACTTCATATTCTACTGAAATAAGATGTTCATTTACTTGCACATATCTAAATGCTTGATCACTTATTTCTTTTTCTAAACTTTCTTCATAATAAGCATCAGAATCTGCGTGAACCTCTTCATTTACTATTTCCAAGCGCTTAGACGATATTTTTGCCTCTCTCATTGCAGGAACTGGTGTCACAATATTGTTTTTGTAATAGTTAACATAGAAAGGGGAGAGATTAGGTTTGGTTTTATTCGTGTAGGGATTTGTTGTAGAAAGCTTTAATTGTGCATCTAACCAATCAATCCCAGTGTTTTGATATACTTGTGCCTTATAAGTAAGGTCTATATTATTTTTTATCGAATTACTTCTGATATCGTAAATTGGTGTCCAGCCTGCTCCACTAACCATATACGATATTTCTAGTTTTCCAGATGCGTTTGCATTTGCTGATAAGGTAATTTCAATTGAACTAATTGGTTCTTGATTCTGATTTGGTTTCTGGTTAGAGTTTTTCTTGAAGGCATGAATGATTTGAATTCTATTACTTATTCTGACTTTGGTTTTTAACAACTTGTTTTTAGAAATAGTAAGCAGAAGAGATTCAGAATGAATGTTATTCATTTGCTCGTAGTAATATGCCATGGCCTGTTTTAATAATGGAATAGAGTCGTTTACTTTTCCGACGCCTTTTATAGCACCATTGTTATTGAGTATGTTTTTTTGAGTATTTAATACATCTAACTTTTGCTGAAGAGCCACTATTTCATAACCTAAAAGCTGTATAGAATCATTTAGTATTATAAGTTCTCTATCGAGTTTCGGGGTTGGAGTAATTGTTCCTTGGGGAATTGGCTCAGGGTATTTTAATTCGTACTTTGAATCTAATATCACCATACTGCCAGTTGCATTTACCTGAATGCTTTTAGGATCAATTTGGCGACTGATATTTTGAATTGAAATTGTTGTCAAACCCTTTTGAATGGAGTAGTAGGCCTTTCGGTGTATTTGAGCACCTTGTTGATAAACTGTTACCGATTGAATAGTAGATTTGATGTTTTCCTGTTTTTCAGCAAATATTGAGGTGTGAATTAGGATGACTAGGATTAGTAAATTTTTCATAATTGATTGTTTTCATGTCATACAATCAATTAAAAAATTGGTTCAAAAAAAAGCCGAACTCATCTAGAGTTCGGCTTAAAAAAAAGAAATTATATATTCTTATTTGTATTTTCCTAATCCTTTAGGACTACCAATTCTGTCCATGGCACATCTGAAACCAATCATTGATGAAGAACGATCTTCGTCTAGGAATCTACGATTACCGCCAGCAATCCAATACGCACGGTCATTCCATGAACCACCTTTATATACTCTAGATTTATTAGAAATTAAAGTAGTTGGCCAACTCGTTCTATTATTAGGCTTAATTAAATTACCTTTTAAATCGAACTGCTCATGTTTATTTTGATACATTACTAAATCTCCATTTCTAACACCGTTATTAATATCAGTTTTCATACCGTCTTTCTCACCAAAATAAAGCGACGATTGGAAATCACCATCTAAATGATCTTTATAATCAGAATTCTGATAGTTTCTACGATTGATGTTTTCTTCAGCCGTAACATCTCTCCACTTCAATCTACCTGGTGTATTTATTATGTAATCTGACATTCCTTTTCGAATCATTGGAATAATATCCACAGGGTATTCATTACCTAGCTCATCTAAACGAATCAATTCTAAGTTTGGATTATCTGAAACGCCTTCAAAAATTCCGTCAAAAACTTCAGTTTGAACAATTTCAGAGGCTTCCATTGAAAACTGATCATTTTCTTTAATAATGGCACGGTCAATTATTTTATTTAATTCTCTCAAAATTAATACTTCTTGCTCGTACATTCCTGATTTGAAGTTTCCAGTTGAATCTGTTCCTCCAGAAGACAAAAATACAGTACTTGGTTTACCTGAATTGTACGTTACATCATTCTTCGACTTGTAGTACATTCTAGATCCTTTATCCATTAAAGAATCATCTGCCATAGGCATATAATCTTTTGCTGTTACTCTTTGGAATCTAATACGTTCAAATTCATGTAAATATTCTTTAAGTCCATGAACATCATAAAGAATTTGCCCGTTCTTTTCAACAATGGCACCATCATTTCCAAGCACTTTCGTTTTAAACACATTCCCTCTAAATGGTCTAAAGCCATCAAAGTCTTCAGATGATAGTGGACGATAAACATCAAGCACCCATTCAGAAACATTACCAGCCATATTATATAAACCGTAATCGTTTGGCCAGTATGAATCAACAGGTACTGTAATGTCACCTCTATCATTTAATGCACCAGCTGCTCCCATGTAATCACCTCGTCCTCTAACAAAGTTTGCTCGGATATCGCCTTGGAAATCTTTGTCATCATTTCTTACCCAGTGGCCTGTCCAAGGGTATGTTCTCTTATTTTCAATAACACCTGGATCTTCAGGATTTGTCATAGATCCCACTAGACCGTAATATGCAAATTCCCATTCAGCTTCAGTTGGGAGACGATATCTTGGTAGTAGTATTCCATCTTCCATTCTTACAATCCTAGTTCCTAAGTCTTTCTTCTTACCACTCCAACCTTGTTGTGGCGATAAATCTTCAATTTTTCTTTCTTTATCCTCTCCTGGATGGTATTGGTCAGTTAAATATGATTCGGTTGTAAAAGGCTCACCATCTTGATCAGGATTCATTGCCAATACACCTTCACGAATTAAAATATACTCGTTTACTCTATCTGTTCTCCATTTACAGAAATCATTAGCTTGATTCCATGATACTCCTACCACAGGGTAATTTTGGTAAGATGGATGTCTTAAGTAGTATTCTACATAAGGTTCGTTGTAACCAAGCGGCGATCTCCAACAATTAGTGTCGGGTAAGGCATTTCTATAAATCATTGGAAACTCTGAGTATGTTCTTTTAATCCAATATAGATATTCCAACCAGTTAAAATTTGTTACTTCAAACTGATCAATATAAAATGAAGAGACTGATACTCTTCTTGGTGTATTGTTCCAATCGTGCATTACATCTTGCTCAGATCTACCCATTGTAAAAGTTCCACCCTCAACTAATACCAATCCTGGACCAGTTTCTTGATCAACATCAGGCACTTTTTGAAAACCACCCAATTTAGAATTGTTAAAATCCCATCCGGTTGTGTTAGAACGCTCTCTACCGCATGATAAAATACCAAGTGCAATAACTACGATCCATAAAATGTTATGATTTTTCATACTCTTAAATTAATTATAAAATCAGAATTTACTTTATAATATCCTTTTTTCATTTAGTTACAAACATAATTAAAAAGATGGACATGATAAAGTTCTAAATCTTTTAGTTTTCTTTTTACAGTTTAAAATATATCCCAATGAAAGCTCGTGAGAACCTCCGCTAGAGTTAGTTAGCGGGGATGTTGTAATGTCATAGCTATAACCAAATGTCATCCTATCTAGCTTAACACCAGTAGTTAATATAAATGAGTCACCTTCACGCCACCAGGCACCAAGTGTAAAAATTGAATATTTGTAATATAACCCTAAGTTAAGTTGCATAAAACCATTTTGGTAGGTATATAAAATGTTGGGCGAAAGTGCAGCTTTACGATCAAAATTGGCATCATCACCAAATTTGATGTCAGTACCTGCATGTATCGTAAACATTATTGGCATTCTTGCACTATTAAGAAGTAATGATTCATCAGGTCTATTAATATGCTTCGCAGCAAATCCAAAATAAAATTTGTCAGAATAACCTACTAAACCAGCAGATAAGTCAAAAAAGCCTCTTGTTGTCCAATTGTCACCTACTTCATTTCCACGTTTAAAATCTCCTGACGTATATATAAAGCCTCTTCTTGGGTCTATTTGGTCACCAAATGATAAAACACCCCAATTAACGAATTTTTGATTCCATGTAGTTTGCACGCCTGCTAAGACAGAAAACTTACGACTTAATTTCCAATGATAAGAGTAAGCTAAATTTAAAGTTGACCAGTTAAGTGTATTTCCACCAGCCATATCATTGGTAACCATAACCGCAATACCGCCATCAATGGCATCAATATACTGATCATAAGAAAAGCTATTGGTTACGTATGCACCAGAAACTGAAGGCCATTGATTTCTATGGTTCATGACAAACCTTGGACAATTTTCAGCACCAGCTAGTGCAGGGTTTAGATAAATGGGATTTGCATAAAACTGTGTAAAGACAGGATCCTGACCAAATGATGCACCACTGTAACATAGCAGTGAAATGGTTAGAGAAAAACCAGTCTTGAATAAGTTTATTTTACTTAACATTTAAAGTCTATTACGCAAGTAGGTAGGCTTGGTTACATTTAATTTAACCTACTTTTTCAAACAAGCTGCAATAATAACTATTTTTGTTCGTTTTTTAAACAAAACTATTCAAAACTTTAAATAGGTATATGGCAAACTTCCTTAAATTTTTTCTCTTCTGTTTTGCACAAATTGTTACGGTTAATTCTTTTGCACAAAAGGAAATAGTTGAAATACAGGTGAATTGGGATTCAGAATTAGGAACATGTGATGCTTGTGATTTCAATGCACAGACAAAGCAAATTGATGGTCAAAAAGTATCAAAACTTAACGTCAGAAATGGAAGTGATTTTTCCTTTAATATTATTGATATAGTTTATGAGAATACAATTTATCAAGCTGTCTTGAATAGCGCAGTGATAAGTTCATCTCCCAATATTAATATTCAAATTAAAACTGCTAGAAATAATAAGTTTCTAGTCAGCACATTTAATCCACTGCTTTCAGTTAATGGAACAGTCAAAAAGATTAAAAAAATTGTAGTTGAGATTAATTATTCAACTGTTACAACCAAAGATGACAGAGAACATATTTATGCTAATGAATCTGTTTTAAGAAAAGGAAATTGGTTTAAGATTGGAATTCAGAAATCAGGTGTTCATAAAATTACATTTAGTGATTTAAATGCTTTAGGTATTAGTACCTCTGGTTTGAATCCTAAGCACATTAACTTATATAGCAACCACAACACTGAATTACCGATAAGCAATTCTGAAAGCAGACCAGATGATTTACTGAGAAACTCAATATATATTAGTGGTGAATCAGATAATCAATTTAATGAAGCTGATTATATACTTTTTTACGCAACAGGTCCTTTACACGAAAGTCTGCAAGTTGGAGAAGGTTTTAATGTATCAAAGAATGATTTTGACAGTTTGTCATATGCATACATCTGCATTGATGCCTCAGTTTCACCAAAAAGGATTACAAAGCTAAGTTTTCCTAATGGTAATATAAATACGAATTCAAATAGTTTTAATGAGGTCGTATTGCATGAGGAAGATTTAGTTAATTTGTTAAAGTCTGGTGGGAATTGGTACGGTGAGAATTTTGATATTTATCAAGAACAAGATTTTTCAATTACAACTCGAAATGCGGTGACATCAAGTCCCGCTAAAATGAGGGCAGGCGCTGCTATTTATTCTCCAAGCGGAAATAGTGTTTTGAGCTTTTCGAGTAATGGTCAACTCATTAATAGTCTTTCAGGTGATAATACAAGTGGTTCATATGAAGTAGCAATCTATAATACTGCTAGTGGAACGTTTAATATAAATTCCGACGTTTCTACAGTCAATTTTAATTTCTCACAAGGTGGTAACCCATCTTCACAAGCTTGGTTAGATGTTTTCCAAATCAATTATAGAAGGTGGATTACTAATAGCAATGAGCAAATAAGGGTTAGAGATTGGAATAGTGTTGGTGCTGGCAATTATACTCAGTTTGCAATTTCGTCTGCAACTAGTGGTGTAAAAGTTTGGGATGTAACAAATCCATCTGAAACTTTTGAATTAACAACCCAGTCAAGTGGAAACGATAAAATATTTAAATCAACAACCGATTCATTGCACACTTTTGCTGTTTTTAATGATGCTCAGGCATATAAACCAGTACTCATAGGTAGTATAAAAAATCAAAATTTGCATGCGCTTTCTCAAGTAGATTATTTAATTGTAACACCACAAAAATTGAAAACTCAAGCTGATCGATTAGCTGATTTGCACAGAGGTAATGGTCTATCTGTGCATGTTGTTGAGCTTCAAAAAATTTATAATGAATTTTCATGTGGTCTTGCTGATCCAGGTGCTATAAAGTGGTTTACAAAAATGTTTTATGATAGGGCTAATGGTGACCCAAATAATGCAATAAAATCTCTATTACTTTTTGGTGATGGATCATATGATCGATTGACAAGAGTTAGCGATAATGAATTGACTAATTTAATTCCAACTTATCAAAATAGTCATGGTTTTAGTAATGGGCACTACATAAATTTTATAGGTTCTTACACTAGTGATGATTTTTTTGGATTACTTGATGATGATGAAGGTATGGGATCAAGTGATTTGTTAGATGTTGGGGTTGGACGTTTGCCAATTCATACAGAAAGTGAGGCAACTGCTGCTATTGATAAAATTGAACACTATATGAATTACGGTTCTACCCTGTATGCTAATTCAGTAGGAGTAACTTGTGATGGAAATGGTTTTGCAAGTTCAATGGGTGATTGGAGAACAAGAAACTTACTGATTGCTGATGATGAAGATGATGGTAAATTTGTGGCAGATTGTGAAGCAGTAAGCGATATTATCCAAGAAAAGCACCCCGAAATAAATATTGTCAAACTCTACTTAGATGCTTTTCAACAGGAAGCAACCTCATCTGGTCAACGTTATCCAGAAGTAGAAAATGCCATTAATCAAATTATTAATACCGGAACCTTAGTCGCAAATTATGTCGGTCATGGCGGTGAGACAGGGCTCTCAGCAGAGCGTATACTCTCAGTTCCAACCATAAAAACGTGGACTAATGTGAATAATATGCCTTTATTTATTTCAGCTACATGTGAATTTAGTCGTTTTGATGATCCATCAAGAGTTTCTGCTGGAGAATTTATGTTTTTGCAACCCTATGGAGGCGCCATTGCATTATTGACAACAACTAGACTTGTCTTTATTCATACTAATAGTAATCTTGTGAAAAATCTATATAGACAAATATTTAGAGAAGAAAATGGTAAGCCCCTTACTTTTGGCGAAATTATTCGCTTATCTAAAAACTTAACAGCTGGAGATGAAAATATGAGGAATTTCACATTATTGGGAGATCCTGCTCTTGAGCTTGGTAAACCACAGCCAAATATTAAGACAACCAAAATTAATAGCGTGGCAATAGCTTCATTTACGGATACTATTAAAGCTCTTTCAAAAGTTACTATCGAAGGCGAAATTACTGATAATAGTGGGAACTTATTGTCTAATTTCAATGGTTTTGCAACACCAATCGTTTATGATAAAATTATTGAAAAACAGACACTTGGGCAGGATGTTAAGTCGCCAGTTATTAAGTTTGATGATCGTACAAGTCAGCTTTACAAGGGGAAATCAACCGTGAAAGATGGAAAATTCAAATTTACTTTTATTGTCCCAAAGGATATTAATTATACTTTTGGAAATGGAAAGTTAAGCTATTATGCTGAAAATGGAACAAGTCAAAAATTAGGTTTTGATACTAGTATTGTAATTGGTGGTATTGACCCAAATGGATTAGTAGATAACTTAGGGCCGTCTATAGATCTTTTTATGAATGATGAAAGTTTTGTAAATAGCGGTATAACTGATGAAAATCCAATTTTTTTAGCTCATGTTTCTGACGAAAATGGAATTAATACAACTGGAAATGGTATTGGACATGATATATCATTAATTCTTGATGATGAAACATCTAATCCAATTATTTTAAATAATTTTTATGAGTCAGATTTAGATACTTATCAAAGCGGAAAAGCCCGTTACCAAATTCTTGATTTGGAGCCAGGGATTCATACTGCTAGATTCAAGGTTTGGGATGTTAACAATAATTCTTCTGAAAAGGTCATTAGCTTTGAAGTTAAACCCAAAGAAGATGTTGCAATTCGTCAGCTGCTAAATTACCCGAATCCTTTTACCACCAAAACTTTATTCTATTTTGAACATAATCAGGTTTGCAATCAATTGGAAACTAAAGTTGAAATTTTCACAGTGTCAGGAAAATTGGTCCGAACTATTTTTGAAAACGTTAATACTAGCGGGTTTAGATCTGATGGAATTTCTTGGGATGGAAGAGATGATTATGGAGATAAAATTGGACGCGGAGTTTACGTATATCGTCTTTCAATAGTTACTGATGACGGACAACAAGCAGAAAAGTTGGAAAAACTTGTTATTTTATAGAAGGCTCACAATATAAAATTCTTTTTTGCGTATATTTGTACATTAGATTAATTAACAATTCATGAAACATATCCTTTTTGGTTTTTTAACATTATTTATTTTTGGTCAAACATTTGTTGTTCAGGCACAAAATGATGGTGATGATGAAATATTTCAATTAAATACGATAACTACTGCAGTTCCATTTTTAGTTATTACACCAGATTCTAGATCTGGGGGAATGGGAGATGTAGGTGCTGCAACTACGCCAGATGCTAACTCTTTTCATTGGAATACAGCTAAATTGATTTTTTCTAAGCAGTCGGGCGAAGTATCATTGTCATACACACCCTGGCTGAGAGGCTTAGTGGATGATATTCAATTATCTTATTTAGCCGGTTATAAAAAAATAGGAACTAAACACGTTTTTGGCGGTTCTCTAAGGTATTTTAGCTTAGGGACTATTAATTTTACTGATCAAAGCGGATTGCCAATTGTTGATTTTAATCCAAATGAATATGAAATTTTGGGGGGATATGCATTTAAGTTATCAGATATGACGTCGGTTGGTATAAACGGTAAGTTTATATATTCAAACTTGTCAGGTCAAATCGCTGCTGGAACGGCAACTTCAAAACCTGGAATAGGTGGTGCAGCAGATTTATCTTTTTCATTTGTTAATCCTGACATAATGTTAGGTAGTTTCAAATCACAAATTTCAGCTGGGGCTACTATTTCTAATCTAGGAAATAAAATGGCTTATTCACAGGCTGTAGAAAGAGATTTTATTCCTACAAATTTAAGACTTGGAACTGCTTTAAAAATGAACTTTGACAGTTATAATTCATTAAGTGCTGCTATTGACTTTAATAAATTATTAGTGCCTACATTACCAATACGTGATGTAAATGACAATGATATAATTATTTCAGGAAAAGAAAATGATGTTGGTGTAATTGCAGGTGCCTTACAATCTTTTTATGATGCACCAGGACAACAAGATTTTGATGAGAATGGAGATTCTTTTATTGTAAAAAATAGTCGATTAGTTGAAGAGTTAAGAGAAATTAATATTGGCTTTGGATTGGAATACTGGTATAGTGATATTTTGGCTTTTAGATCTGGGTTTTTCCATGAAAGTACTGTAAAGGGAAATAGAAAGTATATGACATTTGGGGCTGGCCTAAAAGCCTATTCGTTTGGATTAGATTTATCGTATCTTGTTTCAGTAACAAACGCTAACCCTTTAGCTAATACTGTTAGATTTTCATTGAGTTTCAGATTTGGTGACAATAACGGAACCAAGTTAGGGGGAGATTCAGAATGATTTTTAGAACGGGATTTGGTGTAGATATACATCAACTCAAAGCAGGTTTACCACTTTTTATTGGAGGAATTCATGTCCCATCTGATTTTGGTGCAGTTGGTCATTCAGATGCTGATGTTTTATTACATGCAATTTGCGACGCCTTATTGGGGGCTGCAAATTTACGGGATATAGGATTCCATTTTTCAGACACTGATCCAAAATATAAAGGGATTGATAGTAAAATACTGCTTGGTGAAACTTATAAATTAGTAAAAGAAAAAGGCTATAAATTGAGCAATCTGGATGCCACCGTCATGCTTGAAAATCCAAAGGTCAATCCGCATATTTCTGCCATGCAAATTATTATTGCAAAAATCCTCGAAGTTGATTTAGACGCTATTTCCATAAAAGCAACTAGAGGGGAAAAAATGGGATATATAGGAGTTGGAGAAGGTATTCAAGCGTATTCCACAGTCCTAATTTTTAAATAGAATTTGCTAATTTAGTGCTATGATTAAATCCTTAGCCACTTTTATCCTCTTTTTATGTGGCATAAGTTTGTCCATATGTCAGGTATATAATTTTCAATATTTAGATAATAAGAGTTTTTTGCCGCAATCACAGGCATATGCCATATGCTTTGATTTGAATGAATATGCATGGATTGGGACTCAGGGTGGGGGAATAGCAGTTTATGATGGAATCAATTCAACTTACATCACTCAACAAAACGGATTGCTTTCAAACAGGGTTTATGATTTAAAGTGTATTGATACTTTAATGTATGTTGCTTGCAAAGGAGGCGTAAACATAGTAAATGATAGAAATGTAATACTTAAATCAATAAAATTTGACAACATAGATGAATTGGCACAGTCTATAGGGATTGATGGTAATAATATTTGGATTGGATCGAATAAAGGACTGTATAGATTAACAGAAGATAGTTTAATAGAAACATTAAGTTTTGAAGGTAAACAAGTATTCTCTTTTTTTAAGGAGAATGAAGAAAAATTTTGGGCGTGTACCAATGATGGAATTATTCAGGTTGATCAACCATTAAATAGAATTAATAAAGCTAGGGGACTAAGAAATGACAATGTTTCATCAGTGGCTGTATATGGCACAGATTGGTTAATCGGTACTTATGGAGCAGGTTTATGGGTTTATAATAAAGTATCAAAAATTAAACGATATACTACCAATAGTATTTTAGATAAATCGATAATTTTGAACTTATTAATTCAAGGAGATGTTATTTGGATTGGAACCATGAACAATGGTTTATTTCAACTTAATTTAAAAAGTAAAAGTTTCACTCAGTTTACAACCGCGGAAGGTTTATCAAATAACCATGTTAAGAAGTTGAAAGAAGATAGATGGGGGAATTTATGGATTGGTACTAGTGGTGGAGGTATTTCAATATTTAATAATTCTCCGTTTGTCAGCTATAATAAATCAAACGGTCTGAATAGCAATTATATTTATTCGGTTTTAAAAGATAGTAAAGGCAGTTTATGGGTGGGAACACAAGGGTTAGGTGTTCAAAAAATTACTGACACAAGTAAAACTCTTATTAACGAGGACTATGGTTTTAAATCTGTTAAAACAAGAGCAATTTTTGAAGATAGCGAAGGAGGCATTTGGTTTGGTACTGAGGGAGAAGGTATCGGTTATACAAATACTCATGCACTAAATGATTCAGTTATCCTCTATAAGCAATCAAATGGTCTGCGTGATAGCTGGGTTAAGTGCTTTACTGAGAGCAAAACGAACAGTAAAATATATATTGGCACAGCCAATGGTATTTATAAATGTTCAAACATTCATAACATTCATAACATTAATGATGATTTTAAGTTTTCTAAGTACAAAGGGGTATTAAATTCAACAAGGATTAATGATCTCAAATGGCATTCTAAATTGAAAGTATTGTGTTTTTCCTCTAATATGGGATGCGGCATTATTAGAAACAACAATGTTATTTTTTATGAATCATCTGTTGGATTTAGAAATGTAGCTATTAAAGATAGTTTGCTTTGGTTTGGGAGTGTTGACAAAGGAGTGCTTAGCATAGCTTATATAAATGATAGCACTTATAAAAGCAGTTGGATTAATAGTGATAATTTTCTTCTATCAAATAATATCTATCAAATCACAGAGGACTTTCCCTATTTATGGATTGGAACAGAGAAGGGATTAACTCGTTTTCAAACAATAAATAAAATATCTAAACATTTTGGATATGATGAAGGTTTTGAAGGCGTTGAGACCAATGTAAATGCATCTCATAAGTATCGTGATGGTACTTTGTGGTTTGGAACAACAGATGGACTGTTCGTTTATGGGAGTGGTTTAGAGTATGATAGTTTGCAATCATTACCTCCGAAATTTGCGTTTGAAGATATTCAGATTTTCTATCAATCTATTTCTGAGACTTCCTATGGGAAGCAGTTTCATAATAAACAAATTCTAAATTTAGAACATACTGATAATCACATAGGCTTTAGTATTAGGGCACATCATTTTACCTATCAAAATAAAATTCGATTTAGATGGAAACTTGAAGGAGCAGATAAAAATTGGTCTCCGCCTTCTAAAAATAATACAGCCACTTTTTCAAACCTCAAACCTGGTAATTATAGAATGCTAGTCCAAGCTTCAATTGATAATAAATGGGTTGAACCGCCAATTGATTTTATTTTTCTTATTAAAGCACCACTTTGGCAACAGAATTGGTTTATAGCTGCATACGTCATCCTTGCAATACTCATAATTGCATTTGTTATTTTTTTACTGATAAAAAGGCAAAGGAATAAGAATAGGGCAATTTTAGAAAAAGTTGAACTTGAAAAATCAGTTCTCGAGTTAGAACAAAAGGCATTGCGTTTACAAATGAACCCACACTTTATTTTTAATGTTTTAAATTCAATTCATCAATTAATTATTTTGAACGATTCCTCAAAAGCAAGATACGCATTATCAAAATTTTCAAAACTGATGCGACAAGTACTTGAAAATTCACGTCAAAAATTAGTATCAATTGATGAAGAGTTAGAAACTATTGAAAATTACGTTAGACTTGAGAAACTAACTGGTCAAATTGAATTTGATTTTTCAGTTCATATTGATGAATCAATCGACACTAATGAGCTAATTCTTCCTCCACTAATGTTACAGCCTTTCATTGAAAATGCTATCATTCATGGGTTTAAAAAAATTGACCGAAAAGGAGAAATTAAGTTAAGTTTTGAATTGGAGAATGATAAGAAATTGATTTGTTTAATTGAGGATAATGGAGGCGGAAGGCATGCAGCTGCAGAGCAAAAAGCACAAAAAACGCAATATCATAAATCTACAGCGCTTGAGGTGACTCAGGAACGATTAGCAAATTTAAATAATGCATCTGATCACAATGATTTTGAAATAAGTGATGTTATAGGGGAGAATAATACCGTCGTAGGCACAAAAGTTATGCTTAAAATAGTTTTACCTTAACCTAACTCTATTTCTGGGTCCCAAAAAACAGTTTTAAAATTTTGAATTTGGTCATCAATAACTTCTACTCCTTCTGAATTTAGTAATTCAGCCATTTTACTAGGTGGAGTAAAATTCATTTTAGCAGTCAATAAACCATTTCTATTCACAACTCTATGTGCTGGAATGCTATCTTTTTGTTTGTGTGATATGTTCATTGCCCATCCAACTAACCTGCTCGACCTAGCGGCTCCAAGGTATTTTGCAATTGCACCATATGATGTTACTCTTCCCTTTGGAATTTCCTTTACAACATCAAACACATTTTGATAAAAGTCACTAGCCATTTAGTTAATTTTAAATTGACAATATTTAATCGAATAACCTTTTGCTGAGAAAATCTCTTCGTAATTCGTTTTTATGCTCAATATGTCAGCATGAGTCTTATTTAATGTTGGAATTAACTTGTTATAAATATCATCAGATTGAAGCATACTTTGATATCCGTTTGTTTTTATTTCTTCAATTGTATATTCATATAGCAGGTCACTATCTGTTTTAAGATGAACAAGACCATCTGGTTTTAATATTGAACAATAGCGTTCAATAAATAGTTTCGAGGTCAGTCTTTTTCTTGGCTTTTCTTTTTGAGGATCAGAAAACGTTAACCATATTTCATCTACTTCATTCTTATCAAAAATTGATGTGATAAAATCAACTTTAGTTCTAACGAAACTTACGTTTTTCATATTGTGTTCTCTAACTTCATTTGCACCATACCAAATTCGGGCACCTTTAATGTCAATTCCTATATAATTGATATTGGGATGCTTTTTTGCCAGAGCAATAGTGTATTCACCTTTTCCACAACCCAACTCAATAACAATGGGGTTATCATTTTTAAAAAAACTTTTTCTCCAATTCCCTTTTAGCGAAAAAATATCATCCATAGCTTCAACTGTAGTTGGTTCAAATACAAAAGACATGGTTTTCATATCACTAAAGTGTTTTAGCTTATTTTTTGCCATAACTTAAAGAGATTGGTTCATTCTATTAAGAAATACCGCTACCTCGGTAAGCAGACTATTCTTTGGCGATTCCTCACCATTTGTGTCATTTAAGTATTGGTTTAAAGTCAATAATGGTCCTAAAATCTTTTCTTCGGATAACTCAGTCTCTAAATTTTCAAAAATAGTTATACACTCCATTGCTGCCATGAAATCTCCATTAATCGCGGTTTCAACAATTTCGTTTAAATATGAAGAATAATCTAAACTAGAATTCCATATTGAGCTTAAAATCATTTGATGAGACAATTCATAATCACTATTTGTTAAGCAGGCTATAACTGCACTTTGGGTATTTTCTGCCTTTAATGTGTTTAAAAGGCTTTCAATTTCAGACTTAACTGCGTTATTTTGTGATGTCACATGCAAAGCAACTAATGGTTCAATTGCCATTTCATTGCCATAAATTTTTAGGGATTGTATCGCTTTTATTTGCGTTTTAGAATCAGGATCATCAAGTTTTAGTATTAAATCTTGAACTTTTTTATTAATTTTTTTTGCTTCAGACATGCTCTACTATTATCAATTAAGCGTAAAGATAAAAAAAGAAAAAGCAAACCGATAAGCCGAGTTCTGTAATTTTATTGCTAAAATCCTTTGTCATTTATCTAGTTCCAAAATCACTTTTGGAATCAATCCATCTACCCTCCAAGATCAACCGAGAAAGTCTCAAGCCTTGGTTTACATGATGTTTCAGCCTATAAGGTTTACCTTGCCCCAACAAATCACTTTGTGGGCGGTGCGCTCTTACCGCACCTTTTCACCTTTACCTGTAAAATAATTGCATAAGCAATTGAATTTTAATATAGGTAGTTTGTTTTCTGTGGCACTTTCTGTATTCAATAAATTGAACCCTTCCCGTTAAGAAGTATAGTACTCTGTGCTGCTCAGACTTTCCTCTTCATAAATGAAGCGACAAAGTAGTTTGCTTTTTCCAAAACAAAGCTACTAGAATTATATCAATACTATTTTTTTTGTAGTAGTTTTTTCACTTGTAGCAACCTTAAGAATATAAATACCTCTTTCCCATTGTGAGCAATCAATTGTTAGGCTGTTGTTATTTATGTTGGATTCATAATAAACGGTTTGTCCATTCATATTCATTACATTAATAGATTCATAACTAGAAATATCACTTAAAAAAATATTGTTTTTAGTTGGATTCGGAAATACAGAAACATCAGACCCTAAATCATTATTTTTAATACCTGCAACGCCAGATTTATCTCTGAACTCAACTTTCGTAATTGCCCCACCAGCTACATTGATTGAGAAGACAGGTATTTTTTTATCTTTTGCAATCCATCTATACTCTGTCTCTGGTTGACTTGGTAAACCAATCCAAGAACCACCAGTACCAAATAAATCAATATAGATAGAATCGATATAAGTTAAATCGGACTTAACTCTGATACAATCAAAAGTGCCAAATGTTGTGGTAATACTACCATAACCATCAACAACTGAAGATCTATTTTGGTGTCTTTTAAATATGGCATTAAACGCAGGGTTTACGTCAAAATATAAGTAGGAGTTTGATTGCCAATTGTCTTGAAATGTCATTGGAAACTCGTAAACGACATCAATTGTGTCCGCTTGTATTGGTACAGAAATACCATTTAATTCAACCCCAATACCAACATTTTCGAATTTTGAGTTAGATATTTTTTGGAAAGCAATTGGGTTTTCTATGGTGACTGGTAAACCTCCTCCTCCTGCTGCTGGTATTACATTTGCATCAGCTTTTATATAATATGAAGCTAGGTAATTAGGATTTAAGAAGGCATTGTTGAATGTGAGTTGATAAATGAAACCCGAGTTGCTCACACTGCCGTATGTATCCACCCTTTGACTGTCTATTATAACCCATGAAAAATCCCATACCTGATTAGTTCCTGTTGTTTGATAATCAATATTTTGAAAATCTGTAACTGCAGATACTAAAACGGTATCGGCACTTGAAATAAAGTCGGAAGAATTGACACTGATTTGTGCCATGGAATGAAAGCAAAAAATAATTGCTAAAATTGATATTCTTAATTTCATACTATTGGATTACATACTTGCAAGTTGCGGTAAAATTAGTCAATTTTTTCTTTTGTAAAAGATCAGGACTTAGTAAAGTGCCACTAAAACTTGCGGTAAACTTAAAAGAAATCTTTCCATTATTTTGATTTTCAATAAAATACTCAATATCGGTAATCTTAATAACATGGTCTTCGTTTTCTTCTGCATGTTCAGATGAATATACTACTCCGTTTTCCTGATAAGAAATTATGGCTCTTTCGAAATTATTTTCCACCATGGTCGGATAACATTTATTGGTATTTAGAATCCACTTTAATTGGTTGTAATGGCTATAAAAAATATGCGATTTCTTTACAGTGTTGCCAATTTTATCTGTAATAGTATGTGTTATTTCATGAAGCCCTGTTTTTACTGTAAAAAAACCATCAAAAGCTGTCCCAATCAACTCACCATCTAGATACCAACTGTGATTATTGTTCTTTTCGAAGCTTGTGAATTTAATATCTGTTACAGTATTTTCAAGCGAAAAGTCAGCTGAGTGATTAGGCTCAAACCCATGTTCTATCGTATGGTAAAACGTCTGGCTACTAAATGCTTTGAATCTTAGAGGAACCTCATAAATACCGTACTCATTAAAGGTAAGGGTCGTGTTATGAATCCAATTGCCCTCATTAGATAGAATCATAAGTAAAGGTGAGTCCTGAGGTGGGCTACTATAATTAAAATTATAACAATTTGATTGATGAGTAAGGAACTTAATATCCTTATTTGAGGTTGAATAATTGCTTATGTCTTCAGATTTAATTTCAGGTTCCGTTAACGAAAATTTTATTATTTGATTTGTTTCTTTATTTTCAAATTTAGTGTAATAAGTGCCAACTCCATTTAGACTTCCTGTTCCATGGGACATTAATGCAGTGGTACCATTTACTGTTAGATTTAATGAATCTCCATTAATTAATCCCGATACTTTGTAAATAGGAATAGGTTGATTTGTGCCTTCAAGCTCTGATTTTACTTTTTTGCAACTTGCAAAAGCCAATAGTACAAAAATATATAAGTAGTAGTGTTTCATTATTTTCTAAACGGTAAGTATTTTATTCCTAGTGAAAAATTCTTGTTTTTGAAAGGTTTGGTCAAATCTTTTGATATTTTGTCCATCAATCCAATTTCAGTACTGGCGATTATTCGAAAATTAGGTAGAATTTGATATTCAACTCTACCGATTATTTGAAAATCAAAATCATTAAATATTTCATTGCGACTCCATAAATATGAGTTTTTACTCAAGTCTTGATCGGTACTTTCAGACATTTTAACTTTTGAGCCAACATAATTGTCAATACTTAATCCAGTTTTCAAATTAAATCTATTGCTAAATTGATAACCAAATAGCAAAGCATTTTGCCATTTAATAATGTTTTTAAACTCGTAGGTGTACCACGAATGCATAACTCGTCCACTTCTATGATAGTCTACCAAATCATGGTGATCTGTATAATTGTCTAAGTTTTCATAGTCTAGGCCAGATACGAAACTGAAATTAATATTTTTCAAACTATACTCAAGTTCTAAGTCAAAACTTGCTCTATGGCTAATATTTTGGATATTAATTGAATTACCTATTCCAGATTGAAATAGAATAGCCAGCTGCAGCGGATTAGTTGGTGCTTTTGGTCTTACGCCTACTGACAAAAGAACAGATGGTTTACCAGTAGAAAATTGTTGTGGGATATTTGATTGGGGTGCTATTGATATTTTATTAACCTCGTTTGAATTTGTTCTTATACTGCTAATTTTAACAAAAGGGTCTGCTAATATTCCAGGTTCAGGAGTTTTTAAGTTTATAGGTTCAGTTGATTCACTTGATTTTAAATCCTGATTGGAATTAGGTTCTTTATTTAATGCAATAGTTGACTTAGTAATATTATCACTCTTGCCAGGAATAGAATTGTTTGATATACTATTAATGTTGTTACTATTAGAACGTACTTTTAGATCAATAGTTTTTGATTTGCTGATAGTATAAGCAGCAATTTGCTCATTTTCAGAAAGGCTTGGAGCGTTCTTGGTATTTGAATAATTATTAAAATTGAAACGGTTGTGTTTACTAAAAATTAGTTTTTCAATTGTTAAGTTTTTAGAGATTAAGTCAGGTTCAGAACTAGAAATATCATTTGATCTTAACAAAGCACTTGACACTAATCCAATGATAACTAAACTAGCAGCAGTAATCATCCAACGTTTAAAAAAGGCATTTTTATCAGCTTTTTTTAATAATTTCTCTGCTTCATTCCAATAAACGGATTTATATTGATAGTGGAGTCCTTCGGTAGCTAAAACTTCTTGTGCTTGGTTCCAAAATTTCGGATTGTAAGTGGTGTTGAAATTCTTAGCAGCTTCAGAAAAATTACTGTCTTGAATTAATTCTGATTCTTGATTTTTAAAATTTGACCAATAGGTTGGAGAATACGGAAATTGTGTGATTTTATTTGCTTCAACAAATGCATTATCTAACATTAGATCATCAAATTCACTAAAAAGTGAATTCATTTCAGCTTTATTCGGTTTAAACTTTAACTCGTTTTCTATGTTTTTAAATCGTTTATCCATTGCTCCACATTCTCTTATCTTCCGCCTCTTGTAGGGATAGAACCATTAATTGTAATTTTTTTCGTGCATTTGATAGATGCCATTTAGAAGTACCATCAGATATGCTTAATAATCCGCCAATTTCTTTATGAGAATAGCCATCAATGACATAAAGATTAAAAACTTTTCTAGAAACATCTGGTAATTTCCTTAACATGCCCATCAAAATATCTGTTTCTAGTTTACTCCAAACTGAGTTTTCAACTTTAGGAGATTTTACTTCTAATTCTCTTTCGAATTCCTTAGTTTCAATTAGCTTAGTATAGTTTTTGGTTTTACGAAATTCATCTATTATCGTATTTTTGATAATACGTTTTGCCCATGCCTCAAATGGGGCATCTTTTTTTATCTTATCAAGGTTTTTACAAATTTTCACAAAGCCAATATTCAATACATGCCTTGCATCTTCCTCGTTTCTATGGTATCGAGCACACATTGGCATTAATTTTACATAACAATATTCATAGAGCTTTTCTTGAGCCTTACGATCGTTCTTACGACATAAATCTATGAGTGATTGGTCTACCATTAACTTAAAGATACTAAAAACAACCGACTTTCATAAAACTGAAAGCCGGTATGTCTGATTAAGTAGTGTTATTCACCTCAATACGGATAACCCAAAACCAATATTAAGGAAATATCACCTACATTAACGTAATTGATTATATTTGGGTTGGTAGAAAATGCACTTTTTATGAAATTATTTTTATTGCGTCATGGTAAAGCAACGGAAGGGTTTGAAAATCAGAAAGATTTTGATAGAGTACTAGCTGGGAAAGGCAAGAAACAAAGTAAGAAAATAGGTTCATATTTGAAAGACACTGATATAAAATATGGGCTAGTTTCGCCAGCTAAAAGAACACAACAAACGTTTGATATTATCAATGAGCACATTAATATTGAGTCTGTCTACGAGAGTCCTGATTTGTATTTATCATCTGCGGATGTGATCAATGATGTGATTAATCAACATGTAACGGCGAGTGATATTTTAGTGGTAGGTCATAATTTTGGAATTTCAGACTTAGTTGATTTTTATACGGGTATTAATATTAATCTATCAACATGTATGTTGGCTATTATCGAATTTGATGCTCAGTCAACTGCACACTTTTCAAGACAAGGAGGCCGATTATTAGAGGTGATTTCACCTAAAGATCTGTAATTTGAAAACTAAAAAAAATCAAATCATTTTAGGTATTGATCCAGGAACATCTGTAATGGGGTATGGAGTGATATTGGTTGACGGGAAGACTTTGAAATTATTGAGCTTTGGTGTAATTCACTTGAGTAAAATTAAAGAACATCCTGACAAATTAAAGAGAATATTTGAGAGAGTAGACCAGTTGATTTTAGAATATAAGCCTGATATAATGGCAATTGAAGCTCCATTTTTTGGGAAGAATGTGCAGTCTATGTTAAAATTAGGTAGAGCTCAAGGTGTCTCAATAGCCGCTGCTTTAAATCGAAGTATCCCATTTGAAGAATATGCTCCAAAAAAAATTAAACAATCAATTACAGGAAATGGAAATGCCTCTAAGGAGCAAGTAGCCGCTATGCTTATGCGATTGTTAGACATGAAGGAAATGCCGAAATATTTAGATGCCACAGATGGATTAGCTGCAGCAGTATGTCATCATTTTCAAGGTGGAGTAGGGTTGCATAATAAAAGTAAGTCTGGAAGTTGGAAAGCGTTTTTAGGTGATAATCCAAGTAGACTTAAAAGCTAAAAAAGCCCAAACAAATTTGTTCGGGCTTTTTTATCATCTAAAATTTCTCTAGCATTACAGTCCTAATAAAACTTGAATAGGATCTTTAGATCCAAATAACATTTTTTCAGGGTTTTCGAGCATTTCCTTTACTTTGACTAAGAATGACACAGATTCTTTACCATCAATTATTCTATGGTCGTATGATAGCGCTACATACATAATTGGTCGTATGACAATTTCTCCATTGACAACAACAGGTCTCTGCACAATATTATGCATTCCTAGAATAGCAGATTGAGGAGGATTAATAATTGGAGTGGATAGCATTGAACCGAAGACTCCTCCATTAGTAATTGTGAAAGTGCCTCCAGTCATTTCGTCCGGAGTAATTTTTCCATCTCTTGCTTTAATCGCTAAGCGTTTAATCTCTTTTTCAATTTCCGCTAAGCTCATTTGCTCTGCATTTCTAACTACAGGAACCATCAATCCTTTTGGAGATGAAACTGCAATACCTATGTCGGCATAATCATGCAATATCATTTCTTTGCCATCAATTTGTCCATTAACAGATGGAAAAAGATTTAAAGCTTCAGTGACTGCTTTTGTAAAGAAGGACATAAATCCTAAATTCACTTCATGGTGCTCTGCAAAGAATTTTTTGTATTTGGTTCTAATGTCCATAATAGGCTTCATATCTACTTCATTAAAAGTAGTTAACATGGCTGTTTCATTTTTTACAGCTACCAATCTTTCAGCGATTTTTCGTCGCATCATTGACATTTTTTTGTTGTCGGTATCTCTTGTGCCTCCCCAACCTTGTGCCTCCCTTGATGAGAATCCGGCGGCCATTGCAGCTACAACATCTTGCTTTGTAATTCTACCATCTTTTCCAGTTCCACTAACTTGATTGGCTGACACCTTGTTTTCGTCCATTATTTTTTTGGCTGCAACTGATGGGTGGCCTGTAGCATAAGACTCTTTTTTTGCAGGTGCAGGATTTGGGTTTGGTGCAGGTGAAGCAGCAGGTTTAGATTCTTCCTTCTTTGTTTCAACAATAGGGGCAGTCTCTGGTTTTTTATCTAAGCCAGCAGGTCTTGGCGCATCCATGTCAATTAAACAGACAACTGCGCCTACGTCTACAGCATCTCCCTCTTCAGCTTTAAAAGTGATAATTCCAGCTTCTTCAGCTGGTAATTCTAATGTGGCTTTGTCAGAATCAACTTCTGCAATTGCTTGATCTTTTTCTACGTAATCTCCATCTTCAACTAACCATTGCGCAATTTCAACTTCCGAAATTGATTCGCCAGGTGATGGTACTTTCATTTCTAATACTGCCATTCTATTGTTTATTAGTATTCGTATTTTTTTTATTTTTTAATTTCATCAAACAAACTATTGTACAACGCCGCTAGCCTTTTTTGATGTGTTTGACTCGAACCAGTTGCTGGTGCTGCAGAAGCTGCACGGGCTATAATTTTAAACTCATCTCTTTTCATGCGCATATAGATGTGCATTGCTGCCCCCATATTATATGGCTCTTCTTGTGCCCAAATATACTTTTTAGCCTTTGGATAACGCTTAATGGTTTCGTCAATTTGTTTTTTAGGTAGTGGATAAAGTTGTTCAAGTCTAATGAAAGTAGCATTCTCAATGCCACGTTCTTTAGCTTGTGCTTTTATTTCATAGTAGAACTTTCCAGAACACAACACAATTGTATCCACCGTTTTAGGGTCTGCTTCTTTATCATCTATCACCGGCATAAATTGCCCATTGGCTAAGTCTTCTAATTTTGAAGTGGCTTCAGGGTGGCGCAATAAATTTTTAGGTGAAAATACAACTAGTGGTTTTCTAAACTCTCTTTTCAACTGTCTTCTTAATAAGTGAAAATGGTTGGCTGGAGTCGTAGTATTACAAATTTGCATGTTTAAATCCGCAGTAGCTTGTAAAAATCGTTCCATTCTTCCACTTGAATGCTCTCCACCTTGACCTTCATAACCATGAGGTAATAGCAGTGTCAGCCCACTTTGCACTCTCCACTTGTCTTCACCAGCGGTAATGAACTGATCGACCATAATTTGAGCACCATTATAAAAATCACCACATTGTGCTTCCCAAATCGTTAAGCTGTTTGGAGTGACAAGTGAATATCCGTATTCAAAACCAAGTACTGCATATTCTGATAATAGTGAGTTATATATTGTAAACTCAGCTTGATTTTTTGAAATTAAGTTTAGTGGAATAATTTCCTCTTCGGTATCCTCTGTTTTAACAACTGCATGTCGGTGAGAAAAGGTTCCTCTTTCAACATCTTGCCCACTAACTCTTACCGGGTGTTTTTCATTTAGTAACGAAGCATATGCTATATTCTCTGCTAACCCCCAATCTAAACGATCATCAGCCAGCATAGTTTTTCTATCGTTGAATAGTTTTTTTATTTTTCTAAAGTAGTTTTTACCTTCTGGTAATGAAGCTACTTTGTCAGCAATCTTTTTAAGTTCGTTTAGTGATACGGAAGTATCAACTTCACTTTCAAAATCTGCTACGTTACCATATCTGTAATCTGACCACATTTCAGAAAGAAAATTTCTAACAATCGTTTTATTCATTTCCTTGGCTGCAGAATAATCTACATCCAACTTATTATAAATTTCTTTGTCAATAGCATCTGCTTCCGCCTGATTAATAACAGATTCATTTAATAATTCACCTAAATAAATATCTTTCGGATTCGGGTGCTTAGCAATTGCCTTATATAGTTTTGGTTGCGTGAACTTTGGCTCATCACCTTCGTTATGTCCATACTTTCTGTAACACAATAAATCAATTACAACATCCCTATTAAACTCTTGACGGTATGCTAATGCAATTTCCATTGTTTGAACAACAGCTTCAACATCATCACCATTGACATGAAAAACAGGACATAAAGTAGTTTTAAATACATCAGTACAATAGGTGCTCGATCTTGCATCAGTGTAATTAGTGGTGAATCCTACTTGATTATTAACCACAATATGAATTGTTCCACCAGTTCTATAACCATCCAGTTGCTCCATTTGAGCAACTTCATAAACAACACCCTGTCCAGCTACAGCAGCATCTCCATGTATTAAAATAGGAATAATTTTATTTTCATCATGTAAAACTTGATCAATTCTAGCCCGGGCCATTCCTTGGACAACAGGATCGACAGCTTCTAAATGAGAAGGGTTTGGAGACAAAGTTAAATGAACCTTTTTTCCTGAATCAGTTGTAACATCTGTTGAGAATCCTAAGTGATACTTAACGTCTCCATCAAATTCTTCATCTTCATCTTCAAATTCTTTACCTTCAAATTCACAAAAAACATCTTTAGGTTGCTTTTTAAAAATATTAATCAATGTATTTAAACGGCCTCTATGGGCCATTCCAACAATCACTTCTTCAACACCTAAGTCAGCACCTTTAGTAATAATTTTATCAAGTCCTGGAATCAAAGCTTCTCCGCCTTCAATAGAAAAACGTTTTTGCCCAACATATTTCTTTTGTAAAAATTGTTCAAAGCCAGTAGCCTGATTCAATTTTGTTAAAATTCTTTTCTTTTCATCTGCACTGTATTTTGGTCTGTTAACCAATTCAATACTGTTTTTGAACCACTCTAAACGATCTGGGTCACGCATGTAAACGTATTCAATACCAATTGACTGGCAATAAGTTTCTTTTAAGTGGTCAATTATTACTTGAAGTGTAGATGGGCCAATATTGATCTCTTCTCCTGCTTGAAAAACAGTATTTAGATCACTTTGTTCCAAACCAAAATTTTCAATATCTAATGTTGGAGTATAGGTTCTTCTTTCTCTAACAGGATTAGTTTTAGTAAACAAATGCCCTCGGTTTCTGTAAGCGTTTATCAGATTGATAACCTTAAATTCTTTTTTAAAATTCTCTGGAACTTCTCCAGATTCGAAATCGGTTTTTGCAAAGTCAAATCCTTCAAAAAATTTGATCCATTCTATATCAACTGATTCAGGGCTAGTTTGGTATTTTTTGTATAAATCGTCAATTGCATTTACATCTGCATTGCCAATAAAAGAAAATTTATCCATTTTAAGTTTAATTCGTTATCACGTAATAACAAATTTAAGAATTCTATTGAACTAGTTAATGGATTTTGAACTTTTTAATACCAACAAATTGTTAATGTTATAAACGGTTAGAAAAGTGCCATCTTAAAAATACTTTCTGAGCAGACCGTTCTATTATTTGACAGATAAATTGATGACTATCAGTATTTCTTATTTTAAAGTCTAGGTATTTTGTCTCAGGTAAATCAACCCTGTAAATGAATGTTTGAATGCTACCACTATTATCTAGATCAACAATAATTGGGATCATTTGTGTTATTAAATTTTCAAAAGGATATTCAAGTAGTTGTTCTGTTAATTGAACTTGTATTGTGGTTAATCCGTTAAGGTCTTTATTTATTTGGTGGCAGGTTTCTTTTAAAAAATCAATATTTTTAAGTTGTTCTTTGGGAATTAATGTTTTTAAAATTGATGGTTGCAAACTTAAAATGTTTTGTATCCTCAAAAATACCATTAATTTTGCGTAATTATGATGTCAACTGTAAAAGTTTTTAAGTTTGGCGGTGCTTCAGTAAAGGATTCTGCCTCAATTAGAAATGTAAAAAGTATCTTACAAGAATATAACAATAGTAAGGTTATTGTTGTGATTTCTGCAATGGGGAAAACAACAAACTTGTTAGAAGAAATTTTTGCTTCATATCTAAATCATACAAAAGACCTTGAGAAAATATGGAATCGATTCTATGATTTTCATAACTCGATAATTTCAGAACTAGAACTTAATGATCCTATATTTACAAATGACATTGAAATAACATATAATAAAATTCAAGATAAATTAAGCCAAAAACCTAGCAATAATAAAGCATTCGAATATGATCAGATTGTATCATTTGGAGAAATTTTATCAACCAAAATAGTAGCGGCATATCTGAAAAAAGAAAATTTAAAAGCATTTTGGGTGGATGCAAGAGAGGTTGTAAAGACTGACAAAACCTATCAAGAAGGAAGAGTTAATTGGGAATTAACGCAGCAAGCATTTGATAAGGTAGTTCAGCCTAATTTTTCGAAATTTGATTATTTTATATCTCAAGGTTTTATTGGTCAAACTGAAGAAGGAACCACCACTACATTAGGTCGAGAAGGGTCGGATTTTACAGCTTCAATTTTTGCTTATATTTCAAAAGCAGATAGTGTAACCATATGGAAAGATGTGCCTGGAATGTTAAATGCAGACCCAAAGTATTTTAGTGGTACAGTTCTATTAAAGACAATATCTTTTACTGAAGCTGTAGAACTAGCTTATTATGGGGCTTCAGTTATTCATCCTAAAACAATTCAACCGTTAAAGAATAGAGATATTCCACTTTATATAAAATCATTTTTAAATCCTAGTAGTGCAGGTACTGTTATTCAATCATCAACAAAATATGATGCAGTTGTACCATCATATATTTTTAAAGACAATCAAATTCTAATTTCTTTAACACCAAAAGATTTTTCTTTTGTAGTAGAGGATCAGCTAACTGACATTTTTGCACTGTTGACAAAACAGAAAATACGCATTAACTTAATGCAAAATTCAGCAGTAAGTTTTTCCTTACTAATTGATGATAAATATAATTTGGATCAATTGATTACCAATTTGAGTAATGATTTTAATGTGACTCATATTAAAGAACTTCAATTGCTAACTATCAGGCATTTCAATGATGAAACCATTGAGCGTTTAACTGCTAATAAGTCCATCATATTAACACAAAAAACGGCTGAAACCGCTAGGATTATTTTGAAATAGCTGCCTTGCCAACTTCAATTAACTGTTTATCATTTATTAAACCTAAAGAGGTATGAACAATACTTTCATCCGGATTTAAAAAATATAGAGTAGGGTAAGCTTTCAAGCTAAATTTTCTTGCTAATCTAGGGCCTTGCGCATGTTTTTCCATATCCATTTTATAATTAATAAAATTGGTATTGTAGAAAGTGCCAACTGCCTCATTAGTAAAATACTTTTTAGATAAAATTTTACACGGACCGCACCAAGCAGCATATGCATCAATAAATACTAGTTTATTTTCAGCTTTGGCTTTTGCTAGTGCTTCTTCCCAAGTACCTTGGAAAAACTGAATACCTGAAACCTCATCCTTTTCAACATCATGATTAGTTGTAAATGCCAGTCCTAAAAATGCCAAAATGGCAAGTGAAAGGAGTATTGTAATATTTTTCTTCATAATATGTATAATAACTTAATAACTTTGTTTCGTTACTTTGACGAATCAAAAAGTATACCATTACATGTCTATTAAAATAATCTTTTTAGAATCAGTGCCTGAAATTGAAAGGAAAGCAGTAGATAGTTTTTTGAAATTGTGGAATAGTGATGCTAAAACAATAACAATTTCTACCTCTGGGTCAACTGGTATTCCAAAAAAAATTAGATTAACGAAGTTAGCAATGGTTCAATCAGCTAAAGCAACCGGTCATTTTTTTAACTTTAAACCAAATCAAAAAAATTTATTAGCGGTTAGTGCAGTTTATATTGCTGGTATGATGCAGATTGTGCGCTCAATTGTTTTTGATTTAACATTATATGTTGCACCATTAAACAGCAATCCTTTAAAAGAGTTGAAGCTTCCTAAATTAGATTTTGCAGCTTTTGTACCCTTGCAAGTGGAAGCCATTTTAAAAAACAATTCATCAAAATTATCTTATGAAGGAATCTCAAATGTAATTATAGGTGGTGCACCAATTCATTCAGAGTTAAATTCTAAAATTGAATCTCTATCAAATCATTCATTTGCTACTTTTGGAATGACTGAGACAATTAGTCATATTGCATTAAGAGAAATTAAGAATGGTAATGATGTTTATCAAGCTATGCCTAATGTCAGTTTTTCGAATAATGATGAGGATTGTCTTCAGATTAATGCATTTAGAATATCGGACCATCTTATTGTGACCAATGATAGGGTAGAAATATTGAATGACCACGCATTTAAATGGATTGGTCGTTCAGACTTTACAATTAATTCAGGTGGGATAAAAATTCAGCCCGAACTCGTAGAAAAAAAACTCAATGAGATTTTAACAAATCCATATTATATATCAGGTTTACCTGACACAAAGTTAGGAGATAAGGTTGTGCTTTATATAGAATCTGAAGAGTATAATACTGAAAAACTTAAACAGTTGACACGAGCAATGGAGAATGAATTGGATATATACGAAATTCCGAAAACGGTTATATTTAAATCAAGGTTTAATCGGACTTCTACAGGTAAGATAATTCGGGAATAGGAATTATTCAATAATTTTAAATAATGATTTAGCCTTTGCTCTTGGATAACGGTTAAAATGCCACCATTCAGTTGAAATTCCTGTGAATTTTCCATGCTTCATTACTTTTCTGAGTAATTTCCTGTTTTCAATTTGTTGTTGGGAAATTTCACCTGTTTTTAAAAAGTGGTTTTCTAATTTAGGGTAGGCAATTTTTTCTATTTCATCATACTTAGCACCCATGTCCAATGGTGTTCCGTTTAGACGAGCAATAGTTAAGTCTACCGCCGAACCATAATTGTGAATAGAGCCATTTTTAGGATTCGAAACAAATTTTATTTTTTCTGAAATAGGCATATCCAAATAGTCCCACATAAATTGCTGAACACTTCTTGGTCTTACTGCATCATATATCAATAAAGTTAATGATGAATCTATACTTTGAAGAAAAATTTGAGACTCTAAAAGACTTGCAGCTACATCAGGCTGTAAGTAGGCTTTCTTTAATGATCCATATAAGTTTTGAGACATAAAGTTATCGACAGTTGCATATTTTAGGTTGACTAAAATGTTTGGTGCAATACTTTGTACATCTATCAATCCAGCATCAATTATACTCTGTTCTAAGGTGTCCGGTTTAATTGGCTCTTCAATTTTTTTTGCCAATTCATTTTGTTTATGGGTTACTTTTTTTTTAGAAGCTTCAGTTTTTTTTTCTATTTTTGAATCAGAGGTTTGACAGCCATAAATGCAAGCTGCAACTGCTATTATAAGCACCTTTTTAAGATGAAAAGAATGACTGGAATTCATAACGTTTTTATGCTCAGACCAAATAATTTTGGTTTTAATTACGATACTAAAAGTACCAATCCTTTTCAAAATAACGTTAGTTTCAATCAAAAATCTATAGCGGAGAAAGCGATTATTGAATTTGATGAAATGATTGAAGTTTTAGTAAATGAAAATATTAATGTTCATGTATTTGAAGATGATAATAAAAATGTGAATCCAGATGCAGTTTTCTTAAATAATTGGTTAGCTGTTACTCCCGAAAAACAGCTTTGTTTATTTCCAATGTTTGCAAAATCTAGAAGAAAGGAGAGGAGAGGTGATATTATTGAGTCATTGAAAAATGAAATCTTGATAAATAATACTTTAGATTTATCTCATTATGAAAAATCTGAAGTATTTTTAGAGAGTACAGGTTCTATTGTTTTAGATTATCAGAATAGAATAGCCTATGCATCTATTTCTGATAGAACTAATTCAAAACTTTTTGAAGCGTTTTGTACAGAGATAGATTTCGAAGGCTTTAGTTTTAATGCGTCTGATTTGAATGGACTGCCAATCTATCATACTAATGTTTTGCTTTCAATTGCTAACCAGTATGCCATCATCTGTTTAGATTGCATAGAGTCTAGCTTAGAACGTGCATTAATCGTCAAAATGCTAAAAAAAAGCGGAAAAGTAATCATAGAGATTTCCTTCACTCAATTGATGAATTATTCGGCTAATTGTTTAGAGGTCTTTGATAGTAGTAATCAATCAAAATTAGTCATGAGTAAAACAGGTTATTCTGCTTTAAATTCATACCAAATTAAATCAATTAGATCATACTCTCCATTCGTTATTGTAGATATTCCTACCATTGAACAAGTTGGAGGAGGAAGTGCAAGGTGTATGATGATGGGAGTACCTTATTAGTTAAATGGGTAAATCACAATTCCGAATTTATAGTATAACTTAAAGCCGCTTAGTGTATTAAAGATGGGGTACTCGGGATTGTACTGTTCATTAAGAAAATCGTAAGACAGGATAGCATTGAGATATGACTTTTTACCTAAGCTTCGGGTATAGCCAATTCCTGTCATAAAGCTTTTCGCATTGTAACTTACTGGTTCTGTCAAACTGGTAGAAGTGAAATTAGTTTTGTACAGATTAAAGCTAGATTCTATAACTAAAAAATCAAAAGGTCTATATCTCACAAAAATACCACCCCCGAATGTTGACCAAGACTCAGATTGACCACCTAAATATTGAATTCGGTCATATTGAAATAGACTTAAAAATCCTGCTGAAACTTTGGGTATAAACTCATACCCAATTTGTGGTGAAGCATATATGTATAGACGATTCCCTAGTAATAGATTAACGCCAGAACCTACATATAAGTTTTCTTTTAAAGCATTCATGAATTTGTTATTCTTGTTATTTACAACTGAGTCCTTTTCAGCTTCTTCAAGATCATATTGACCAAAGAGGATTGATGAGAATGTTAGGCAAATAATAAAGAAAATAAATTTCACTGACATATTTTAAGTAAAGTTGATTGATCTATTTCATGTTTTCCATTAAAAACAAGTGTTGTGAAATTAACGCTTTTTTCTTCAAAAAATTTGATTTGCGCATCAATTTTTTTGATATCGTAATACGGATCTTTATCTCCTACCACAAAGTAATTTTCGGTAGATTGAAAATTTACTTCCCAATTTTGAGGTAAATCTGGTGGGAATATTGCCCCCCACATTACAATGGAATTAGCATTGAAAGCACCATGTTGATGCCATCTTGAAGCAGTAGCTCCACCTTGAGAAAACCCTAACAATATTTTCTTCTTGAAAGAATGCATTTCGGAAATTTCTTTCCAGAGTTTATTTAGATATTGAATATAATCTTTAATGTCATCTTCTCTTTGTTCTTTGGTCATCCATGATGCACCAACTCTTCCTGAGCTTCCTTCTAGATAAAATCTATGCAAGCCTTCAGGAGCAACAATGTAATAGTCCTCTCCTAGTCCCTGAAATTTTTTTATAAAGAATCGACTTAATTGTCCGTATCCATGTAATGCAAAAATAATATGCTTTGCTTTTCCAGGGTTTCCGTAAGTAGAAAAGGCAGCTTTTTTCTTAACTGTAATACTATTTTCTGTCATTTAAATAATTCGTTTAGGTATTCGGAAGAAATCTTTAAAACGTCCTTATTCTGATCTAAAAATGGAGTATGACCACAATTCAAAATGTATTTTGATACACTTTTAGAAATTTCATTTTCAAGTATATCTACTTGTTTTTTGCTACCATATTGATCTTTATCTCCTTGAATAATGAGAGAGGGAGCTTTTATTTTAGTCAATAAATTTCGCAATGTTTTTAAATTAAAATCAGGACGAAGCCATGTTTCGGCCCATGCACTGAAGACTGAGCTGTATTTATTTCCATGATATTTTTGAAGTCCATCTAATTTCCCATCATTAAAAGCTTTAATAGCAGTCTGAATACCTTTAAGTGTCATTTCTTCAACAATTACATGTGCAGCTTCAGAAATAATAGCTTTTATTGTTTTTGGATAGATTGCACCATAAGCTAAAGCTATACTGGCACCATCAGAGTGACCATATAAAATGATATTATCTAGCTTTAAATTTGTAATGAATTGGTGCAAGTCATGTGCTGCTTCAATTAAATATTCATTACTTCTGTCGGAAAGATCACCATGAGATTTACCATAGCCGGGTCTATCATAAACTAGACCCTTCATACCCACTACTTCGCATAGTTGCTCTGGATAATCTTTCCACGTTTCAATGCAGCCGAGTCCCTCATGTAAAAATATGATAGTATTGGCAATGTTTGGCTTGTGATTGATATGTTTAAAATTAATTCTATTCATCATAAAAAAAGCATCATAAATTAGATATGATGCTTTTTGGGTACTGATAAGTCATTAGTTAAGACTTTATTCTTTCAGAGTATATTCCGTTTCTTGTATCTACTTTAATTTTATCTCCTGTATCAATAAATAATGGCACCTTAATTTCTGCTCCTGTATCAATTGTTGCTGGTTTCATAGTATTAGTTGCTGTATCGCCTTTTATACCTGGTTCAGTATAAGTTATTTCAGCTTCTATAAAATCTGGTAGTTCAACAACAAGAGGTAACTCTTCTTCAGCATGAAAAATAATAGTGACATTAATTCCTTCCTTTAGGAATTCCTTTTTTTCAACCATTGTACTCTCAATAAAAACTTGCTCATAAGTTTCATTATTCATAAAGTGAAAGCCATCACTTTCCTGATAAAGATACTGATAGGTTCTAGTTTCAATTCTAACAACATCAATTTTATGACCAGCAGAAAAAGTGTTGTCAAGAATTTTACCTGTTTCCACGTTTCTCATCTTAGTTCTAACAAAAGCAGGGCCTTTGCCAGGTTTAACGTGTTGAAATTCTGTTATAGTAAAAAGTTTGTCTTTAAACTTAATGCATAAACCATTTTTAATATCTGATGTGCTTGCTGCCATTTTATAGTTTTAAATTAATCCTTTGATTATTCCCTTGTCTGATTTATTAATAAAATCTGTTACTTGTTGTTTATATAGGGATGAAATTTTTTCATCTTCTAATTGCACTAATCCTTTCGTAATAGAATTATTCATTACGAAAAGAATTCTATAAATCGTTTCAATATCTTTAATTGTGTCGTCTTCAAGTCCTCGTCTTCTAAGACCTATCGAGTTTACGCCTGCATAAGACAGTGGTTCCCTAGCTGCTCTAATAAAAGGAGGAACATCTTTTCTAACTCTCGACATTCCTGCAACAAATGCATGTTCTCCTATATTTACGAATTGTTGAACACCTACCATTCCTTCAATTATAGCCCAGTCGCCAATAGTACAGTGTCCTGCAATATTTGAGGTATTTGCTATCACTACATTATTTCCAAGCAGGCAGTCGTGACCAATATGCACGTAGCACATAAGAAGACAGTTTTTACCAATTACAGTTTTGTTTCTATCAACAGTTCCTCTATGAATAGTAACTCCTTCCCGAATAACGGTACCATCACCTATCTCAGTGGTAGAATACTCGCCTTTAAATTTCAGGTCTTGTGGGACAGCTGAGATAATGGCTCCTGGAAAAATTTGACAATTCTTTCCAATTCTTGCACCTGGGTATATCGTCACATTTGGTCCAATAACTGTTCCTTCATCTATTTCAACATCTTCGTATATGGTAGAAAATGAAGCAATAGAAACATTTTCTCCAATTTTAGAATCTGGGTGGATATGTGCTAATTCACTGATCATTCAGTTCTATCTTTTACAATTGATGCTAACATTTCGGCTTCCATCACTGGTTGACCATTTACGTATGCAATTCCTCCCATATTGACTAGACCTCTTCGTATTGGCGAAATTAGTTTTAAGTCAAATACAATAGTGTCTCCAGGTCTTACCATTTGCTTAAATTTTACTTTATCTATTTTCATAAAGTAAGTGGAGTACAAATGTGGATCCTCAACTGAATTCAAAGCAAAGATACCACCTACTTGTGCCATAGCTTCTATTTGAAGTACCCCAGGGAAAATTGGGTTTCCAGGGAAATGGCCTGTAAATTGAGGCTCATTCATGGTAATGTTTTTCACACCTACTATTCCGTCTTCTGTAATTTCCATTACTTTATCTACTAACAAGAATGGGTAGCGGTGAGGTAGCATTTTCTCAATGGCAACAGTATCAAAAAGCGGTTTAACTGACAAGTCAAAATACTTACCTTTTTTAGACTGCTTTTTAATTTGTTCTTTTAAAACTTTAGCAAACCTTACATTTCCACTATGACCAGGACGAGCAGCCAATATATGCGCTTTAATTGGTTTGCCAACTAGAGCTAAATCTCCAACTATGTCTAATAGTTTATGCCGCGCTGGTTCGTTTTCAAATTGAAGTTTGGTGTGATTTAATACGCCAATACCATCAACAGCTATGTCTAAGCTTTCTTTACCTAGTAGTTTCGCTAATTTATTAAGCTCTTCTTTATTAATGTCTTCTCTTTCTACTAAAACTATGGCGTTGTCTAAATCACCTCCTTTTATCAGTCCATTTTTTGCAAGGAACTCAAGTTCTCTCAAGAAAACAAAAGTTCTGCAACTTGCAATTTCTGATTTGAATTGATTAATATTGAACATGCTAGCATGCTGTGTGCCTAGAACAGGTGAACGATAGTCAACCATTACTGTCACACGATATTCTTTATCAGGAATCGCTAAAAATTCAATTTCCTTATCTACGTCTTCCCACTTAATATTCTCTTCCAACTCAAAGTATTCTCGAATAGCATCTTGTTCAATTTTTCCGACTTTCTCAATGGCTTCAACATATTGTTTCGAGCTACCGTCTAAAATGGGTATTTCAGGTGCATCAATTTGAATTAATGCATTGTCAACTTGCAATGCATATAATGCAGCAAGAACATGTTCAGTAGTATAGACTTTAGCACCATTTTGCTCAAGTGTAGTCCCTCTCTCAGTAGAAACAACATTATCAACGTCTGCTTTAATAATAGGTTGTTTCTCAATGTCAACACGCTGGAATTTATAACCATGATTTTCTGCAGCAGGTAATATTGTCATTTTAACAGTTTCGCCTGTATGCAATCCTACTCCAGTAAATTCAATAGTTTCTTTTAAAGTGCATTGTTTTTCACTCATGAATTATTTTTTAATTGTTTCAATTCGTCTTCTAAAGCTTTCAAGCGATCCATAATTTGCGGCAATCTTCTGAATCCCATATAAGATTTTTTATAGTCATCTGCCTCATAAGCTGGAGAGCCTAGCAGCATAACACCTTCTTTTTTTATGGTTTTAGGTACACCAGCTTGTGCACCAATTAATGTACCGTCTGCTAAAGAAATATGACCAACAATACCAACTTGTCCACCAACCATCATATTTTTTCCAAGTTTCGCTGACCCTGCAATACCAGTTTGCGCTGCAATAACTGTATTATCGCCAACTTCAACATTATGTCCTATTTGAACCATATTGTCAAGTTTCACCCCTTTCTTAATAATAGTAGAGCCTAAGGTAGCTCTATCTACACATGTATTTGCCCCTATTTCAACATGTTCTTCTAAAATAACATTTCCAATCTGGGGTACTTTTTGGTAGTTGTTTTCACTATTTGGTGCAAACCCAAAACCATCAGCACCAATAACAGCTCCTGCATGAATTGTGCAACTATTATTGACAATGCAACCTCTGTAAATAGTAACATTCGGGTAAATTTTAACATCACTTCCAATTTTCACCCCTTCTCCAATTACCGAATTTGCGTAAATATGAGTATTGTCTCCAACTACTGAATCCGCATCAATTACAACAAATTCGCCAATAAAAACATCTGCACCAATTTTAGCAGATTTAGATATTGAAGCACTCTTAGAAATATAGGGCTGCTTTTCAATTGCCTCGTTATATAATGCCAGTAACTTTGCAAAACAAGCGTATGCATCATCAACCTTAATTAAAGTACATGTACTTTTAACTGCTTTTGAAGGGTTAAATGTTTTATTAACAATAACTAATGAAGCATTGGTTTCGTATATGAAAGGCTCATATTTAGGATTAGATAAAAAAGAAAGTGTTCCATTTTTACCTTCTTCAATCTTAGACAAACCTGTAACAATCTGTTCGGGGTTACCGACAATCTCTCCTTCTAGTAATTGCGCAATTTGTTGTGCTGAAAATTCCATTTGGTCAAAAATAATCATTCAACTTAAAAGTAAGCGCAATGAGGCACAAAAATGCTACTGAGTTATCAACAGGTTACTTGTAAAACTGATTTAAAATTCTTAAAAAGGTAATTTTAAGAATCGAAACATATAAAGTACTTCTCAACAGGAGATGAAAGTGCTGCAATATTGTAGTTGTCTGATGCTTTACTTAGTTCTGTGATATTGCCATAACGATCAATTATTTTGATCTGCATAAAATTCTCTGTATATGCACTGTTACTTAGTTTCTGGGATATCAAGAAGTATCCAACATCTAAATCGTTAATTTGATGTTTTGTTTTCAATCTCTCCTTTTCCTCATTCAGACGTTCTTTACTAAAAGGAGTTTTGCTAATTTCGGTCTTAAATAAGTGCCTAGCAATAATCCGTCTGCTAAGTTCGCTTAAAATTTTGTCAGAGTGACTTTGCCATACTTTTATAGAAACAATAATATCAGAATCATCAATATTGGCAAAGTGTAGCAGTAAATCTGGGTTTTTTTCGAAATCTGAATTGGAAAAGTTATTTTCTAAGAACACTTTTAAACTTGGCGGGGCGAAAAGATTTTCTCCATTCATAAATAGTTCTTTAGCTCTTCTTAATGTGTTTCTTAGCATGTACTCTGATGCCACAACAGTCTTGTGCATATAGACTTGCCAGTACATAATCCGTCTGGCGCTGATAAAGTTTTCGATTGAGTAAATTCCTTTTTCTGTTATGACCAGTTCATTATCACGAACATCTAACATTTTAATAATTCGCTCACTTCCAATTATTCCTTCTGAAACACCTGTAAAAAAACTATCTCGTTGAAGGTAGTCTAACCTGTCCATGTCAAGCTGACTTGAAACCAATTGATGTAGAAATTTTTTCGAGTAATTATTGGAGAAAATATCTATTGCTAATTTCAATTTACCATCAAATTCTTCATTTAATCTGTTCATAAATAAAATAGAGACAGATTCATGATGAATACTTTTTAAGATTGTATGCTCAAGAGTATGTGAAAAAGGACCATGTCCAATATCATGCAATAGAATAGCAATTAAAGCAGCATTTTGCTCTTCGCCTGTTATTTCAACTCCTTTTTTTACAAGTGAGAAAAGTGCTTTTGACATTAAATGCATGGCTCCAATGGCATGATGAAACCTTGTATGGTTTGCACCAGGATAAACCAAATGTGATAAACCAAGTTGTTTGATTCTTCTCAAACGTTGGAAGTACGGGTGTTCAATTAGGTCATAAATTAATTCGTTCTGAATTGTAATAAAACCATGAACAGGGTCGTTAATAATTTTTAACTTATTTACTGTAGTTGAAGACAAATCAATATGATTACATTTAGACACCAAAATTAACAAAAAGAACAATATGGAAGCAAGAATATTATGGGCGGATGATGAAATAGACTTATTGAAGCCGCATATTCTATTTTTAGAACAAAAAGGATACATAGTTGAAACTTCTAATAACGGCAGGGATGCAGCAGAAATGGCTCAGGATACTCATTTCGATATCATATTTTTAGATGAAAATATGCCTGGTTATAGTGGTCTTGAAACATTAGCATTGATCAAGAAAAACAATCCTCAGGTTCCTGTTATTATGATTACAAAAAGTGAGGAGGAGCATATAATGGAAGAGGCAATTGGAGGGCAAATTTCCGATTATTTAATTAAGCCTGTCAATCCAAATCAAATCCTGTTATCACTTAAAAAGAATTTAAATACGAAAGAATTAGTTAGTCAAAAGAATACTTCCGATTACCAGTCAGAGTTTCGTCAAATTGGAATGAGATTGAATGATAGGCTAGATTTTGATGAGTGGACTGAAATATATAAGGATCTTGTTACCTGGGAGCTAAAATTAGATAGTTCGGGTGATGGGGGAATGAAAGAGGTTTTTGATATGCAAAAAAGAGAAGCAAACGCTCAGTTTTCTCGTTTTGTTAGTGATAATTATGAAGACTGGGTTTCTGGACATGAGGATGCACCAGATATGTCTCACAATATATTGGCAAAAAAAGTGATGCCTTTGGTTGGAACGGAACCATTATTTTTAATTGTGATTGATAATTTGAGATACGACCAATGGAAAATTCTGCAACCTTTAATCAGCGAGTACTTCACTGTAGAAGAAGAGCAAGCATTTTATTCCATTTTACCTACTGCAACTCACTATGCTAGGAATGCTTTATTTGCAGGCCTAATGCCAGTTGATATTGCAAAAAAACATCCTGATTTGTGGTTGAATGAAAATGATGAAGGTGGTAAAAACATGAAAGAAAAAGAATTGTTTGAGCACAATTTAAAAAGACATGGAAAACAAGTAAAAATGTCTTATCACAAAGTTATTAAACTTGATTTTGCAAGGAAGATGGTCGAGAAATTTAATGATTTAATGCAAAATGATATTAATGTTTTAGTCTATAATTTTGTTGATATGCTTTCACATGCAAGAACCGAGATGGAAGTGATTAAAGAACTTGCAGATGATGAATCTGCATACAGAGATTTAACAAAAACTTGGTTTGAGCATTCCCCTCTAAAAGAGATGCTAATTAAAATAGCTGAAAAAGGGGTGAAGACAATCCTGACAACAGATCATGGAACCATTAAAGTCGACAACCCGGTGAAAATTTTAGGGGATAAACAAACAAATACTAACTTGAGATATAAAGTAGGTAAGAATCTAAATTTCAATGCTAAAGAGGCTACAGCATTTGCTAACCCTGCAACTATTAAATTACCACAAGAAAATATGTCATCATCTTTTGTATTTGCAAAGGAGAATGATTTCTTTGCCTATCCAAACAACTATAATCATTATGCAAATTATTATAAGGATACTTTTCAGCATGGTGGTATTTCGCTAGAGGAAGTGATTATTCCATTTGTCACATTAAAGGCGAAGTAAGCAGGAGTGTAGTTCACATTTAAACTTTGATTATATTTGTGTAAATAGGTAATTAAAATGCAAATTAGAGTTGAAAAATTGAGTGAATTGCAGACTGCTGCAAAGTCATTTCTCAGTGCTATAAATGAGCATAAGTCTTTTGCGTTTTACGGTGAAATGGGGGCTGGTAAAACAACATTTATCAATGCCTTAATGCATGAAATGGCGATTGAAGACCATTCTAGCTCTCCAACTTTTTCTATTGTTAATGAGTATTTGTCACCAACCTACGGTTCGGTTTTTCATTTCGATTTTTACAGATTGCAAAGTGAAAATGAAGCATTTGATATAGGTGTTGAAGATATCTTATATGACCAAAATTACTGCTTTATTGAATGGCCAGAACGGATTGAAAACCTTTTACCTGAAAATACCGTAAAGGTTAATATTACTGTGCAGAACAATTGTAGGTTAATAAACTTGGAGATATGATTACAGATCCGGAGACACTTAAGTCATTAATGAAGGAGGGGAGCTTACTTCCCCAGGAGGAGATGCTGGCTGTTCAGCAGAAAAAAGGTAAACTTACAATTGGTATTCCTAGGGAGACTTCATATCAAGAAAACAGGGTAGCTTTAATTCCTGAAACAGTCCAATTATTAGTTAATAATGGACATCATGTTGTTGTTGAAACAAATGCAGGGTTAAAATCTCATTTTACAGATAATGACTATTCTGAGGCAGGAGCTGATATTGCGCCAGATGCGAAGTCTGTCTTTCAAGCCCATATGATTTTAAAGGTAGCACCGCCAACTCAGGTTGAAATTGACATGATGCCGGGTGACCAAACTTTAATATCTGCATTGCAATTAACTTTACAACCTAAAGAGACCTTAGTCTCTTTGATGAAGAAACAAATTACTGCAATTGCATGGGATTATATACGAGACGATCATGGTATTTTTCCAGTGGTAAGGGCTATGGGAGAAATTGCAGGGACTACAGCTATTTTGATTGCAGCAGAATTGCTATCAAATTATAATGACGGCAAGGGCATTATGATGGGAGGTGTAGCAGGAGTGCAGCCAACTGAGGTAGTTATTTTAGGTGCGGGAACAGTAGGTGAAAATGCTTGTCGAGCTGCACTTGGACTTGGTGCCTCAATAAAAGTGTTTGATAATTCAATCTCTAAGTTAAGACGATTACAAAACGATATAGGGCAAAAAGTATATACATCAGTTATTCAGCCAAAATTGTTAGAAAAAGCGATTAGACGAGCTGATGTTGTGATTGGAGCAATCAGAGCTCCATTTGGTAGAACACCATGTATCATTACTGAGGAAATGATTCAACAAATGAAACCACACTCAGTAATTGTTGATATAAGTATTGACCAAGGAGGTTGCTTTGAAACATCAAGAATCACAAATCATAATAATCCGACTTTTACAAAATTTGATGTAATTCATTATTGTGTGCCCAATATTGCATCAAGAGTTTCTCGAACAGCCTCAATTGCATTGAGCAATATCTTTACACCAATTGTTCTAGAGATTGGGGAATCTGGCGGCTGCAAAAATATGGTTCGAAAGGATGCTGGTTTTAGAAGTGGTGTTTATGTTTATAAAGGAAAATTAACTTCAGAAATTTTAGGCAGAGTATTCGATTTACCATACAAGGATATTGAACTGTTATTAGCTGCTTTCTAGATTTTTATTGACCAAATGTTGGAGGACTAAATAGCATTGTTGATGCAATAAATAAAAATGGAACTAGTGGAATAGGACATGAGTTGTAAAAAAAATATCCTAAAAAATATCTCCAAATTCGATTAACCTTAAAGATAAAACTTTACTGATCGTTGGGAGATTCGAAAAAGCTTTTAAAAACAAAATCATTGATTAAGCAAGGGATTGTCTATAAGGAAGTCACTTCTGATGCGTTTTTAAATATGATAAAGTCAAATGATGATTAGTCAAAGTATTGCTTATTTTATTTTGCGGTAAATTCATATTCTGATGCAGCAATATATGACTTAAGGGACAATAGTTTAACATATACAATTCACTACTGTATGAGTCCAAAACCTTCTTTTAGTAGAAGTCATATTTTCAGCTTAACGAAATCTTGGAAATAAACATCATCTAATATTGTTCTTCTTGGTTTGGAAAATCTTTAGACCTGACATCTTTAATATATTCTTGGAACGCATCCAACATTTCTTGATGTAAATTTTTATATTTTCTCAAAAATCGAGGATTAAACTCATTGTTTATTCCAAGCATATCGTGACTTACTAATACCTGGCCATCCACTCCATTGCCAGCACCAATCCCAATAATAGGAATAGACACTTCTTTAGAAACTCGTGTTGCGAGTTTAGCAGGTATTTTTTCTACAACTATTGCAAAACAACCTGTAGCTTCCAATAATTTGGCATCAGCAATGAGTCTTTCGGCTTCTTCATCCTCCTTGGCTCTTACTGTGTAAGTTCCAAATTTATAAATAGACTGTGGGGTTAGTCCTAAATGTCCCATAACTGGAATACCAGCCGTTAAAATACGAGTGATAGAGTCAATAATTTCTTTACCACCTTCCATTTTAACCGCATGCCCTCCTGATTCTTTCATTATCCGAATAGCAGAATGCAGAGCTTGTTTAGAGTCTCCTTGATAGGATCCAAATGGCAAGTCAACAACCACTAATGACCGATCAATAGCTCTGACTACCGAAGATGCATGATAAATCATTTGGTCTAGTGTGATTGGTAATGTTGTTTCATGACCAGCCATCACATTTGATGCCGAATCACCAACTAAAATAATATCAATGCCAGCTTCATCTAAAATCTTTGCCATTGAAAAATCGTATCCAGTTAGCATAGCAATTTTCTCACCCTTTTCCTTCATTTCTTGAAGGACGTGAGTTGTAACGCGTTTTACATTTGAATGTACTGACATAGTCACTTAATTTTAATGGTAAATGTATGTAATTTTAAGGAGTTGACAAAGATACTGGTAGTACCTTTCCATTAAACCAATTTTGTCCTGTTAAACTAAACTGTGAGATATATTCAGCCATGTTTTTTGCAGAAACAGGAGCTTGATAATCAGGAAATGCCGCTTCAAGCATTTCGGTTTGAACAGCACCTAATGCTAAACAGTTTGCCGAAATCTCTTTATCTTTTAATTCTTCAGCTAAACATTCTGTAAAACTAGCAATGGCCGCTTTTGATGAAGAGTAGGCGCTTAGCCCAACAAATTTTGAACTGCCTTGAAACCCACCCATTGAACCAATATTAACAATGTGAGCACCTTTAGGCATAAAAGGAATTACTACTTGACAGGCTTTTATGACCCCAGTCACATTGGTTGCAAACATATTGTCAATATCATCTTCAGTTAAATCAAGAACTGGAGCATTTATTAAATAACCAGCATTATTTATAAGGATATCAATTTTTTGAAAATGTTTGCGAATGATGTTTTCGAGATTTGATTTTGAAGATTTATCTGTTAAATCAAATTGTTCAACCCTTAAATTTTTAATATTTAATTTATGCAGAGGTTCAGTATGACGAGATAAAGCCAATACTTGGTGCTTGGCACTTAATAATTGGATTAATTGGAAACCAATCCCTCTACTAGCGCCTATGATAATAATATTAGCCATTATTGCTTTTCTTTAGTACTCGTCAAAAGACACCACAACTTTTTCAGTTGTTGGATGAGCTTGACATGTTAAAATAAAGCCTTCTTCAACTTCCTCAGGCTCCAATGAATAATTCAAGTCCATCACCGCTGTTCCTTCTATTACTTTAGCTCTACAAGTACAACAAACTCCTCCTTTGCACGAAAAAGGAACATCAGCATCAGCATCCTGAGCGGCCTGAAGTATATTTTTCCCTTTAGAATTCAAATCAAACTCAAATTCTTCATCATCAATAATTACAGTTACTGAACTATTAATGTCGGGTACCGTCGTATCAGCTGACTGATTGTTAGGTTTAACTTCTGTTGCGGGAGTTGTAAATAGTTCAAAATGAATATTGGTGTCTTTTATATTTTTGGAGGTGAAAAATTCTGTAACTGAATGAATCATACTTTCTGGCCCGCAAGTATATATGTCATCTATGGTATGGTTAGCCAAGTATGAATTATAAATGGCTTCAATTTTAGTATTATTTAATCTTCCTGATAAGTTATCGTTTAAACCATTTTCTTTAGATAGTATGTAGTATAAATCAAAGTTTTCATTGTCTTGTGCTAATTGATCCAAGTCAGCTTTGTAGATAGTTTGATGAGCGGTTTTATTCCCATAAAATAACTTAACTGTGCTACCATTATTGGTATTTAAAACGTTTTTAATTAAGGAAATAATTGGTGTGATACCACTTCCCGCAGCAAAAAACACATAGTTTTTAGTCTTGTCAGACTTTAATACGAAGTTACCTTGTGGTGCCATGACATCAATAGTATCACCTATTGATAGGTTTTGTGCATGAGTTGAGAAAATTCCATTTTCAACTTTTTTAACCGCCACTGTCATTTTTCCTTCGTGAGGAGCAGAACTAATAGAGTATGAACGGCGCACGTCTTCACCATTTATGATACATTTTAATGTTAAGTATTGACCAGCCTTAAATTGAAAATCGTTGGCTAAAGATTCTGGGATTTGAAATGAAATCGAAACAGTTTCTGGTGTCTCTTTAATGATTTCTGTAATATTTAAAGAATGGAATTTTGTACTCATGGACTTAATTTTGCGTAAAAATAATTGTTATGAATGAAATTGCTGGCGAATTTACTGAAAAGTTGTCTTCAAATACTTGAAATGTTTAAATGAAGTCGATTTTGACTAATCCGTCTCTATCAATTTCATTGAGTTTAACAGTTTGAATAGTGTTGACTAATTTAGAATTAAAGTTGGTTTTTACTTTAACATAATTATCAGTGAATCCATACATAATACCTTCATTTTCCTCTCCTTCAAATAGTACTTGCTTAGTTTTTCCAAGTTGAGAGTGATAAAATGCACGCTTCTTTTTATTCGATAATATATGAAGTTGCTTGCTTCTGTCTTTCCTAATAGCAAGTGGCACCGAATTCAACATTTTTTTGGCAGTTGTATTGGCTCTTTCGGAATATGTAAATACGTGTAAATATGAAATATCAATGTCCTTTAAAAAATTTACTGTTTCCATAAATTCATCTTCTGTTTCTCCTGGAAAACCAACTATTACATCAACACCAATGCAGGTGTCAGGTATTAACCCTTTTATAGTATCAACACGTTCGGCATATAGTTCACGAACATACTTTCTTCGCATAGCTTTCAATAACTTATTTGACCCTGATTGCAGTGGGATATGAAAATGTGGCAGAAATCGCTTCGATTTAGATACGAAATTAATGATATCATTGTTCAATAGATTAGGCTCTATAGATGATATTCTAAAACGATCGATACCTTCAACATTATCCAGGGCTTGCACTAGGTCATGAAAGTTTTCGCTTTCACCTTGTCCAAAGTCTCCAATATTTACACCGGTTAATACGATTTCTTTAATATCAGTTTTTGCAATTTTCTTTGCTTCTGATATTGTTTTACTAATACTAGCGTTTCTACTTTTTCCACGAGCTAAAGGAATGGTGCAAAAAGTACAGAAATAGTCACAGCCATCTTGTATTTTTAAAAACGATCTTGTTCTGTCACCCATACTAAATGACGGTACAAAGTCAGTTGTTTCTTTTATGTTATTATTAATAATAGAAGCTATTTCTTTTTTCTCGAGTTGTTCAATATGATCTAAAATATTGAATTTTTCATTTGCACCTAAAACCAAATCAACACCAGGAATATGGCTAATTTCGTTAGGTTTTAACTGAGCATAGCAGCCAATCATAGTAACAAATGCATCAGGATTTATTTTGAGCGCTTTTTTAACAATTTGACGACACTTTTTGTCAGCATTGTCAGTTACTGAACAAGTATTAATGACAAAAATATCTGGCGTATCAGTAAAGTCAACCTTAGCAAATCCTTGTTCCTCAAAATTTCTTGCAATAGTTGAGGTTTCAGAAAAATTGAGTTTACAACCCAAAGTATAGAATGCTACTTTTTTGTACTGGCTCATAATGGGGCAAAGATAGTTATTTGATTTCCTTTTCTATCATTTCGATAAATCATATTATTGAAAAGTCGTGAGATAAAAAAACGCTTTCATGCATAGCACAAAAGCGTTTTTTTACTTCCATTAAGCTTTCAAATTTTATAACTCTTCAAAAGTTAGTTCTTCTTTAGGTTCAGGCTTTTTGTATTCACCTGACTCCCATAAGTCTTGTATTTTTCCAAGAGCGGCACCCATGCCATCTTGAAATTTTTCAAAATCTTCTTTGTATAAGAAAATTTTGTGTTTTTCATAAGTTGGATTTTCTGAATCATCATCTGAATATCTACGTTTACTTTCTGTTATAGTAAGGTATAAATCATTACCCCTTGTTTTTTTTACATCAAAAAAATACGTTCTTTTTCCATCTTTTACTTTTTCTGAAAACACTTCGTCATTTCTCTCGTTCATCTTACCCTTCGTTTAATAATTTTATTTGTGTAGCAAATTTATAATTGAATTTTAAATAACCAAAAAAAAAGGATGAAAAATGATTCTAAACAAGCTATTTCTTTATTTTTTTTTGAATATACGCTAATATATTTCCTTTTGAATCAGGTTTAAACCACTGTATATTCTCATTTCGGGTAAACCATGTCATTTGTCTTTTTGCATAGCGTCTTGAGTTCCTCTTAATTAACTCAATGGCCTTGTCAAATGATATCTCACCATCAAAATGATCAAAAAACTCAGCGTAACCTACTGTTTTTAACGCTCCGTGGTGTCGGTGTGGTATTAGTGACCTCACCTCATTTTCCAGTCCTTTTTCAATCATACGGTCAACTCTAGCGTTAATCCGTTCGTACAAGGTTTCCCTATCTGTTTCAAGTCCAATCCAAATAGGAGTGAAGGGTCTCGATTTTGGTGCCTTCTTACGATAATCTGTATATTTATTACCAGTTGATTCTATGACTTCGATTGCCCTGATCATCCTTGCATGATTATTACGATCCATAAATTCGAATACTTCCGGATTATTAGCATCTAAAAACTCTTGCAATGGTTCAATACCTTCTTTTTCGTGAATACTTATCCATTTAGTTCGAGTTTTGTGACTGCTTGGCATAGAATCAATACCAAAAACTAAGGCATCAATATATAATCCGCTCCCTCCAACTGCAATACAAATGTCATTATTTTCGAAAATTTTATCGAGTGTGGCTAAAGCTTCCAATTCGAATTTACCTGCGGTATAGTTTGTTGTAATTTGGTGTGAATTAATAAAGTAATGTTTGGCACTATTTAATTCTTCACTATTTGGCTTAGCAGTTCCAATGGTCATTTCTTGATAGAACTGTCTCGAATCAAATGAAAGTATTGGAGAATTGTAAAAGTTTGCTAAATCAATACTTAGTGCCGTTTTTCCAATTCCAGTAGGTCCAACTACAATAATTAATTGCTTGTTTGGATTGTATTTAGTTTTTAAACTAGTTTGAACAGATAGCATTGCCGCAAAAATATTCAAATATTAATGTAAAACAAGTAATAGTTAGGTAATCTAATCATCTAAAATAGGTGATAGCTCTTCTTTGAATTATTTGTAGTTAGTCTTCGGTCCAGACTGCAAGTTCGTTACCGGAGGGATCTTTGAATTGAAATCGTCTGCCTCCAGGGAAAGAAAAGATATCCACTACAATTGTACCACCATTGTCTTTAATAACTTCTAAAATGTACTCCAAATTTGAATGATGTATAACTGCTAAAGCACCATTTTTAATTTCTTTATCAGATTTTTCGAATCCTCCTGAAATACCACTATCAGAAAATGAAGTATAATTTGGCCCATAGTCGGTAAAAATCCATCCAAAACATTTGCTGTAAAACGTTTTGGTAATTTGTAAATCATTTGCAATAAATTCAATATAATTAATATGGTTATTTTTTGTCATACGTTTTATTTTTAGCATTACTTCCCTTCGGTAAGCTTCTTTTTCTGTTTAGCTGACATTTCAATGGTTTGATTAAATTCTAGTGCCTTTTGTATCCAAAAATCCAAATCTTCGTCAGAATCAAAACCATCTGGTGAAATAAAAAGAAACCCCCGCATTACTTTGCCTGTAAAGTCCATTTCACGACTTCCTTTTTTAAAAAGTAATTTTTCGTACGGTGCCTTTCCGACTCTTACCATTAATCTATCTTCACCAGTTTTTCTATCTTTATCAATACCTATGCACATTTTGTAGTCGACCATAAAAATAAGCCCACCCATCATATTTTTGATTTCTGTAAGACCATTTGATTTTAGACGCTGTTCAACTCTATCGACTAGATACTGATCAAATTTTTCGGTATTAGGTTTTAACATTGCAATTTTATTAAATGACTGGTTTTCTTTTAGCTTATGCGGGTAATTTTTTAAATCTACAAAACAAAAAATTCTGCGTTGTATGAAAAGGAGTTGGATGGTCAGTTTGAAAACATTTTATTGCTTCAAAATTTGGAAGGAATACAATTGCTAGTTTTTCTTTTGAATATTGACTAATTTGAATACCACTGCATTTTTTAGGCCCTAGATCTGAAAAAGTGCCTATTATTAAATGCCCATTTTCTGATAAGTGCTGCTTGGTTTTTTGTTTGTAATTCTCAATATCAGTCTCTTTAGTCAGAAAATGAAAAGCTGCACGATCATGCCAAAGGTCGTACTTGTAATTTGTATTGAAGTTTCTGATATCTTCAACTATCCATTTGACCAAACTTGCTTTTTTGCCGAGTCGCTTTTTTGCTCGATCAATAGCCGTTTTGGAAATATCTAAAATAGTAATATCTAAATACCCAAAATTCAATAAATTGTCCACCAAAAAACTATCTCCACCGCCAATATCAATAATTTTTGCGGTTAAAGGCAAGTTCAATTCTTTAATAAGATTTAGTGACGTTGAAGGGGAAGGTTGATACCAGCTTACCTCATTGAGCTGTTTAGTTTTGTAGATGTTTTCCCAATGGGCTTTATAATCAGATTTTGACATTTAATTAGTTTATTTCTGGAAAAGCATGTTTATACTCTTCAAATCGTTCCATTATTTCATAAACGTATTCAAAGGTTTGAATGCCCCGCATATAACCATATTTTGCAGCTTCATGCCTATAAAATTTAGGTTGAGATAGCCCTAAAATCATTGAGTCAACATTGCCAAACCAAGTGTCACTATTTTTACCAAAATGAGGTGCCAGAGCCCTAGCATCATCAACATGGGCTCTACCTGCATTAAATGTTGCCAGAGTAAAATGAATGGCCTCTAACGTATCGGGTACAACTTTTAACCATTGTTTGTAATTTTTATTTAGTTTTTTAATGCCTGCATTTATCTGAGCTTCGGCACTTGAGTTTTCATTAATACCATAGGATACAGCTGTGGCGGGCATAAATTGAAAAATACCAAAGGCACCTGCCCATGATGTTTTGTAGGTTTCGAATTTTGATTCTTGATAAATGATAGCAGATATCAATCGCCAGTCCCACCCCATTTTTTTTGACTGTTTTTTTATAATATCATCATAAGGGGAAAGGTTATCACCAGCAGCACTTGAAAAATCTGAGCTAGCCTTTCGGGATAAATTTCGTCTTTCAAAATATTTTCTTTTTACTTCTCCTATAGTCGATCTATTCTTTTTATGATTTAACCAATCATTAATCTTTTTAACTAACTCTGGCGAACTTCCGCGTGCTGCAAATGCAATTTCTTCATCACTGCTTAGTTTTAAGTCTATGTTCAAATTGTTCCAATAAATTTGATTGATTTTTGCAATGTTTTCATCAGCAATGGTGTAATCTAATAATCCAATACTCACCATTCTTATTATCTCTTCAGTGGTAATATCGCCGTCTAATGGAACAATGTTCAAGTTTAACTTTAGAGTTTCGTTTAGTTTTTCTAATTGTTTTTTATGCGTAGAATTACTCCAAACAGAAACAGTTTTTCCTCTTAATTGTTCTATTTCGGTTATAAGTTGTTCGGGCGCTAGGGTGTCATTCTTTTTTACTTTCCTTGGCTTTCTTTGAATTAAAACTTGATGAGAGATCAAGTGTGGATCAGTGAATTTTACAAATTGTTTTCGGCTATCAGTAATTGTTAAATTACAAGCAATTATGTCTCCTTCAAAATTATATAATTGGGTGTAAATTGAATCAAGATTCTGGATTGTTTGAATATTTAGTCTTAAGTTGTGGTCTTTTGCGAATTCGTAAAGTAACTCATATTCGTACCCCATCTTTTTACCTTTGACAATAAAGAAAGATGCGGGTCCATTTTCCGCTAATACATTTAGTATTTCTCTTTTTTGGATATCTTCCCAATCAATGCTTTCTAGAACCTTTAATTTTAATTGATTATTTTCTTTACATCCCACAAAAGAACAAAATACTAGAAGAAGGAAAGAGAATTTTCTCATAAGCACAATATAGTAAAAAAGCGTGTACAAAAAAAGGCTGCCAATGTATTGGCAGCCTCTGGATATTATTTGAAGAAAAGATTATTTTTTTAGTAAATCTCTTATTTCTGTTAATAAATCTTCTTGGCTAGGCCCAGCTGGAGCTGCTTCTGCTTCTTTCTTTTTAGTCTTATTATAAGCTTTGGCCATCATAAATAATACAAATCCAACAATAATTAAATTGATAATAGAATTAATCCATTTTCCCCATCTAATAGCGTTTTCGGCAACAGCTGCTGACACTTCAGCTCCATCAGCACCAACTACTGCTGGGCTAGCTTCAGTTAAGACAATTTTTAAGTTAGCGAAGTCCATTCCACCAGCAAAATGACCAACAATTGGCATAATAATATCATTCACAAATCCATTCACTGCTAAGCCTACGGCTCCAGCCAAAATTACTGCAATTGCAAATTCAATCACATTGCCTGTCATAATAAAGGCTTTAAATTCTTTTAACATAGTTTTATTTTTTTAGTTGATTAACACAACAAATATATCTTTTTTTATGACTCATATTACGTAATCTGAGTTATTGTTGTAAATGTACATCCATTTGTGGAAAAGGGAAATTAATACCTTCTTGGCCGAACTCTTTGTATATCCGTTCATTCATTTTAAAGTAAACATCCCAATAGTCATCAGTTTTACACCAAACTCTAACGGTTATGTTTACTGAACTGTCTGCTAGTGCAACTAAGCCAATAAATGCTTCAGGTGAATTAAGAATTTTTTCATCTTCTTCTATGAATTTTTCAACTAACTTTTTTGCGTCATCATAATTGTCTCCATAGGCAATGCCAACAGTAAAGTCAACTCTTCGTTCTGGCTGCATGGTATAATTAATCATATTTCCATTTGCCATAGCACCATTCGGCACAATTATCGTCTTATTGTCAAGTGTTAATAAAATTGTATTAAATATTCCTATTTCTTTAACAGTTCCAATTTCACCTTGTGCCTCAAGATAGTCTCCAACCTTATAAGGTTTAAAAATTAATATCATAATTCCACCAGCTAAATTGCCAAGTGTACCTGAAAACGCCATTCCAATAGCTAAGCCTGCTGCACCAATTAATGCCACAAAAGACGTCATCTCAATGCCAAGTTGACTTAGTGCAGTGATAAATACGATAATCTTAAGACTAACAGATATTAAACTGGTTAAAAAACTTTTTAGAGAGCTATCAAGTCCTTTTTTGTCAATTAGTTTGGCCACCACTTTTGTGATCTTTTTGACAACAAACAAGCCTATAACTAATATGGCAATGAATATAATTAAGTTTGATCCCCAATCGACTACTTTTTCAGTCCACCAGTCTAAATTAGTATATTTTGAAGTTCCCGATATTTCTGTAATTTTGTCAGCCATCTTATTTATTTTTTTGCAAATATAAAGAATCGTTATGTTTTTCGTTTTATCAAAGTTGTTAAGTTTTTTTCTTCAACCATTTGTATGGTCCTTGATGCTCTTACTACTAGGTTTTTGGATAAAAAAAGAAAGACAAAAAAAAAATTACATTAAAACTGTCGCTAGTCGTTTTATTATTTTTTTCAAATACTGTTATTTTTTCTGAAGCTATTAGGCTTTGGGAAGTAGATGGAATTACTCATCAAGAAACTGAAAAATATGACATTGCAATTGTTTTGGGGGGAATGTCCGAGTATAACAATGATTTAAAACGCTTAAGTATTAGAAGGGGAGGAGACAGGATTTGGCAGGCAATTCAGTTGTATAAGAAGAGGAAAGTAAAAAAAATTTTAATATCAGGGGCAAATGGACATTTAATTGACAAAGGTTTAGTTGAAGCGACTCAAATGAAATCTGATCTCTTAAATATGGGAATTCCTGCTGGAGATATTATTACGGAGTCGATTTCTAGAAATACCCACGAAAATGCAGTCGAAACCAAAATTATAATCGGTAAGCTACCATATAGACCAAAGATTTTATTGGTAACCTCCGCATTACATATGAAAAGGGCTGTAGCCTGTTTTAAAGCTGCTGGATTTAGTGAATTTGATGTTTTCACAACTGATCATTTTACGGGAAAAAAGAGAGGGTATCTGCTTGACCAATTTGTAGTGCCAAATATTGGTATTTTAGCCAGTTGGAACTATTTAATAAAGGAGTGGGTAGGTTATTTAACTTATAAACTAGTGGGCTATATTTAAACAAATTTGTTTTGAATGGCAAACCGAACAAGACCAGCAACGTTCTTGGATCCTGTTTTTGCTAAAAGATTTTTTCTATGAGATTCAACAGTGTATGAGCTTATATAAAGTTTGTCGGCAATTTCTTTAGTGCTAAATTCATTACAAATTAGCGATAAAATTTCTTTTTCTCTCTTTGTTAAACTGATGTCCTGAACTAAACTTTCAGAGTTAAAACTGCTAATAAACGTAGCTTGAACTGCCTTTCCGTAGTATTTTTGATTATTTATCACCATGTCAACCGCTAATTTTAATTCGTCGCTAGATGTCGTTTTAAGTAAGTACCCATCAACACCTATTTTAAGTAGTTTCTTAATGTAGTTTTGTGTGTCATGCATTGTCAGCATCACTATCTTAATATTGGGACACTTTTCTTTGATTGCTATTGTGGCATCAATACCGCTAACAATTGGCATACTGATGTCCATTAAAATAATATCAACATTGCCATTTTCAGCCATTTCAATGGCTTCCCGCCCATTATTGGCTTCAATTATTTTATTTATTTTTTTGTGATCATCAAATAATTCAACAATGCCCTCACGGAATAATTGATGATCGTCTGCGATTAATAATGTTTTCATATGGGGATATTTATAATTATTATTGTTCCTCTACCAATGACAGAATCTACGCTGATTTCACCTTTTAATTGGTCAACACGCTTTTCAATTCCACCTAAACCTAATCCTTTTTCTTTTGATTGATTTAATTCAAAACCTATTCCATCATCTTCATAAATAAGCCCCAGTATATTATCAAAAATATTTAAGGCTAATGTGATATGACGAGCATTCGCATGCTTTAAGGTATTACTGACTAATTCTTGAACAATGGCATAAATGTCTTGTTCCATTTTCTGTTTTGGCAATTGGAGTCCTTGGTGAATATCTAATTCAAAGTCAATATTTTTTGAAGCATTAATAGTATCTGCCAAATCTTTTAAAGTTGCTTTTAATCCCAATTGAGCTAGCTTACCGGTAGATAGGTCGTGAGAAATGTTTCTGACATCTTTCACAGCATCTTCGAGCATGATATTCATTTTATCAAAAAGCGGTTTGTTTTCTGATGAAATGTCATCAATTCTTTCATTCATAAGATTAAAATGCACTTTAACAGCGGCTAAACTACCTCCTAATTTATCATGCAAATCTTGGGCTATTCTTGTTCGCTCATGGCTTTGCCCCTGAATAAGCGCAGCGTAAGTTTTTGCCTCCTGATCTTTTAAAATTTGATCAATTTTTTGGTTTTTAACACTCACTTCCAATTGTCCAACTTTTTTCTTTTGTCTAAAATACCAATAAATAAAGGTGGCAAGACATAAGAGTAAAATAGTAATACCAATAAGGACATAAATGGTTTTTTGTTTATTTTTATTGTTTATCTGCTCTAATTTTAAGGCCTGCTCTTTTTCACTGGTTTGGTATTTAGTTTCAAATTCTAGAATGGCATTTACCTTATTTTGCGAAAAAACAGAGTCTTGGTAATTAATATACTTTTTTAAGTAAAATTTAGATGAATCACTATTGCCATTTTCCGTATAAACCTCTGTTAGTGTTTTGTATATGGTGCCAAGTAGATAAGTGTTACTATGTTTTTTTGCATTCAAATGGGCTAAATTATAATAGTATAGTGCACTATCTTTTTTATCGACCCAATCATATACGGACGCAATATTGAAAAGGGGTGATGATAATTCGCTAAATCTATGACTTGATTTATAGAGGAAAATGGCTTTCTTGTAATTATTAATAGCAGCTCTATTAGAGTCCTGATTATATAGTACATTGCCTATGTTCGAAAGTGAAGAAGCGATACTTTGAGTATCTTTTAAGCTAATTGCAATTTTATAAAATGCATCATAATAGTGTCTTGCACTATCATATTCACTTCTCTGAAAGTAAGTGTTTCCTAAACGGTTATAAACCGGTTTTAAGTAGGCTTTATTTCCAGTTTTGAGTTTAATACTTAAACTCTGGTATAGATAGCACAATGCAATAGAGTCATTGTCTAATTTATTATGCAGTGTTGCAATACATTCAAGTGTTGAGGCTAAATGCGGTAAATAATTATTTGTTTTTCTAATTTGTAGTGCTTTTTCAAAACAGAATTCTGCCGAATCGTATTTGGCTTCTTTCATAAAAATAACTCCTAAAATATTGTAGTATTTCGATTCATGAATAGGAAAGTCAAATACCTGTTCACTGGCTCCAAGTTTAATAAGTCGTTGTTTGCTATTCAAATGATCTATATCCGCAGAGACTCTAATATTCAGTAATTTTTCAGCAATACGAGTAGAATCAGTTGAACGATTTGCATATGTATTTAAGCACAGAAAAAATAAAAAAGGGAGTAAGTAGTTTTTCATGCCTTAAGAGATTTAATTATGGATTATCAGTGGTTGCTGTTGAAATCGTTGTTCTTCTGTCATCACCAGACCCATCATTATATACTACAACATAATATTCAATTGGATCTCCGGATGAATTGTATACCTTCGCTGCAGGCACCGACTCGGTGAATTCATGTCTACCAGCAGGTATACCTTCTTCTAAATGTCCAAAAATGATATTCAAATAGTAGACTCCGCTGCTATTAGTTGCATTTTGAAGAGTGATACTGTTAAAATCAATTAATGACCCTGCTTGTACATCCACAATAAATTTCACTTGTACTCCATTTCCAATTCCAGGTAGTTGTTCAGGGACGTTTACATAAAATGTTTCTAAGTTACTTGAATTTCCGTTACTCATATTTAAATTTAATTAATGGTTTATAGTAGTCAAATATATATTAATTATGGGGAGATGTCATGGTTTAAAACCGTGAGTTTTTATATCCCTGTTTTCAGGGGGGTGAAATTACAAGGTTATAGGGGGGTGCAATTAAGAGAATGTTGCCAAATTTGTGATAACCCAAAATCTATTCTAAATGATTTTGTTTGTCAGGAAAGATCTTCTTAACAGTTGTAATCTATGCTAATTCCAGATATATACAAATTTATTTATTTTGGTAAAAGGTCAGCACCTACAATAAGTATTGTTTAACAAGGGGTTAACTTTAATCACAATTGGATTGTCGGATTTTAAAATTTTAATCGTTAATTTTTAATCTGACAATCCTTTTTTCTTTAGTTTGCCATTTCACTCATAAACTTAATACGCATTAGTCTCAACTGGTCTTCGTCGTAATCACCGTCAAATTCGTCATACGCATCCGTCAGGGCATCTGTTTCGGCTTCTTTAAAATAGTCATAAATTTCTTCCTGCTCTTCCTCATCCATTAAATCATTGATATAGTAATCAATATTTATTTTTGTCCCAGAGGCCACTATGGCTTCAATTTCGTTTATAATCTCATCTATTTCTTTTCCATGAGAAGATGCAATGGCATCCAATGGCATTTTTATGTCTACATTTTTAATAATGTGGACTTTTAATCCAGATTTATTAATCAATGATTTGACAACAAAATCTTGAGGCCTATCAATGTCGTTTTCTTCAACATAGTCATTGATTAATTCCAAAAATGGCTTACCGTAACGGGATGCTTTTCCCAAGCCAACCCCAACAATATTCGATAACTCTTCCTTGGTGATTGGATATTGAGTTGCCATGTCCTGCAATGATGGTTCTTGGAAAATAACGAATGGGGGGATATTTTTTTGCTTCGAAATTTTTTTTCTTAAATCAACAAGCATCTGATATAGTTTTTCATCAGCGACCATTTGGCCGCCTGCTTTTGTTGAGGCTATATAGTCATCTGTTTCTTCCCCAGTATAGTTGTGTTCTTTTAATAATGTAAAGGAAACCGGGTTTGCTATAAAATCTTCTCCTTTTTCTGTAAGTTTTAATGTGCCGTAACTTTCTATTTCTTTTGTTAAAAGATTAGAAACTAAACATTGACGCGACACTGCATTCCAAAAAACAATATCGTGTTGACTTCCTTTTCCAAAGAGTGGTAGTAAATTATGTTTGTAGGCCATTATATCAGAGGCTTCTATTCCTGAAAGGAAATTACAAACGTATTTCGCCTTTTGCATTTCGTTTAGAGCTTTTACTGCCTCTAAAAACATTTTAACTTGATCTTTTCCTTCAAATTGTTCTCTTGGGTTTTTACAATTATCGCAATGTTTATCACATTTAGATTCAGGAAATTCTTCTCCAAAATAATGCAAAATATATTTTCTTCTGCATACTGAAGTTTCAGCATATGACACTATTTCGTGAAGTAGTTGTTTTCCAATTTCCTGTTCGGCAATTGGTTTTCCATGCAGAAATTTCTCTAACTTCTCAATGTCTTTATAACTGTAAAAAGTTAAGCAATGTCCTTCGCCTCCATCTCTTCCTGCTCTACCAGTTTCCTGGTAATAGCTTTCTAAACTTTTAGGAATGTCATGGTGGATAACAAACCTTACATCAGGTTTGTCTATACCCATTCCAAAAGCAATGGTGGCTACAATAACATCAACATCTTCCATTAAGAACATGTCTTGATGCTTGGCTCGAGATCCTGCGTCTAGACCAGCATGGTAAGGTAAAGCATTAATGCCATTCACCTGAAGTATCTCAGCAATTTCTTCAACTTTTTTTCTACTTAGGCAGTATATAATCCCTGATTGATTTGGTTTAGTTTTTATAAATTGAATAATTCTTTTTTCAACATCAACTTTCGGAAGTACTTCATAAAACAAATTATCTCTATTAAAAGATGCCTTAAAAATTGTGGCGTCCAGCATATTCAAGTTCTTTTGAATATCGTATTGGACTTTTGGGGTAGCGGTTGCTGTTAATGCTATAATTGGCACATTACTAATTGCAGAGAATATTTCTCTCAATCTCCTGTATTCAGGTCTAAAGTCATGCCCCCATTCAGAAATACAATGGGCTTCATCAATAGCAAAAAATGAAATTTCAACAGACGTTAAAAAATCAATATTCTCTTGCTTTGTAAGTGATTCAGGTGCTACATATAAAAGTTTAGTTTTACCTGCACTAACATCCTCTTTTACTTTTTTTATCTCAGTTTTATTCAAGGAAGAATTTAAAAAATGGGCTACATCATCAGTTTCGCTAACATTCCTTATCGCATCAACCTGATTTTTCATTAATGCAATTAGAGGTGATACAATGATTGCTGTTCCATTTGACATCAATGCTGGCAGCTGATAGCACATTGACTTACCTCCGCCTGTTGGCATAATGACAAATGTATTTTTTCCAGAGAGTACGTTAATGATGATTTGGTCCTGAAAACCTTTAAAACCATCAAATCCAAAATATTTTTTTAACGACTCATTTAATTCTGTTGTCGAAACTAATTCCATTTAATTCTTTAATCAATTATTTTTTCATAGAAATTTTCAACAGAAGCTTTCTGTCGAATTATGTATAAAGATAATGATATCATTTTAAGAATTTGTCGTGACTTTAAAAAAAATGTTAACGAAGTGTTAAACTTTTTTGAGTTCTATATTTGAGTTCTATATTTGAACCATCAATCAAAAAAAAAATAACATGAAAAAAGTATTCTTATCTTTATTATTAGCAACAGCTGCAATAGTTGGAGTAAACACGTCTTTAATGGCGCAAGAAGTAAAAACTGACCAAGTAATGGATGGTGCATCAATTAGTGTAGATAAAGATGTCCATGATTATGGAAAAATCGAAAATGGGGCAAATGGTGTTTGTGTATTTACAATTACTAATACAGGTAATGCACCACTGATTATTTCATCATGTAAAGGATCTTGTGGCTGTACAGTGCCAACTTGGCCAAAAGAGCCAATTGCACCAGGTTCTACAGCTGAAATTTCTGTAAAATACGATACTAAAAGAACTGGTCCAATTAATAAAACGGTAACTATTTCTTCAAACGCTGTAAATAAAGCACGGATGGTTGTGAGAATTAAAGGAGAAGTAAAAATCAAGCCTTCAGGTTCAGCGCCAGTAAATTCAGGCGGTCCAGCCAATGGATAAAAAAAATAAATGAAGCTATTTTTAGCGCTCATAATAATGTTTAGTGCCGCATCACCTTTAAAGGATGGTGCGGCGCTTTTATTTTCGAAAAAGTCATTTACTTTTGATGATACGGAAGAGGGGGTGCTTTTAAAGCATAAATTCGCTTTTAAAAATAATGGGAACGAACCATTAATTATTGATACGTATAAGGTGTCTTGTTCTTGTACAAAGCTTATTTTTCCAAAAGAACCTATTTTACCTGGACAAGAAAGTGACATGACCGTTCTTTTTGATACCAATAAAAAATATGGCTACCAAAATAGAATTATTGAAGTATTTTCTAATGCATCAAAAAAGCCGATTAAAATTAGAATTAAGGTTAATGTAATTCCTAAAGGGTATCATTAAAGATTGTTTATTTTTTTGAATATCGCAATAGTTTCAGATGCTTCTTTTACATCATGAACTCTTATTATTTTCGCACCATTTAATAAACAAACACTATTAAGTGAGGTGGTGGCATTTAAAGATTCTTCTGGCTTGATATTGAGTGTTTTGTAAATTAGTGATTTTCGACTAATACCAATTAGAATTGGATGATTAAGTATTTGAAGCGATTTTAGTTCTTTTATTATTTTAAAATTTTGATCAATTGTCTTGCTGAAACCAATTCCAGGATCAAGAATAATGTCTTTCAAGCCAGATGATTTCGCCAATTTAATTTGATTAGAAAAAAAAGAAATAATATCACCAATAAGTGAACCGTATGTGGTTTCTTTTTGCATACTTTGAGGTGTGCCTTTCATGTGCATCATGATGTAAGGTGTTTTTTCCCTTGCTGCTAATTGATATATGCTTTGATTGTTATAACCACCAGTAATGTCATTTATAATATCCGCACCTGACTGGATAGCTGCATTGGCAACCCTAGTTCTAAAAGTATCAATTGAAATGAGTTGATTCGGAAAGTTCAATTTGATGCCTTCAATAATTGGCAATACTCTGCTCATTTCTTCATCAATACTGATGTTTTCAGCATTTGGTCTTGAAGAATACCCGCCAATGTCTAATATTTCTACTCCGTCATTGATCATTTTGCTTGCTATTTCAATAGCAGATGAAACTTTTTGCTGCCTACTTTTGGCATAAAAACTGTCAGGCGTAGCGTTAATTATACCCATAACAACAGGATGTTTATAAACTCTTAAATTCCCCTTTATATTGAGACTTAAATTTGCACTAAAATTAGTATCTTTCACAGCTGAAAATATGCTTAAATAATAAAATGTCTAAAACTACTGACCAATATAAAAAAGTTATTGAATCTTGTCGTGAAATATTCACTAAAAAAGCACATGATTATGGCACCTCTTGGCGAATACTTAGAGTGAGTTCATTGACTGATCAAATACTCATCAAAGCGCAAAGAATAAGGACAATTCAAGAAACAGGGGTTAATAAGGTGGGGGAAGATGTTGGTGGAGAGTTTATTGCTATAGTGAATTATTGTGCAATAGGTTTAATTCAATTATCACTAGGGAATTCAAAATCTGAAATTTCTGTTGTTGATGCCATTAATTTGTATGATGATAAAACAGCACAGGCATTCGATCTTATGCTGAATAAGAATCATGATTATGGAGAGGCTTGGCGAGATATGAGGATTTCATCATTAACAGATATGATTATGATGAAGATAATGAGAACAAAACAAATAGAAGATAATGATGGTGCTACTATTATTTCTGAAGGTGTAGATGCCAATTATCTAGATATGTTGAATTACGCTGTTTTTGCGTTAATTAAAATGAGTGAGAATAACAATAATTAATTATTATGACAATGCGATTAAGAGAAAATAAAATTGAAATTCAGGGAAGGTCATTATTGCTTAATATCTTAGCTGTTATTCTGAATATTTTAGGGGTATTTTTTATAGCGAAGGGTTTTCATATTAGTGCAGGAGATAGTGCGTTAGCCTTTAAGTTAATTGGTTTTGTTTTATTGGTTGGTGGAGTTATTGGATTGATAGCTTTAAAAGGAATGTACATGTTTTCTTATGTGGCCAGGGCATTTGTTGGAGGGTTATTTATAGTGTCAGGTTTAGTTAAAGCAAATGACCCATGGGGTTTCGCTTTTAAATTGGAAGAATATTTCTCTCCAATGGGGTTGGCATACGATTTTCCTTTTTTTGAATCTTTTAGCCCTTGGGTTTTAGAAATTTCAATACTGGTTTGCATTGCAGAAATTGTTCTTGGAATTGCCGTTATCGTTGGTGCCAAGATAAAATTAACATCATGGCTCTTAGTTTTTATGATGATATTTTTCACATGGCTTACTTACTACACTTTTTCTTGTGTAGAAACAAATGAATTACTTCGAGAAGCTGGCAAGTTAGCTGAAAGAGATTGTGTGACAGATTGCGGTTGCTTTGGTGATGCTTTGAAAGGGTCAGTCGGACGTTCACTTACGCCGTATGAGTCTTTCTGGAAAGATATCGTGTTGTTTTATTTTGTCATTATTATATTTTTCAATCAAAGAAAAATAGAAATCAATACTTATAAAGAGAATTGGGTAATGGGTTTATCTGGACTATTAGTAGTTGTTTTCTTTTCTTGGGTATTTGGGTGGTACTTTCCTATTCTCTTTTATATTTTAACACTTTTAGGTGCGCATATTTTTGGGAATATGAATTTAGGAAATTTGAAAAAACCTTGGAAAATGGCACTTTTTGTGAGTTTTATTTCGCTTCTTTTTTCTTTATACACAACTAATTATCTGCCAGTAAAAGATTATAGAGCATATGCTATTGGCAATAATATTCAAAATGAAATGGATAAAGGTGAAGCAGAAGTTGTGGAGTATCAATTAATCTATAAGAATAAAAGTACTGGAGCAGAACAATTTTTTGATGTTGGAGAATATAGCGTCTACGGCGATACAGAAGTCTGGGAATATCTAGATAGAAAGGAAACCTTAATCAAAGCTGGAGTTGATGCTCCAATTACAGATTTTGTTTTGGCAACAGATTATTCGAAATTATCGAATATGGAAAAAGAAAACCCAATACTTGACTCTATTATTCAAGAAGAGTTTGAAGGTTATTATGAATCTAAAATTATTGTTAATTCTGGGCTTGGAATTGACACAATTAGTGAATATGAATATGTTCCGTATTTAGTTGACACTTCAAAGAATGAGGATACAATATTTTTTGAAAAAAGTGATCAGTTTTATGGTTTGTTAGACCCGTCAGCACCATATAGCGTAGATATGACTCAGTATATTTTAAGTCTAGAAAAAGTCATTATAGTAACCATCAGAGATATTACTTCATATAACTCAGGTGCAATTGATGATTTAAAAAAGGTTTATAATCAATCGAAAGAAAATGGAATTCCATTTTACATTTTAACACCTGCAACTGATAGTCAAATGAATGACTTTAGAACAAGTACCGGATTAACTGCACCATATTTAGCAATTGATGGTACAGAAATAAAAATTATTGTGCGTTCTAATCCTGGCTTAGTTTTATTAAAGAAGGGAACCATTATTGAGAAATGGGGAAGTAGAAGCATTCCTAGTTATAATACATTAGGTGAAAATTTTTAAAATTTTAAGATGAAAAAATATATTATTGGTAATTGGAAAATGAATTTAGACTATGTTGAAGCAAAGTCGTTAATTCAAGATATTGCCAAAGAGAAAGATAATTTCAACCTTGACGCAGAAATAGTAGTGTGCCCTCCAATGCCTTATTTAAGCGTTTTTCATGAATTACTTAAAGATAATGAATGGATAAAGCTCGGGTCTCAAAATATGTATAATGATAATTCTGGTGCATTTACAGGCGAAACTTCACCAACTCAATTAAAAAGTATAGGTGTTAATTACGTGTTGATTGGGCATTCGGAAAGACGTAAACTTTTTGCAGAGGATAATAAAATATTAGGATTAAAGGTAAAGGCAGCTCTAGCGTCTGGCATAGTACCTGTTTTTTGCTGCGGAGAAAATTTGCAAGTAAGGAAAAGTAATGTTTTCAAGGAGTTTATCATGAAACAAATTGAAGACGTAATATTTGAAATGAGCGCACAAGAAGTAGAAAGAATAATAATTGCGTATGAACCAATTTGGGCTATAGGAACAGGGCAAACGGCTACCGCTATCCAGGCGCAAGAAATCCATGAATTGATTAGGTTAAGGTTGGGGAAGCAATTTGGTGAAAAAACCGCAGCTGCAGTCCCTATTATTTATGGCGGAAGCGTTAAGCCTGAAAATGCGGCTGAATTATTTGAACAAAATGATATTAATGGTGCTTTAATTGGCGGGGCTTCACTAAAAGCAGATAGTTTTAGTCAAATTAGTAGCGCTAAAACATGAATTATTACGAGGTAAAAATAGAATTTAATCAAATTGATCCATGGAGAGAAATAATTATCTCCATGCTAGCTGAAAAAGGTGCGGAAAGCTTTACAGAATCAAAAACAGGCTGTCAAGCTTATTTTCCTGAGAATACGTTTACAACTATTGAAGCATTGGAGTTGGATCGTTATAAAGAATCAATCAATTCTGTATCATCCGAGTTGATTAAAGACCAAAACTGGAATGCAGAATGGGAGTCTAATTTTGAACCAGTTTTTGTTGGCGATAAGTTGGCTATTTTAGCCCCTTTTCATAAAAGCGATACTAAGCATAAAATAAAAGTAATAATCCAACCTCAAATGTCATTCGGGACCGGCCATCATCAAACAACATGGCTCATGTCTATGTGCATAATGTCGTTAGAAATTACTAATAAGATAGTCTTAGATATGGGCACTGGAACAGGTGTTTTGGCTATTCTAGCAGAAAAATTAGGAGCAAAAGAAGTCTTTGCTCCAGATATTGATAAATGGGCATATCAGAATTCAATTGACAACTGTCAATTGAATGATTGTAAGAATATTGAGCTTGCTCTTGGTGGGGTTGAACTGCTTGGAGGCAGAAAATTTGATGTCATTATAGCAAATATCAATAAAAACATTTTGACTCAGCAGTTTGAAAGTTATAAAGCTGTATCTAATGAGGGGACTATTTTATTAATAAGTGGCTTTTTTGCGACTGATATTGATGAATTGCGGAATACTGCTGAAAATTCTGGCTTCATTTTTGAAAATAGTTATAGTAAAGACGAATGGGCTTTAATTGAATTTCATAAACATTAACTAAAATGAGACATTTTTTATTTTTGATCTTAATTGTCATTTCCTGTAATGGATTTGCTCAACATTTTTCTAGTAATCCGGAAACTTTTTTAAAGGATGTTGATAAATATATGTCAACCTCAAATAGAGGTAAAACTAAGGAGTTTATAGAAGTGTTTACACCTGTATGGTTGAATGACTTTCCCAGTAATTATAAAAGTAAGGTGATCTCAACTGCGAATTTAATTGTTGAAAAAAGACTCCAATCATTTCCTGATTTATATGGATATTTATTCTCAGCCTACAATTTTGTTAAAACCAATCAGCCTAGAGAAAGTTTTAACTCCTGGCATCAAACAATTGATAAGTTATTGGATTCAAAAAAAGTACAATCATTTAAAAAATTCATAGTGACTTGTTCAGGCATGTTTACAGATGGCACAATTTTTTCTAATTCTCGACACCATTGGATTGTTTCAGGAGGAACTTATCGTTTCGAATTTGAAAAAAATAATCCTAAAATTTATTTTGATGATATTAGTTTGGCTTGTATGATAATTAATAAAGATCAGGGCCGGAAATCAAATAAATATAGTGATTCGTCAATAGTATATAATACATCTGGTGTTTACCAACCATTTATTACTAAGTGGGAAGGACGAGGAGGATTAGTTACATGGGAAAAAACTGGACTAGATGCCAAAAAAAACTTTGCCGAAATAACGGATTATACAATGTCAATGAAGTCCACAAAAGTAAATTCCGATAGTGCGAAAGTTACAACCGATTTTTACGAAAAACCGCTTTGGGGGTCTTTTATTGACATGGCTAAATCAAGAGAGGCAAGTGCAGAAGGGTATAATTATCCTCAATTCGTTTCTTTTAGCAAAAAGGTAATTAAAAAGGACATTTTAAAAGATATTGATTACGTTGGGGGGTTTGCACTGAATGGAGAAAATTTTATTGGGGTAGGATTAGATAATGAGCCTGCTAATCTAATTTTTTTCAAAGATAATAAAGCTTTTGTTAAGGCAGCCGCAATGAGGTTTAGTATAAATCAGTCTGGAATTTATGTTGAAAATTGCAGAACAACAATGTATTTAAACGCAAATGATTCAATTTTTCATCCTGGCTCAATTCTAAAATATGATATAGAATCAATTGAATTATCAAGAGATGTAAAAGGCTTGGCTCAAGCCCCGTTTTCAGATAGTTATCATCAATTAGATATGTATGTAGATAAAATTGTCTACAATAAAAACAACAGCATGCTAGACTTAGAATGGAATTTTGGTAACAATAACAAGCTTGCCAGGTTTGAGTCTAAGGATTATTTCAACGCTGAACTTTATGGAAAATTGCAAGGTTTAAGTCAAACACACCCTCTAGTTGCAGTGTATCAGTATTTTTACAAATACGACAAACAGACTTATCCAATTAATGAAGCAGCAAACTATATGAGGTTGCCCACAGAGCAAATTGTACCAATTCTGTTAGATTTAGCTAATTATGGCTTTATAACTTATAATAGTATTAATAAAACAATCACTGTTCTACCCAAAACGAAAAATTACATTGATGCCCGAGCTGGTAAAACGGATTATGATGATATTATATTTGTTTCAGATTTTAATACAATAACCAAGCAGCCAGCAACAAATACTGATGGATCAGAAAATAAAAATGCAAAAAGATTTAATGCCCGAGCAAATGAATTGAATAAACGAAAAACAACTAAAGACAATTTTGGGAGCATTAACTTGTCAACTCTCGATTTAGTTTTACATGAGGTGCAACCAGTAAAATTGTCAGGCACTCAAAGAGTTGTTGTGTTTCCAAAAAATGGAGAAATCTTAATGAAGTCAGATAGAGATTTTTCGTTCTCTGGAGCTATTAGTGCTGGTAAAACAGAGATCTACGTTGATGCTGCAGATTTTAATTATGAAAATTTTAAAATTAATTTAGTTGAAGTAGAAGCAGCGTTATTTAGAGTTAGACCAATCTTTGGAGGAGCAGATAAACTTATTCCAATGTTTTCGCACATTTCTAAACTTGAAGGAGAGTTGTTGATTGATAAAATTGATAATAAATCAGGTGACAACAAAAAAGTAACTGATTATCCTAAATTGAAAACGGAAAAAAACTCGTATGTATACTATAACAATAAAGACATTTTTAAGGGAACATACGATAGTGCAAGCTTCTATTTTAAGCTAGATCCTTTTGTTTTTGATAGTCTTGATAATTTCAACGAATATGCAATGTCCTTTACTGGAGAACTAAGATCTTCCGGGATTTTTCCAGTTTTTAAAGAAGTAATAAAAATCCAAGAAGATTATTCTTTCGGTTTTAAAACCAGTGCGCCAGCTGATGGTTATCGATTTTATGGAAATGACGCAAAATACAAAAACGATATTAGATTGAGCAATAAGGGGTTAAGAGGGTCTGGTGAAATCAACTTTTTAACTTCAAATACTGTTAGTAAAGACTTTGTGTTTTTTGCTGATTCAACAATGGGCATGTCCAACTTTATAAATAAAGCACAAAGTAAATCAGAAGGTTTGGATGTGCCAGATATGATTGCTAATAATGCTTTAGTAACTTACATACCAAAAAATAAAGTTCTGAAAACAGAGTCAAAAAAGGAGAGCATGTACCTTTATGACAAGGAGATGGTAATGTCTGGAGTAACAACTTTAACACCAAAAGGGTTAACTGGAGCAGGAGTATCGTATTTCGGAAAAGCAGAATTGAAAAGTAATCTAATGGATCTAAATCGCTGGACGATTGATGCAGATACTTCTGATTTTAACTTAGCTGATATTGATACAATTACTAATAAAGAGGATGTAACCTTTGCTACAAATAATGTGAAAGGACATGTTGATTTTAAGGAGAGAACCGGACGATTTGAAAGTAATGATGGTGTGTCAATTGTCGATTTTCCTCAAAATCAATACATATGTTATATGGACGTTTTTAATTGGTTGATGGATGATGATATCCTAGATATGGAGAAAAAGAAAGACCTATCTATTGAATCAGATTTAGATATCGCTGAATCTAATTTCTTTTCTGTTAATCCAAAACAAGATTCATTGAATTTCCGATCACCTAAAGCTAGGTTTGATATAAAGTCTAAAATTTTAGATTGTCAGCAGGTGGAATATATTGATGTAGCTGATGCCAGAATAATGCCAGTAGATAAAAAAATAATTGTTTACAAAAAAGCAAAAATTGATCCAATGCAAAACGCAACAATTGTAGCTAACTTCATTACAAAATACCACACAATAACAAATGCTTATGTTGAAATTAAAGCTCGCCGAAAATATATAGCAAGTGGTGACTATAACTACATAGATTCCAAAGAAAAAGAGCAATTAATACATTTTGATAAGATTTCACTTGATACTGCATATCAAACAACTGCTCTAGGAAAAATTGATCAAGAAACGAATTTTAAGCTTAGTGAACAATTTGATTTTTACGGAGATGTAAAACTAAAGGCTTCAACAAAGTTTATGACGTTTGACGGTGCAACAAGAATAAACCACAATTGCGATCAATTTGCTAAAAATTGGATGAAGTTTAAGGCAGAAATTGATCCTAACAAAATTCTTATTCCAGTTAACAGTAAAATGCAAGATTTAGATGGAAAGGATATAGCTGTCGGACTAATACTTCGTAATACCAATGACTATGATAGTTTAGGAGTCTATCCAGCATTTTTGTCATCATTGGAGAACAAAAAAGATAAGATTTTGTTTTCTTCGTCTGGAATATTAACATATAATAACCAGGCTAGTGAGTATAGAATTGCCAGTAATGAAAAACTAATCAATCGTGCAGAAAAAGGGAATTATATTAGTTTGCACACCAAAAGTTGTTCTATGAAAGGCGATGGGGTTATTGATTTAAGTGCTCAAATTCCGGATGTCGATTTGTATACGGTTGGTACACTTGAATATAATGCAGCTGATAAAAAAACAACAATGAATCTATCAGGAAGCATCAGTCATTTTTATGATGAAAAAGCCATGGAATTCATGTCAACTGCAATTAACCAAACTGATGGTTTAACTGGGATTGACTTTAATAGAACTACTTTGGAGCAGTCAATAAAAGAATTAATTGATGAAAAAACAGCTGAAAATTATAAATCAGACTATACTATTAAGGGAGAGCTGAAAAAAGTACCTAAACAAATGGCCAAACCTGTCTATTTTACAAACCTGCGTTTAGAGTGGGATGAACGAAATAAGTCATTTATTTCGAAGCCAATTACAGGAATTGCAAACTTGTATGATGTGCCAGTTATGAGGGATTTCACTGTTAAATTTGCCGTGTCGTATTCTGTAATAAATTCTGATAGGGGCGATAAGTTAATGTATATGGTGGATTTACCAGGGGGGAAATATTTTTACTATCACTTTGAAAGATTAAAAAAAGCATCAAAACTTCAGGTGTTTACAACTGATAAGTTGTTAGAGGCTTATTTACTGGAGCTTAAAGAAGATAAAAGGAAGCAGAAAAAACTTCAATATGGCTTTAGTAATAAGTCTATCTACATTGCACAGTTCAAAAGTTTATTCGGTGAGTAGTTGAGCGTGAAATAATTATTGAACCTTTGTTATTTGAAGTCGTATATATATTATATTGCCCCTAAATATCAATTAATTTGAAGTCATTTTTTAAGAATATTATATATTTAATTGTTCTGCTTTTTTTTGCGGGAAATGTCATTAGCCAGACTACTGAGGATATAAAGAAAGAAGCTGATGGTTTTTTTAAGAAAGAACAATTTGTTGAAGCAACACCTTTGTATTTGCAGCTTTTAAATGTAGAGCCAAGAAATCATGAGCTAAATTTCAAATATGGTACCTGCTTAATATACAGTGCTCAAGATAAATCGGAATCTATAAGGTTTTTAAATTTTTCAGTTAAGAATGCTTCTATTGATCCTAGGGCTCATTTTTATCTTGGTAAGGCCTATCACTTAAACTTCCAATTTTCAAAAGCCTTGACTGCCTATCAAAAATTTAAGCAAGTTGCAAATCAAAATGATCAAATCAAATTTAATGTTGAAGCAAATATTAATGCCTGCCAAAATGGTAAACAGCTTTTGACAAATATTACGGACATGATTGTTTTGGATAAAGTAGAAGTAAAAAAGCAAGACTTTTATGAGCTTTATAAATTGAACGATATTGGAGGTTCATTGTTGATTACTGATGAATTTCAAACCAAAATAGATAAAAAATTAGGACACAGACCAATCATTTATTTCCCACAAGATTCGCCTTATATATTCTATTCAAGCTATGGTGAGTCAGGGGATTCTGGATTAGATATCTATGTTAAACAAAAGCTACCTAACGGTAAATGGAGCAATGCTGTTAAAGTAGTTGGTGATGTTAATACGAATGAGGATGAAGATTATCCTTATTTAAGCCCTGATGGTAAATATTTATACTATTCCTCAAAAGGTCATAATTCTATGGGGGGGTATGATGTGTTTCGCTCAAAAGTAATAGTCGAGGGTTCTTCTTTTTCTAAACCAGAGAATATGGACTTTGCTGTGTCGTCACCTAATGATGACATACTATATATAGTAGATAGTTTAGATAGGACTGCATATTTTTCTTCTGCACGTGAAAGCCAAGATGGAAAATTATATGTTTATAAGGTCAGGGTGGAGAAAATACCAATGCAATTAGTTGTTTTAAAAGGTTTTTTTTCAAACACAATAGATCCAAGTAATAAAAATGTAGAAATCGAAGTCGCTAATTTTACTACAGGTGCAACTGTTGGAAAGTATAATTCTACACCAGGAAATGGGAGTGTTTTATTAACAATTCCTAAAAGTGGAAAATATACTTTTGACATGACCGTAAAGGGAAGTGAAATAACGCATAGAGCAGAAGTGTCAATACCATACATGAAAGAATTTAGACCACTGAAAATTGATTTAGCACATCAGCTAAAAAATGGGCAAGAGGTCATTATTCTCAAGACCTTGTTTGATGATAAATTTGACGACCCTACAGCAATAATGGCAGATGTTTATCAAAGAATATCAAAACTAGACCCTAATTCGAATAGGTATGATCTAGATTCTCTAGATAATATGAGAAGTTCAGATGATGTTTTTGTAAGTGTAGGGCTTGATAAATATGCAACTCCACAAGATGTTGAAGAAATTTTAGTAAAAGCGGTGAATCAAGTAAAAATAGAAAAAGATAATTTAGAAAATAGTTCCTTTTTGTCACATAATATTGCCGTAGTTAAGCAGAGCCAAGCAAACGCTAAGTTAGAAGAGGCAAAAGTGTTGATTAGTGAAGTGGAAGGAATAGATGACGAAGCGGTAAAGAATAAAAAACTAACAAAAGCATATAAATTAAATGCTGAATCAAAAGAATTAAATAATGAGGCAAGAAACTTAGTAAATCTTGGACAAAAGATTGAGAATGAAATTAAGGTCAAAGAAAATGAAGAAATAACGTTAAATTCCTCAATATTAAGTGTAAAAGCTGTTGATCAAAATGACGGTGAAGGGCTTACTCAATTTGTTAAATCTAACTCGGACGCACTTATACTTGCTACAGATAATAATAAGACTGATATAATTTCTAGAGTTAAGTCTGAAGGAGCTTCTAAAGCTATTGAACTTAGTGGGATTGAAGAAAAAATTGGAGACTTAAAAGATCGTGAAATGACTTTAGACAAGAAAATTTTAGATCTAAAAGAGCAAAAAGTACTAACAAAAAAGAAAAAAGAAGTTGAGGTTATTGAAACTAAAATTCAAAGTGCCGAAAGTGAACGTGATCTCATCCAAAGCGAAATCACGAAATATAAGGGTAAGTTAGATAGGTTTTCAGATAATGATATGACTTCTATAGCACTAGTAAAAGCAGTGGAAGAGATTAGATCAGATAAAAATGTAACCCCAGAAAATCAAGAACCAGTTTCAAATACAGAGAAACTTAAAATTAAGTATAGTGTTGATGATCAAGAGTATTTAACCAGTGTCAAAGAAGCGGAAATTGTCTTTAAAAATAATAGCATCTCTGGAGAATCTATTAATCTCACTGGGCTAAATGAATCAACAGTTTTGTCTTCAGACTTCAAAAGTTTGTCTGATGTTGAAGAAGGAATATCTAATACAATGACCCAATTAGAAAACTCAGATAATGAGGCTGAAAGGTTAAGATTGCAAAAAGATTTGGCAAAACTAAATCAAATAAAGGAACAAAAACTTAAAGAAAAGCCTTTGGTATCAAATAATATTTCAATATCAAAACCTGATTTAATTGAGAATTACAATGAACGGGTGTCTGACATATTAGCTATAAATGATGTAGAGAAGCAAAAAGAAGCTCAAGCTAAGCTAAACAAAGAATTGAAATCTAAGGTTGAAAAAGCAATCGCTGTAGCTAAAGAAAAAGATAATAAGGATACTGAAATTGCGCAATTAAAAAAAATCCAAACTGAAGTCAATAGAGATTTATCAGACTATGAGTCATGGAAAGTAGCCAAGAGTAATCAAGAAAATTTTGCAGATTATACATATCAGGATGCATTAAATGAGGTAAGTCTGAATTATGAATCACGAATAGAAGAAATATATAATAGTTCTGACTCTGATGAATCTAAAACAGAAGAATTAAAGACTCTTAATACTACCGTATTGACAAACGCAAAGGAAAAGCTTCAAGAGTCAGAAGCGATTTTATCTGAAAACCCTTCAAATGCTCTAGCTGAAAAGGAGAAAAGGCAATTGACTAGGTTAATATCTGAACTTGAAACAAACTTAGCAATTCCTTTAGTTGAACCTAAAGAAAAATCTAACATTGCAAGCAATGAGGAACCTATTACTGCGAATGATTTGTTGCCAAATTATTCTGAAAACATTAATAAAATAGAAAACTCTGGAATTAATGAACTAGATAAAGAGAAGGCGAAATTAAATATAAATGAAAGTTTATTAAAAAAAGTAAATAATGAAGTTAAACTGATATCTGAAAACTCCGACTCTGAAAAGTCCAATAAAAAGCAATTAGCATACTTAAAAGAATTGAATGAAGAGCTTAGAAACGAAATTGCTTCAAGCAAAGCTATTATTGAAAAGAAAGTAAAAGAAGCCCCTGAAAATGAAAATAGTGTTGAGTCAATTTTAGCAAATTACACTTCAAAGTCATATGAAATAAATGAGCTACAATCTGATGCTGAAAAGATAGAAGCAATTGAAAGGTTAAATGATTTGGCGATTGAAGCTGTAGAAAAAGAGATTAAAACGACTAAAATAGCTAATGCAGCTAATCCTAGAGAAGAATTGCAATATGAAATAGAAAAACTAGAAAATATTAAGAAAGAATTAGAATCTAATAAGTCGAAAGATTATTACGGTGTAGTAGATTTAAGCACAGATGAAGATCTTGCCACAATTAAAGGTGGAACTAATATTTACGAAATTGAACCAGATTATCAACTGAAACTCGAATCGATTTTTGAAGATGCCATTTCTGAAAAAGATCAGGAAAGGAAAAAAATTGAGCTGAATGAAGAAGCTTTAGCTAAAACGAATCAAGAAATTAGAAGAGTTGAAAATGGCTTAACCTCAGAACCAGACAATAAGAAACAATTAAATAAAAGATTGGAAAGCTTATCAGAAATTAAACTTATTCTAGAAGATAAGATATTCGAAAGCAAATCGATAATTGGTGAAGGAGGAGTTATGTTTAATGTCGTAGTTGATGTGGAAGATGTAAACCCAGATTATTTGAGCAGAGTAGAGGGTATTAAAAATCTAAGTGATTCAAAAGAAAAGAAAAAAGCCGTTGTTGAATTAAATAGAGAGACCATTGATCAAATTGAACAGAAAATGACTATTCTTGACGAAGATCTTCGAAAAAACGGACTTGACAAGAAAAAAATTATTCTTTTTCAAAAGTATGGACAATTAGTTGCAGAAATTGAAGCAAATCCTTCAATTCCAGTCAAGGGATCCATATCTTCAAGCGCTATTAACACTAATATTACAGAGAATGTTGAATTCCCAGTAATCTACAAAAATGTAGGTATCAATGAAGCGCTACCATCTTATAAAAGTGAGCTAGATTCGATTAATTCAATTGTGCAACCTCCAGTTGATAATCAAAAGAGTAAAATTTCTCTGTACAACGCATCAATTGAAAACATTGAGCGACAAATTAAAGAATTGGACACATATAGTAGAATTGATTCTCCTAATAAAGAATATGCGGAGGAAAAGAAGGGTGATCTAATAGAGATAATTGAAGTGCTGAAAAAAGAAAAAATTGCGAGTGAAGAAAAAATTACTGAATTAACATCACCAATTGAATTTGCTAGTTTATCCGACATAATGCCAGATTACGATACTCGAATGGAAAAAATTAATTATGAAAATAATGGTACAATAGATAAATTAGAGAAGACAAACGAATTAAACAAAGTTTTACTATTCGAAATTGACACTAAAATTGAAGAATTGGAAACTCTTCAAGAAGTAAATGAAAGCCAAACAAGACAAGAAAATATTGAAAAATTAAATGAATTGTCTGTAGCCATAAATCAAGAATTAATTAATACGAGTAATGTTTTGAAGGTATCGGGTGAAGAGGCAGATATTACTGCAATTAATGAAAACAAGTTTGAACCGCTAAATCCAGATCATTTCGAAGATAACTTGGAAGTTAACCAACTTAATCTAATTAAGAAAGATGTCAAATTAATAATGAAATTTGAAAAAGACATTTCTCGACTAACAAGAAAAAAAGCTAGGCTAACTGGCGGGGATGCAAATAAAGTACAAAAAGAAATTGATAAAACGATACAGAAACAAAGTACATTACATAATAGACTTATTTCAGATTTGGAGGTTGTAATTGATGAGAAACTGTGGGTTGAATTGTCAGAAGCTAAAGAAAGTGCCATCTTAATTAAAGGTGCAAACATGAAAAGTGATGACATTAGAAATGCAGAAGAGGGCATTATTATTTCTGAAGCTAAAATAGAGCGAGCAAAAGCTTATCGAAAAGAAGCATCTGAACTAAAAAATCAAGTTGTCTCTAATAAAATACTTTTAAAAGCTGCTCAACTTGAATATGAGGCACAACAATTATTAGTAAAATCTAATCTAACTCTAAAAACAGCTGCCATTGTTTCTGAATTAACCAATACGGCACCAGTTATTATTGATGTACCAACAATAAAAAAAGACAGAGTTTCCGAAGAGTTATTTAAGCTGGCAGATGAAATTGATGGGCAAGCTGATATTGCTGAAGCTAAAGTAATGGCTCTTGCTGATTCTGTATTAAGATCTAAAAAGAAATATAGAGAAGCTATTGTTGTTGAGATGGAACAAACTAAACAAGAGGAAGCTAATTTAAGATTAAAGGCTGATGCATTAAGATTTAAAGCAGGAGAAGTAGAAGACCAAGAATTAGAATTTATTTCGGCAAAGCCTTCAGGGAATGGTAAAGATATTCCTAAAACTGATCAAATTGTTGCTTTAAAGTCGCCTACTTATAGTAAGTATTTTAGTGAAATTACATTGGGGAATGAAAGCCTTGAAAAAGCGAATAAGATTAATGATGAAATTAATTTATTAAAAGAGAAAGCTGGAAAGATAATTCGAGAAGCCATAGTAGTCAACCCTGAAATGACATTAGAAGATCATGAATCAAGTCTGGAAATGAAGACAATTCTTGAACAAATTGATGAATTGGTTGAACAACAAAAGAATCATAAGACTGATGCTATTTCATATTTTAATTCTGCTAATGAGACTTTGAATAATAGTCAAGATTCTAAAAATCTCAAGGAGAATATTATATTACTGGCAGAAAGAAATATTCAACCTGACGCTAAAATTGTATTGTCTCAAGAGGATGTTGAAAATACAGCAATAGCTGGAGTAATTGAAAGTACAGCCTCAAATACTAATGATATTGATTCTTCTGAAAATACTGATATATCGCAATTAAACGATAACACTGTAGAAACGTTAGTATCGAACATTTCGGAAACATCTTCAGATTTTGTGACACCAAGTAAGCTAAACGGCCAGCTATTTAGAATTACTGAAAGAGCAGTATATTCGAACGATAATCCAATTCCTTTAAATGCGAAACAACCAGAAGGTCTCGTTTATAAGGTTCAAGTCGGTGCATTTAGAAAACCTCTTCCACCTCAAACTTTTAACAAGTTTGCACCAATTTCTGGCCAAGTAATTAATTCTGGAGTCACTAGGTATATGGTTGGTTATTTTACTAATTTTTCTCCAGCTGATATTGCTAAGTCAGAAATTAGAGGTATTGGCGGTTATGGAGATGCCTTTGTCGTAGCATACTATAATGGAGAAAGAATTTCGATTAATAGGGCAAGGGAGCTTGAAACTGAAGGTGTAATACCTGGTAATGTTGCTGCAAATAACGCTGTTGAAGTTCCGAATACTGATCAAAATAATTTGGAACCTGCTGAAATTATTGATAATACGGTTAAACCTATTGCTGAAAATGTAGAACCAACAGTGCCTGATAATCAAATTGTAGAACCAACAGGTATAGATCAAAAGAATGTAATAAAGCCAGTAACTAACGAGGACAAAGAAAAAATAGATTATTATACATCAGTTAATAATGCAGCACCAGCTAGTCAAGTGGAAATTATTAATGGACTTTTTTATACAGTCCAAATTGGAGTATATAGCAAGCCGGTTCCATCAGTTGAATTGTTTGAAGTAACTCCATTAAATAGTCAGTTAACTAAAAGTGGTAAAATACGTTATTCAACTGGTATTTATACTGAAATACAAAATGCAGTTCAAAGAAAGAATGAATTAGTTGAAGTAGGAATCGTTGATGCTTTTGTAACAGCTTATTTTAATGGTAATAGAATTTCTATAACAGAATCTAAAGAAATTATTTCCAAACAAGGAGCAGATATTCTCTCAAACGGTAAAACTATAAGTGAAGCCAATGGTGGTAAGTCATCACGATTTAGTAAAGAAAATGTTTATTACAGAATTTTGTTAGGTAAGTATGAAAATGTGGTACCTAGTAATGTGGCTTCATACTTATTTAATGATGATAATATTTTCTTTGAAACAGAAATAGACGCAGACAATACAATTTATTTATACACTCAAAAATTCTTTGATTTAAATGAAGTAAGAAAGAGATTGGTTGAAATTAATGAACTTGGGTTTGATAATATGGAAATTATATCTTATTATAACATTCAAACTATTCCATTCAATCAGGCAAAAAGGATTGTTAATGGTGAAGAAATAAGTGAGTTAACAGAGTTTGATTATCCACATGGAAGTAATGTTGATGAAATATTTTATGAAGCTGATGCAATCTATTATCGTGTAAATATTAGTAAGGAAGATGAAGTTTCGTTAGCTTCAATTGAAAATCAGTTATTAAATATTGAAGGACTCAATTTTGAACAAGAAACATTGGAAAATGGTGACATATTAATACATACAAGAAATTTAAGTAGTTTTGTTGAGGCTGAAGCGGCCTTAAGTGAAATAGATAAAAATGGAATTGCTAATGCTAAAATAGTAGCATTTCATAAGTACGTTCAAATAAGTGTTGAAAAGGCCATTGAAATTAAAGAGAAGTAATGTCTGATACTATATTACAAGAAGAAGCTGCTGTAAAAAAGCAAATCATTAAAACGAATTCATTAATTATTTTTAATGATGATATTAATACGTTTGATTTTATTATTGAATCATTAATAAAAGTTTGTAAGCATGAAATGGTCCAAGCAGAACAATGTACTTGGATTATACATTATAATGGTAAGTGCGCTGTGAAAAATGGTGATATTGAATCATTAAACCCAATGAAAAGGGCACTCTGTGAAAGAGGAATTGATGCAAAAATTAATTAATATTAGGTTTATTAGTAAAAGATTTTTATTTTTGCACTCCTAAATAATCTGGCCTCGTAGTTCAACTGAATAGAATTCCACATTACGGCTGTGGCGGTTGCAGGTTTGAATCCTGCCGAGGTCACATGAAAATAAAAATCGCATCTTTTGGGTGCGATTTTTATTTTATCTATTATTCGCCATAAATTAAATTTTTTGTGATTATCTATTCAATTTTCATAGGGTTTATTCATTTGGTTATATGCGTTTTACTATGTTTTGTAATTTTTTTTCAAATTTTTTTTAAAAAAATGTTGTTGATTTAGAAAAGGCAGTTATCTTTGCGCCTCCCAAACGAGGGGTGTTTACAATTGTTAAGTTTTAGAAGGATAATTTATTTTAAATTA
>JBGCFR010000031.1:0-3465 GCA_045107045.1 Crocinitomicaceae bacterium
TTATTTTGCCACTTACGGCATGGATTTTAGCAATCCTGCAGAAAAAGGACTAGCCTATGAAGACTTAGAAAGCCTGATGGATGGCATTGCTCCTTTAAAAAAGACATTAATTGTAGATGCCTGCCATAGTGGTGAGATTGATAAAGATGAATTAGCACTTGTTGCTTCTTCAACCCAAGAAACGGGTGACATTCAATTTAGATCTGTTGGCACGAGCGTAGCCCCGAAATTGGGGATGGAAAACACATCTGAATTAGCTAAATCTTTATTTTCTGACCTAAGAAAAGGCACCGGCGCAACTGTCATCTCATCTTCTGGTGGAATGGAATTTGCTATGGAAAGTGATGAATGGAAAAATGGTCTATTTACCTATTGCTTAATTAACGGTATTAAATCCGCTAAGGCAGACTTAAATAAAGATGGTGAAATTTGGCTTTCAGAACTTCAAAACTATGTTTCGAAACAAGTAACAGAACTCTCAAAAGGCAAACAGCAACCTACCTCAAGAATAGAAAATCAAACTGTTGATTTTAGAGTGTGGTAATAAAATAAAACCCAAACTTGATAAATCACTATATTTGATCAAACTATAGGATGAAACCAAATTATTCACTGGTAATAGTAGTAATATCAAATTTCAGAAAGCAATAACAATGCAGAATAGTATGAAATTCATATTTGTTTTTTTATGTATTGCGTTGTTTCAATTCAATGCCATTTCCCAAACAAAAGATACCCTAAGAACAATCATTAATTCTGGAGTAGACTTTAATCAACTGGCAGCATTTAGTCCAGACAACTCTATGATTGCAATGACTTCAAACGCGGCGATTGAAATTTATGATGTTAGAACAGGTTTATTGATTAGAAAAATAAAATTTGAAAAATTAACTGTACCTGAACATTTGGTGTTTGAAAATAACGAATTACTATATGTTTCCTTTTTCCATAATTCAGAAGTGTTGAAAGTAAGCTTGAAGAATGGTGACTTAGACTTTATCCAAAAAACAGAGGTGATAAATCCAAAAATACATATTAAGGTGGATCTAATGAACCCACAATGGCAGCAACACTATAATCACTTTATCGAAGAAAAATCTCTTGAACCTCTTTACTTTAATTCACCAAATAGAGCAATAAAATTAGCCGTAAAAAACAATTCTTCAAATGTAGCCTGGCCAACCTTTCAAGTATCAATAGTTGAACCCACACCTGTAAGCATTATTTTGGATTCTTTAAGTCATAGTGCATTTTTAAAAGTGGCATTCTCAGATGATTCCAAGCTTGTATTGGTCAATGATATAGTATACAATCTAAGGCATAAATTGATTGTTTCTAAAATTAAAAGAATTTCAAAATTTGGTAACGGTGCTACTTTCTTTAAAAATATGAATGTGCCATTATTATTATGTGATCAAGGTATTTTACGATTAGACAATTTTAAGATCATAAATTCAATTGAGTCTGCTAGTAGATTACGAAACACAGAAGACCACTACTGGGTGGAAAACATGGATGTGGATTCAGGAGAAAAATGGTATTCAGTTTACGACTTAAACTCACACAAAGAAAACTATTCGGCTAAGGTGGATTTTGCAGAATTCATTCAAGAGGAATCTAAAAGCGGCAAATATTTCATATTATTTTTAGATTATAAAACGAAAGTTGTCAATGCAGAGAATGGCGATATTATTCAAGAATTCACTATGGGCAATCACCATAAATCCTACACTTTTAGTGGAGACGACTTAATTGAAATTGAGGGCCTAAATTGTCGTAAATTAAATATAGAACATAATAAATGGATTGAGTATAAATTAAAATCTTCTCGTTTAATAGATAAAGAAAGTCATCAGACATTATTAAATGGTGGTTTTGTATTAAAACATGATTCATATAATAACGTAGCTCATATTTGGAGCTTAGAAAATGGAAAATTATTGTCAAAATTTAAAGTCAAGGACCCGGCAATGTTCTTTGGACATAAAATAAAATTTAATTTGAGTAAAGGTGAAATTGTTCTCTTCAAAGAAAATCATAATGTACAAATAATAGATTTTGACACGGGAGAGATAAAAAGGACTTTTAAAGCTAATAATCATACTTTGAATTACAGTGAATCTTCAGATGGAGATTTAGCGCTTACATATTTAGGATTTGGGAAAACTACCCTCTGGAATGCTAAAACGCAAACCGCAATAGTTGATGTTTTTGTGAAAAACAAGGACAACATTATCATTAAAACACCAGAGAACTATTATTTATCAAGAGCAAGTAATGGTAGTTTCGTGCATTTTTCATTGGGTAAAAAAGTATTTCCGCTCGAACAATTCGACCTCAAATACAACCGACCAGATATTGTTTTGTCTAGATTGGGCTATGCGGATAGCTCACTGATCAAATCATATTATAAAGCTTACCGAAAACGGCTTAAAAAAATGAAGTTTACGGAAGAGATGCTTGAAGATGATTTTCATTTGCCAGAAATTAAAATTGAAAATTTTGAAGAAATGCCGACAATTGATGACCAAGGCAGTATTAATTTAGACTTAAAATTAAAGGATACGAAGTATAATTTGGACCGGATAAATGTTTGGGTGAATGATGTGGCCATTTATGGCTCTGACGGTATTTCTTTAAGGGACAAAAACGTAAAAGAGTATACCACTACCCTTTCTGTTAATCTGATAAAAGGCAAAAACAAGGTTCAAGTCTCAACACTAAACCAAGCAGGTGCTGAAAGCTTCAAGGAGACCTTTTCCATTGAGTCGACCGCAGGTAAATTACAGCCAGATTTATACTTAATTACCATTGGTGAAAGCGAATTTATGCAATCAGAATACAATTTGACTTATGCAGCTAAAGATGCCAATGACATTGCAGCTCTTTTTGCTGATTCTAAAATTTACGGCACTGTTAAAACCAAAACCATTACCAATGAACAGGTTTCTGTGAAAAATGTATCCGAATTAAAGTCTTTTTTGTCTGCAGCCGATATTAATGATCAGGTCATGATCTTTTTGGCTGGTCATGGTGTGCTTGACGCCAACCTCGATTATTATTTTGCCACTTACGGCATGGATTTTAGCAATCCTGCAGAAAAAGGACTGGCCTATGAAGACTTAGAAAGCCTGATGGATGGCATTGCTCCTTTAAAAAAGACATTAATTATAGATGCCTGCCATAGTGGTGAGATTGATAAAGATGAATTAGCACTTGTTGCTTCTTCAACCCAAGAAACAGGCGATATTCAATTTAGATCAGTTGGCACAAGCGTAGCCCCGAAATTAGGAATGGAAAACACATCTGAGCTAACCAAATCCTTATTTTCAGACCTCAGAAAAGGCACCGGCGCAACTGTCATCTCATCTTCTGGTGGAATGGAATTTGCTATGGAAAGTGATGAATGGAAAAATGGTCTATTTACCTATTGCTTAATTAACGGTATTAAATCCGCTAAGGCAG
>JBGCFR010000032.1:0-4567 GCA_045107045.1 Crocinitomicaceae bacterium
GAATAACCCAATTCTGATTGGTGAGCCGGGTGTTGGTAAAACAGCCATTGCCGAAGGCATTGCACATAGAATTATTTCAGGTGATGTACCAGAAAACCTAAAATCGAAACAAGTATTCTCGCTTGATATGGGCGCTTTAATAGCTGGTGCTAAGTATAAGGGAGAGTTTGAAGAAAGATTGAAGGCCGTTATTAAAGAAGTAACAGCTGCAGATGGTGAAATCATTTTATTTATTGATGAAATTCATACCTTAGTTGGTGCTGGTGGCGGAGATGGCGCTATGGATGCTGCAAACATCTTAAAACCTGCCTTAGCACGAGGAGAACTGCGTGCTGTAGGAGCCACTACTTTAAATGAGTATCAAAAATATTTTGAAAAAGACAAAGCGTTGATTCGTCGATTTCAAACCGTTTTAATTGATGAACCTAATCGTGAAGATGCCATTTCAATTTTGCGTGGAATTAAAGAAAAATATGAGAATTACCATAAGGTAATGATTAAAGATGAAGCCATTATTTCGGCAGTAGAATTATCGCAACGCTACATTACCGAACGGCAATTGCCAGACAAAGCCATTGATTTAATTGATGAAGCAGCTTCAAAAATGCGGATGGAAATTAATTCTAAACCTGAAGAATTAGATGAGATTGAGCGCAAAATCATGCAGCTCGAAATTGAACGACAAGCCATTAAGCGAGAGAAGGATAAAAAGAAACTTGATAAAATAGCAGGAGAGTTAGCCGACTTAACGGAACAAAAAGATGAGTTAACTGCCAAGTGGCAAAACGAAAAAAATCGACTTGAGTCTGTACAAAATGCTAAAGAATCCATTGAGCAATTAAAACTAGAAGCCGACCAAGCAGAACGAGAAGGAGATTATGAGCGAGTAGCAGAAATTCGATATGGCAAAATTCAAGAAACGGAAGCTGAATTAGCTAAATTTAAGGCTGAACTGCAAAGCATGCAAAGTGAATCAAGCCTAATAAAAGAAGTAGTAGATTCTAAAGATATTGCTGATGTGGTGTCTAAATGGACCGGAATACCTGTTAGCAAAATGCTAGAAGGAGATCGAGAGAAATTACTTAGACTTGAAGAAGAATTAGGTAAGCGTGTGGTTGGTCAGGCCGAAGCGATTGAAGCAGTGAGTGATGCAGTGCGAAGAAGCAGAGCAGGATTGCAAGACGAAAAAAAACCAATTGGATCCTTTATTTTTTTAGGTACTACTGGTGTTGGTAAAACAGAGTTAGCTAAAACATTGGCTGAATTTTTATTCAATGATGAAAATGCAATGACAAGAATTGATATGAGCGAATATCAAGAGCGGCATGCGGTTAGCAGACTTGTAGGAGCACCTCCAGGTTATGTTGGATATGACGAAGGCGGACAATTAACTGAAGCTGTTAGAAGGCGTCCCTACTCTATTATATTATTAGATGAAATTGAAAAAGCCCATCCAGATGTATTTAATGTTTTATTGCAAGTATTGGATGATGGGCGATTAACTGATAATAAGGGTAGATTAGTGAATTTTAAAAACACCATCATTATCATGACTTCAAATATGGGATCTGATATAATTCAAGAACGCTTTGAAGGGTTTGCTGACGCTAAAGATCAGTTTAGTATAATTGAAAAAACTAAAAAGGAAGTATATGAAAGATTAAAGCAAACTATTCGTCCTGAATTTTTAAATAGGATTGACGAAACCATCATGTTTAAACCTTTAAGTTTAGAGGATGTAAAAGCCATTGTACGCATTCAAATTGGTGTTTTAAATAAGCGATTAGTCGCCAATGAAATGACAATAGAAGTTTCTGAATCAGCCATTGATTGGATGACCAAAAAAGGATACGATCCTCAATTTGGAGCAAGACCTATTAAGCGAATGATTCAAAAAGAAATACTAAATGCATTATCTAAGTCTATTTTAGCCGGTGATATTGAGATAGGTTCAATTGTAAACGTTGGCATAGCAGATAATCATTTAAGTTTTTCAACTAAATCCGTTCCTAATGCTGAAATTATTAAAAACTAGTATTAGCTGACAAAGAAGAAAAGGCTGTTCGATTAATTGGGCAGCCTTTTTAATGCTGCTAATACTGTTTTATAACCTATTCAAAATATTCATCTAAAAGTATAACGTTACAATTGTCCTCAACTTTTATTTCCCAATTATACCTTCCATTGCAACTTAATGGCCAGAGGCTAAAACAATGCGAAAAGATGAACACATCATAACCCACAAAACGTTCACATGAAATTGTAGAACCTTCACCTAAGTAGAAATTAAAATGGATAGATTCGATTTCTTCTACTAATTCTAATTGTCTTTTAACATGAGAAACATTGATATTTTGTACTCCGCTCATATTAACAGAATTTGATCCTCCTTCATGAATGTCGTTGAATTCGTATTCTGTAAACAGTTCGTTTAAAAAATCATTGGAAGTATTTCCAGGTGTATTTAACAACTCGTATCTTAGGACTGATGAATCAATGAATTTAATTCCTAAAAAGTTTAAAATAGGATTAGGCAGTTGATGTACATCATATTGAAAAATCATAGCATGAAGCGAACCTGTGTCCAAAAGTGCTGCTTGATAAATTGCTGATAATTTACTGAGATAATAAGTAACCGTTTCCGAATCTAATCCAGTTTCGTTATAGCCGCTGTGGTTTAGATCACTTGCTATGTCTTGATAAGCTAAAAGTGTTGCATCATTTATAAAGTAATTAAATGCGACTGAATCGACACTGGCAATACAGGGAATCGACATTTCATAATCACGCTCGGGAAACATGCACTCAGTAGGTTCAACTATATCCTTATAACAGGACAAAAAAAAGCTAAAAGAACAAATTAGAATTACGAAACGCTTTGTCATATTTTAAAAACGACAAGTCAAAAGAAATGGCTGCATACCCTATATTTTTTTGCTATTAAGACCTAAACAAAATAAGGAAAAAAATAAATTGAATAAACGAAGTAAACAGAATTTGGCGGGCACAGCAAAAAAAAGCAACTTTAGGATACTCCCAAAGTTGCTTATCTAAAATGATACCTTAAAACTATTACTCTAGCCAATTTACTATTCCATTGTCCATGTCATAAACAGCACCAACAATTTTTATCTCCCCATTTGCTTCCATCTCAGCTAAAACAGGACTGTTTTTTCTTATTTGATCCATAGTGTTTTTAACATTATTTTCACATACCATATGTACAAATTCTTTATTTTTAGAACTTTTCTCACCTTCATATGTCGTCATTGCTACTGCTGGCTTAATTTTTTCTAACATTGCTGTAATATTACCTAGTTTAACATCATCAACTGCTGCCTTTACTGCTCCGCAATGCTCATGTCCCATTACTAAAATCAGCTTTGATCCAGACACTTTACAGGCAAACTCCATACTGCCTAGAATATCTTCGTTTACAAAGTTTCCTGCAACTCTTGCAACAAATAAATCCCCAATTCCTCTGTCAAAAACATCTTCAACAGGTACTCTACTATCTACACACGATAATATAATCGCCTTAGGGAACTGAGCCAATGTACTTTTTCTGACCTGCTGTGAATGGTCGCGAGCTGTTAAATCGTTATTAGTGAATCTTAGATTACCTTCTTTTAATGCGTTAATAACAGCATCAGCTGTCAAAGCGTCTTGTTCAGCCTTAGTAAGGACATCCTCAACAAGTCCCTCCATTTTAATTGAAACCTCTGATTTAGCATTCAATTCTGGCATTTCATCTACTATCTTATCTTGCTCACAAGCAAAAAAAGCAAGTGTCAAAAACAAGAGTGCGGCAATTTTCTTTTTCTTTTTCATAATGTTCCGTTTTAAAATAATGAAAGTGATTTTTGTTAATCGATCAAATATAATGTAAATTTCAATAGTATTACTATCATTAATAAATATTAACACTATTTATTGTGAGAGTGAAAATAGTAACACTGTTTGCTACTGACAAACTAATGCTTAAGCTCTAAAAAATAAAATGACTACTTAGCCACTAATATTTTGCAGTGATTACAGACTAACACAGGTGAAAAGCGCTAAAGCAGTTTCTTTAGCTTAATCACTTCATGCTTACCTCTGTTCAACAAGCCAGTTGCAGTTTCTTCAACTAAAATATGTTCAATGGTATCTATAATTTCAGGTACCAAATCGGAATGACGTTCAGCAATTTTACGGCACACTGTCATTGCAAATGCTTTGATAGCAATAGCCTCTGTCTTGCTCTCTAAGTAACCAAAAGCTTTATCAAATAGAAAACCTTCATCTGCTTTAGGTATTTCAGCCACCTGGAAAATTCGAAGCACATTCCTTTTGTAAGCATCAATTTGTGGTTTGCCTAAACCTCGAATCAAATCAGAAAAATACGGTTTCAAGAATATTTTGTCACGGTCGTGTATTTTTGATAAGGATTGTGTGGCCCTTTGCACCAATCTAATATCAGTACTTTTAAAAAATACAAATAGCATTTTCAGATCTTTGGGAGAAGACATAGCACGATCAGCTACTCTTTCCCACATCACTTTGCTGTTTTCACTTAAAATCAACT
>JBGCFR010000033.1:0-12496 GCA_045107045.1 Crocinitomicaceae bacterium
TCTGGTTCGTGTTCTAAAATACCTATTTCTGCTTCTTTGGCATTTTTATATTCTCCAACTACCTCTATATTTCCATAGGCACTCAATGAAGATTTAAATTCTTCTCTTGCTAAACGTTCATCATCAACTATTATAGTTTTAATCTTCATTTTCTTCACTTATTTTTTGAATCTCAATATGCGCATGCACCATTCCTTGAGTTTCAAAAAGATTAAAATAAGAGGCTTCACCAAAAATAATAGATAAACGCTTCCTCGTATTCTCAATTCCTACTCCTCTATTTGCATCTACTTTTGATATTGTACCAGAATTACTAACATTGATGTTAATATTATTTCCATCTTCCTTTAATTCTATGATTAATTTTCCGCCTTTTTCCAATTTAGATAATCCATGTTTAATCGCATTCTCTGCAATGGTCTGAATCATTAATGGTGGAATTTTATAGTGAATTAGGTCTTGGTCAATTCTATACTCTACTTGAATATGGTCTTCAAATCTAATTTTCTCAATATCCAAATAAGTTTTCACTAGCTCTAACTCTTTTTCAATTGGAATTAACCTGTTCTTTCCTAATTGAATTGAATTCCGCAATAAATTAGATAGTTTGGTAATTGCGATTTTGGATTCTTCCTTATTAATTTCAACTAAGGCTTTAATAGAGTTTAAAGAATTAAATAAGAAGTGTGGGTTGATTTGAGCTCTTAGGTTTTTTAATTCTATTTCATTTCTGGAAGCCTCAAACTGCAAATTTTTGATCTCCTGATTTCTTGATTTCTCAATAAATAAATAGGCATAATATATACCAAACCATAATGAAAAAATGATGAAACTAAAAAATACTCCGAATGTAAAATTGATACCGAAATAATCTACTTCTCTTGTATAGAAATCAGGTTTTACAATATATAGATGATACAAGCCCTGAATGGATTCAAACAAAAAAGCAATAATAAGAGCACTAAAAATACTAAAGAAGATTAGTCGCCATGTTGACATGTTCAACCAATTATATTTTAGAATAATAAAACGCAGTGAATGGGCACCTAAAACGGAAAACAATACTGAGAACAAATAATACAAAAGTAGCTTTTGCGTCAAAATTGCCGTACCACCAATATAAGACAGACCAAATGTAATAAGTACATATGCTCCCCAGCCCAAAAACTGAATTAACCAATAAAACCTTTGACTATTTAACGTACTACGCATTACTCAAATATAGGTTTTTATTCAAAAAGATACCTATAAATATAAAAAGGCGGTTAAAAACTCAGCCTAATTGACCAATAAGTGATTTCAATGGTTTTTATACATTAAAACGGAAATGCATGATATCCCCATCCTGAACAATATAAGTTTTTCCTTCTACTCCTAGTTTTCCTGCATCTTTGATCGCCGGTTCAGACTTATACTCAATATAATCATTATACTTAATCACTTCTGCCCTAATAAAACCTTTCTCAAAATCAGTATGAATGACACCAGCTGCTTGAGGTGCAGTTGCTCCAATTTGAACAGTCCAGGCTCTGACTTCTTTAACACCACAAGTAAAATATGTTTGTAGATTTAACAATGAGTAAGCTGACCTTATTAATTTATTGACTCCTGGCTCTTCTAACCCAATTTCCTGCAAGAACATCTCACGCTCCTCATAGTCGTCTAATTCAGCAATTTCAGATTCTATTTGCGTTCCTATAATTAAGACTTCAGCATTTTCATTAGCAACTTCCGCTTTTACTTTATCAGAATAGTTGTTTCCTTTACTTGCTGAGGCTTCTTCTACATTGCAAAGATAAAGCACAGGTTTTGCAGTTATTAAATGTAATTGATTTAATAGTCTACTCTCATCTTCATTTTCGGGTTCATATGTCCTAACAGACTTTCCCTCTTCAAGGACTATTTTCAATTTTTCTAATAGCTTGTGCTCTTTTATCAACTCTTTATCTCCTGTTTTGACCGCACGTTGCGTACTTGACAATCTCTTATCAACTGTATCTAAATCTTTCAATTGTAACTCAAAATCAATTACCTCCTTGTCTCTTATCGGGTTGACTGAACCATCTACATGAACAATATTATCATCATCAAAACACCTTAATACATGAATAATTGCATCAGTTTCACGAATATTTCCTAAAAACTGATTCCCCAGTCCTTCTCCTTTATGCGCTCCTTTGACTAATCCAGCTATATCAACAATCTCAATAGTTGTTGGCACTACTTTTTCTGGGCTAACGATTTTTTCCAATTCAGTCAACCTATTATCTGGTACTGTAATTGTGCCAACGTTAGGTTCAATTGTGCAAAACGGGAAGTTCGCAGATTGCGCTCTTGCATTCGATAAACAATTAAATAAAGTAGATTTACCCACGTTTGGTAATCCTACAATGCCGCATTTTAAAGCCATGGTAAAAAATTTTAGCAAAGATATTCATTTTGCTCAGCAAACCATAATAAATGATTTTTTTGATTTAAAATAAAAATAATCTAAAACAAAAAAACCTAAGCTTTCGCTTAGGTTTTCTTTACTATTTCGATTTCTTATTATTTGCTTCTAATGACTGTTACTGTTCCATTACCGGTACGTTCCGTTCCATTAGTAGTTATTGCCTTATATTCATAAAAGTAGACACCATCAGAACATTCTTTTCCTTCACCATTAAGTGTACCATCCCATGAGTCTTCAATATCCATGAATTCAAATACTTTAATTCCATAACGGTCAAACACTGTTGCTGTAAATTCAGTTACACCAACCAATGGGAAAAATAAATTTTCATTAGGACTATTCGCTCCACCACCAGGTGTAAACACATTCGGTAAAATTAATTGAGGAATTTTGTGAACTTTAACCTCTTTACAGGTTGTATCAGCACAATCATTGAAATTTTTAACAACTAAGCAAACCTGATAAATTGTTGGTTCATCAACTGAAACTCCCAAATAAGTAGTATCAGGTCTAGCTATTGAGTCAAAGGTAAAAAACCATCTCTCCTCGTCATTTATATTACTTGAGTTTAAATTCCATTGGTAGAGTTCGAAACTATTTGGGTTCCCTTCTTGTACAAAGGTACTGGTGACGTTGTCACCTAATTCTACTCTAATTCTCAACTCCTCATCTCCTTCGTAAATATCAGACACATAAAATTGATCAGAACTGATAGTGAAGTCTCCTTTCGGATTAATTGAATCCAATGTAAATTCTATTTTTGCTTCACACTGATTATCATCAGTTAACGAAAGTACATAATCTCCAGGGTTTTTTGCAGACCACTGTGGTGTATTTGCAATGGCACCGGTAGCTTTCTCAGTCCATTTAATATAGTGATTACCCTTACCTCCAGCTGGTATCATAGTCATTGATCCATTACCATTTTGAAAGCCTCCAGTTCTACAAAATGCCGAGTTTACCGTAAAATCTTGAATATATAGGCTATCTTCTTGTCCAATAGTAAATACCCAACTAGTTTGACAGGCATCATTATCTACAATTTCGACTGTATATGTACCTGCAGGTAAGTTCTCAATTTTTATTGGTAAATCTAATTCAGTGTTTACTGTGTTTTGAGGGTTACCTAGTCCTCCAAGCTCCCAACTAATGAAGTATGGCGGTTTCGCAGTAGATGGGTTGTTATTAAAATCGGATATACTCACAAGCTCAATAAATGCAGTACTATCGCCATAACATTTTACTTTAATATTGTCATTCACATTAAATACGGCATCAGTTGCTGCTGGATTTGATAAAGCTTTAGAGAATGTACCTTCACATCCATTAGCATCTTCAACAGTAATAATATATGTACCTGCCGCTAAACCAGCTACAACAGATCCAGTTGTTGGGTAATTGATTGTTCCAGTTATATCGGTTACAGTATAATTTACCATTGGCAATGTTCCACCTTTAACCAATATATTTATTGAACCATTTGACAATCCGACACAGCTTGGGCTACCTAAAACAGAGTTATCATCCTCAATAAGTGCCTTATCTTCTATTACAACAGTAAATGTTTTTGTACAATTAAATTGATCAACTACAATTGCAGTCCAAGTACCTGGCCATACCACCCAATTATTACCATTCACGTCAGTATTTGTAATACTCAGCACAGAATCAATAGCAGTACCACCATACACTGGTGCGCCCGATTCGTGCACCCACGTAATACTATTTATCGACGATCCATTTGGCTGACCGTTACCGTCAACACTTGCGGCCGTAATAATGGCGTAACCATCATTTGCACCATTACATGACAATGGTTGAACAGATATGACACTACCAACCACTTGCTGTCCATTTAAAATATAGATATCAGCTAAAGTATCGGTTTGACATCCAGCTGCATCTGTTAGAATAGTTTGTACTTGTGTTCCTCCTTGTGCATACAATGTATCGAAAGGCACAGAATTAAACTCTACAACGGTATTCATAGTAATACTTGCAATTCCGCCATTACCTGTAGCTGGATCACCCTCAACAGCAACATAACCTAGCGCTCCACAGCTTGCCGCAGGAGACACGGTGACATCAAGAAACTGAGGTTTACTAAAGTTAATTTTAACAGAGTCTACGCAACCTTCTTCATCAGTAAAAGACATCTCAACGGTATCTAAATGGAATATATTTAATAAACTGATTGCTGTTGGAGTAGTAACAGTTGTCGGCGGGTTCAATGTCCCGTCTTTCCAATTACCTATAGTTACCATACCCTCACCTCCATTAATATTAATATCAATGGAACTTGGGTCAGTGTTTTTAGTTCCTGGGCAAACAATGGTACTATTTACTACTATTTCACAGTTATATTTTACTTCAATGGCATCTCCTAAGATAAAGCAAAAATTACCATCAAGGTCAAAATTGACTTGTCCATTATCTCCAACACCCGCCACGTTATTATTTAAACCAATGCCATCATCTCCAGCTACTGGAACGAACCAGATGGTACCACAATTGATATCCAATGAATCTAAGTAAATACTCGTTGTTACTTTATTGGTATCTAATAAAGAATCTGAAGGAATAATTACACCAGTAAAACCAGGATCTAGTATGGGGTTAGTATTTAATTGGGGAGGAGCATCATATAACAAAAACATCATCATAGCTGTGTACGCACTATCTCCACCATTCGCATACGAAATTGTATCACCTGGTAACGTATAGTCAGCATTTGATAAGATTTGAAAAGTTTGGCCAGCACACAATGAGATTGGAGAAGTTGTAGGATTAGCAAAATCTCCGTTTTTAATTAAAGTAAAAGTCCCTGGATCAGAATCACAAGGAGGTAAAACAACTGAACAATCCGTACTTCCGGTACTAGAAGGGTCCAATGTTAATTCAAAAGTTGTACTAGAACTTCCTGTTGGAATAGTGATCAATAACACATAAACATCACCAGTATTTGCGCCTGAAATATTTATCGACTCTGTTGTTCCTCCTAAAGCTCCACAATCAACTGTAGAAGGAGGGGTGGTATTCTGACCAAGGCTACCACAAGCAGCCTGCGCTGCTGCTAAATCAGCAAAAGGCCCCCACAACACAAAATCTAAATCAACCGGAGCTGTCATAGTCATATCAAGGTTACCACCAGTTCCAATTTTTAAGTAAAACCAGTTGGTTCCTACAGTAGGAACAAGACAGTCATAAAAATTACCTGGTGCTAGTCCACCACCCGTGGCATTAATGTCAAACACTAATAACTCATCAGTACAAATTGGCGCCATGTCTGCACATGATGTATTGTTGGTCTGAGCCATACCAATGGTTCCAAAAAGTGAAACGATAGATAACAAAAGTAATTTTATATTCTTCATCCTAATTATTTTATCTTTTAATTATAATTGCAGCTCTGAAAATCGAATCAGCCTTACGAGACAAAAACGGATTTCTAAACACAATAGTTGCACAAAATTAAAAAAATTTATCTTAATATTCAGACATTTCTCTAGTTAATCCAAAATTATGCTAGATTATACATGAATCTTTTCCTATTTTTGCAATAAATTTAAATCCAATTTTATGACTAAAGAAGTATATATAGTAGCAGCTGTAAGAACTCCAATTGGAAGTTTTGGAGGTGCATTATCATCAGTTCCTGCAACTAAACTGGGAGCTATCGCTATTAAAGGTGCAATTGACAAAGCAGGTGTATCTAATCAAAATATTGATGAAGTATTTATGGGAAATGTTCTTCAGGCAAACCTTGGTCAAGCACCAGCAAGACAGGCAGCAATATTTGCGGGTTTAAGTGAAAATATACCCTGCACTACGATAAACAAAGTATGTGCCTCAGGCATGAAAGCACTGAGTTTAGCTGCTCAAACTATTATTGCAGGTGACAATGAACTTGTAATTGCAGGTGGAATGGAAAACATGAGTGCTGTGCCACATTACTATCAGGCGAGAAATGCTGTGAAATTAGGTGATGTCAAGATGATAGATGGAATGGTTAAAGATGGTTTAACGGATGTTTACAATAAGGTTCACATGGGAGTTTGTGCAGAAGCCTGTGCTTCTGAACACAGCTTTTCGAGAGAAGAACAAGATGCTTTCGCTATAGAATCATATAATAGAGCTTCAGCAGCATGGAAAAATGGTAACTTCAATGAAGAAGTTGTACCTGTTGAAGTACCGCAAAGAAGAGGAGATGCCATTATAGTATCAGAAGATGAAGAGTACAAGAATGTGAAAATGGAAAAAATTCCTCAATTACGTCCTGTGTTTGACAAAGAAGGAACTGTTACTGCAGCAAATGCATCAACTCTAAATGATGGCGCTTCAGCATTAGTATTAGCAAGTAAAGAAGCGGTAGAAAAATATAATTTAAAACCAATAGCAAAAATTATTGGCTATGGAGACGCTGCTCACGATCCTAAATGGTTTACAACAGCTCCGTCTAAAGCCGTACCAGTAGCTCTTAAAAAAGCAAATCTTGAAATTTCGAATATAGATTTTTGGGAATTAAATCAAGCTTTTTCAGTTGTTGGATTAGCAAATATCAAAGCTTTAGGTTTAGATGCTTCAAAAGTTGATGTTAATGGAGGTGCGGTAAGTTTAGGTCATCCTCTTGGTAATTCAGGATCACGGATAATTGTCACACTCATTAATGTTTTAAAGCAAAATGGTGGCAAGTACGGTGCTGCTGGAATTTGCAACGGAGGGGGTGGTGCCTCTGCAATGGTTATTGAAAACATGTAGAGTCAACATTATAAACAACAATATAAAAAAGGGAAGCCAGTGCTTCCCTTTTTTTGTTCAATTTATTTCAAAAACAACGAAGTGGTCTATAAGGTCATTATTGTTTAATCAATTTTGTTGCCTGACTATCAAATTCAGTTTTCAGTTTAATAATATAAGTCCCTGAGGATAATTCGCTCAACCCAAGTACCAAGTTATTGTTTCCAGAATTTAAACTCAAGTTTTGCATATCAATTACCAATCTACCAGTCAGGTCATACACTTTAACTGAGCCCTTTCCTGATTCTTTTAAATCAAAACTAATATTTACATCAGTAATCACTGGATTAGGATAGAGTTTTAAACTAGAAATTCCGGTTGGCACTTTTAAATTATTCTCATAATCATTAGTAGACAGGTACTCATTAGTGGACCATATTCCTCTTCCGTGCGTACCAATATAGATTTGCCCAGTGGCGTAGCAACCCTCATCCCACGTTCTCCAATTTTGTTTCAAATCAAAAACTGGTGTTTTTCCAAATGGTGCATTGCAATATTCCCAAGTCGTTCCGCTATTTTCAGACCTCCATAGTCCAAAATCTGTTCCAACTAACAATGCAGACGGATCGCTTCTATCCATCAGTACTGATAAACAAGGCATGTTAGGCAAGTTTCCAGAAGCAGAATTAAACACCACGCTTGATGTTGTTGCATTTAAAGATTCTTGAATTCTTCCATTTATTCCGTACCCACCTAAAGAAACAACAACATGATTAGGATTTCCATTTTCAATAGTGATTCCGGTTACCGGACCAACAAAATCATTCACCAACTCAAAAGTGGTTTCGGTTGTATATGTTACGCCTGTCTCATCCCATCTTATAGAAGTATCCTCAATATTACCATTTGCTGTTCCCAAAACAGGATTTGGAGAATAAATGCTTGCTAAACCACTTAATCTATATAAACCACCAGTTGAAGTTCCAACAAATAAATGATCGCCATCCTTAGAGAACTCCATTTCGGTTACTTGTCCTGACATATTTCCACCTACTTTTAAAAATCCATCATGCGAAGCAGAAAATCTTAGTGCATTTCTTGTCAACCACAACCCATCACCATTCCCAAGTCCAAATGCTAGCCATGACTGAAATACATCTTGTACTTTTACAATGTCCCAGCTTACATTTAATAAAGTTGGATTATTGCCCATATCAATCACCTTTCCGGGCTTATTAGGATTTGTTCCAAAGTAATGAGGAATTTGCATTAAACTACCAACAACAATTAAATTTCCGTCAACAAGAATTTCATCTCCTACCTCCAATGGAGCGGAGGTACCGTTTGTATAAGAAAAAGGAGTGTCGTATAAATTCAGTACTTGCCCTCCAGTATCAGTAACAATATCATCCAAAACCGTTAAGGTTGGGTTAGCAAGCAAAGTATCATCAAAAATTACATCTTCAGTTAAGGTATAAGGAATAAACTGTTTACTTGTTTGCGAAGGAACCATAATTACTTCTCCTGCCTCCATACTTTCAGTCGGGGCGAATGAAATGGTATCAGTTGAATTCAAATCATTCGGATTCTCATATAGTTCTATAACCGTATGGAATGGACCTAAGTCCTCAAGAGGAGTACCTAGTGATTGCGGCATATTTATTGGCTCCAAAACATTGGTGGTCACTCCTCTATTTTGTGTACTAAAAATTCTACCACTTTGTGATGTTGAATAGATAACATCTCTATCCATAAAAGAGAAATCACATGCAAACCCGTCATTGCCACTAATCATTTTATGGTCACGATAGGTATGATTATCATGATAGTTTCCTGGTGTTCCATTATCCTGAGTACCTCCCGCTACATCTCCATGTGCAGAAGCAGCTATTCGATAAAACTGTGTGACACTGTACCCTCTATTTGCTTGTCTAAAAGTATTGCCATTATCATCTGAGAAAAACACTCCTCCATCATTTCCAATCCACAATCTTCCCTGAGAATCCCACTGCATTTCATGCTGATCAGCATGTGCGTACAATGGATTAATAGGGGGCACACCTGCAAATGATCTCAGTTCCCAATTCCCATTTAAAGATTTACCATGTAACTGAATCCCTCCTAAGAGTATCGACTCAGGATCTCCTTTAACGACAGTAATTATTTGGTCATAATTACCCTGTTGATTATCGCCAAACGGTGCAAAATCTCCGGGATTGCCTTGATTTTGTGGAGCAATGGTAGCCCATGAAGCACCATTATTAGAGGTATAATACACTCCTTTTAATCTTCCTGGTCCAGTAGATTGACTGGCATAAATATAATAATTGCCGTTTAGCTTCTCGTGAGAAATAGCATATTCCATTCTACCGACACCACTAAACGGAATCTGTCCATTTCCGATACCCGAAATATTTGTAAAATTAGCACCACCATCAGTAGAGATATGTGTTTTATTACCTGATAAGGAAGCCACTATCACCTCTTGATCCGGTGAAATAGCCAATGCTCTGCAAGCTCCTTGAATTGAAGTTAGATTAGAAATAATTCCATTCTCATAAACCAACAGACCTTCATTGCCGGCAATTAGAATACTATTGTCTTTTGCAACAATTTCATTGATATAATCATGTGATTCACTTCCAGCGATATGTATAAAACTTATTCCATTATCGTTAGAATAATAAATACCATTACCATTCATTCCACTAGACTGCGTAGTACCACTAAACTTCTCACTTGAATGACCAGTAGCTACAAAAATTGTTCCATCGGCAGTTTGACACATAGAAGAAACACCTAAATTAGCCTCAAAACTTTCCACTATCGACCATGTATTTCCGCGGTTAGTTGACTTGAATAAACCACCTGAAACAGAACCAGCATATATATGATTATAATTATTGATATCAATTAGTATTGCTCTAGTTCTGCCTCCTACATTATCTGGCCCATGATTGACAAATTCAATGTCTGACCTATTTCCGGCTAAAATTAAATTTTCCACCTCTACTCTAGCTCGTGCTGCATCTTCGGATAAAACTGTTCCTGTATTTACATTTGACCTAAGCATTTTATAGTAATCAAACGCACCAGTAATGGAGGAAAAATGTTTTGTCTCCATGACGGACCTACTAGAATAATGTTTGGGTATATTATCTTTAAAAAAATTAGATACTGCAAATAAAGACATTAAAAGAATTCCTAATAAAATGCTAACTGTTTTCATACTCAATGGTTAATTAATAGATTTATTAATCTAACCTACGAATATTTAGTTGGAACGTAAATAGGAGAATTCCATAAAAAATTTCAACTTTTTCAATTGTTTAACAAGTCTAACGCGAAGAATTGAGCACAAAAAAAGCCTTCAAATTAATTTGAAGGCTTTAGAAAATTATTTATTGTGAACTATTGCTTAATGAATTTTGTAGCCTGGCTATCAGATTCAGTTTTCAATTTCACAATGTAAGTACCATTCGATAAATCACTTAATCCTAGTACAATATTATTCTTTCCTTCATTTAAACTGATATTCTGCATATCCACAATTAGCTTTCCTGTTAAATCATAAACACTAACAGAACCTTTTCCTGCTTCTTTTACATCAAAATTGACATTTACATCAGAAATTACAGGATTAGGATACAGTTTTAAATTAGAAATCCCAAGCTCTACGATTACATTATCCTTAGGCAAATCATCTGAAAGATATTCATTCGTTGACCAAATACCTCTACCATGAGTACCAATATACATTTGTCCATTTGCGAAACAACCTTCATCCCATGATCTCCAATTTTGTTCCAAATCAAAAATGGCAGTTTTTCCAAACGGTGCATCAACGAACTCCCATGATGTTCCTCCATTCTCTGTTCTAAACAACCCAAACTCTGTTCCAACTAAAATTGCATTCGGATCTTCTCTATCCATTAAAACAGATAAACAAGGCATTAGTGGAAGATTTGAAGAAATACCAGTGAATGAAGGGGTAGCTCCAGTAGCATCAGTTGATTTTCTCACCTTTTGACTACCACCTGTACCTCCTAATGCTACCACTACAAGGTCAGAATTATCTCTATCTACATTAATCCCTAAAACTGGGGCACCTCCAAAAGTGGCTATCAGTTCGAAAGTTGTCTGTGTATTAGGGTGATCAATACTAATTAAACTATCAACTATATTACCATTGGCTGTACCAAGTTGCGGGTTTGGTGAATATTTATCAGCCAATCCGCTCAATCTGTAAAGTCGACCTGATGTTGTTCCAACAAAAAGATGATCACCATCCTTAGAAAATTCCATATCAGAAACACTTCCAACTATACCATCTCCAGCCTTAAGAAAGCCATCATGTTGAGCACTAAAACGAAGTGCATTCCTTGTTAACCAAAGCCCTTCACCGCCACCTAAACCAAGCGCTAACCATGATTGGTATGTGTCTCGTACAAATAAAGTATCCCAACTAACGCTTTGAAGTATCGAATTAACTCCCATATCAACCACTTCGCCTGGCTCATTAACGTTAGTTCCAAAATAATGGTCTTGTACGCTGATCGTTTCGACAACAATCAAAGTTCCATTCACATCAATGACATCACCTGGTGTAATAGGCGCACTACCAGTAACAAACGACCATGGCGTATTGTATAAATTAATAAGTAAAGCACCTGCACTAGTATCTTTAACTATCGAATCCTCTATTGTTAGATTTGTATTCGCAAATAATGTATCATCAAATGTTACATCTTCCGTTAGCGTGTACTTCATAAATTGTTGACTTGTTTCTGAAGGTACATCTATAACTGTTCCTTGATCTAAATTTTCCTTCGGTCTAAATTCTATAAAGTCAGTTGAATTAAGGTCATTAGGATTTTCATACAACTCTATACTTGTATAGAAAGCGCCACAACCATCCATTAAATCACCTGGTGTGCAACCAGATAAGTTAGAAGCTCCATACGGAGATACGTTAAAGCCTCTATCTCCTGTTCTGTATATTAAACCATTATATATTGTAGAAAACATTACATCTCTATTCATAAATGATGAAGCACATGTAAAACCATCACCTCCACTTAATTCATCATGCTCACGATAAGTGTGATTATCGTGAAAATTCATTGTTGTTCCGTTATCTTGAGTACCTCCTATTACATCCCCATGAGCTGAAGCTGAAATACCATAATATTGAGTTACATTATATCCTCTATTCGCTTGCCTAAATGTGTTTCCATTGTCATCAGAATAAAATACTCCTCCATCATTTCCTATCCACAATCTCCCTTGAGAATCATATTTCATTTC
>JBGCFR010000034.1:0-47747 GCA_045107045.1 Crocinitomicaceae bacterium
CTGCCCCAGTTGGCCGCTTTGGTATCTCCCCAAAAAAAATAAAAAATAAACAGAGCCTCTGGAGGGACTCGAACCCACGACCTGCTGATTACAAATCAGCTGCTCTAGCCAGCTGAGCTACAGAGGCAAAAACTTTGTTTACTGTTTTATTAAAAGAACGTATAAAAAACAACTCCCGCGTCAAAACGGGAGTGCAAATATAAATGATATTTTTTTATTAAAAACTTTTTTTTAATTTTTTTTTAATTTTTTCTTACGTGCCTAACATTTTCTTTTTAAGATTCGCATCAGCAGGCTCATCACACAACCAGATACCGAATAATGCCTTCTTAAATTCTAGGCTAGAAATTATAACCAATACCTTTCCATTTTTCTTCAAATACGTCCCTTTACCAGGCACATAATCCAAGTCAAAAACATCTCCTTTTTCTATATCTCCAGCGAACCCCTTATTAATTAAATCATTTATCTTAGATTCTATACTTTTAGAATTACCTTTTGTTGCCTTTTCAAAACCTGCCCGAATGGCTTCTTCCATATTTTCTCTAGTTACCATACCTGAAATAACTCGCAATTTGATCGACATTAAATTATCATCATTAATTACCCCAGAAGCACTAGTTGTCTTTTTTGACAAATATAGTGCGCCAATATATAGATCTAAGAACATTTTTTCTCTAACACCAGCGCCATTTAACTTCAAAAACTTATCATTTACTTTAACTATATTCGGAATAATAATTCCATTTACTTTTGTTCCACCTGTTTGAGCGTTCAGAGCTAACCCAAAAAAAAGTGTGAATACGATTGCAATTGTTTTCATAATATATTTTTTTATGCTTTATTCAAGATTCGTGCCAATTCAGTTAGCTAGCAATTAATTTCTCTTTGTGTTTTCTAATTTGTTTCTTCAGAGCATCAACCGCTAAATCAGTTGCTTCCTCAAATGACTTACACTGTTTTTTCGCGAATAGCTCTTTCCCTGGCACAGCTATTTTAATTTCAGCCACCTTATTCTCTTTCTCAGAAGATCTATCTAGCTTTAAGAAAACCTCTCCTAAAACAATATGATCAAATATTTGTTCTAATTTCTCAACCTTTTCGGTTACAAAATCAACTAACTTTCTATCGGCATCAAAATGCACTGCTTCAATTTTTAAATCCATGTTTTATTATTTTTTTAATTGCCTCCACGGGGATGGGCGGTTTTGTATATATTTTTAATCTGTTTAAACGAATTATGTGTGTAAACCTGTGTCGCTACTAAATCGGTATGCCCAAGAATACTCTTTATAGCTTCTAATGACGCTCCATTATTTAGCATATGGGTTGCAAACGTATGCCGCAATACATGGGGACTTCTTTTTTTTAGGTTCGTTACTTTACTAAGGTAATAATTTACTTTGCTGTAAACAAACTTTGATTCTAGTTTTTTACCCTTATTTGAAATAATTAAGTTTTGACAATTTGAAGATATATCTTGTCTTAGTTCTAAATAATCACTTATCATATTTTGCAAAGACTTTGCTATAGGTATAATTCGTTCTTTATTCCTTTTACCTAATACTTTTATTTGTTGATTAGAAATATCATTCAACCCCAAATTGATTAGCTCAGACAACCGAATACCTGTCTGATAAAAAAGCTCAAGAATTAATTCATCTCTTTTATTTGTAAATTCATCTTCAAAATCGTTAAATGTTGAAGAATCCCACAATTGATTTTCTGGTACGAATTGAGGGAGTTGTTTTTTTTGTTTCAAGCCCTGAATTTTTGCCATTGGATTAATGGAAATAACCTCAGCTCGTTTTAAAAATTTAAAGAAGGTTTTAACACTTGATAGTTTTCTATTAATAGATGTATTTTCAAGATTTTCTTCCACCAAAAACACACGATAACCTCTGATGTCTTGAAAAGAAACATGACATACGTTTTCATCAGTAATTTCTAAAACCTCATATAACTGTTCTATATCTCTTTTATAGGCAGTAACTGTATGAGGAGAAAATCTCTTTTCAAAGGATAAGTAATGTAAAAATTTGTCTAGCATATCACAAAAAAAGGTGTAAACATAGTTTACACCTTTTTGTACGTAATATTTTATAAAAAGTTTACAGCTCCGCTTGCTGTAATCTTTGTTTGTATGCAGCTTTTAATCTCATTTGTCTATTTTCAATAGAAGGCTTAGTAAATTGCTTTCTTTCTCTTAATTGACGCATAGTACCTGTTTTCTCAAACTTTTTTTTGTACTTTTTAAGTGCTCTATCAATATTTTCTCCTTCTTTAATCGGAATAATTAACATATCGTAATTTTTTATAATTCTAAATTGGAGGGCAAAGATAAAATAAAAAAACTTTTTAACAATGCCTTTTGAATTTTTATTTTAGGATTTCTCTCGAGATTACCAATTTTTGTATTTCCGACGTTCCTTCGCCAATTGTACAGAGTTTTGAATCACGGTAAAACTTTTCTACCGGAAAATCTTTAGTATAACCATATCCTCCAAAAATCTGAACTGCTTCAGTAGATACTGAAACTGCAACCTCTGAAGTGTAATATTTAGCCATTGCTGACTCTTTTGTTAATTTCTCATGTCGATTTTTTAGGTCAGCAGCTTGATATAACAATAACTCAGCAGCTTCTATTTCAGTTGCCATATCTGCCAATTTAAAAGCAATGGCTTGGAATTGAGAAATTGGTTTCCCAAATTGTTCTCTCTCTTTTGAATATTGAAGCGCTGCCTTATAGGCGCCTTGAGCTATACCTAATCCTAGTGCACCAATTGAAATTCTTCCACCATCCAAAATTTGCATAGCTTGAATAAAACCTTCACCTTCCTTACCAATCAATTGATCTTGGTGTACTCTACAGTTATTAAAAATAAGTTCAGCTGTTTCAGAAGCCCTCATTCCCAATTTATTTTCTTTTTTACCAGACATAAAGCCAGGTGTTCCTTTTTCTATAATAAATGCAGACATTCCTCTTGAATCTCCTTTTTCACCGGTTCTAACAATTACAACAGCAACGTCTCCTGAGATGGCATGTGTGATAAAGTTTTTTGAACCGTTAATCACCCAATGGTCTCCATCCTTTACTGCAGTTGTATTCATTCCTCCTGCATCTGAACCAGTTCCTGTTTCAGTTAAACCCCAAGCACCAATCCATTCACCAGTAGCTAATTTCGGTAAATATTTCTTTTTTTGCTCCTCATTTGCATGATATAGTATATGACCTGTGCATAAAGAGTTGTGAGCTGCTACAGACAGACCAATAGAACCACACACTTGTGAAATTTCAGAAACAACGGTAATATATTCGTCATAACCAAATCCACTTCCACCATACTCAGCAGGCACTAATACCCCCATCAATCCTAAATGACCTAGTTTTTTAAATAATTCAACCGGGAAGTATTGTGCCTCATCCCACTCCATCATTTTAGGTTTGATTTCTTTTTGAGCAAAATCCCGCACCATTTGTGCAATCATTTTTTGATTTTCGTTATGGCTAAAGTTCATGAGTTTGTAATTTTAGTAGTGCACAAAATTACTAATATTTTTTGAGTATGGTGCGAGTTTTTGACGACCTTCTAAAAATTCTAACTCTATTAAAAAATCAAATCCCACGACATTCCCTTTTTGCTGACGAATTAAATTGGCAGCAGCGGCAGCAGAACCACCTGTTGCTAATAAATCATCATGAATTAAAATGCTCTGTCCTTGAGTCACTGCATCAACATGCATTTCGATTTCAGCTGATCCATATTCTAAATCATACTTATAGGACACTGTTTTATATGGTAACTTTCCCTTTTTCCTAATAAGAATAAATGGCACATCTAATGATAAAGCCAGTGGTAAACCAATTAAAAAACCACGACTTTCAATGCCTGCTACGCCATCAAGATTTAAGTTTCTATATTTTTCAGTTAATTCGTTTACAATGTCCCGAACTAATTTGGCATTTTGAAACACTGGTGTAATGTCTTTAAAATTAATCCCCGGCTTTGGAAAATCAGGTACATTCCTAATTGTATTTTTAAATACTTCTTGCGTGCTTTTCATTATTTTAAATAGGGTTTTAGTCTTATAATATCTGATTTTTTGAACGCATCAAAGGTTGATAATGTATCCCAAAATTCAGGATTAACGATTTTATTTTCTAAGTCCGTAATAATTTGACTTTGCTTCCAATTCAAATATGGATGTCGTCTTAACTGACTAAAACTACATTCGGAAATTAACAATTGTGTAATCAATGTTGCATCTACTGTCAAATATGCTTTCATTCTATCAAAATATTCCAGTGTCATTCCGTACACTTCTTTCACTTGTTCCTTAGCATAGAATCCGCCTAATTTTTCTCGCAGTTCAATGATGTTTTTTGCAAAATATGGTCCAATCCCACTAACGTTTTCAAGGTCTGATTTTGAAGATCTATTTAATTCTACTAGTTGAATTATTTGCTCATCAGAAACTATAGTATCCTTTTGTAAATCTGTAAATTTGAGAAATCCTCTCATCTCATTCATTTTCCGTTCTGATATGACATAGCAACTTTCAAGGTCTTTGATAGAACTGAATCCATTGATTCGATTTTTATAGCTCACAATTACCTTAGCTTGCTTTACGGAAAATCCTATTTTCATCCAATCGGTCGCTCCATAACTATTCGGATTAAAATGTTCATACTTAATTTTGGATTCCTTATAGTAGTGGTTTTTCTTTTTTTTAGAAGTGAAATTCTTCTCTGGATATATGTATGTTAAATGACTGGTGTCAGAAATAAAAACATCAGGCATATATGACATTCTTGGTGTATTTAAAAAAACAAGTAAAATAAGAATTAGTATGCTTAAAATAGCTACACCTACTTTCTCAGCTTTACTAAATTCAAACCTATTTTTCAAGTCTATTTTTTTACTGACTTAATTTTATTCATAAATAACTTAAGCTCATCTTTAACTTTGGGTGCTAATAAGAACAATCCAACCATATTAGGCACCATCATAGCAAAAACCATAGCGTCTGAAAATCCAATAACTGAACCTAGGCTAGCTGCCGCTCCAATAATGACAAAAACACAGAATATCACTTTGTATACATACTCCATTTTCTTAGTTCTTCCAAAGAGATATGTCCATCCCTGAAATCCATAATATGACCAAGAAATCATACTACTAAAAGCAAATAGTACTACCGCCACTGTTAGAACATAAGGGAACCAAGATATTACTGATCCAAATGCGCTTGAAGTTAGAAGAATTGCTTGTGCATCATTTAACCCAGCATTCGCACTGGTTACATTTCCAGTAATAATTAACACTAATGCAGTCATAGTACACACAACTACAGTATCTATAAATGGTTCTAATAATGCAACCATTCCTTCACTTGCAGCATACTTAGTTTTAACTGCCGAGTGAGCAATAGAAGCAGACCCTATTCCAGCCTCATTTGAAAATGCAGCTCTTTTAAATCCTTGCACCAGTACTCCAATTATACCCCCTGCAACACCTTGTGGGCTAAATGCACCATCAAAGATTTGCACAAATGCATCACCGATCATTGTGTAGTTTGAAAAAATAACATAAAGTGATGCGGCGACATAAATTACCACCATAAATGGGACTATTTTATCTGTAACCTTAGCAATTTTTTTAATCCCACCAATGATAACAACTCCTACCAGTATTGCCATAATCAAACCAAATAGCCAACCTTTTCCATGCAATATAGATTGTTCACCACCGGTAATGTTTTCTACTAATTGAAAAGCTTGATTGACTTGAAACATATTACCCCCTCCAAATGAGCCTCCAATAACGAAAATGGCGAAAATAACTGCTAATATTTTCCCTCCTTTATCAAAACCTAATGATTTTAAGCCTTTTGACAAATAATACATAGGACCTCCATATACAGTTCCATCTTCAGCAATATCTCGATATTTTACACCTAGTGTACATTCAACAAACTTTGAAGCCATTCCTAAAAAACCCGCCACAATCATCCAAAAGGTTGCTCCTGCACCACCAATAGACACAGCTATGGCAACACCAGCGATATTTCCTAAGCCTACTGTTGCAGATAGAGCTGCGGTTAATGCTTGAAAATGGCTCACTTCGCCATCATGGCCCTCAACAGCAATTGTTTCAATTGCATCACCTCCAGGAGTAGAATCTCCAGCTCCTTCCATAGACTCATGGTGATCAATTTCATCATACTTTCCACGAACAATTCTTAGAGAAGTTGAAAAGCCACTGAAATTTATAAATTTAAAATAAACTGTAAAATACGTAGCTCCGATTATCAGCGGAAACAATACCCAATATATTTTAATATTTTCAGAAAAAGGTATTTGATAAAAAACAACATTGACAAACCATCCAGTTAGCCAACCAAACCATTCATCAATCTTTTGATCTAATCCTGCCTCTTGAGCACTTAAAATAAATGGCATAAAACTTAGTAATAATACTGATAGTTTTTTTAACATAATGTTGTCTTTTGTTCGGTATTAAACAAATATAAAAATTATAATTGGCTATCCTAATTTTTCAGACTGGCCAATGCTTCTTCAAATGTTTTGGGTTGATAACCTAAATCATTTTGTGCTTTTGATATATCAAACCCTGTCTTAGGAGGCCTTTTGGCAGCCTGGTTTAGAACAGAAGATTTAATGGCTGACACTTGATTAAAGTTTAGTTTAAAGAAATCAGCTACTCTTCTTACCAATTCAAAAATCGAAAATGTTTCGGGTCCTGAAATATGATAAATACCTTCTGCATTTTTTTTAGCAGTTTGAATACATGCCCAAGCTAGATCATCAGCCCAAGTTGGAGCTCTAAACTGATCATCAACTATTGTCAATGGGGCTCCTTTTTCAAGGGCAGATTTTGCCCATAGTACTATATTCGAGCGGCTCAAGTTTTCACCTTGTCCAAAAACAATAATTGTTCTGAGAATGCTCCACTTTTTATAGTCAGAGGCATTTAAAATATTTTCAGAATCGACTTTAGATTTTGCATACACGCTTAACGGATTGACTTTATCATTTTCAGAGTAAGGACCATCTTCTCCATCAAATACAAAATCTGTCGACAAATGGGTTAAATGACAGTTAAACTGAATAGATAATTTTAATAAATAGTCAACTGCCTTTACATTAACTTGATGGCATAAATCAATATTTGATTCACAGAAATCAACATTTGTAACAGCTGCTGTATTAATAATATGGGTGGGGTTATACCTTTGAAGTGATTCTTCGATTTGATTAAAATCGGTAATATCCAGTGATTCAAAATGAGCATTAGGGCAGGCTGAATTTCTATTCAATCCTTGAGAAGTTGCTAAGAAATTTATATTGTGAGACAAACATTGTTTAACAATTTTTTGCCCCAGCAACCCATTGGACCCTGTTATCAGTAGTTTCATTACTTTTCTTTTAAACCATAAACATCATTCAGTGCTTTTATTTGTTCTGGATTACCTAGCACAAACAGTTTTGATCCTGGCCCAATTTTAGTATCCTCATTTGGATTGATGATATAATCGCCCTCTGCTGATTTATATCCTATGACATTACATCCTGTTTTTGCTCTTTCTTTCAATGTTGTAATTGTACAAAACTTCATATCTTCTGGCAATTCTTTAAAGTCAATCTCTTCAAGATTCATTGCTGCTTTACCAGATACTTTTATTAAATCAAGGAATTCCATCACATCAGGATTAACGACTAATGATGCCATATGAGCACCACCTACGGTATCCGGCATAATAACATTATCAGCGCCCGCAATTCTTAACTTTCGCATTGTTGAATAACTTGATGCTCGTGAAATAATCTTCAATTTTGGGTTAAGTTCTCTAGCAGAAAGTACAACAAACAAATTATCGGCATCTTTTGGTAAAGCTGTAATTAATGCTGTGGCATTTTTTATTCCGGCCTTTATCAAAATTTGATCATCTGTAGCATCTCCATTCACGAATATAGTTTCGGGGTGTTTAGTTTCTGAAATATCCTTAGAATGTTCCACAACCAAATATTCACGTTTGTAAAATCTTAAATCGTGAGCAGCTTGACTTCCTACTCTTCCAAAACCACAAACTATGGTATGACCGTTTACTTTCTCCAGATTTTTCATCATTTTGTATTCTTTATAATATTTAACATATTCCCCTCCAACAATATAAGTTGTAACTGCGGAAATAGCATAAGCAAATGTACCGAAGCTAGTAATAATTAGAAATGAAGTAAACAATTTTCCTAGGTCGGACAACGCATGGACTTCATTAAAACCAACAGTTGTAACTGTTATTATAGTCATATAAAAACTATCGAACAAACTCCAACCCTCTACCGTAGAATAGCCAAAAGTACCGATAAGTACTATAATCAGTATTAATGCTAATGCATAATATAACCTTTTAAAGAAATGGAAATGTCTTTTCATTACAGTTCCCAGATGGTTTTTGGTTTTCGCTGAAACTTAAAGATATGTTTATGTTCTAGGACTACTGCCATTATTAAGTATAAAATAAGTGGCGACCCTAAACCAATAAATGAAGCATAAATAAAAAACAACCTTACTTTTGATACTTTGACACCAAATTTATTAGCGAACCAGGTGCTAACACCGAAGGATCTCAATTCAAAAAAGAAAGCTATTTTTTGGATGGTTCTTTTCACAAATTATATGCTTAAATCAATCATGCTAATATACAATTTTTTTTACAGAATGTTAAGATTCGAAAAGTACTTTATAAACTAAATTTTTGGTTTTAAAATAGCTTGTCCTATTTTGCATTGAAGGCATTTAGAATGTTTACAAAATTCGTTTTTCTGTTCAATTAGAGCTTGCGAATCGAATGCTGACTTTACCGATATCCCAAGGGTTTTCCATTTTTTTATAATGCTATTTTCTTCACCTTTTATTAATGAAAGTGATTCGATTGCACTGACTTTCAATTTAGGTTCATCAGTTATTATTCCTAAAGCAAATTGAAAAGGCAGAACTGCATTAATAGATATTAAACTTTTAAATCCAACAGACAAGCCAATGTTTAATTTACTGCTTGTTTTGCCAAAGTGATAATGTTGTTTCCAATATGAACACAACTCTACTTTTAAGTCATTTACATTTTTCATTTCTCGAAAATCATAATGTGTTTCAGAAATTAGTGCAGCAAACTGCGCTAATCGAATGGTTGGAAAATTGCCAGGACGCATGCGAGAAAACTTCCAAGATTTAACATTCATTGGTGATAAGTTGAAAAGTTTAGTCTGATAATAAAATTTATCCTTCAATTCATCCAAATAATCATCTCCTACTAAATCGTGTTTTAAAAAACCAGCTAACCCAAAACAATAAGCCTCAACATCAGTTTGATTGTAATTTAGGTTTGCTAAATGATGTGCTTCAATTCTTTCAACCAATTCACAAAATGTTTCTGAATTCACTTTTCCGCCAAATACTTTTGCTAAACCCAACCAAAACCCTTTTTGTTGATTTCCTTGAAACCGAGTTATATCTTTAAGAATAACGGCTGATTTTCGTTGCATTCGATTGAACAATGCTTTCTCCTTCTGCTCATACTTTATAAATTCATCAACGGATTCAATCTGTTTCTCGCATGGAATCCAATCTTTTGAATTTTTGAAGGATAAATAATGTTTAAAGTGACCTTCCTTAATTAAAGGTTTTAAGACCACTGTTGGAATTTCAAAATTATCAATAAAAACTGGCGCATCATATTCATAAACGAAATGAGCAATTACATTATTGTAATTTTCATCATTTTGATGTTTGTGTTTATACCAATCGGAAGATTTAACATGAAACTCAATATGACCTGCCCATACCTTATTATCATACTTGATCTTGGCTTCTAAAAAATCAGGCCCAGCATTATGATGATAATGACCTCGGCTTAACACTTCAATTGTTTCACCTTTTATAGTGTCAAAGGTATTTTCGAAAAACTTATTTTTAAACAGATAGTGTAGGTACTCTTCTTGCATTAATTCAATTTGAAAGTTAATTATACAGAATCAATTTCAGATAACAGTACTTTTATTTCCGAAGCAATTTGCTTGTCATCTTTTTTTCTTCCTCCATTAAATTTTTCTATATATCATCCAACAACTCACTATTCTCTTCTGGCTTTGGCTTCGGCATTGCGTTTACTGAAGAAATTCCTCTTACTAGCAGTACTACAAAAATGATTTTTAACACTATTCCTCTAGCTATAGATTCTGGCTCAATATAAGCGCTTAAAATATGAATGGTTAAATAAATAATTAAACCTGACACTAAAGCTAGCATTGGCTTTTTAATTCCTAAAAAATATAACCCTATAAAAACACCACCTATTCCTATAGTAATATAGCCTTCAATTTCCATAAATGGTTGAAAATAATAATATATTCCTACTAGCATATTAATGACACCGAGCACTATTAGCACCACCCTAGCGCCTTTTACTTTTTTTGAGTATTCATCTTCACCCGATTTATTTAGAATATCTTGGGCAATTTGTTTTGGGTCCTTTTTTTCTTCCATCAATTATAATTTTATAAATCATCCAAAGGCTCAAAACCTTCATGTAAACAATAAACAGAGTCAAGATAAGAAAATATTGATGATTTTTATAGAATCCATAACCGGGTTGCTATCATTAATGAAAAAAAGAAATTTTTTCAACTCTCATTTTTGGCAATCGTTCTGCACACCAACGTTCTTATAAAAACAGCAATTTTACTTAAACAAAGCTTTTACCTTTAAGAATAGCAGCCATTTCATTTTGAATGTCCTGAGCTGCTTTTGCGACAGCTTCTTGAAAATTTTCACCTGAGCCAGCATAAATAATGCCACGAGACGAGTTAACTAATAAGCCGCAATCATTATTCCAACCATAATTAGCTACATCATTTAAAGAACCTCCTTGCGCACCAACTCCTGGCACTAAAAAGAAATGGTTTGGTGTTACTTTTCGCACTTGTTCAATAGATTCTTTTCGAGTTGCCCCAACCACATACATTAAATTTTTAGGTGTCCCCCATTCTGAAGATTTACGAATGACTTTTTCGAATAATTTTTCTCCATTTAAGTCAGTTGAAAACTGAAAATCTAAAGCTCCCTTATTAGATGTCAACGCTAATAAAATAACCCATTTATTTTCATATTCTAAAAAGGGTGTGACACTATCAACTCCCATATAAGGTGCAACAGTAACTGCATCAAAATTCAAGTATTCAAAAAATGTTTTAGCGTAGTAGTGAGACGTATTGCCAATATCACCTCGTTTAGCATCTGCAATAGTGAAAATATTATCAGGAATATAATCAATTGTTTTTTTCAATGAATCCCAACCTTTACTCCCATGGCATTCGTAAAATGCAATATTTGGTTTGTAGGCTACAGCATAATCTTTAGTGGCATCAATAATTGCTTTGTTAAATTCGAAAATGGGATCATCACATACTAGTAAATGTTTCGGAATTTTTGCCAAATCAACATCTAAACCAACGCATAAAAAGCTTTGCTTTTGTTTGATGTTTTCGATTAATTTTTGATGTGTCATTTTATGCAAAATTTATTTATTGACTTTAAGCCATTCCTCCTTCTTTTAACTTCTCAGCATTTTCTGCTAACCTTAATGCATCCACCATTTCACCAATGTCTCCATTCATGAAATTACTCAAATTATACATGGTTTTATTAATTCTATGATCGGTAATTCTACCTTGAGGATAATTGTATGTTCTGATTTTAGCGGATCTATCACCAGTTGACACTAATGACTTCCTTTGCGCTGACCTTATTTCATGTGCTTTATCAACTTCGGCTTGGTATAAACGTGTCCGTAACACCTGCAATGCTTTAGCATAATTCTTGTGTTGTGAACGTCCATCTTGACATTCAACCACAGTATTAGTTGGTAAATGTGTTAAACGAATAGCTGACTCCGTTTTATTAATATGCTGACCACCTGCTCCGGAAGCTCGGAAAGTATCTTTTTTGATATCTTTCATATCGAGATTAAAATCTACCTCTTCAGCTTCTGGCATTACAGCCACAGTAATGGCAGATGTATGCACTCGTCCTTGTGATTCTGTATCTGGCACTCTCTGTACACGGTGCACTCCAGATTCAAATTTAAATGTTCCATATACTTCTTCACCTTCAACTTCAAAAGATATTTCTCTGAAGCCAGCTGTTCCACCTGCCTGAGAATTAACAACTGTATACTTCCAACCTTTTTCCTTAAAAAACATAGTATACATTCTAAAAATATCATCCACAAAAAGACAAGACTCATCTCCACCAGTCCCTGCTCTCAGTTCAACAATCACATTTTTATCATCTTCTGGATCTTTTGGAACCAATAACATCTTTATCTCTTCTTCCAAAACTTCTTGTTTAGGAAGCAATTCATCTAATTCCATTTTTGCCATTTCTTTAAAGTCGGCATCTTCGTTAGAATCTAATACTGCTTTTGAAGAGGTAATATTATCCAATACGTTCTTGTAGTTTTTATAAGTCTCTACAATTATTGATAAATCCTTATACTCTTTATTTAATTTAACATACCGATCCATATCTGAGATAATATCAGGATCTACGATTTTAGTCCCGACTTCGTCGAATCGAATTTTTATATCTTCTAATTTTTGAATTAAATCACTCATTGGAATAATTTTTATTCATAATTAAATTCACCATAAGGTGATTTAATCGTTAACTTTTTTGTGGCACTCTCTTCAACTCGTCCTACTATTTTAGCTCGAACATTAAAGGATTCAGAGATAGCCATTATTTCTGTTGCTACTGATTCAGGAACATACAACTCCATTCGGTGTCCCATATTAAACACTTTGTACATTTCCTTCCAATCTGTTTTAGACTCTGACTGAATGAGTTTAAATAGTGGTGGTAATTCGAATAGATTATCTTTGATAATATGTACGTCTTTCACAAAATGTAATACTTTGGTTTGTGCACCACCGCTGCAGTGCACCATTCCATGGAGTTCTGATCTGTCTATTTTATTCAAAATAGCTTTGATAATAGGTGCATAGGTTCTTGTTGGGGATAACACCAGTTTGCCCGCATTTAAAGGACTTCCTTCAACTGAATCTGTCAACTTATTGGAGCCCGAATATACCAAGTCATTGGGAACAGCCGGGTCAAAACTCTCTGGAAATTTATCTGCTAAATATTTATGAAATACATCATGGCGAGCAGAGGTTAAGCCATTGCTTCCCATTCCTCCATTATATTCCGTTTCGTATGTTGCTTGTCCAAATGATTCTAAACCAACAATAACATCTCCAGCTTGAATATTTTTATTATCAATCACCTTATTACGCTTCATCCGTGCAGTCACGGTGCTATCTACTATGATGGTTCTTACTAAATCACCAACGTCGGCGGTTTCGCCTCCAGTTGAATGAATATGCACTCCATGTTTACTCAAATCCGCTAATAATTCTTCAGTACCATTGATAATGGCAGATAACACTTCTCCAGTAATTAAATTCTTATTTCTACCAATTGTTGACGACAGCATTATATTATCAGTAGCGCCTACACATAGCAAATCATCAATATTCATAATTAATGCATCTTGCGCAATACCTTTCCAAACTGAAACATCTCCTGTTTCTTTCCAGTACATATAAGCCAAGGCACTCTTTGTACCCGCACCATCTGCATGCATGACTAAACAATAGGCATCATCATTCGTTAAATGGTCAGGCACAATTTTACAAAACGCCTGAGGAAACAATCCTTTGTTCACGTTTTTAATGGCGTTATGCACATCTTCTTTTCCGGCTGACACACCGCGTTGGTTATATCTTTCGTCTGACATTTGGTTTGACTTTAAATAAAAAAAGCATCCCGACTTCAGTCGGGACGCTTTAATTTTCAATTAATATTTTTGCTACTTTACGTAATCATAACTGATAATTTCACAGTCGGTACGTCTGTTCTTCTGATGTAACATTTCAAATCTTGCTTTATCGCTTGATTTAAATTTATTGATGTATGACTCAGTCAAAAGCTGTCCTTGATAGGTAGCTGGTCTATCTTCACCATATCCTTTAGGTACAAATCTTGCTCTAGGCAATCCTTTTTCGTTTACTAAATAGTCAACACATGACTGCGCCCTTTTTTGAGCTAGTGTTCTATTAGCCGCGTCAGAACCTCTACTATCTGTATGTGAATTTAATTGCACAACAATATTTGGATTTGAGACCATCAAATCATATAAGAAGTTTAACGAATCCTTTGAGTTTATTTCACCAGGAATTACCTGCAACTCCCATCTTGCCAAATCATACCTTACTTCTGGTAATCTAATTGGACCACTTTCTATATTTAGAATGGCAATCTCTCTAATAATAGTTGTTGGTTTACCAATATTTTCTGTTGAGAATTTATCTCTATTTCCTAACCACACTTTAGGCACAGTAGGTACATCAATAGTGAATGAGCCCCCTGGTTTGATGTATCTTGTTCCATCTGCTTTTTCATTTAATTCAATCTCTCCATTTTCATCAGTCGTCAATACAATGTTTGTACCATCAGTTCCGATCAATTTCACTTCTTTATTAGGCACTGGGTTACCATTTTCTTGATCAACAACAATAATATTACAACCTATAATAACCGGTGGTAAATAAAATGACCAAATATCTTGTGAAGGATTTTCTCTTGGTCCTTTTGATCCTGCTCTGTTTGAAGAAATAAATCCTTTTGTACCATTCTCATCACTTTGAGTAAAGATAATATGATAATCATCAGCGTAAGAATTCAAAGGGTCTCCCAAGTTTGTAGGATCCATCCAAACATTCTCTTTTCCTTTTTGTTGAGCAACAAAAATATCTAATCCTCCTGCTCCAACTCTACCGTCAGTTGAAAAATATAGTTCTCCGTTTTTTCCAAACTTTGGGAACATATCATTACCTGCAGAATTAATTTCTGGGCCTAAGTTCACAGCTAAAGACCATGAGTCAGATCGTCTTTCATAAGTAGACATCCATAAATCAACTCCGCCTTCTCCACCTGCCATATTTGAGGCGAAAATTAAAGTGTTACCATCTTTACTCACTGCTGGGTGACCAACATGTGTAGAATCGTGATCTTTAATCTCTAATTTTACTGGTTCAGTAAACGACTTACCTTTTGCTTCTGTCACATAAATATCACAACCTAAATTTTCGGCTTCTATGTTCACACATCTAGTAAAGAACATTTTCTTTCCTCTACCGTCAAACGCAATCGTGCCTTCACTATGAATAGTATTAACTGGTGATCCCATTGGTACTGGTTCACTATAGTTCCCTTTTCTATCTATCACTGACATAAAAATATCAGAATAATCTTGATTCGTAATCATATCGACCTGATCACCTGTTGCGGCAGGACGAGAAGATGTAAAATAAATTGTATTCCCTCTACTGTTCATTACAGTACCATAATCAAATTGTGCCGTATTCAACTTTGTCATTGGTGACATTTCATGACGGCCACCATTTTTAATAAATGCTTTATACTGCTCACATGACTGAATTCTAATTTTAGTTAATTCATCACTTGGATTCAATTGAGCATGTTTTTTATAACTTCTTAAAGCCTCGCTATGGTTTCCTTGTCCCATTTGCATTTGACCTAAGTAATAATATACTTTTGGTTCTATTTCATAATACTTTAATAAAATAGCTTTTTCATATTGTTGCTCAGCAGCAGGAAAATCATGAAGCATTCTAAAACAATCTCCTGACATATATGCAAACTGACCTTTAAGCTTTCTAGCTTCAGGTGTTTTTGTACTCGTTTGTTCCGACGCTTTTTTAAGTGCATCTGCCGCTTTCACATACAAACCAGCATTGTACAATTTGTACGCTTTTTTTGCATAATTAGGGGTTTGTCCAAAAGACATGTTTGCTGATCCTAGAATCAACGTAAAAAATAAAGTTCTAATAAATAATTTCATATAGGTTGTCGTTTTATTATTCCTATGATATAATTGACGAAAATAGTAAAATAAATTTAATAAATAAATTATATTTAAGTTTAATTAATCAACTGGGTTTATTTTAATTATTAATCGTCCTGCTTAGCATACTGGCGCCATTTTTCAAGCAGTTGCGTAAATCCCTGAGGCAGCTCAGAATTAAATGATACAAATTCCCCTGTTTCTGGATGAGTTACTCCAAGTGTTTTAGCATGCAATGCTTGCCCTTCAATTAACTTAAAACAGTTTTCAATGAACTGTCGATATTTTGTAAAAGTGGTGCCTTTCAATATTCTATCTCCTCCATATTCTAAGTCGTGAAACAAAGGATGACCAATATGTTTAAAGTGTACTCTGATTTGATGCGTTCGGCCAGTTTCTAATTTGCACTCTACAAGTGTCACATATCGGAATCTTTCAATAACCTTATAGTGCGTAACCGCATGTTTTCCGTACCCTTCATCTTCATCATAAACTTGAAAAACTTTCCTATCTTTTTGAGAACGCCCAATAGCGCCCGTGATAGTGCCCTCATCCTCATCAATATCACCCCAAACTAGCGCATAATAAGTTCGTTCAGATGTACGATCAAAAAATTGTTTTGATAAATTTGTGAGCGCATCCTCAGTTTTTGCAACTACCAAAATACCTGTTGTATGCTTATCTATTCTGTGAACAAGACCTGGTCGTGTATTGTAATCGTCTCTTGCTGGAAGATTATCAAAATGATATACCAAGGCATTCATCAAGGTGCCGGTATAATTACCGTAACCAGGGTGAACTACCATATTAGCCGGCTTATTAACAATAATCAAACTATTGTCCTCATAAACAATGTCTAGCGGAATGTTTTCGGGAATCAACTCCAACTCTCTAACTGGGTGTGGCATATTGACTGACACCTCATCACCAGGATGGATTTTATGATTTGTTTTAACCGCTTTATTATTGACTAATACAAATTCTTCCTTGATCAGATTCTGAAGTTTACTGCGAGAAGTACTTGGAACCCGTTCTAATAAGAATTTATCTATTCGTACAATTTCTTGTCCCGGATCGGCAACAATATGATGATGCTCATGAAAACCTTCCTTCTCTTCGTTTTCGTTCATTATTGCTTGATTATTTTCTGCGAATATACTACGTTACCCATCTGGTTAAGCACATTCACAATATAGAATCCACTATTAAAAGGACTAAAGTCAATTCTGTTTTCAGCCACTTTAATCATTTCCTTTCCAGCAATATCGAATAATTGCAATACATAATCTTGCGGTAAGTCTGCCACAGTCAATATATCATTAACTGGATTTGGATACATTATAAATTCAATTGGTTCTGGTAAAACTGGTTCTACATCTAATGTATAATTCAATGCAGTTGAAAATACTGGTCTCATGATTAATGATCCAGGAAAAGAAGCGTTGACCCATGCTCCTCCCGTATTATAGAAAATTTTATCTTGATTATTATTATTCATATCGAATCCTAAGAACAAGTTTTCATCTTCGATTTGCTCAAAACCTATAAAAAATTGACTGGGCACGGGAACTGCCTTATTATCATTAAATGTATAATAGGTATACTGTTCCTTCGCAGCTGCATAATTCGGAAAATGCGGCTCGAAAAAATCATCCTTATAAAGTACCTGTCCAGGAAACCCACTGCTATCTTCCCAAATGGTTATTAAAATTACGTTTCCGGAAACATCCGTAACATTTGGAACAAATTTCATCAATATACCAGTAATTGTATCTGCTTCATACGCCTCAAACCCATAGGCAATTTGAGCATTACTATTTAGCACACCATAGCCAGATTCAGCAGAACCGTCATCATATGCATAATAGTTTCTGAATTGCTGAATAAAATAAGTTGTATCGTTTTCAGTAATTTGATTTGTTGAACTTGTTGCAATATTCACTTTAACATCAAAATCCGCTTTATCAATGGCATTATTTTGTGCAAAACTATATGGCAATCCGCTGACGTTAAAATTATAGATATTTGATCCAACTGACCAATTTGGAGAAGCAACTGGCAAATTAAACACTCCACCATCAGCATTGACTTGACCAGCGTTGGTTAGTTTTGCTTGTGTATTATTATTCATGACTAATAACTCATGATTATCTATCATTTTAGTACTCGGATTTGACACATTATTATAATGGTCCCAAGGTACACTTGTATACGTTTTAAGAAATGACTCTATTGGTAGGGAAATCGCCAAATCATCAATTATTGTGTCATTTACTGAAGAATTTTCCCTTAAATGTACATAATCGATATGCCAATGGTCTAGCTGACCAGAAGTTGAAGCTTTATTGGTAAATCTAAATTGAAACCCATTTTGTAAAAAACTTGAAGCTGAAATTTCAATATGTGCGCTATTCCATTCATTATCATTCACATTTCCATCTACCGACCACATAGTAAACCAAGTTCCATCTCCAATATTAGGAGCATACATTTCCAGCATTAATGAATCTAATGCTTCAGGTGAATTACCAAGTCCTTTGGCTTGATACAAAAATGAAATAAAAACATTGGTTTTACCAAATAAATTAATTGGTTTTGAAGTTAAAACATCAGCATCTCCATATGCATTTGGGCTTCCGAATTCATATGGATAACCATTATTACTAACACCATCAAGCGTGGCTACACCAAGAGATTTAGGCTCAAAAGCAAATCTATAATTATGACATGCATAATCATCAATCCATATTTCTGAATTGGTAATATCTGCAGTGAAAATTCTAGCGCTATCTTGAACATAAGTAGGCGCATTAAAAATAGTATCTTGATCGCCTTGAAGCGACCCATCTACAAGCGAATCAATTAAAATATAGCATTCAGTAAATAACGTTTTTTGTGATCCCGAAATAGGAAAACATTCTAAATCATTCACTAAAACAGAGATGCCAGGAGAAAAGTATGTATATGCAGAATCTATGACTACACCACCATTAATTATTACCGTTTTTTTATGTGCCGCTGAACTATCACACAAACCTTGACTAGGGTCAACTGGTATTCCGTTATCAATATCAAATAAATAGTAATACAAAATTGAGCTCACATTTGGCGCTGTAAAATCAGTGATATACTTAGCCCATTTATTGGTAGAGAAGTCATCAAAAATTGGAATATCCAAATTAGAGTAATTATACTGAAATGTGCTGTCTAGAGAACCACCTGACTTAGTTTGAAAATTATCTTCTAAATAAGGGTTAATCATCATAGGTACAATTGTGTCTTGTCCTATAATAATCAATGGCATAAAAAGCAACAATATGGCAATCGATTTAATCATATTTTTATTTTTCCGCCCACACCGTGACTATAGTGCCAGATGCCACATTTGCGCCTTCACCACCAATTGGTGATTGGCTAACAATTCTTGCGGATTCTATTTCATCATCACTATTGCAAGATGGGCATTCTGGATGCAAGGCTAAATTTAAATTAGTTAAACGAATTCTTGCTTCACTTATTGTAAGGTCTAATAAATTGGGTAACAAGACAACCGCTCCTCCGTTCCCTTTTGCGACAACTAACTCAATTAATGTCCCCTTAGGGACAGATTGATCAGGCTTCATTGCTTTTCCATTCATCAATTGCTCCATTACGAATCCTGGACCAACATTTGAAGGCTTGTAGGATATTTTGGTTCTCAAACCAAGTGATTCTAATTGACTTTCTGCCATTCTTTTTGACTTATCTAGCACACGTGGTACTTGAATCATTTTTGGTTTCAATGGCACTATCGATAATTGAATTACACGACCTGACTTTACGTACTCACTTGTTGAGTCTGTTGGCTTTGGGTGTTGCCAACACACTGTTCCTTTAGGCCAATTATCAACATAAACTGAATCTACAATTTCATATGATAATGCTTTGGACTTCATTAATGCAGGAATATCGTCTGCATGAATTTTATAAAGGCTAGGCACAGCTATTTTCTCTCCAAAACTAGTGTGGCTTTTTAAATACCTTGCTGTTCCAAAAATCACTATAACCCATACTATAAGAATAGCTATTATATGATATAGGTATTTTTTACTAAAAATAAATCCGAAGATACTTTTCATCTATCCTAGTTAAATTCGAAGGCAAAGATATTAAAACCAATTCAAAATTGGCAATAAAATGGAAATAGCTGAACACTTAATTATTTTTCGCTGGAACCGACTGATTAATCATTCCTCTGTAAAAAGCTTTTTCGCTCAAAACATATAAATGCTTACTTGTAATTTCGAAAGCTTGAATACCAGACATAGGCCACTTGCAGGCCATTTCAACGTCTAAATTTAAACGATTTACAAATTGAAATTCTGGGAACTTATATTGAAGTATTGCGTTTTGATAAATACTCAACCAATTGGCTTGAATCGGTAATTTATTAATCAATGTGCCAAATGCATCAAAAACCATTACATAATTTGATTTAGTGAGCAAATATAATAGATCATTATGCTCGAACATTTGAGTGGGCCAATCATTAGTATTTGATAAAAAACTCAAGTTTTCTATCTCGGTTATAATTTTAAATTTTTCATTAATTTTTAACAACCTCAAAGTGCCAGCATCTACTGCCCAAAATGAGTTGCCATTAAAAGATTCACAAACTAAAATAGGTTGTACCATATTTAAGTCATAAAGGTTAAGATCAGAAGTTAATGGTGTTAACGTATTGTCAAAAAACTGAACTATGCCTCTTTCCTTATCAAAGGTGAGTACTCTAAAATTTTTTACTGCTTGAATAAAGGTAGGGAAATGAGCCTTTAATGAGGTAGAAAAGAGAGTGTCTAATTTCGGGCTTAACTTAGTAATAATATCGTTATCACTTAAGTAAACATTCCCCAAATTATCGATCGAAAATGCCGAAAAATCGCCATGTATAGAATCAATATTCGATACCTTAATCATTTGAGATCGGACTGATAAACTCGTCCAAACAAAAAAAGTGAAAAGAAGATATTTGATTTGCATATGTATTAGCCTCCTAACAAATATACTACCAAATTTAAAGCTAGAACAATTTAAAAGCTAAATGTTGCACCACCAAGCACTTGAAATCTTTGCACTGGATAATTACTCCATCTAAAATAACGCTGACTAGCGACATTATTAAATTGAATAAATGCTGACACTCTTTTGTTATATCTGTACTCACCTTCCAAATTAATATCATTAATAAAACCTAGTTTGTATTTATCCTCATCCATATTTAATGGTTGGAATATACCTCCTGGACTTTTTCTACCACCCTGCAAGCTAACATCAGCTTTCACGTAAATTTTATCGTACAAATTATAATTACCCCTTAAACCTATTACTAATTCTGGTAAATGCCATGCAAATTTTTCGGTATTAGCCACATACCTATTCAAAGCTGTATAAGCATCTACTTTTAACTTTTCATCTTTTTGGTATGTCACACTTCCTTTTATTCCTGATACTCTAACATCATCATAAACGACATTAAATTGATACATATCTGACATAATAGTGTCGTTTACGAATAATGCGTGATCAGTGTAATTAGTTGTATGAATAGTGGCATTGTATGAAATCCGTTTGGAAAAGCTTCCTTTCAAGCCTGCATAAATTGAAAACGTTTTTCGGTTTTCTATAGTTAATGATGATACAATAAAGGGATTAGTTCTATTAAGGTTATTGAATGAATTTTGCTCTAAGTCACCATCAATGCCAATGTAAGGGATTAGAATACCTTTCAATAAATCGTATTGCGCATTTATAATTGGAATCGGTTTAAATATTTGTTCTGCATTGAGATCGAAATTTAAATCAAAGCCGACTTCTGCTTTTAATTTATCGTTGAATTGAAAAGTGGTAATTGTTGGTTTTAAACTTATGATGTTATTCCTTGTTTCCTTTCTATCTGGGATACTAACTGTAGTATCTCCTTCCCCGAACTTATAATAATTTAATAAAAAATCAGCTTGAAGCGCAAACCAATTTTCCATGTATTTATACTTAAACTTACTTCCAAAATTAATGGAATTCTCACGAACATTTGCTGTACCTAATTTTAATGAATCTTTATTAAATTCATGAAAAAACTGATGATCCGCATAAGCATCATATAACAATTTAGCGCTATCTCTTCTGGGTGAATTTGAAAACTGAACTGAAGTTCTATATGCAGCAACCCTATTTCTTAATGAGTCCTTTGGAATAGAATCATTCAAAATACCATAATAGTGATAACCATTATTTAACATATTAAACTGAGTGTTCAATTCATGATTCCTGAGAAAAAAATCACCAAATAGCTTAGTAGTAGTTTGATCGAACTGACTTGGTGCATACCCTTTTATTTTACCAAATGATGACAAATGGTTGGCATGAATGCCGTAATTAAACTTTCTATTTCTTAAGGCATTGTAATAAAATTCCCCTAATGGCATAGTATAATTACCTAAACCCAATTTGACATAACCAGGGTATAATTTATCTAATTTGTCGACAATTTTAATTCTTGATGCTGTAATATCTTCTACAAAAATTTCAGTTTCAATATTTTTCACCAATAATGGATAGGTAAAACTTGGTAAAGGAATAACCGTATCTATAATTTTAGGATTTGAGGTTACCCTGTATGATGGTGATACATTCCTTTCCGCCTCAAACACAATAGTTGTTTGGGTAGTTGTATTACTATTTCCCTGACCTATTAATAAAGTAGGTAATAGCCAAGTTAAACAAAGTATTAATATTCTAGTTTCCATTATTCTGGTCTTCATTATTAATTTCAATTGTATTTTCGGTATTCTCATTGATGTCTTTTGCCCTACTCTTCATCCCTTGTAGTACTTGCATTACTTCATTTGCTTCTGACAATATTCCATCATCTGTCACTGTGTATCCTTTGATAATACTATTAATTGTATACTCTGCTTGAACTAAATCATTTAGTCCAATTGAGTTTTTTGCTTGAAGAATTAATGCTTTTGCTACCCAATAACTATAGCCGCCATTCTTTTTAATTAAAGTTCTGACTGCTTGTTCAGACCCTTTGTAATCCTCATCCAGATGTAATTTATTAGCCAAATGATACTGTGATTCTGCCGCTATTTCAGCATTTGAGTGTGCAACCACATATTCTAAATACGGCTTTGCTGTCTGGTAATCTAGGGCCTCAATACTTGCTTTTGCCAACACATAATTTGCTTCAGTTTTCACAAAGTCAAGTGCATTGTTGTCAACCATCACTTTTTGGGCATGGGATTTGGCAGCTGTAAAATCACTTAAGTAAGTATATGAACGCATCAATCCGATATGTGCTATTAATTTATTCTTCGGAAATGTGGCTACCGAAAGTAGTTGTGTATAGTACCCAATTGCTGCTTGGTAATTTTGTTTGCCATAAACTAGCTCGGATACAAACAAGGCAGCTTCCTCAGTATATCTATTATTCACAAACCCAAGCACTTTTTTGTAAGCTTCTTCTGCTCCAGCATCATTTAACAATTTTAAGTTGCTTTTTGCAATTAAAAAATGAGCTTCTAATTCGTGAATTGGTTTTGGAAATTGTGTTAAGTATTTATTGAAAGAAGTAATGGACTGTGCCCAAGAAGAATCTTGATAGAGATCATAGGCACTATTAAAAAACAAATCGTCTTTTTCCGTATCATCAATTGTAATTTTATATTTTTTAGCCAATGCCAAATATTTTTCAGGTTGACTCAATGCACTGTAAACATCTCTTAACCCATCTAAAGCTTCTTTTTGTTTAATTTCATCATCTTTATAATTATTCAGAATAGTTAAAAAACGTTTTTCAGCTTGAGTGTATCTCTTATTTTTAAAATCTAATATCCCTATCTGGAAGATAGCGTCTTTGACCAATGCATGCTTTGGATAATCTCGTATTAATTGGTTGTAATATTTAATGGCTTGTGTATTGTGAGTTTCATCCATTAATCGATAAGCTTCAGCTACCTCATATAATGCAGGAACTGCAAAAGTAGAATTTGGGCTATCTTGAACTAAGTTGAGCATAATTTGGGCCTTTTGTTCGTAATTCTGTTTAAATCCAAATGATTTACCCATCTGAAATTTAGCATAATCTAATTGTCCTCCTTTTTGATTGACTGCTTTTTGGTAATAACTAATAGCTTCATCATCTTTTACAGTTTTAAAATAGGAATCCCCAATTCTTAAATAAGCGTCCGTTAGTTTTACATCATTCTTTTCGTTATTATCTAAGGTAAAGGTTCTAAATGATTGGATGGCATTTTCGTAATCCTCTTGCTTATAATAGGCATATCCAATATTGTAATAGGCAGCATTATGCATACTTAAATTATAGCCTCCTGGTTCTTCTAAAAATTCTCGATATGATGCAATGGCTTTAGGTAAGCGATTGGTTTTATAGTATGATTCTGCAACCCAATACATGCTTCTAGCATTCATTTGATTATCAATAGGGTACTTTTTCACTCTTTTAAATTCCCCTATCGCTTTTTCATATTTACCTGACTGGAATAACTCAACACCATAATTGTAAGCCATCATTTGATAGGCACTTTTTATTTGAATATTTTTATTCGGAATTTTATCCATAAACTCAATAGCTGCCGGATAATTTTTCATGGTAGAGTATACATTAATCAAATATTGATACATTTCTTGCTGATGTTTAGAATCTGGATATTTATCCAGATACTTTGTCATAGCTTTGACCGCTTCATTAAAAGGATTATAATCAATTTTGTAAGATAAAAGCGCATAATTGTATAAAGCATCTTCTTCAATTTCTTTATCAAAATTCAATTGAGCGGCCCTATCAAAAGCTTCTCTTGAGGCCACAAACTCATCTTGTTTTAGATAACATTCTGCAATATGATAGAAAGACATTTGACTTAGCTCATCTGGATCCCCAGTAACTTTATCAAATAGTGGAATGGCATTTTGAAAATCTCCACTTTTAAAGTAGGCATACCCAAGTTGATAATCTTCATCACGTGTGGTTGCGCTTTTATTATTGTAAGATTCCAAAAAAGGAACAGCTTCGTCATACTTTCCCAGGCGATAATAAGCATCACCAACCATTTTTGACATTTCAATATTTTGCTTTTCATTTTTGTTTTTTCCAACCTCTGGAGCCAACGCAGTTACTTTATAGTACTTACCTTGCAAATAATAAATTTGAGTAATATAATAGGGCACTATTTGTTGAAAAGAAGGATCTTCTTTTAACTTATTAAATCCTTCCAACGCCACCTGGTAATTCTTTTCAAGATATGAGATATGCGAGTAATAGTATAAAGCAGGGCTTTTGTAAGAGGATTCAATATTTAAGATTTCATAAAAACTGTTTCTGGCTGTTTTTAAATTCTTCTCAGTGAAATAGGCATAACCTAATTTAAAATAATACTCTGGCATTTCAAATTCTCGCAAATCCAAAGGGTCAATTTTAGCAAACCATTGGATGGTTTCATCATACCTTTCTCTTTGGTAATAATGCTTGCCTAGCTCAAGGTATATATTATTTCTATACACAGTTTCTGGATAGGCTTGAATGAAAGCAAGTAGTAATTTCTCGGCAGTTGGGTGATATAAGTTTAAAGCACTTAATGCATGATAGTATTTGGCTTTAATAAAAAACGGGTCATTAATATCAGTTACAACTTCCATAAATGCTGAATACTCAGCTTGTGCTGCACTAAACTTATCTTTTTCGAATAATGCTTCAGCCCTGTAAAACTGAGCATATTTTGAATGGTGTTTATCTGAAACTTGCCCAATCAATGATTGAGAAGAATATAAAAACACAATAAGTATGACAAGGTTAATTAATTTCATATTGCCTTTAAGAATCCAACGTTATAAGCTAACAAATGTAAAGCCAAAGTCGCTTTTTTGTGAAGCTTAATTCTAAAGTTATAAACGGCTTTATGTTTACTTTGGTACACTTTATTTTAGCATGGCATCATAAAAAACTTGATGAACTCTTGTTCGCACATTGAATTCGTAGATTTTATTAGAGACTTTTGGATGTACTCTGTTAGATAAGAACACATAACTCATTTTGTTTACTGGATCTATCCAAAAACAGGTCCCAGTAAAACCTGTATGACCATATGAACTAGGATCTGCTGATGTGGCCATAGCATAAGCATTGTTTGCCAATGTTCGTTTATTAAATCCTAGCCCTCTGTGTGTACCAGGCTGTGCCTCACTAAATTTTTTTATCGTTTCAGGCTTCAAATATTGTTTCCCTTCAAACTTCCCATTGTTTTGCCACATATTTAGCAGTATTCCCAAATCCGTGGCATTTGAGAACAGACCAGCATTTCCTGCTATGCCACCATACAAAGCTGCATTCGGGTCATGAACATGTCCTTGCAAGAGTTGCTTACGCCAAAATCGATCATTCTCAGTTGGAACAATTCTGTTTTTCGTAAAACGGCTTAGTGGCTTATACCTCGTGGTACTCATACCAAGTGGCTTATAAAATTGACTGTATAAAAATACTTCAAAACCATTTTCACCTTCTCTTTTATTTGGAATCAATCTATTAGATTCAAGAATTCTTGTCAGTACAAAATATAAAAGATTCATATTTACGTCCGAATATTTATAGGGTTTATTTGGATCCAACCAAAGTGAATTCAATTTAATCCACATTGAATCTTGAAACGTAATATCAAGAAACAAATCCTCAGCAACTTCAGTTTTATAATTTTCATATTGATAATCACAAAAACCAGTCATAAATCGACTTTCGTTATCCGCCGCCTTACGCATATATTTAATTACTGGGAAACCAGCAGGTAATCCACTTTTATGGGTAAGTAACTCTTCGAAAGTAATATTTTTTATAGTACTACCATTTGGGATATATGCTAACAAGCTATCGGGTAAGTAATCTTCCAAACTATCAGATAGTTTGAAATATCCGTCTTCCCATAATTTCATGGCCACAAGTGTGGTAGATAGCACTTTGGTTAATGAAGCTAAATCATAAATATGCTGCTGATTTAATTCAATTTCTTTTTGATAATTGGTGTGTCCAAATGCTTTATTATAAATCAGTACATTATCCTTAATCGCTAAAACCTGGCATCCAGGAAAGGCTTTACCTTGAATTGCCGAGCTAACAATATCATTCACATTTGTTAGTGTCTGACTATTGATAAATGCAAATTCTGGTGGAAGTTGGGGAATCCCCCTACCTTTTTCCTTTTTCCCTTTAATTCTCTTATTGTCAAGAACCAGATTGCCATTAATTGGTAGCTTACCTTTAATCTGAAATTCTAATACTTTATTATTTTCGACATTCGCTATTGGGCTATACAATAAATTGGGAAGAGACTCCAATAAGTCGTATTGAGATTTATTAGAAAAAGTAATTAAGGTACGATCAACATTTTCACAAAACGCAAGTTTCATCAGTAAGCTATCATGACTATTTTCTGGCACCTTAAGCACTTGTTTATGTCCGGTAATTTTTTGCTTTAGAAATTTATCAAATGACACCTTTCTATATTTACGCATTGGAAGTATGCGTTTCGTCTTATTAAAAACAACTGTAGCTTTAGCTTGAAAATGCAATTTACAACCTAATAACAATGCTTTTGCTGACAAACCCTGGTAGTGAATTTTTTGTGATTTAGTAATATTCAGAATTGATCGATAGGCTACCTCAGAGTTTTTATTTTGTTTATATCCATTTAGGTTATACAATTTACGATTTGGAATCATTACCATATCTGCCCCTGCATTTAAGTGGCTAATGTGATTTCCTAAGCTATTTGTGACTAACAACCCTTTAAAATTTAAGCCCTCTTTTATTTTTTTATATGGTAGACTATCTATTCCAACACTGTCAATGACTAAAAAACCAGTACTCATTTGTAAGTTTTTGATGAGAGCTTCTAAATCTTCAAGTTTTGGATTATTTGCACTCACCTTATAGCTAGGGTTTATTTGCAATTCTTTCCCTAGCTTATTAAAATATTTTTTGGAATTTATTTCATTATGAACCTCTTTCGGAATTACCAACGAATTAATTCCAGCAGACTGAAACGCCATTAAATATACAGAATCATGAAACGATTTATTTGCGCCCCAAATAGGATATGGCTTTTCTTCTAACAATTCAAAATAGTCGGCAAAAAAAAGGGGTTTTAAATCCATTAAACTATCTAATCTAATCGCTAAGTTTTGAATTTTATCAATAGTCCATTCCTTAAAAAACAGACCACCAGGCTGAACTTTAATAACCCAATCTACTAAGCTATCGACAGACTTTAAATCATCACTTTGACAAGAAAGGATGATTTGCTTAGCATAGGTATTTTCTAAAGAAATTTTTTTCGAAAAAGACGAAGTATTTGAGCTTAATTCTTGCGTATTTGAATCGTTTTTTGATTGACAATTCAATAAAAAAAACATTAATAAGCTTAGCAGAAGAAATTTATACATACGGCAAATTAGCAAACCGAAGATAGTATTTATTTCAGTACTGTAATAAAACCTTCAAAGTCATGCCTCTGTTCTTGCATGTCAGACACTTTACACTTAAAGACATAAACACCTGTTGGTACATCTTTTCCGTTATATTGTCCATCCCACTCAAAGTTAGGATCAAAACTTTCAAAAACGATTTCTCCCCATCTATTAAACACTAAAAAGTGAAATTTTGTTGCACCAATAACACTAACACGATATTGGGAATTAAATCGATCATTATCTGCAGTAAAAGCATTTGGCGCATAAAAGTAAAATTCAGGATTGATATGAATAACTTTTGAAATAGAATCTCTACAACCAGCAGCACTAATAGTGACCTGTTGAACTACATATGGGCCTTCTAAATCATAAGTTACACTTGGTACAATAGCAGTTGAAAATTCTCCATTCCCAAAACTCCACTCCCATTGAACTCCTCCACTTGATGTATTTTCGAACTGAATTGGCAGACCTTCCATCATGTTTGAACTCGCAACTTTGAAGTCTGCTCTTGGAACAGTTACTTTAACATCAACCGTTCCTCTTATAGAATATGTATCACAACCATCCCTAACGTATACATCATATGATCTACTTTGGAGTGGTGCGACAGTAACTTTTTCAGTATTTTCTCCTGAGTGTGGCCAGAAGTATGAAAAATCACCTAAACCTCCAAGTCCTTTAGCCCAAATTTCAACATCATCACCTTTACAAATAAGTACGCTATTTAGTGTAGCCACTGTTAATACATCAGTTAACACTTCAACTTCAACTGTACTTGTGAGCACCTCTCCACAAAAATTTGTCACTTCCAACTTATACTCTGTTGTAACATAAGGTGAAACTTCAAAGGTTTCTGTGGTACTGATAGTATTACCATCAACAGTCCAATTATAAACATCTGACCCTGATCCTCCAGAAGCATTTGCATACAAATTTATAGGTGTATTAGGGCACAGCACTGCAGTATCATTGCTTATGTTCAACACAAAAGGGTCATATACCATAACCACCACATTTGCAGAAGTATTAACTGGATCGCTATTACAATCATCTGTTGCGGTAACCGAAAACGGAGTTGTTACAGCAGGGCTAAGAGTTATAGTTTGGCCTGTTTGACCTGACGCCCAATTATAACTATATGGCTGAACTCCTCCATTAACTATTGCTGCCAATGCAACCTGATTGCCAGTACAAAAAATGGTGTCATTAGCAAGACTTATTGTCAAAGGGTCTACTTCCCTAATTATTAAATCTAATTCAATTAAATTACTGTTTCCGCAAGGATCAGGCTCGTCCAATATTAATTTTAAGGTTTCGTCGTTCTCTAGAATATTATCAGTAAATACATCAATATCAAACGAAACAGAAGCTTGGCCTGGTGCAAAAACAATATTTTGAGGAACAGTGGAATAATCCACCCCTTCAATGGCAGTACCACCAGTACTCAATGGGATAGACAATGCTTGATTTATTTGACTACCATCTCTTTTTACTGTAATGGTGGCTACTTCGCAACCTTCAGCTAATAATTTTTGGTTATTGAAAGCGTTTTTTAAAAGAGATGATGATATCTCTACCGGTCTTGGACTAGTAAGAGAATTGGCTTCTAAAAATATACCAGAGTCAAATTCCGGGTCACCTACATCAGCAATTGCAATTTTTAAATGATACGTTTCTCCACATTGAACTTGTGCATTTGCTTCTATCACAGTTGTAAAACCATCATACTGAATATAGGTTGATGAGCCATTCTGTGGAGCTGCAGAACCATCTCCGTTACTCACAAAATAAGCAGCGTTAGTAGTAGAGTTAACGTTGTCTATTGTTACAGGTGTACCTCCAGTACCAGGAATAGTTGCCATATTATATGTTCCTCCAAATCCTGGACCTGTTATAAAAAAAGCAAATACGTCATTAAATCCTGCATTTACAAATTCAGGATATTCTTCAGAACCAAATACATACCTGAATTTTACACTATCACTTTTCGGGACAAAATCAAACTCCAAAATTGTTGCATTATATGTATCCGCTCCTGCTATTGCCGTCAATTGTTGGTAACCGCCAGTATTATTATCCATTCCCGCATTGGCCTTATTGTTTGGTCCATAAGGGCCCTCTTGTGCTCCAAATAATCCTGTCCCCGATTTAACGGTTCCAGTGGTCAGAACGATTCCATTTCCTAAGCCAAGATTTGTATTCGTGCCATTAAAAGAACCTATTGCATCAGCACCACCCGAATATTGAACATTTGTCACATCCACTCCACTTCCTACTAGAACGTTTTGAACCAGTTGACTAGGTGTTTGAGATGTTGCTGTTACAAGCTGACCAAAGCCATTGTAGCCAACAAACAAGCAGCTAACAAACATTAATATATACCTTGATGAAAACTTCATAAAACAATATACTTTGCAATACAGTCGATTATGGCCAGGACAACCCCTATTATTACAACACTAAATATACGTAACAAAAAGACAATAGTTGTTTAGTTTAACAAACAAAATGCTTATATGTATTGATCATTGATTAACTAGTTATTCTTTTATTGCTTACAATTTCCCATTCACCTTCAGATTTTAGCTAAATTTGCAATAATTGGTTATCATGAATAAGCTGAAAAAATTACTTAATAAATGGCGAGAAAAATATAAGTTAACTTATGTTCATGCTAACACTTTTAATGTTAAATGGAGTATTAAACTTTCATTTATTAATTTTCTAACTCTTGTCCTGTTTTTTATCTTTATCATTAGTTTATCTACCTATTTCATTTTACTCTACACGCCACTCAAAAAATTTGTTTTTGATGATGTTTCAATTTATAAATTAAATACACAATTTGAGGCTAATCAGAATGCTCTTTTAGCTGCAGAAAAAAAGTTATCACAACAAGAAAAATACACAAATAATCTAAAAAACATATTAACGGAAAAACCATTTAATGACACACTAATGCATAGACGCATAGATACCTTAGAGGGAGTTCTTAAAATCGACTTTGAAAAATCAACTGCTGATTCTATTCTGAGGAAAAAGATGGAGACAGAGGTAACAGAATCAAAAAAAAATAATCAAACTCTTCAAGCAGAATTCTTTATGAATCCAGTATCCGGAGTAGTGTCAAAAGGATTAATTATCGAGGAAAAACATTATGGAGTTGATATTGCTACTGAAAAAGATGAAACAATAAAAGTAATACTGGAGGGTAGAGTTATTTTTTCTGGTTGGAATAGTCAATCCGGTTATACAATTATTGTTCAACACAAAAATAATATGATTTCAAGTTATAAACACTGTGCTACTTTGTTAAAATTAGAAGGTGAATTTGTTGAAATGGGAGACCCAATTGGAATAGTAGGCAATACAGGTGAACTTACAAGTGGACCACATCTGCATTTCGAAGTCTGGCAAAATGGAATTGCCTTAAACCCACAAGAATTTATTTCTTTTTAACTTTTCGCTCTTAAAAGAAAAGTAGCGAAGTCATGCAATTATCTATGAGTTTGATTATTTTTGAGTTTTTAAAATAAATCAACCATTTTTAAAGCATGTGGATTAAGTTATCACAAATAATTTTACGTAATAGAATTCTTATTTTAAGTGGGCTATTAGGTCTTACCATTATGTTTGGCTATAATGCTTTGCATAATGTGAAAATGGACAACAAGTACGGCACTATGTTGCCTAAAAATTCTGACGCCAAACAGAACTATCTTAAATTAAAAGCATTGTTTAGTGAAAATGAATCACTATTAATTTTCGCAATTGATAATAAGGATTTATATGAACTAGAAAAGTTTAACGCTTGGTATGAGCTAGGAAAAAGAGTAAGCACCTATGATGCTGTAGATTCGGTATTTTCAGAAGCCCATCTTTATCAGCTTTCTAAAAATACTGAAGATAAAAAGTTTGAATTTCAAAAAGTAATCAACCACAAACCCGAGAGTCAAGCAGAGCTAGATAGTATTAAACAAATTATTAAATCAAATCCTTTTTATGATGGCCTAATTTACAATGATAGTACAGGCTCTTCTTTAATGATGGTTTTTATTGATGAGGCCATTATGAATGACATGAAGAAGGCCATTGTTTTGCTAGATATTGAAGCTAAAGCAAAAGAATTTGAGCCAATTCTAGGTCAAATAAGAGTAGCGGGTATGCCGCATATTAGAGTGGCAGTAGGTGAGAAATTGAAGGGAGAATTAGGCCTCTTTATAGCGCTTACTATTATTGTAACTTCAATTCTATTATTTATATTTTTTAGATCTCTTAAAATTGTGCTCATTTGCAATATAGTGGTATTTGTAGGTGTAATTTGGTCTCTTGGAAGTATTGGCTTTTTCGGTTTCAAATTATCCATTTTAATGGTTTTAATTCCACCGTTAATGATTGTCATTAGTATTCCAAATAGTATTTTCCTAATCAATAAATTTCACCAAGAAATTAAAGATCATGGCAATAAGGTAAAGGCCTTAACTAGAGTAATTCAAAAAATTGGTAATGCCACTTTCCTGACCAATTTAACTACTGCAATGGGATTTGCAACATTCATATTTACGAATTCTGAGCGTTTATTTGAATTTGGGTTTATAGCCGCTTTAAACATTATTATGGTTTTTGTTTTATCAATAACCATTCTACCTATTATACTAAGCTATTCAGCTATACCAAAACCAAAACATCTTCAACACTTAGAAAAACAATGGCTTCATATTGCTATAGAAAAATTAGAATTTGTTACTCTTTACAAACGCAAATCAATATTTATCGGTGCTGGAATTGTTGTGACAATTGCTATAATTGGAGCATTAAATATAAAGGCAACTGGTAATATTACTGGTGACCTTCCTCAAAATGACCCTATAACAAATGATGTTCAATACCTTCAAGATAAATTTGGTGGAGCCATTCCATTTGAAATATTAATTAATTCGAAAAAGAAAAACGCTTATATCTATCGATTTAAGGAACTGGAAGACATCCAAACCACCTTAAATTCATATGGGCTTTTTTCCAAGTCACTATCAGTCACTGATGGGGTTAAAATTATTAATATGGCCTATAGTGGTGGAAATCCGGACCGATATTCCATTCCTTCCTTGTCCAAAATGAATAAGTTTGAGTCTTATTTGACAAATTCAATAAATGGAGCCGGTAAGAATCCCTTTATTGATTCGAGCAATATCTATACGCATATTACTATGCAAGTCCAAGATTTAGGCTCATATCAGGTTCAAGAGCTAATTGATTCTTTAGGTCCGCAACTAAGGCAAATTTTGAATCCAAATAAAGCGATATATAATCAGCTATATAATACTATTTCAAAACTTCAGAATGAAGAAAAAAATAATGCGTTGTCTGATATGTATTCTGAGTTTCCTTCAATATACCAAAACTTGATTAGTGTTATCAGTAAAGATAATTCAGATTTGAGGGATGAATTTATAATGGATGAAGAGAAAATTTACAGTTATCATAATAACCAAGATTTTAATAACTACCTGAAAGCAGCTATTGATATTGAGGAATGGGAATTAATGTTTTCTGGAACTGCTGTTGTAGCCTCAAATGGTACACAGTATTTGGTAAATAATTTGTTTACTTCTCTGGCTATTGCCATTGTTTTGATTGCCATTTTAATGTCAATTCTCTTCCGATCTTGGAGAATGGTGATCATTTCCCTAGTTCCTAATTTTATACCATTGCTAACCACTGCTGGTATAATGGGGATTTTTGGCATCCCAATAAAACCTTCTACTTTACTAGTTTTTAGTATCGCTTTTGGTATTTCTGTTGATGATACCATTCACTTTTTGGCTAAGTTCAGACAGGAATTAAAAAACCATGAACACGACCTAAGACGTTGTATTTTGGTGGCATTAAGGGAAACTGGGATTAGTATGATTTATACGTCAATTGTTCTGTTTTTTGGATTTTTGGTATTAGCCTTCTCACAATTTGGCGGTACAAAGGCATTAGGTATTTTAGTATCCTTAACATTACTTATTGCTATGCTTGCAAACCTTCTCATTCTACCTTCGCTTTTATTATCTATGCAACGAAAAATGTCTAATAAGGCCATTCGAGAACCGCTATTCGAGTTGTTTGACGAAGAAACAGACATTGAATTAAAACATATTGAAATAGAACAAAGTCTACAGAAATACCAAGAAGAGGACCTTAAACATATTAAAAATGATTGACCTTTTATCTTACCAACAATCAATTGAACAAGGTCTTAATCAAATTCAATTTTCTCAAAATCCTGCAAACTTATACGACCCACTGCGTTACTTCCTAAAAATTGGGGGTAAACGAATGAGACCTATACTTGCATTGATGGCATGTGAACTATTCGGAAACAAACATGACAAAGCTTTAGATGCTGCAATTGCCGTTGAACTTTTTCATAATTTTTCATTAATCCATGATGACATTATGGATAAAGCACCATTAAGAAGAGGTAAAGAGACCGTACATGTAAAATGGGATGAAAATATAGCTATTTTATCTGGAGATGTTTTGCTTGTAAAATCCTATCAATTTATTAGTAATTACAGCAGTGAAATAGCATTAGATTTACTCAAACTATTCAATAAAACTGCAACTGAGGTTTGTGAGGGCCAACAATGGGACATGGACTTTGAAACAACAGAAAATGTTGAAATTGAAGACTATTTAAAAATGATAAAATATAAAACAGCTGTACTTTTAGGCTGTAGCTTAGAAATGGGTGCTATCATTTCAGGTGCTAGCAAAAATGATCGGGTAGCCCTATATAATTTTGGTGTTAACTTAGGGCTTGCTTTTCAATTACAAGATGATTTACTAGATGTTTTTGCCGATCAAGACAAATTTGGTAAACAAGTAGGTGGTGATATTTTAGCCAATAAAAAAACTTACCTATTTTTAAAGACGATTAATGACACCAATGAAAGCCAAAAACAAAGATTAAAAGAATTGATATCCGAAGTACATCCTACCACAAAAATTGAAGGATTTATATCTTTATATAATGAGCTGAACATAAAGAAAAAAACGGAAGACAAAATCCAATATTATTTCAACAAAGCAATGCAAAGCTTGAATGAAATTTCTGTGTCTGAAAACGCAAAAAAACCGTTATTCAGTCTTGCTAGCTTTCTTTTCAATAGAAAATCTTAAAACATGATAGTCAATCTATTAATTGACCTTGTCTTATTTTAAAAAATACTAATTTTGCATTAGACTATTTACCTATAAAATTAGCATTAAACTTAGAGTATTTTGCGTTGTTATCATTTCACTTATATCCTTCAATTGTGGGCTGACTTCAGCAAAGGGGTTTACTTTCTATCAATTTTTGACAGCAATAAGAATGTACAAAACAAGCTGAAGCTGATATTAAACTAGACTATTTGAAAATTATTTTTCCATTTAACCATTCAGGATCCAAAATAACGTTATTGTACTTTTTATAAAAGTTGATTGCTGGTTCATTCCAATCTAAAACTTGCCATTCAAACCTTCCGACTTGTCTTGTTTTTGCAATCTCATAAACAGTATCAAATAACAATACGCCTATCCCTTGACCACGTTTACTTTCAGTCACTAAAAAATCTTCCAGATACAAGCAGGCGCCCTTCCATGTTGAATAGCTTGTATAAAACAGCGCAAATCCGACTACCTCCTTATCTAACTCAGCAACTAAGCAATCGAATAATGGTATTGGGCCAAAGCCATCTTCTATTAATTGATCAACCGTATTTATTACTTGATTGGCTGCTTTTTCATAAACTGCTAACTCAGTAATTAAACTGTGAACAGCAACCATATCTGCTGATTCTGCTTCCCTTATAATAATATCATCATGAGTCATAGGACTAAAGTATATATTATTTTGATTGTAGTTTCTTATTTTTGGACCTTCTAACTAATGCCGCACCAATCGCTAGACCTGCAACACCAGCAAACATTAAACTTGCCCAGTCCGTTTTGGGTTCTGATTCATTTCGGAAAACGGTTTCTGTATGAGACTTAGGTCGCTCCTTGATACCATTTGCGTAATCATGCACTAATCGTCGGTTTGGGTCTAACAAAATATCCTTTGACTCTAACAGAATTTTAAATAAAATATTAGCAGTTTTCAAATTATGGTGTTTATCGGGGTGATGTTCTTGTGCCATTAATTTGAATGCCGTTTTGATTTCGGATTCAGTAGCATTTGACTCAATATTTAGTAAATCGTAAGCATTAAAAGGGTTTCCTGACATATTCTATCTAATCGTTTTAATTTAACATATTGCTAGAATTATGCCAAGATGTGCATGATAATAGAATAACTACAGTTTTTTTCACCCTCAATTCTGCGAAGCACCCAGTAAATTAGACTTAAAATTTATCCGAATAATATAACAATTAATCTATTTAATTGAGTATATTGAATTCCAAAGCATTAACGAAACTAACAAGTATGAAAAAAATAATTTTTGTTTTAATCGGTCTTAGTATCTTTGGTTTAAGCTCAAGTGCACAAAGCCAAGATGTTTTTCGAAGATTTGAAATCACTACTGGGTTTGGTTTTCAGCAATATAACGGTGATTTAGGAAACGGTTTTTTTAATACCAATAATGTAGTTTACGGTGTTGCTAGTTTAGGGTTAAACTATAAGCTGACTAATTCGTTTAGTTTAAAGCTTCTTGGCACTGTTGGAGACCTTGGGTATTGTCATGAAGATGAAATTATGGCCAACAGAGTTCCTCAACCTATTGGACATGGTGATCATCATTCTGATGCACATAATACCCATTTTTTGCCAGAAGAAGAAATTTTATCAAGTCGCCTATTTACTGGAACAATAGCTATACAATACAATTTTGCAAATGGTATTATAATGCCGATTGATAGTAGGTTTAGACCATCATTTTACTTAGGAATTGGGGTTAACAAACTCACAGACATTATGAAAATGAGGTGTGTCAATATTGGAAATTATTCATCTTTTAATACTGGATTGGGACTTCAATACTCTGTCTCAAAGCAATTTTCTGTTGGCTATAACTTGGGCTTCGGTTTACTCACCAGCGATAAAATTGACTTTATTTCTAAAGGAAAAAATGACATGTATATGCAAAATTCAGCTACAGTTGTTTTTGCATTTTAAGGAAGCCTAGTTTTTAACTTATACTTTTATCTGTCATGAAATATCTATTATTTCCTATTACATTATTTCTCATTTGGTCATGTACAATTAAATCTCATTGCTCTTCAATTACAAAAAGTAATAAACAACAACTAACCTACTTAGCACTAGGTGATTCTTATACTATTGGAGAATCTGTAAATGAAAACGAACGTTGGCCACTACAATTAGCAGCTGCTCTAAACAATGAAGGTGTTAATTTAGACACCAAGATTATTGCCAAAACCGGATGGCGGACTGATAATTTACTTCAGACAGCTAAAAAAAAACTAAGAGATGAAAAGTTTGATCTTGTATCACTATTAATTGGGGTTAATAACGAGTATCAAGGTGAAAGTGCCAATGGTTTTGAAGCTAAGTTTAGAGCATGTTTAGACTATGCGGTTACCCGTTCCAAAAAAGGCAAAGCCGGTGTTTTTATTGTCACTATTCCCGATTATGGGTATACCCCTTTTGGAAAACGCAATCGAAAGAAAATATCAAAACGGTTGGAAGCATATAATAGTATTTGTAAATCTGTTGCCAAAACTGAAGGCGTCCTTTGTGTTGATATTACCCCGATTTCGCAAAACGGTTTAATAGACACTGATCTGGTAGCTGACGACGGTTTGCATCCTTCAAGCAAACAATACAAACTTTGGGTAGAGGAAATTTTGAAAAACAAAGTGATGTTGACTAGTTCTTTTTCAAATTATTAATGAACATCTAAATTTAGGGTTAATTCAAAAAAAGATCTATTTGCAAATTTCGCAAATAGTAATTCCATTCGCTGAATTCAATTAATTATTACTGTATATTCACAGTAGATTTGACTCAGTTATTTTAGCTTCATTAAATCTTTTACTATGAAAAAAGTAGTTATAATCTTTATCCTTTTACTTTCAACTGCAATCGCTTTTAGTCAAAACTATATTGACTTAGTTAAATTTGACTATGCATTGTCTTCGCCAAGCAGCTATGACACTAGTGATGCTGAAGTAAACTTGCAGGAAATGAATGGTGATTTCACCCTCCCAATTGTTATTAATAAGAAGGCAACTGTGCTTACCGGTATTACTTATGAGTTCACTCAAGGTTCTTTTAATCCATTTAGAGATAAAGAATCGGTGACGGGGCTTACATTAAAATTAGGAACAAATATTAAGCACAACGCTAAATGGTCGGGCACTTATTTACTATTACCAAAAATTTCATCTGACCTAAAAAAATTAGGGAAAGATGATTTTCAGATTGGTGGTGTGGCTTTAATGAAATATGCCAAATCCGATCACTTCAACTATAAATTTGGACTTTATGCCAACACGGAATTATTTAGCACCTTTTTGGTGCCAATTTTAGGGTTCTACTACTTAAGTCCATCCGAAAAGTTTGAAGCTAAAGTTCTTTTACCTTTAGCTGTTGACTTAAATTATTCGCTAAATGAAAAAACAAGAGTAGGTTTCAACTTTAAAGGACAGGTGAGAACATATAATTTAAACGCACCACTTTTTAATGAAAATGATAGATATTTAGCAAGATCAACTAATGATTTGTATACCTATCTTCAGTACGGAATGGAAAACGGAATTAATTTACAATTCGGGGTTGGCCGTTCTGTTGCACGATCGTACAGAATTTACAATGAATCTGTAGATTTTGCTATGCCTCTTGTTTATTTTGGGAATGAACGCTCGCAATTAAATACTGATTTTTCAGATAGCTGGTTATTTAAAGTAAGTGCTTTTTATAGACTGAATCTTTAATAACTTAATAATCAGAAGCATCTCCACAAGGATTTGCCCGTCTGTCAATTCCGCATTTCCCAAAAACATTGGGCGGAAATATTTGTTTTTTCTTTCGAATTTTAGTCATGGTATTACTGATACTTGTCAAATCATATTTATCATTTAAGACAGCTGACATTTGAAGAATATTTAAATTTTCAAACTCCATTTTTTCAATAATTTTCTCTAACTCATCCACCATGTAACGTATCTGTCGTTGGAATTTGTAATTCCTTTCTTGGTATTAGACTTTGTATATATTTCAACACATCTCAATCTTCATGTTTAAATGCATCCACCTGGTCGACACTTCAACGGATTCACCATTCACAATTTTATCGTAATCAATATCCCAATCAAATAGATTAAACTGTCCTTCTAAAATTAAATAACTAGGCATAATTTCTTCGGAGCCTCTAATGCCTGTGGCAAATAATTTGATGTCCCTTTCAACTCCTTTAATGGATAATTTTCCATTTATTTGATACCAATCTAATCCCATGGTAAATACTTGCGTTGTTCTAAAACTAATCATTTCATCATCTTCACTAACAAACAAACCAGGCGTTTGAATCTTTTCCGTTAAACCTTCTCCTCTACAAACTGCAAATGAATAAGGATTTATTTCGAATGAAATGTTCATATCCTCCATAGGGTTTCCTAAAGCTGCAAAGCTATTGGTTTCCAATTTCAAGTTTTCGACGTTACCTGAAAATGGTGTGCTGCAATGGCCATGAGTTACAAATAGATTCACCATCTGTTTTTGGTAGTTTGCAACTGGAATCACTTCATCAGTTTTTTGAATGATAGCAAAGCTTACAATAAACCCACTAGCAACAACCAATGTGATTAGGGAGACAATAATTTTTACTTTTTTCATGGTCTAAGAATTTTATAGTTTTCATAAAGTTATATGAAGACTTGCTTTATAACTGTTTTTTAATGTAAAACAGTGTAAACACAATGCAAATTAGCACACAATATTATAAATTCTATTCCGAGATTTCTTAAAAAAGATAATCTACATCTCAATACTATTTATATTCTCAAAGGGTTCAGGAATATGCTCTGAATCTTCCTCTATTATCTGCAAAATATCCCTTGTAATTCCACGTGAAATATTAGAGATAGGAACATCATTCAGCGATCCTTCAAACGGGTTTTCGCCAGCCAAACCAATTCGTAACATAGTATTAAATACCCAAATTACTATTACTGTTAAAGGAATGCCTAGCCAAACAAAATATTTACCAATGAACGGGTTCGTTTCAGTAATTTCTAATCCCATACTTGCAAAGGCAGGCACGATTGCCATTGGCAACAACCACATAAAAATATGGACAAAATGAAAGCCTATACTACCATATTGTTTCGGATATGGAAAATTCTTAATCCGTTCTGCTTTTCCTTGAAGCGCTGTTAATTCTTTAAGCATTTCCTGAAAATTTAACAAAGAGAAATCCCAGAGTTTTTTTTCATCTGTTAATGCCCTTAAATGTTTTGATTGAAGGCTAATAATAGCATTTGGTTTATTGGCTTTAGTCATCACATATTCATATTCCTCTTTTGAAAGATAGGGTTCTATTTCTGCCTCAAGTGAGGTTGCGAATTCTGGCACATTATATTGAAAAGATCCTTTCTTGTGATTCGTTTCATAAGATGCCTCCCAAGGTTTTTTTGCACGCATGGCATATCGTAAAGCCGTCAGCCAAGCAATATGTCTATTGGTAATTATCTTAACAACTTCCTTTTCATCTTTTGATGCCTCTGAACGGTGCATATAAAAACTGTCTTTTACTGTAATAATTAGCGACCGAGAGGTGTTAACAATCCCTCCCCAAATTTTTCTTGCTTCCCATATTCTATCGTATGCAGCGTTATTCTGAAAGCCTACCATAAAAGCCACCGCTGTACCAATTAATGCAACTGGAGCCAAAGGGATCTGCAACCATTTTATATCCACTAATTCAAAAAGTACTGTAAATAGTGTTGCATAAATAGTAAAGAAAATAATTTCGCGTTTTGTCCATATTAAAACACTTTTAAAGGGAAATCGTCTTTGTACGTACATTCTTTTTGTTTTAAAATTAAAAGAAATTGGCGGGTTGATGCCAAAACTTTTCAATTATTTAATCGTATTATTATATATTAAAAAAATAAAATGAGTAGCTTAGCTTGGCACTCATAAGTAATTAAAATTATATGTCAGGAGGAGATTGGAAGTCTATGTTTAAAGCCATTCAAGAAGGCGATTTAGAATTGGTTAAAATGTACCTTAATATGGGAATAGATCCCAACTATCAGCATCCTGAATTTATGGCTTCTCCCCTTGTTGAAAGTATTCGGTTTAACCAACTGGAAATAGCCAAATTAATACTTGAAAGTGGTGGAAATCCTTTAATTAAAGAAGTTATGGGAGGGGATACGCCTATATTGGTTGCTGAAAGATTAAAAAATACAAAAGCGATTAACTTATTGAATTTGTATAGCTGATTTGAATAATATAGTCAAGCAAAAACTTTATATTGTGTTACCGAATTTAATATTTATGTTCCAAAGCAATGCAATTTACGATTACTCTAATACTAATCACCTTATTTTTTAGTTCACTAGCCCAAAATGACACAACTCTATCTAAATTAACCTTTCAGGGAGACTTCCGTTTTAGGTTTGAACAGGATTGGAATTCGAAAAAATCAGACGGAACTTTTCGAGATGACAGAACTCGATTTCGTTACCGTTTAAGGGTGGGAGCAGTATACACTAATAGTTGGTATGAGGTAGGTTTAAGACTAAGAACAGGGCAACTAAATAAACAACAAGACCCTCAACTAACGCTTGGTAATGGTTTTAAGGAGTTTGGAACTTTGCCCATTGGACTAGAGAAAGCATACTTTCAAGGCAAAGGCAAATCAGCTGGTTTTTGGATGGGAAAAAATACATTCCCATTCGAAAAAAGCAATGAGTTATTTTGGAGTGATAATGTATTTCCAGAGGGAATATCTGTTTGGAAGTCTTTTCTATTTGAATCTAATTTTATCGACTCACTGAATATTAAAGCTGGACATTTTATTATGTCAACCATGGGTAGGGCATTAGATAAAGATGCCTACTTTCAAGGAGGGCAAGTTTACCTTAAATTTTTAGATAATCGTGTTGAATTATTTCCTGCAATTTATCTGTTCAAAAATATTCCAAATATACCTGACGTATCAGAGACCTATTTACTTGATTATTCTATTTTTCATACAGGCCTTAGGGCAGAGATTTCCAAAAAAAGGAACATTGTATTTGAACTAGATTATTATAATAATTTGCAAGACTATGATTTAAACGACTCGATCTCTAATAGCTTTAAAAACCAAACATCTAGTTTGGTAATCGCACTCGGGTATGGTACTTTAAAACAAAAAGGAGATTGGATTATCAAAGCAAGTTATGCTTATTTAGAGCGTTATTCAGCTGTTGATTTCATGGCACAAAACGACTGGGCTAGATGGGATTATTCTCAATTTAATTCTCCAGACGGTAGGTTGACCAACTTCAATGGTGTTGAAATAGTTGGAGGAATTAAACTTAATCAAAAAATAAATTTAAAAGCCAAATACTATTTTGTTGAACAACTGCTTCCTTTTGGAACGACCAAAGAAACAGGAAACAGATTTAGATTTGATATAGATATTAAATTCTGATACCTTATCTTGATCAAGAAACAATCATCCTTACTCCTTTATCTTAATATCTAACTAAATACTAAAATCCATAGTTATTAATGTGTAAAATACTTTCAATTTAGTTTCTGTATCAAATAATGCTCATATCTATGTCCATGATTAAGGAATCATTGTCCAAAAAATAAGGAGTCAGTTTCCTGACTCCTTATTTATACAAACGAGATATTACTTTCACACTTCACTATTGTAAATGTAAAATAGTATAAACCGTCAACATTTGTTTTTTATCATCTAATTCCATTGATGTAAGCATAATAGTATACAAGTTTCCATTTGGCGCAGAATATTGCCAATCGGTCTTTAAGTTTTGTGACGTGATTAGATTAAAATCTTGAATAAATTTTTGGTGTAGTTTTTTAAGTTCTAAAATATTTCCACCTGAAGCGGTTATAGAGAATTCCATTTCCTGAACAGTATTACGGTCATCTAAATTAAAGCTAGCGTACATCATATCGTTGCCCATATCCCAATCTTTTCTTAATTGATAAATTTGATCCTCTTCTCGAATGGCCCAACCACTTCTACAATTCTTTTTTACATCTTCCCAGCTATCTCCAATATCAACCCCAAGCATTAGCCCACGACTATATCCAAATACTAAGCCATGAATTTCTTCACTTTCCATTTTGGTTCCACATGACACCATAACGAAAATTGACACCAATAATAGCGCTACAACATTTTTCATCTTTCTATTTATTGACTTTAAAAGTGGTTAGAATAAAATCTTTGAATTTTAAGTCTTCAGCATTCATGTCTTCTTTCCCTGTTTTCGTAAACGCACCAGCATACAATTTACCATCTATTTCGCCAAGAAAAATGATCACTTTTTGAGTTTTGCCAGCTTCTCCTTCTTTAAGTGTCATACTCTTAGAAGACGAGCTACTCTTGCATTGTTTGTAATCATATAAATCTAATTCCAGAAATTGAAAAGAAACATTTCCTAAATTCTTTTGCTGCCAATTTAAATCAGATTCAACACTATTTACAAACTTATTATATTTATCACTCCCACCTTTAGGCTTGACAAATTGTCCGCCAATTGACTTAAAAGACCCCAATGCATTTGAGCCTGCATTAGATGATGTTTTACCAGCATCTAACATATACGGTTCGTAAATACCTTCACTTATTTTACTTGATGCTATTCTTTGACCTTCTAACTTTACACTCCGAGCCTCATTATAACATGAAGATTTTATTAATGTCTTTTTTACATTTAACTTAATCTCTTTTATCATATCTGCAACAGAGGCCCCTTTAGAAGCTGTCGGAGCAGGACCTCCCATATCAAATGTCTCTTGTTGTACTTCACCAGCTTTAATCTCATATATTGAAAATGACATTTTTGAACTATACTCTTCACCATGCGCATACATCACTTTTAAATCTTCGGAATCTTCACTTGGATAAATCCTTGTCAATGCTTTACCTGTGTTGTATTTTTTGTAGGTAAATAGGCCATTTTCTGTAGTGAAATTAGGATTCGGAGCTCCTAAATCTAATTTAATTTCGGTAAAAGATAGTTCTTCATATTTCCATTTTGGAACATATTCCTCATTTACCCAATGATGTCCATCCTGTATTCGTCCCATTACTTTTACTGCAACTGTTTGGTATCTGAATGTTCTAGCTTTATAAGTCTTGCTGTGAAACACTTCAAAATCAACATCCTTATCTTTTCTGAACAAAGACGTGAAATCGCTTCTTGTGCCTGATCCAGATTCAATAACATACTTCAACTTACCTCCTGAAGGAACATCCTTAGTTGGCAATAAATTGTAATAGAAATTGAGAGTATAATAATCGTAAAGTCCTTCGTCTTTGTTGTCAATTACAGCTACTATATCATTATACTTTGTGTAATTTGACGGCAAAGCGGTTGTAAAACCAATTGTTTTCATTGTTGTATTGAGCTCATTTACTTGTTTGGAAAAATTGTTTGTGTAAAATTTTCCCTGACTAAAACCTAACGTTGATAATAAAATCCCACAGGCCATTAAAATTTCTTTTTTCATAGTATTAATTTGATTTTGGTATTACTTGAATGTAAAGGTTTATGTTCATTCAATTGTATCACACAAATTTGTGAATCCAAACGAATCTTTTTGTCGTTCTTTAGGATGAATTTTGTATTGTTTTATCAGTAAAACTTGGGTTTTCAGCTATATTTGTCGTTCTTTAGGATGACATTTCAAACTTGATTAAATTTTATTGAACGAACATTAACGACATAGAAAACCCCACTTCATGATTAAATATTTAGTACTTTTTTTCTCCGTTTTAGCTTGCTTTAATTTGAATAGTCAACAAGCAAAATTAGAAGCAGACATGGATGCCGTAACTGAATTATTCTTTTCTGATTTAGACAAAGCTTTGGAGATTTCTGAAAAAAATATCCCCATTGCATTAGCCATTAATGACACCAATTTTATCACCTACTTTTTAGATCAGGCAGGAGAATTGAATAGAAAAGCTGGTAAATACGACAGAGCGGTAGAGCAGCTTCAACAATGTTTAACATTTAAAAATAATTGGGAAGATTTAAAGGATCTTTCTTTAACACATAATAACCTTGGTAAAACATATCTCAATAAAGGTCAATACGAATTAGCTGTTTATCATTTTTTAGAGGCTTTAAAACTAATGGAAACAGACGACAATTTAATGGGTCAAGGTTTTTACCTTAATAACCTAGCGGCTGTTTATGACTTGCAGCATAACTATTCGAAAGCGCTAGAATACTATGAAAAATCTTTAGTAATTAAAAAAGAAATTGGAGACTCAACTGGCATTGCTGCATCTTACACCAACTTAGGTATTACCTTCTTTAATTTAAATGATTTTGAGAAGTCTATTGACTTTAATGAAAAAGCCTTTAAAATTTATGCTGAGTTAGGTTCGAATACGAAAGTAGCAAGAACACTAAACAATTTGGGTGACTGCTATATTGGATTAAACAATTCAACAAAAGCACTATTTTATCACCGAAAGGCCATTGCTTTGGATAGTTTAAATGAAGACGAATACCTCAGAATTTCAATTTACACCAATATTGGGCATAGTTTTTTAATAGACGACCAATTAGACTCAGCTCGAAACTACATTACTAAAGCCGAACAAATGGCATTGGTCACGAACTCATTTAAAAATTTAAGAGATATTTATTTGCTGCAATCTCAAATAGCTGAACTTGATAAAAGCCCAGCCAATGCCTTAAATTTTATGAAACTGTACGTTTCTTACAATGATTCACTGATTAATGAAGCCAATATTTATGCAGTCACAGAAATGGAAGGGAAGTATGAGCACGAAAAACACCTCAGAACAATTTCGGACGGTGAGCTAGCCATTGCCCAGAATGAAAAGTTAATTGAGCAAGAAAAATTAAAAGTCATATACTGGATTGGATTATCTGTTTTTTTAGTGGTAGCTGCCTTAATTTTTGTAGTACTTTACTATTTGAAGCAAAAAAATGCTCAGCTATTATCTGGGCAATTAGCACTAATTGCCGCGAGAAACAATACTTTAAATGAGCTAAATAAAACGATTAAAACAGAATTGGATCGCACGCAAATTTCATTAGAAGATAAAGAAGCATTGTTGAACAATGTTTTTTCCTCGTCTAAAAATAAAGAACTTCCTCCCAAAATAATGGCGCTATCGAAAAGAGAAATGGAAGTACTGTCTTACCTTGCATTAGGTTGGAGTGACGATCAATTAGCGGAAAAACTGTTTGTATCTAAATCAACGATTAAAACACATTTACGAAGAGTCTATGGCAAGTTGCTGGTCAGAGGACGTGCTGAAGCGGTATCCGTGGCACATAAATACGATTTGATTGGTGAGGCAGATTAAATCTGATTAGGATAGTAAAATATACAAAGACGTATCAAATAATACAACAAATGTATATCTTGCTCTTAAAATTATAAGAATTAACACCCTATTATCATTCAAAAAAACAAGGTGGCTTCAAAATTTTTTTTGCAAAGTGAAAACTAAAAGTTTGCAATATGAAAAAAAACGTGATTTCAATTATTATAGTCGTTCTCGTTGTATTTACACTAGGTTTGTACTGCTATTTTAATTTTGGAAATGTTGAAATATTATCATCTACAAGCCCAGATGGAGAATATAGAATAGTAATTTTTGAGCAAAAAAAATGGCTTTCCATCCCAGGCAATGGCAGCTCAAGATGTGTCAAAATTAAATTATACAAGGGGTTCTGGAGCATAGAGCAAGAATGTAATGACTGTCCTACTTTTTCATCAGAAATTATGACACCCAGATGGGATCTTGAAGCCATGCAAGTCTATTACGCACCCGCAAGGTCAGTCAATCTTGTTACTGGAAAATGTGAGGAATAATCAGGTATTTGTTCTAGTCTCCACTATTTCCCTACTCACCATTCGACTCCGCGCAGTAATCGTCTTTTAGATGAAGCTTTCTAATGTTTACCCACTAGGGCTTACTTCGGCTTCATTTCATTTCGCTCAGCATAAACATTTCGGCAAGCTCAATGCGGCGCTTCTC
>JBGCFR010000035.1:0-41174 GCA_045107045.1 Crocinitomicaceae bacterium
TGCTTTAATTTTCTATTTTATTCGATCAGAAAATAAATCAAATTATATTTAGCTCATTTTAATCTATAATTGGTGCGAACGAAGGTATGGATAGCCTATGGGTTTTCCAATTTCTGAGAATCAGACTTTTCAACAGGTTATAAAACAAAAGAGGGGAGCCATCAGATGACTCCCCTTTTTCGTTTTTAACTTGGGTTCAGTAATGCTAAGGCACTTCAGGTTCAATACCATTATCATTTGGATCAGCAGTTATTATTGTTCCAGGCTCAGTGTAATAGCAATTGTATTCCCCTCCGCACCCATCAGCTGTTACAACAATAGATAGTGCAGTAGTAGGGGCAATACTGATAATGATGCCCGGAAATGTAACCTTTATATTGTCGCAAGGTCCAAACAAACCAGTAGGGAAATTAAAATAATCGCCTAGAGAAATACTTCCATTTCCTAACGAATAACCATTTGTAAGATTAACCGCAGTATATTGTTGCGGGGGATTAGGCCCTGAATAATCAAAATCTGGATCTTCATGAATAAATCGAAAGTTATCACCGCATGGTAAAATGTCCAAAGGAACAATGATTGGTTCCGGCGGCTCCAGATCATCATTTGCTACATCTCTTGTTTGTATTTCATTCACCACTTCTTGGTGCGAAGGTTCTTGAACTTGTTCAATATTTACTTTATTGCATCCGAATAGTAATGCAACTAATATAGTTGTTAAAGAAATTTTTTTCATAATATTATTTTTTAAATTGTCATTATTCTATCACTATCTTTTTCGTTTCACGTTGATCTCCTTTTACAAAATAGGCTAGGTAGATTCCTGGTGAAAGTCCTTCAAGATTTACGTTATTAGATGTCCTATTCATCTTTTCTTCCCAGACCTTCTGGCCTTGAACTGTAAATATCGAAACCTGAGTTGCATCTTTATATGCTTCCAATTCTATAGTAAACCTTCCATTATTTGGATTCGGATATATTGATAATTCGAAACCGTCTACTAACAGTGCATCTATAATTGTTGGTTCACTTGTATGTGATTCAGACATTTCTGTATTAACGGATGCACTTCTAATAGACCCAGATGTTGAAGAGGCTACAGTTGTTGTACTCGCTCTTAAAATAAAGCCACTTATTCCAGTTGACATTAATGGCTGTGATGTTCCATTTTCATAGTCCATAATGCCACTATAAGACCCTACCATAAAAGCGTGATTATTATTATCGTAAGCGACCGCCATTGTGTGCTGATTTAAAATATTGTTCCCAGCTCTTTCAGTTGTATTTGACCATAACGGGTTTCCATTCAAATCATAACTGGTAAGAAACAGGTGATTACTGTTAACATTGCCATTATGATCTATTTGCCCAAATGAAGGGATATTAATGTCTCCAGAAAAATCTCCAACAAAACAAACGTCACCATTTCTAACATCAACTGCCTTTCCCCATGCTGATGCATCAGTAGAACTTTCAGCCCAATGATTTCCATTCTGTCGATCATAACATACCATATAAGCAGATTTATTAATGGAGGTGTTTAATGGAATATTAATTCCAAGATTAAAGATATCAAAACTAGTATTACCTAAAATATTTCCTTGAGAAAAGGTTCCAGTTAAAAATATTTTGCCAGAATTATCATCAACCGCAACGCCATTAGCTCCTTCATAACCTCCAGGTAGAGCTTGTCCTTGAGCTTGGTATGGAAATGTTCCCCCTGTTCTGTCCTCCAATAGTTGCAAACCACTTGTGCGGGTCTCTAGTCCTGTTAAAAAGGAACGTTGATAGTCGAGACTAACAAAAACTTCACCTACGGCCCATAAATTACCCCGGGCCTCATCATAATCTAAATCGTTTACCCTTGTACCTCTCAATATTTGGGATAATACCGGTGGACTATAATTAGTATGTGGTGCAAGGCCAAAACCGGCACCAGCATATTGATTAACAAACCCATCAGATAAATGGTTATACCAAGTTGTTGAAGACGAACCTTGATGATTGTGACCAGAAGTATGTGACCCCGCTATGAAAACATCTCCAGTTACTTGATCTACTGAAATTGCACGACAATCCGTATATTGACCTTCTACTATTTTATCTAAAGTTCTGAGACATCCCGTAGTCATATCAAATGAGGCGACAAAGCCTTGTTCCCACATGGCATTATGCAAAGGAATTACAGGGTTACCGCATACTTGATTCGTAAAATTAAAAAAACTTGAATTGGTTGTTGTATTACTATGCATTAGGGTGCCTGTAATGTAAACTATGTTGTTTGGAAGATCTAAAGCAATGGCTTTGCCTTCGCTATTGTTGAAATTTTGGGTGTGAGATTCCCATAATAAATCACCACAAACATCATACTTTGCAATGTAAGCTGATTGAAAGTTATTAAGTGTTGACATAATAATATCTGGGTTACTGCCACCATCAAGGGTAGTTTGCTGAGCAAATGTTCCTGTCACATAAACATTTCCATTATTATATGTTACAACATCATTCGTAATATCTCCTTCCGACGCATTTTTTGTAGTTTGTGGCCATGGAGAAGAAATTGTTACTCCACCACAAACTCGAAGTGCTGAGAATGCTCCCCATTGATTACGCAATGTAATTCTTAATACATTCGGAGTTCCGGCTGCATTTAGAAAGGGTGTTACTGGAATACCAATCAAATTCCATAAACCTGTATTATTAGGAAGATTAGTAAACGCAAAATTTTGCCCAGTCCAAATAGGATTACCATTAAGAGTAATTTGAGTTACGAAATCATCAGCACCCAAGTAGTCAAGATTTAACGTGGCGGTAGCCCCACAGTCTAAAGAATTAAGTATAAATGAATTGCTGTAAGTGTAAAAAGAATTTCCTGCTGTGGAGTTTCCTGGGGGGGGGAGCTATCCATAGACCACATCCACCAGTTGGATATTGCGGATTGTCTCCACCTACTATTGGCGGAATTATAATCAAAGCAGGTGCTGGTGGAATAGCAACGGGTAATACTTGGTTAACTATCCAATTTGGATCCGGAACCCCACTATTAGTAATTCCGATCCCTGTTGATAGATCAAAAAACTGAGCATTTACCGATATACTACAAATGCAGAAAAAGATTATTGCCAAAAATTTCTTTTTTATGGCCCTTAAATTAATGTTACATTTCATTTTAAAAGATTTTATTTTTCACCTACTCTATTATTGGATTTTCGGCTGCCTCCTGTATTAAAAAGTAGAACAAATTTAGAGTGTATTTTACTCGAAATCTTATGTTTTACAGTGGCTTGTGACAAACAACGAATAAAAAAGGGTTAAACTTGAAAAGGTGGTTGATGAACTTTAATGAAATTGTGACGAACTATTTTAGGGATTATTACACCAGGTATTTCTACAATTAGTTTTATACTCAATCATGAAAAATTGAACAGAAAATTAAACCTGTATCACTAGATTAATGCTGAAAAAAAACAATGGTATGTATCTTGCCAATTCTACCGTAGAATCAGTAGTTGCTCCAAAGAATATTAGAATAACTAAAAATTGGTAAGGCTACATGTAAAATTGACAATAAAAGACTAAAAGAATTAGACTTTGTAACTTACAAAGTCATCTTTTTGAATTCTTCATGATAAGTGGAGCCGACTTTAATTTTTTCCTTAGCGGTTATGACAAAGTCCTTTCCCAATTGATCTACTTTATCTATTCGGATTATATATGACCTTCTGATTTGGAGATACTCAATCGGATCTGGCACTAAAGCTAAAAATTCACCAATTTTATGTCGAATGACTGTTTTCCCGTTTTTATGGTAAATTTCCAAGTAATTACCCTCTGATTTAACATAACTGATATCGTGAGATAAAATCTTGACATCTTTGTTTCCTGCTCTCACAATAATACTTTTTCTTTTTCTTTTTAATCTTTTTAAGATCTGTCTGAGTAACTCCCTTACCAAATCCTTATTAACCAATAATATTCTTAATTTGAAAAAAATGTACACCAGTAAAATACCACTCCCAAAAGCAATAAAAAGGAACCACCAAGTCCTCCAAAATGGTGGCTTAATAACAACAAAAACAGAATCTGCTTGATCTTCCCAAAACAAGTTTTCACCTTTTACCTGAACGATAAATTCATAACTTCCTGGGCTCAATCCAGAATAATTTGCGATTCTATTTTTAGTATAAATCCACTCTTTGTCCACCTCTTTAAGCTTATACCTATAGACTGTATTCTTTGCAGATTTGAATGATATCACAGAATATCTAAACTGTAATTTATTTTGAGTATAGGATAAATCTAACAATGCTTTGTTCTCTAAAACCACATCTTTTACGACTATTCCCTTAACTCTTAACTTGTAATCATTAACTACGTTATCTCGATCAAAATAAGTTTTAGGCATATAAAAAAGACCCTGACCAGTTCCTATCCAAAGCGTATCGTTTATTAATTCTAAGTCATTAACCTCAGTAGAGATTAACCCTTGTTCCTGATTGATAATAGTAGAAGAAAAATTTGAATAACCTTTGGAAAAACATAATCTTGTTAATCCTGAATTGGTAGAAAGGTACAATGTAGAGTCATTGCTTGCAAAGAGAGAATTTATATAATTATTTGATATTGCACTTCCTGATATAGTGGATAAAATTTTATCATTTTTTACAATTATTAACCCTTCTCCATGAGTCGCTAAAAAAAGTACACTATCTAAAGCTAACAAGTCATTTACCCTATTCTGGTAAACAGGAGACAATTCTAGAGAACTACTATCTGGATACTTTTTTTCAATGAATAACCCATAATCTGAGGCAAAGTATTCCGCCGAATTATAAGTGACAACATTGTTGATTCTTCTTTGTGAATAAACGACTTGATGCGTATCTCTCTCTATGATTTGCTTATAGCCATTGTTAAGGCAAACAAAAATATCTCCACCTTTGACGACGATATTATTGGGTGTAGGAGGGGTTTTATATGCAAGCGTCATTGTTGAATCGTAATTATATAGTTTACGATCTACACAAAAATAAAGACTGTCTCCATAACTAACCACTGCTCCTCGATCCTCAGTCGTGGATATAGCTAAATATTTATTTTCTGTTAAATTAAGTTCTGATATGTTCCCATTTTGGTGTGCCACAATCAATTTATTTTTGTGTCTTGATAGTTGATTGATCGTGTTATCTTTTTTATTGGAGAATTGGTACCTCTTAATGATAGAATTTCGCTTTAGAAATACACCATTTTTTAATGTCGAAAACCACTGATTACCATGCAAATCTATAAAGTAATCGCTGATAACATATGCAAGATTATTTTGCTCAACAATATCTCCATTCGAATTGACAATAAAGAGTCCATTATATTTAGAACTAACCCAAAACTGTCTATTATTTAGAGGACCAATATCAAGAATATTTTTAATTGAAATAGTTCTTCTTAGCAAACGAGAGGGACCCTCTATAAGTATTGAATCCTTATGGTGCAATAAAACAGCTACTTTAGTATTTGGTATAAAAAAACCATTTACATAGAAGGTTGGTCTGGACCAAAATGAAAAATTGAAACTACTGTTATCATTTGAATTTTCAAGTCCATAATTAAAAAACCCTTCTTTACCAATTGAATAATGATATATGGATGAGTCAAAAACGGGTGAAAAACTTCTACTAACCTCCCCTGTAGAACTAATCTTTAAAAATCCCGAATAATTAAGATAAGTAATAAACATGCTACCTCGATCAACTGTAATATTTTTTGGAACACTTGCGTTATTTCTGCAGTCAACAAGGATTTCATTGAACTCATAACTTTCAAAAGTAGGAAGTAAAGGGTTGATTATAGTCACTGAACCATTCATTCCAAGGATCCAAATTGATCCGTTATCTAATTTTTGGGCATCAAAAAATACATTATCTGTTAAACCATCTGCAGAACTAAAATTTTCAAATTCGTAACCATCAAATCGGCTTACACCTCTATCAGTCAAAAACCAAATATACCCCAGGTCGTCCTGAATCATTTTATAGACCTCAGAACTTGGTAATCCATCTTCAACTGAATAGTGAATCAAATTATCATATTGAGGAAAAGATGAAATGGACTTAAACAGGAATGTAAAAAGATACAATACCCTCAAGGTAGTTTTAAGCGAAACTAATACTCTATTTTTTTTTTCGAACTCTTGATAAATTACATGTAAATAGTAAGAATTAAAAAGAGGACATTCTTACGAAGCCTCTTTTTTAAAATACAAACGGATTAGAAATAATTCTATAACCCGTTTGTAAAAATCTCTATTAAAAGTGACTAATTTAGTTCATAAACATTGAAATGTGACGAACTACTAGCTAAAATGTGACGAACTCAAATCGATTTTATAGGAGTTAGATGAAATCAGTTTCGAAATCTATTCCCTTTGTTAAATCAATAAATTAAGCACTAGTGATTATGTTATCAAAAACAACCCTCTAAAAGAATATGTAAATCATTCATAAAATAGGGTAATTTAAAAAAAAGAAAATTTGACTAGATGCACTTTAAAGAGTGATTAAACTCAGTTCACAACAAATAACTTTAGCAGAGTGTGTGATGAAATAAAATCAGTAAAAAGATCTATTCTTTCATCAAAATTAACAATGCGTAAAATAAAAAAGGGAACCTCCATAAAGAAGTTCCCTTTCTCAAAAATGAATTGATTTTATACTATTCCTTAATAACTTTAACTTGATATGTATCAGTTGAAGTTTTAATTTTTATAATGTAGACTCCAATAGGGAAATTTGACAGGTCAGTTTTTAGCATTTCTGATGTATTATTCTGTATTGTTTTCGACCAAATTTGTTGCCCTACGATTGAATAAATATCTGCTTGATAATCGGTTAAATTACTTGGTAACATAATTCTTAATTCACCAGTGGTTGGATTAGGATACACAGTTAGCGAAGGTGCGTTGTGATCTGAAATGTATAAAGTGTTGGTTTTAAAAATTCGACCTTCGTCAATAACAAAATCCAAGCCTGTAAATTGTAAGTTATCTGAATTTACTACAAAATCATATGTTGTGGTTTGGTCATAGCCAGGTAAATCAATCACAATGGTATAATTACCATCCGGAACATTTGCAAATGCGTACAATCCATTTGCATCCGTTACTGATTGTGCATAAGTGCTGCTGGTTTCATTCTTCAAAAACACTTCAATTCCTTCCGCTAATACAATATCATCAGCACGAGTAAATCCATTTGGTCCATAACCAACTGTTCCGTTTACTGTAGCACCTCCAGTTAAATTAATACTTAAAAACGGTGTAATATCATAACTTGTTGCATTTGGGAATGTATCGGTTGTGACTAAAGTGGATGTTTGCCAGCTAATATCATTTGGATAATACGTTGCTACAACATCCGTCATTCCAATTGGAACTGCTCTTAACAAATAAGAAGACTCTGCAATATTATTAAAACTATATGCTCCACCTGGACCAACATTAGAGTCTTCAACCAATGTATATGATGTTGGTGTCACATTTGTATTTTGGTGGTATAATTCTACAATACCTGTAAATGTGCCTGAATAGTCAACTATTCCATTAATGGAAGTTGATTCAGCAACAACAATTGCATTCGGTTCATAAAACATACCATCAAATGAATTGCCATAGGCAACTGATAAAAGATCACCTACTGCAATACCAGGATAGTTGATATTGAACTGTGCCTTCATATAATTGTCATTCAAAGCGACGACTGGAGACAGCGGCAATATTGTTGTATTTGTACCTTGTGTCAAATAAATAAAATTATCTGTCGCTTGAGAAAAATGAGTATTCTGTGTGCTAATTGTAATCGGTAACGTTTGATTAATAGATGCAGTATTTGGAGTAATTGCATTAAGAACTGGTGGTGAAGCGTTGGCTCCAACATTAAATCCTAAAGGTAAATTTAATAAAGTAGGTTGCGTATTATCATATACTTCGACATCATAAAATCCTAAACTTGCATTATTCGGAATGCGAACATTCAAGGCCACATATTCATTTGAAACAGAATCAACGGAAACAATTTCAAGTGAGTTAGACGCTTGAGTAAATCGAGCAATAGTTGAGGTTGCTGAAGAAAAATGTGTTCCTGTACCAGTAATAGTGACTGGTAACATATAAGTTCCTCTATCACCTGTACTTGGTGAAACTGATGAAATACTCTGCGAAACTGCCATAGTGCTAGCCACCACGAAGGATAATAAAAATGCGATTTTTTTCATTTCAATTGTATTAATTGTTTGCAAGTTAGGTAATTATTTCTTTTCACCAAAATGTTTTTTCGGTCTTGCAAATAGTTGATGCCAAAAAAGAAGAGAAGGTTGCTTTAATCTTATATTTTTTCTGAAAATGTCTTTCGAAGTTCATCTTCAAAACTAGCACCAGTTGTTCTAGCATTCACTGAAATTTGATAAATAAAATCGTTGTTGTTATAGTTAGATTTCAAAAACATTTCGAAGCCTTGTTCATCATATAACTCAACCAACCACTCCATCTTTGCCTGACCAATAGCTGAAATGTATACCTTGTAATTGGCAGGTTCTTTATCAATTACTACCTCAAGTACTTTGCCCAATGCACCATCAATATTTCCATTATTAAATTCAAGTGAAGCGAAATTCATTAAAGTTTCGGTGAAAATCGGATTGAGATTTAAAGCTTTTTGGTAATTTATTTTAGCTGAATCCGCATCTCCTGAATTCAAATAGGCACTCCCTAGGTTATTCAAAATATGCACATGGTTTGGATTATGTAATAAGGCGCTATTATAATTTTCAATTGCTCTTTTATATTGTTTCCTATGATATAAATCGTTAGCAACATACCAATGAATTGGTAATCCGGTGGGGTCAATACTATATGCCGTTCCAATCATTTTTTTCAATTCAGAAATACTTTGTTCACGCTTAAAGTCATAATATTGCTTCTCTAATAAAAACCACTGAATAACAGAAATTAGCAAGACAATCGAAATGGCAAATGGCATCCATTTTAATAAACTATTTTTAACTGGAATTAACTGATTTGGAATAATCCAAACATATAGCATTAACAATAATAGAATCTCTACCTTTTCGAATGGAAAAGAAAAATTGGCAATGATTAAAAAACCAAATACTCCTGCAACTGCTGAATATTTATAATGCGCTTTTAAATTAGATTGCATTAGTCGCATACAAACAAAACCAAAAAATAAAAGGATTAGCACCAAGCCAACCAGTCCATTTTCAGTGGCAATTTGAATAAAATCATTGTGCGCCCTTTGAAAAAACACTAAGCTATCCTCTGCTTGAGTAAAACGAAGTGGTGTTCTTAAAATTTCGATTTTCCAATCGCCAGAGCCAACACCAAAAAAAGGATTGTTCCAAAAAATATCAATCGAATTTTGCCAAATTCTAAGACGTTCGTTACCACTCCCAAAATTAGCTTCAAATAGTCTATTTAAAAATGCAATATTTAGTGGATTAAAATAAATAAAGCCTCCTGCTAAAACACCAAAAAATACCGTCAACCATCCAATTAATTTTGTTTTTACTCTTTTAATTACAGATCCATAATACAAAACTGCAAGAATAGGGTAAAGCCCGTAAATGACCAATAATGCTGAACGGCATTTTAACAAGATAATGACACTATAAATACATATTATAGTTATTAAAATGACAATGCGTTTCCAAGCTTTTCGAGCTTCCGAAATGCCCAAAACTAAAAGGGGAATACTTATAGCCAAAAATTGTGAAAATTGGTTTCTATGACCAAAATTAAACGCAAACTGATAAGTAGATTCGTGGCTATAATTTCCACTTAACCATAATTGAATAATTTCAAACAACCCCAAAATAAGAACTGGTAAAATACTAAATGAAAAAATTAAAGCAATAGGTTCAACCTTATTTTCAAATGGTTCGAACAGCTTCATCATTAATGAAGCTATTAGGGGTGCTAAAATCAAAGGAGCTGATTTAACTAAGCTGTCCCAAAAGTTGTAAGCTGCAAATGACCCAATCATATATTGAATTATAAAAAGTATCCAAATAATAGTCGACCATCTGACAAACAAAGATTGACTTTTAATAGATAACAAAATGCCGAGTAAAGAAAGCCCTATCCATTTTGGTGTAACCGCATAATTTTCAATCTCAGAGGAGAAAGCATAAATTGCCACCAAAAACACTAAGCCTGTACAAAATGACGGCAAAACCCATTGTTTAGTATTTGAATTAAATAATGATGACATTAAACCAAATATAAAAGATAAAATTAGGTAAATGTCAAAAAATATAAATTATGCCTAATCTACTTCAGTCTCAAACCAAATGAATTATTTTTTTCTAACTTTAGCATCTCAAACTGTTAGACAAATGATCGGAAAATTAGAGAAACAATTACAAGATGAATTAGCAGCTATTAAATCTGCTGGATTATATAAAAGTGAACGTATTATAACATCACCTCAAGGTGCGCAAGTAACAGTTGAAGGTGGTGACGAAGTCATTATCATGTGTGCTAATAATTATTTAGGATTGTCTAGTCATCCCAAGGTAATAGATGGTGCTAAAAAAGCATTGGATAGTCATGGGTTTGGTATGTCTTCAGTTAGATTTATTTGTGGAACACAAGACATTCATAAAGAATTAGAAGCAAAAATTGCTGATTTTTTAGGTATGGAAGATACCATTCTATATGCGGCTGCATTTGATGCCAACGGTGGTGTTTTCGAACCGTTATTTACAGCTGAAGATGCTATCATTTCCGATTCTTTAAACCATGCTTCTATTATTGATGGGGTTCGCTTATGTAAAGCAGCGCGTTATCGTTATGCCAATTCCGATATGGCAGATTTAGAGAAACAATTGATTGCTGCACAAGCTCAGAGAAATAGAATTATTGTTACAGATGGTGTATTTTCAATGGATGGCTATGTAGCAAAATTAGATCAGATTTGTGACTTAGCTGAAAAATATGATGCCATGGTAATGGTAGATGATTGCCATGCAACTGGTTTTATAGGTAAGACTGGACGAGGCACCCACGAATACAACAATGTAATGGGCAGAGTTGATATTATTACAGGAACCCTTGGTAAAGCTTTAGGTGGCGCTATGGGTGGATTTACTAGTGGTAAAAAAGAGGTTATAGAAATGCTACGCCAGCGTTCAAGACCATATTTATTTTCTAATTCCTTAGCGCCTTCTATAGTAGGTGCTTCAATTGCCGTTTTTGATTTATTAAGTGGTTCAACAGAATTACGAGATAAATTAGAGTCAAACACCAATTACTTTAAGGCGGGCATTAAAAAAGCAGGTTTAGAAATTAAAGATGGAGACTCAGCCATTGTGCCAGTGATGCTGTATGATGCAGCCTTGTCTCAAAAATTTGCGAATCGATTATTAGAAGAGGGTGTTTATGCCATTGGTTTCTTTTACCCAGTAGTACCAAAAGAACAAGCAAGAATTAGAGTGCAATTGTCAGCTGCCCACACCACTCAACAATTAGATAAAGCCATTGCGGCATTCGAAAAAGTTGGGAAAGAATTGGGCGTGATATAGGACTAGACAGCGTTAGAATAAGAATTATGAAATTTTTGATTCACTTATTAGTTATTTTCTTTACCCATATTGGTTTAGCACAAACCGATACACTTGATGTGTTTATAGTTGATGATTCCCATAGTGAAAATGATTCTGCAGTTTATGATGGTGCACTAATTAATTTAAAGTGTGATATAGCTAAACTTTATAGGGCGGACATGACTTTTTCATGTGAGGTATTACTCAAACGATCAACCATTGCCATAGAACCTGAACTTACAGCGTATTGGCAAGGTGCGGAAGACTATAGTTTTAATTATTTTACTGCTAACAAAATTAGTCAAATTGCCTTCTTCGACCCCTTTCTAATGGTTGGAGCGGGCTTCACTGTAAAAAAGTACCTTTCCAAAAGTAAGGGTATTGAAGGCCGTGGCTTTTATGTAAGTGCTAAAGTCAGAGATCGTTTTACTAGAATACATCAGGAATACGACATCCCTTTTTCTTTCGCATTTACGGGCCCGTCTGGGCCAAAAAATTTTAAACAAGGATTGCTAAACATTGTTGATCTTCACCTTAACTTAGGGCTTTCTCTTTGGTTTCGATCTTGGATCCATTTAGACTTTATATTCGGAGGTGGAATGTCCTATAGTTTTTTTAAGTACGCTAATAGTTCTGTAGTTGATGATATTATAACATGGACTCCTCAAGAAGGAACAACTTTTCTACCCTCTATTAACTATGGATTTAGAGTAGGATTTTCTCCTCATAATTTAATATCAAAATTGGATCAATACCGGGGTGATACTTTTTTTTGACGAGTAGTAATCTGCTCCCGAACGTAAACCTTTTTTCCCAACAAAATAGAAGAAACGGGCATTATTGAAGGTTGTAGCTCGCTTTGTATCAACATAGGTTTTTTGTGATTGGTCTAGTTTTAACTCATTTTCATCCATTAAATTACCATCCTCTTTATCGATAGTAAAAACTGTTAATCCTCGCTGACCCACATTGGCGAGCATAACAATTGAATTCTCATTATTAACCCAAAGTGGTTCACTTTTTATATCCTTTTCAAAGGTTCCGCCTTTACTAAAAATCTTGACCCAAACAATCTTGTTACTCCCAGGAGCAATGCGAAACAAAAAAACAGGACCATATATTCTTTCTGACCCCGAATTTAAGGAATAAAAATCTTGGTAGGTTTCAACCGAAAATATATAATCACCTAGTTTTTTAAGCTTGATTTGATTATAATTTGATAGATACAATACTTTTACTTTGCTGATAGCTTCTTTAACATGATTGGGTATATTTAAAATTGATATTTTTGAAGATTTTAAGTCAATTAAACCCAACCTATCAATAAAGCTAGAATTTGACGTTTTCAAAACTGACAATAATAAATCACTATTATCTTCTCCCAACACCTTGGTGTCGGCAATAGAATGATTCTTTGGTCCGAAAAATTTTGAAAACTTATAGCTGTCATTTTCAATATCAAATACACCATATATGCATCTTACCTCATCATTTTCTGTATTTTTAATTGTATTAGTAACGATCAGCTTAGTGCTATTATTGTTAACTTGTCTCACACTAAGTTTACCATGAAATAAAAGTGGATCTAGTGGAATTTTTTGATAATTAATGACCTTAAAATTACTATTTAAAGTAAAATATTGAAAATACTCCCCCACTTTGTTTCCTGAAATTCTCTTTAGGAGTAATTCATAGAATTTACCTTTTTTTCTAATGTAGAAACAGATATTATTTTCCTTAGTTGCAAACCTGATCACCTCTTTCTTGTCAACAATTTTTTCCATGGTCACTAAATCAATTACATCTATATAATAGTGCTCGATTTGCTTTTTTGTGAACTTACTGACAACCACAAAAAATTGGTCAATTTTTCTGTACCGAACTATTGAAGACTCCTTAATACATTCATAATCATATTCCTTTCCCGATATGGTCGGAAGTTCATGTTTAATTAATTTAAACTTGCGATTAAACTTTGATGACAAGTAGTCTCTTATAATTATACCGGATGTCAAAGGACTAGTAGCATGATAAGTAGGGCAAAATGACACTGAATAATTATCATTTTCTTCTACAATAATAACTTCTGTCCTTGTGGTGGTTTCAACAGGCACCCCTTGCTTAAATGTCTGTGCATACGAATAAGATGTGATGCACAAAAGCAACAAAATTATTTTACTCATCAAGTTGTCATTTTTCTCATGTTTGCAATATACCATTTTAAAGAAAAATCATCAAATCAAGACTCTGCTCTCTCTTTTAATGCTAAGTTCATTACTTCAAACCCTGCCTTTGAATTTACATACAGACTTTTTGGAAAAATACCCACCAACAAACCTGTAAACTTTTCGTTTTGTTCAAACAATACTGTCCCATCACCGTTGTCTTTAATTATAAATTGATGCTCGCCATCAAACAATCCTTTAAATAATAAATTTCCTACCCATTTTAGCTCTTGATGTTCTTTTCTAACTAGAATAACAGGTTTAAAAGTCATCCCTTTAGACCCTTTCGGAATTATATGTGCTTCGATTTTTTTCCCAACTTCAGCAGAACCTACAATGGAAGTGATAAACCGATTCCAATTGGGGTACTCTTTAAAATTCATTAAAATTTCCCATACTTTTTTTGGGCTTGCTTTGATATTAATTGATGTTTGAATAGTCTTTGTCATAGTTTTCGTTTTGACAAAGATCGTCTAGAACAAGTGAAGTGGACTTGATATATATCAAGAAATACGTTTACTTCGAATTCGACTAAATGTTTCTGGCGTCATGCCTAGCATTGAGGCAATATATTGCAATGGCACTTGATTAAACAATGCTTTATTTTTCTCAAATAAAAGGTCATACCTTTCTTCTGCACTCATTGATAAGTGACTAAATACTCTATCTTCAAGTGTAATAAAACATGCTGATAAAAACTGTTTTTCTAATTCTGGCCATTGAGGTATCAAAGTAGATAACTGTAAATAGCCTTTACGTGAAATCGTATATAATTTACTATCCGATAAAGCTTGAATTTGAAATCGTGCTCTTTGTCCAAACATAAAACTAGGCAGTTCAGTAATAAAATGACCTTCAGTATTAATCCACTGTGTTATTTCTTTGTCACCAACATTTTTAAACACACGAAGCAATCCAGATGTCTGAAAACTCATTTTTTGACAATAAGTGTCCTCTCTCGCAAAAAAGTCTCCTTTTTTCAATTCTTCTTCTTCAAATAATGAAGCGACATCTGAAACGTTCTCGGTAGGAATTTTAAAATAGGATTGGATGTAAGTTTCTAGGCTTGTCATTGCCGGATAAAGTTATTAAATATTCTACATAAAAACACCGTATAATTTTGTTGGGGTAATTTTATGCAGTGTACTTACTTTTAATCTTTCAAAAGTCCATCTTTTTGATATAATTCAACTGCTTTTTTAATAAGCGTCTTTAGGTTTTTTTCAAGTTCATCATCCATCTGTTTGATATGGAAACAAGATTTTCCTTTAAGCGCCTTTTTAAGGTTTTCGGGCAATTCACCGATCTGCTCTTTGTGCGAGTAAGTTGGAAAAAAATAAAATCGAACATCCTTTGGCTTTGGCACAATAGTAGAAAAATAGATGCCATCCACTTTCTTTTTTCCTTGCATGGCCTCTATAGTTCCAGACACTTCAAACTTATCGTATGTATCAGAAGTTACTTTTAAAGATCCAATATGTTCTTTTAATAGAGTAACCAGTTTTTCTCTAATTTCATTTATGTCTTTTGTCATAGGTTCTCTTTTAATGTTGGTCAATTAAAATTGGATTTCCATCTGGATCAACAATGGAAAAAGTACAGGGTCCTTCACTATTATCCATTCCAGTTTCAAATACTGGCACAATTCCTTTTTCTTTTATTTTTCGGCAAATTGTTCTGCCATCAGTGGGATTAAATGTTATGGTATTTGAAGGAAACATCCCTTGAAAAATTCCAATTTTAGTTTCACCATTAGAAATTATCATCCATTTCTGTTCAACACTCCCCATTCCTTCAACTGGATCAAAACCCAATTTTTGATAAAATTCCTTTGACTCTAAAATATCGTTTACATTAAGAGAAAGCGAATACTTTCCCAAATAGACTAATTCATCATTTTCTTGTTTACTTGGTACAAACGCCATTAAGACAAATAAACTCAGGGCGATAGTTGCAATTTTCATTTTTTGATTCATATTTATTCTTTTATTATTGGTACACGACATTTAAGATTAAATGTTTCCCATCCTATCTCTTCTGGACCTTGCACAAATTCTTCAATGGCTGGATAGTGCATAGGAACATATTGGCTATTTGGTAACCAATTTTGATACAAATAATCCCAAGCTTGAGCCACGTTTTCTAACGTACCATAAACACTAACACTAGCATATTCTGCTTTTGGAATGAAGCCAAATTCAATGGCTTCAGTTTGCGGGTATATTTTGTCAATTTTTAAAGCAAAATCGTATCTAAATTTACTGGCTGGCGTAACCTCAGGATTATCAATCGACATTCCGAACCGTGTCAAATCCCCTTTAATATTAATACAATTACTTTCTGCCCATTTCATAAGTTCAAAATACTTTTCTACCATTCCTGATCCATCTGTCCCAAAAATTGCCTTTGAATAGGCAATTGGAATCTCTGGTAAACTTTCAATCTCAACAACAAAATATTTTTTGTCTAACTTTCTGCTGTTTTCAATGCGAAGATAAAAGTCATTCGGATTATGTTCTTGATAAATCCTGCTATTGTGTAAATCTTTAGCTTTTTTAAAAGCTCCAGGGCTCATTTCATACCTTGCTTTGAATTGTCTTGAAAAATTCTCGGCAGAGGAAAAACCACATGCATAGCCGACTTCTGAAATTTTGATATCTCGCTCATACTTTAATAAAAAAACTGATTTTTCAAGTCTTAATCTTAACAATGATTCGTATGGTGTTTCTCCAGTAGTCGCTTTGAATATTCTATGAAAGTGGAACATTGAGAATCCACTTAATTCAGCCAAAGTTTTTACGTTAATATCCTCATCCAAATGGGAATCAATATACTTTAAGGCTTTATTTATTCTTGATTGATAATTACTTGTCACATTTCTATTTTTTAAGGAAATAATTCTACTATATTAATGGAAATTAGTCTGATAAAAATAAAATTTTAAATGAGAATTTCTATACATGTGAAGTTATTCTTTACTGTCCTATCAAAAATTACCGCATAAGTTAGTAGCATGTTGTTGTTTTTGTTGAATCTGAATTATCAATTTCATATTGCTGCTTTTGTGCTGGAGTGCCTCTAAATTTTTTGGAAGATGTATACTCCTGCACACCTAGGAATCCTCCAAGATGGTGAACGACCTCACATTGATATGTGTTTTTCTTTACACAAGAAATAAATACGAAGCCAACAAAAAATAAATACATGAACTTTTTCATAATTAACCATTTTAATATTCAATACAAATTAAAAGTAAAAGCATTGTTTTAAATAATTGAATTTAACAAGAATTGATTGGATTTGCATTTTTTGCAAAACGAAGGAGTTTGAATAAAACCTAAAGTTCCCTAAAGTATTTCTTAGTAAGCAATGTACTTCGATACTTCAGCAAGTTCAGCGTCGTGTAACTTAGCATAAACACTTCGACAAACTCAGTGCAACGCTTCTTGTCTACTCTCTTGTAAAGCTTTTGGCAAAAAAAAAACACTCTAGTTTCCTAAAGTGTTTCTTAGTGGGCAATGAGGGACTCGCCTCGACTTCGCTCGGTATAAACTTCTCGTCTACTCTCTCGTAAAGCTTTTGGCAAAAAAAAACACTCTAGTTTCCTAAAGTGTTTCTTGGTGGGCAATGAGGGACTCGAACCCCCGACCCCCTCGGTGTAAACGAGGTGCTCTGAACCAACTGAGCTAATTGCCCTAAATTTAATTTTGCAATCGCTTATTGCGGGTGCAAATATAATCAGATTATTTTAGAGAACAAGCATTTTTAGAGAATTTTTTCTAGAATATAAAAACTACCGAAAACAATAATCAAGTCATCTTCTCCCGCCATTGTTTTAGCAGCAGAAAAAGCTTCTACAGGATTTTGGTACGATTGAAAATCTAAATATAGCTCTTCTGCCTCTTGGCATAATTTTTCAACTTCAACCGATCTGTCAGAATCGAAACTAGTTAAAAAATATTTAGCCTGCGTTGGAAATAAACGCATACTTTTTGCAAAATTTTTGTCAATTGCTGAACCATATACAGCATATAAATTTCGGTGTGGTATTTTACTAATTTCTTGAAATAGGGTCTGAATCCCATCTATATTATGCGAGGCATCAGCCAAAATTAATGGTCCTTTTTGGATTATGCTTAACCGTCCTTTAAATTGAGTTATTCTGGTTATTCTGGTCAAAGCATTTTTGCTTTTTTGATCATCAAAATACTCACCTTTTTCTTTCAAAACTTGAATAGCTGTCCAAGCTAAAGCTGCGTTTTTTTGCTGATATTCTCCCAACAAATCAAGTTCAAATTTTTGCTCTATTGGATAATATATCTTGCTGTTTTCTTGTTTGGCTTTCGCTTCAAAAACCGTTTGCGTATCTGAATTTACTTCTCCAATGCAAACAGGAATATTTCTTTTAATAATCCCGGCTTTCTCAGCTGCAATTTTAGGCAAGGTATTTCCGAGATACTCTGTATGATCCAATCCAATATTGGTAATGACTGAAACTTTGGGCTGTATGACATTAGTAGCATCCAACCGGCCACCTAGCCCTGTTTCAATGACTACCCAATCGCACCCTGAATCAGCAAATGCGGCAAATGCCATTGCTGTTGTTATTTCGAAAAAAGAAGGACTCAACGCCTCAAAAATGGTTTGATGCTTTTCCACAAAATTGATAACAAAATCCTTAGATATTAACTGACCATTAATTTTTATACGTTCTCTAAAATCTTTAATGTGCGGGCTGGTAAATAATCCAACTCTATATCCATTTTCTATGGCCATAGCCGCAATCATATGTGCAGTTGATCCTTTACCATTGGTACCTGCTATATGAATGCTCTTAAGATCATTTTGAGGATTTCCAATGTGATCTAATAAGATTGAAATATTTTCTAAGCCGGGTTTGTAAGCGGATGAGCCTTGTTGGTGGTAATTGGCCAGTTGACCAAATAACCAATCAACAACCTGTTGATAGGTCATTACTGCTTTCTGAAGTTAAACACTACGGTACCTACAAATTGTACAGGCGCTCCAGGAATGGACTCGTACTTATACGTTAAGGCATTCTTATTGGCTAATTCTGTTAGATATGCACTTCCTGATGTAGACTTTGATTCATTTCGCTTTGTTCGAACTACTTTACCAAATTCGTTAACATATAGGTCTAATGCTATTCGTCCTTCCTCTTGAGAACTTCCAGGTATACTCCCTTTTGATTTTAATTTTCGAGAAGTATTTGTTGTTCCACCACCAGGTTCTGTGCCAGTTCCGCCACCGCCAACTCCGCCGCCGGTTCCGAATCCGGAATCTGATCCTCCACCGCTTCCTGAGGTGCCTCCTCCAGGAAATGCCAAAGCATCATCTACTTTCGGTCTTGGGTCTGGTTTAGGATCTGGATTAGGTTTTGATGGTTTTGTATTAGTTGATGTTTTACTATTTCCCTTCGCCGTGGTCACCACAACTGGAGACTCTTCTTGCACATCTTGTTCAATTGCCGATTCTGGTTTCGGTTCTGGAATCTCCTCAGTCACTTCAGAAATTTGACCACCCCCTTGAAAATCTGACCCAAAATCAATCTCAACTTCCACAGTCTTCTCTACCGGAGGTGGGTCTGGATATTCTAAACTTGATAATAAAAAGAACAATATCATCAACATAATAAACACCAATGTGGCCATCAATGCCTTTTTATGGTCTTCATATTTTAAGTTTTTGATAAATGTTAGCATAATAATCTTCTCTTAGTTTGTATAAGACAAAACCGGTTTCCACCCTCTTTGTTTCGATACTGCAATAATTTTAAATATAGCCTCATATGAAGCATTTTTATCGCCAGATATTTTTAAGTTTTGATTTGACTGTAATTTAATTTTTTCTTCTAAGGCTAGTACGAGCTGATCGAAAGCATAAATTTTGCTCTTTTCAGCATCTAAGAAATATTGATCTTCAGCATCAATGCCTACTTCAACTGTAGCATCTGTTTGCGAAGTTGACGTTTTTTTGCCGCTTGGTAAATCCACTGGCAAAGTGTTTTTAGCCATAGTACTCATAATGATGAAAAATATCAACATCAAAAAGATAAGGTCTGTCATGGATGACATTCCTCCTTCTATTTTTGGTTTATTTCTATTGCCTAAGTTCATACCTTCTAATTATCTATACAATTACTTACCTGGTTCGTTCAATAAATCTAAAAATTCAATTGAAGCCCCCTCCATAGTATGCACTACTTTATCTACTTTAGTTACAAGGTAATTATATGATACATAAGCCATAATACCAACTACCAACCCTGCTACTGTAGTTATCATGGCTTCCATAATACCTCCTGAAATGGTTGACAACTCAATTTGTGTTTCAAATTTCATAGCATTAAAAACCCTAACCATACCTAAGGTTGTACCCAAGAATCCAATCATTGGTGCCACGCCTGAAGCTGTAGCCAATAAACTCAATCGTTTTTCGAGTTGATATATTTCTAATTTACCTACATTCTCAATTGAGTCGGTAATATCACGAACTGGTTTTCCGATTCTTGAAATACCTTTCTCTACCATTCTTGCTGCGGGATTATTGGTTTGACGACATAAATCTTTTGCTGCATCAATCTTACCGTCCAATAAATATTCTTTCACTCTCACCATGAAGTCTTTCTCATCTTTTAATGATTTATTGATCGATAAAAAACGTTCAACAAAAGTATATACTGTAAAAATTGACAGTGCAAAAAGCACAATCATAACCACTAAGTTTGTTGTACTATAAGCATCAGTTGCTGTATCGTAACCCATAATCAAATCTAGCATGCTAACTTCTTTAGTATGACCACTTAGGCCAGTTGAATCTGCAGCCGCTGCTGCGTTAGCTAAAAATAGTGTAAATGCACTCATAAAAAATTCTTTTGTTTGTATAAACGACTTTATTAAAATATAGTTACATGCAGAGCATTAATTCATAAGTTTCCATCAATTAAAAACGGCTCTTTTTCATGTTTATTTCATTTTTTTCGCTCCGATAGCTATGGCTATCATCACTTCTTAAGATTTATAAATATAAAAAATACCTCATTTTTTGTTTGAAGTAAATTTTGATTTATTGCACTAGTGCATCAAAAGAAATACTACAATTCCTGCAGCATAACCTACTAATGCCAACCAAGCAATATTTTTAAGGTACCAGAAAAAAGATATTTTTTCCATTCCCATTGCTACAACTCCTGCTGCTGAACCAATAATTAGCATTGATCCACCGGTCCCAGCTGTGTAGGCAATAAAATGCCAAATATGATCATCAACTGGGAAAGTAGTCATATCAAACATTCCCATACTAGCTGCTACTAGTGGCACATTATCAATAATGGCTGAGCCAAAGCCCATCAGTATCACAAAAAGGTCGTTATCCATTGAATTTTGAACAGTTTGTCCAAAATTGAAAATAAGACCTAGAGATTCCAATGCGGCCACCGTCATCAGTATTCCTAAAAAGAATAGTATTGAAGGCATTTCAATAGCCGATAATGCTTTAAAAGTTGGACTACTATGATGAGAACTTTCATTATTAGCTTCGGCTTGGTCAGTAATACTAGTTAAACTGAATTGACGGCTACTTGCAATTTCCGCCACTAAAGCCACAATACCTAACGATAACATCATTCCGACATACGGTGGTAAATGCGTTACTGTTTTGAAAATTGGCACAAACACAATCATTGTCAACCCTAAATAAAGTATTGTTGGACCCATTTTATTGGTTTTATCTTCGGTTTCAGGTGCTTCAAAATTACCTCTAAATGCCGGCATAAAACTGGCAATTAAAACTGGTACTACCATACATGCAATTGATGGTAAAATGATATATTCAATTAATTTAACAGTGGATACTTTTCCACCCATCCAAAGCATAGTGGTTGTTACATCACCAATTGGAGACCAGGCTCCACCAGCATTGGCAGCAATAATAATTAAACCAGCATACCAAATTCTAGTATGGTTATCATCTACTAATTTTCTCAAAATAGTAATCAAAACTATAGTTGCTGTTAGGTTATCTATAATGGCAGATAAGATGAAAGCTAATACACCCATAATCCACAATAAAGTCTTCTTTTTATTAGTTCTAATAAAGTTCTTAATTGTGCTAAATCCATCAAAGTTGTCAATAATCTCAACAATGGTCATTGCTCCTACTAAAAAGAACAAAATCTCACTTGTTTTTCCAAAATGATGCAATAATGTTGATTCCAGCCAACTTCCTTTATCTGACATGCCATGACCACCATGTCCTTCATCATGGAGCGGAAGGTCCTTAAATCCTTCAACCATTTGATGAGCTCCAGAATCAAACCACTGTGTAAAATAAGGTAATCCAAAAGCCACCAAGGCCCAAGCAAATGCCATCATTAAGAGGGCTGGAATCAATTTATCTACTTTTAAAGTATGTTCAATTGCAATGGCCACATAGCCAAGAATAAATACAACTACAATTAGTGTTTCAAAGTTCATTTTGTATATTTTTAGATTAGTTTATTTAAGGCAATTTCGAAGGCTGTTTTCGCAATATTAGTTTTAGCGCTATTTTTCTCATGTGTCCTTAACATTGCTTCTTTAATGATATTAGATGTGTCTGAAAAGATCCCATCATCAGTCAAATGATCTAAATCGTAACTCATTAAATACGCAAATACTCTTGCCATTCCACAATTTGAAATAAAATCAGGAATCATAGATATTTTCTTATCGGTAAAATCTGCAATTGGGCCAAAGAAAATTTCTTTATCGGCAAATGGCACATTTGCACCAGCAGACACTACTTCTAGACCAGATTGAATCATTCTATCAATTTGGTTTTGTGTAATTAATCTAGATGCCGCACATGGCAAGAAAATTTCGGCTTCAATATCCCAAATTTTAGAATTGACATCATCAAAAGACATCATATTTGGAGAATTTAGTTCGTTTCCGTCTTTATTTAAGAACAGCGTTCTAATCTCTTCTAACGAATAACCATCTGTATTAATTAATCCACCAACACGGTCAATAATTCCAACTACTTTAGCGCCATATTGTGCTAGGTAATATGCTGCGGCAGAACCAACATTACCCCAGCCTTGCACCACTACTCTTTTTCCTTTTATATCTCCCCCCCAAATATTATAATAATGCACAATAGATTGCGCAACACCATAACCAGTAATCATATCCGCAACAACATATTTTCTTGCGACACTAGGTGTATAATTTTCATCTTCAATTACTTTGAGTACACCTTGTCTTAATTGCCCAATTCTATTAATCTTTTGAGCTTCTCGTGGTTGAAAATGTCCATTAAAAACACCTTCTTGAGGATGCCATACACCACAATCTTCAGTCATGGGGATTACCTCATGAATTTCATCAACATTTAAATCGCCACCGGTTCCATAATAGTGCTTTAATAATGGTGTAACTGCAGCATACCATCTTTGCAAAACACCTTTTTTTCTAGGGTCTTTTGGGTTAAAGTTAATTCCTGACTTTGCACCACCAATTTGAGGGCCTGCAACCGTAAATTTAACCTCCATTGTTTTAGCCAATGATTCAACTTCTCTTTTATCGAGGCCCACTCTCATCCTAGTTCCTCCTCCAGCAGCTCCTCCTCTTAAGGAGTTTATAACTACCCATCCTTCTGCCTCAGTTTCTGAATCCTTCCATTCAAATACTATCTCAGGTCTTTTATTCTCAAATTTCTCTAAAAGTTCAATCATTTTCCGATCTAATTTAATGCCGCTAAATTAAAAAGAATTTTGGGATAAACTGGAATTATACTGGCATATCTCTGTGACATACCTTACGAATAAAAAGGAAAAGGATTTTGGTGGAAATAAAATTGAATTGGTCTATCTATTTTGATAACTATCGGACTGTCGCTGCGCATCTTTACTAAAAACCTTAGGGCAACCTTTTTTAGGTAATAATACTCCCATTTTTAACGTAAAAATAATAGGTTGATACTTGCTACTAAACCAATGCGTGCCTGGGTTGGCACTTCGCCAACTTAAGGCTGTTAAAATTGGAGTTTGGATAGTTGGAATAAAGTATAATCCTTCACGTGGTTTATAACCCCATCCGATTGAATAATGTAGTTGACCTACCAGCTTTTCTTGATTGTCGGGGGCAAGAGGAGATGTGTAGTCAGGGTCATTTTTACCACCATAAATGCGGTAATCAACATTAAAACCAATGGATTGGTCTATCCAATTCCATTCACTTAATTGCCAAACAGAATGTATGCCAAAACGTGCAAACGCAGAACCAAAATTAAAAGTTCCTTTTGAAGTTTCTCCTATTGAATCCGTGTATTTTTCGGCGCCGCTATAATGCTTAATACCTAACCCATAATCAATATAATGAAACACTTTATGATACTGTTTAAACAAATGTGCTAAACCACCTTCAAGATAGTACCCAGGTATTGATGGCGAAGGTTTAATATCAAAATTTTCGCTATTAGTATTATTGCCAAGCATATATGTAACCCCTGCTGCCGCATGCCAACCAAAAGGGCGGTAGTGGCTCCTTGAATGACTGTAAATCGCCTTGCCTCGATCCCCTTGAGATACATACTTTCCATTTTTTCGTTGTTTATTTCGCTTTTCGAAGCCATCTTTTATTTGCCCATTAGCAACTATTGTGGATAATAAAAGAATGAACAGTATTCTGATTTTCATATCACTGGTTTTTTTTCCAACTTTCTTGGTATTTAGAATCCATAAAACGGCGGCGTTGGCGAACAGGTTTTGGTTTGCCATAGGCAGCACTAATTCTCCAAATTACAATTCCTGCAACTAACACAAAAAAAGCCTTTACCATCAGTTGAGTGATTAGGTATAGGTCTCCTGCTTTACCATTTAGTACCTCTAAAACGAGATTTTCAGAAAACGTTTCAACCATTTGCAATAATCCCTTCCTCTAAAATTTTTCCAAATCTAAAAATATCAACATATGAATTGTACAGTGGCACTGGTGCTACTCTAATGACATTAGGCTCTCTCCAATCAGCAATAACTCCCTTTTCTGTAATAAAGTCAAACAAATCTTTACCCATACCATGTGCTAAAATTGACAATTGCGCACCTCTTTCAGCTTTATTCTTTGGTGTTATTATTTCCAATTGGCATCTATCCTTATTATTTTCAGAAATAGCATTGACTACAAATTCTAAATAACCGGTCAAATCATCTCTCTTTTTAGCAAGGGCACTCATACCAACTTCATCAAAAATATCAAGTGCTGCTAAATTAGCTGCCATTCCTAGGATTGGCGCATTACTCAATTGCCAGCCCTCAGCTCCGCGCATTGGATTAAAGCCTGGTTCCATCAAAAAACGGGTTTCCTTATCATATCCCCACCAACCTGCAAACCTTGGCAATTCAGGATTATATTCATGTTTCTGATGTACAAACATACCTGACACGCCTCCTGGACTTGAATTTAAATATTTATATGAACACCAAGCTGCAAAATCAACTTCCCAATCATGCAGTTCTAATTTAATATTTCCTGCAGCATGCGCTAAATCAAATCCAACTACAGAACCAACCTCATGACCCGCCTTAGTTATTCTTTTCATATCAAAAAGCTGACCTGTATAGTAGTTTACTCCACCGATCATTATTAAAGCTATCTCATTTCCATGGGTTTTGATAATTTCGATAATGTCATCTTGATTGACAGTGTGTTCTCCCGATCTTGGTTCAACTTCAATTAAAGCCTCTTTTGGATCGAAACCATGAAACTTTACTTGACTTTCCAAAGCATATTGATCTGAAGGGAATGCTTTCTTTTCACACAAAATTTTGTATCGTTGTTTCGTTGGTCTGTAAAAAGAAACCATTAGCAAATGTAAGTTCGTAGTCAAACTATGGGTCACAACCACTTCTGATGGCAGTGCCCCGACTATTTTAGCTGTTTTTTCACTCAAAAACTCATGGTATTTAAACCAAGGTTTCTCAGCTAAAAAATGACCTTCTACTCCCCAATTTTTCCAAGCATCCAGTTCTTTTTGCAGATACGATTGGGTTGTTTTTGGTTGAAGTCCTAATGAGTTACCCGTAAAGTATACTGTTTCTATTCCATTAATCACTGGAATATAAAATTTTGAACGATAGATATGCAATGGATCATCTACATCCTTTGATTTTGCAAACTCTAATGTTCTTTGGTAATTTGTCATGCACTATAAATTTTTAGGATTAATGTGCTAAACTCATAGAAAAACGAGCGTAGCCCCAAGCAAATGTCAATTCGTTACTTTCAACTGTAAAGGTCAAAGATTCCTGAATGTCTTCCTTAAAAGTTGGAGTCACCTCAAAACGCATTACATCTTTCGTCTCATCATATCCATTACTACCCCATATTCCATGTAAGTCGTAATCCCAAGCTTCATTTAAAATGATAGTCCAATCGCCTTCGGTTTTAGGTATAATTAAAACACCATAAGTGCCGGCATTTACAGATTTTCCTTCTATTGATATCTTATCAGCCAAAACTAGTTTCGTCGTTTCGTTAGCGCCTGCTCTCCAAACTTTATTAAACGGAACAAGTTCTCCCCAAATAGTTCTCCCTTTTACAAACGGTGATCCATAATCTATCATTACATCAACTCCACCAACTTGGTTTACCGATTGCATTCTTGGGCTTTTTGGTTTTTTCTTTTCAGGTAATGTTTCAGTTTCAGTTACCTCTTGCGTAATTAGTGCTGAATCAATAGTCTGAACATCTGAAGTTTCTTCATTTGGCCCGCAGGCAGTTAGTACTAAAAGTAGTCCGAGGAAAATACTTGTTTTTTTCATGTTTTCGTTTTTTTTTAAAGGTATAATTTTAAGCTCAAATGGAAATAAAATAGTTGAAATAATTAGCTTAATATGCTAATTATTTTGTCACAATTACGCCATCCTTTCCTTTCTTTTCTTTGATTTGAACCAATATCTCATGAAGGCTTTCACTAGCTAGTCCATGTAAGACCAATCGATAAGAGGCGCCATATGTTGAGCTAGGTACTAAAGGATGCTTGTTGTTTAATAACCCCAGGTGAGCAGGACTGCCTAATATTTTTGAAGAGTATATGCCGATTGTTTCATCTAATTGCAATGAATTACTGGCTCTGTAAAAATCATTTTTTGTTAGAAACAATTGATAAATGGGTGTAAATATTTCTATGGCAGACCGCAGGTCTAAAATGTTTGTCCATTTATTTGGAAAATCAATCATATTGAATTTACCTTTTGTTATCATACTCAAATCTAATTGATCCTTTTCTTTAATCTCAATGTCTTTCTCCTTTAACTCTCTATTTAAATTAATAATAAAATTATAGAGATTAAGATCGTGATTCAGAAATAAATCATCTTTCACATCTTCAAAACCATAAGGTTTTAGTGGTGTTGATTTTGTTTCTATGCCATCAATATTCGCAGCAACAAACTCAACTATTTCGCTTCCACAATGAAAATGTCGAAATATTAATAGATTGGCCTGAGGGCTAACCCATCTTCTAAGACCCCAAGACAATAGCCTGTGTAAAATTTTAGATGAATTTAGAATTTTTGGAAAGAAATACTTGAAGATATGAATAAAGAACATTGAAATTTTTGATGATACAATGATTAGGGGCATTAAGTATCGTCGTGATCGAGAATCATTGTCGAGCACCAAAGCCTTTTTAGCTTCAAAATCCATAGGGATACTTGAATCTAGATACATGGCAAGCCAAGGGTTAGGATCACGCATATTATGCGTATCAGGATTAAATACCTGTTCTTTTTTATTTGCTTTCATTCTCTTCAATTTTTTTTACTAACCCAATTCCCTTCAATACGTTTAAAATGACGAATGTTAGGTCAAATTGCCATTTATTGATACCATGCTTTGCTAAGGTAGGATTATTATGATGATTGGCATGCCAGCCGTCTCCAAAACTCAACCAACCTAAAACTATATTATTTCTAGCTTCAGAATGTTTGGCTTTTTTACCGTATAAATGACCAAAGGAATCAACAGCATCACCCAAATTGTAAACAACAATTAGCATTACCCATATTATAACAATACCACTTAACCCGAATAAAAGCATTCCAGAAGCCATGATAGCAGTAGCATAACACAAAATAATTAATTGATAAACACAAGGTTGACTTATCGTTTTATAAAAATGGTCAGCGGCTATATCTTCCGCAAGATAATTATGTTGTTGATTGGTTCTGGGTCTCCAAAATGCATCAAAAATCATTCTGCAAGGCCCACCAATGGCATACAAAAAGCATAATATTATATTGGTCGAACCAATATACCAACCACAATGTGCAAACCAAAACCCCATTGTATGTGGAGAATGGGGATCACCTTCTTGATCCGCAAAACCATGATGAGCTCTGTGACTTCCAACCCATTGAATAGGTGTACCAGCTGGAAGCCCAAGCAAAACAATAATGCGCTCAAACCATACCGGCAATAATGCGCTTTTGTGCGTTAATATTCTATGGTAACCCATTGAGGCACCTAGACCAGCAACTAGGTAAAACAAAATACAATATATAACTATTAAACCCACCCTAATAATTTCCTAACTCCTGCAATTGCATGGCATATAATTTAGCTGTAATTCTTGCTGTTTTTACAATCTCTTCAGCAATGTCCATATTCATTTTAGGGTGATTTAATGCGGATTCTAACCCTTTAAAGTGGTCCAAATCTGCGACTCCGTGATAGAGGAAAAAATCAACTTGATTACGTTCTAATTTAAGTTGTTTTTGAATCAGTTCACCCCAATAGCCTGCCATCCTATTACCCAATCCTTCAATAATAAACATAGCTCCTAATAAATCAACAGGATTGGGTTTACTGGCCTGATTAAACATCCAAGCAGATAATGCTTCAGAACCTATATTTTTTTTACCTGAAAGCAAGGCTTCCATGTCGCCTCCCATATTGCTATAGTTCTTTTCTAAAATCTGATAGTCTTTATGCTCAGTACCTGCATGCTTTAAAAAAGCTGAACGCAGCTCAAAAATATCAATTGAAATGTTAGATCCTGCACGAGAAATCCACTGTGAGCCATCAATGACTTGCTGCCTTAGGTCCTGTAATAGAAGTAAGTAATCTGATTTGCTCAGTGTTTGATTATAAATTTTTTGAATAATTGGAATTTGATTGAGCTGATTTTCGAAATCAATCCAAACTCTCGTCAATTGACGTACTAGCCATTCAGAGTAATCTCGTTTCTCAATATCAATTTTCGGAGATTCAGGTTTTCTAATAGCTATTGGCACTTTCTGCTCATCAAGATCACCCACAACAGTTAACATCATAAACGCAGTTGAAAACCGACCGCTTTCTGGTACCATACATAGTACTTTTTGCCCAGGCTTTAACTTTCCAGAATACATTAATTCTTCCAACATTATGTAGATAGAAGCGGCGCCTGTATTTCCTTTTGTTGTTAAGTTAGAAAACCACTTTTTCTCTGGGATTTCGAGCCCACCTTTAGTCAATAAATCTTTGATTTGACCTTTAAAAAACTCAGACGAGTAATGACAAACAAGCCAGTCAATTGATTTTGGATCGATTTGTCCTTCATCAATCAATTCAAAAAATCGATCGACTCCTAGTTTGACCATTTGATCCAATAATCTGACGTTTTGCTTGAGATTGATGGCACCATCTTTTGCAGCAGATTCAAAATTGGGGTAGTCGAGCCAAGTTTGTGTATTATCAGGATTTTTCCCAGCATACATGCAAAGTGGATATGAGCCACTATACGATTGAATACTAATCCAATCTATTTCAAGTGATAGTCCTTTAGTATTTGGCTTGTCCGATATCCACATTGCCCCTGCTCCATCCGAAAGCATCCATCTTAAAAATTCTGTATCAAAACTAAGGTTTGAATTAGATTGTTGCTCATACCGTGACGCTTTGAAAAGCCGAGATGGATATTCACCAGCCGCAGCAATTCCATTTGTTTTATCTCCTGATTTTATTTGCGAAACTACTCCTTTTAGTGCTTGCATACCGCTAATACAAACACCTGAATAACTTGCTAACTCAATTGGTTTGGATTGTAATTCTGCATGCACCATATTAGCAAAACCAGGAACAGGCATATCTCCTTGTGTGGTGGCAACAGTTAATAGTTGGGCATGTTGCATTTCCTTACCCAACTTGTCGGTAACACTTTCAACAGCTTTTGCCACCATGGCGGCATTTGAAGTCAATGAATTCTGATTTTTATCTATTGCATAATGACGAGAGGTAATACCATTATTTTTTAAAATTCTTTCTTTTAGTCTAGAATCATTGCCATTAATTCTACCTAAGTAGTCTTCAACTTCATTATTGAAAATTGGCTGGCCAGGTAAATGAATACCGATACCATTTATATAAGTTCTAACTTTTGTCATACTGTCTATTTTTGATTAAATAAATTTGCAAATCGATCGGTAAATGTTGAAACAAAACCATAGTTAATCGAAAATTTTGTGTGGTGTGAGTTATGTCGACTGCTTATTGAACTGGTTCTCTTTTTATCATTCTTAAATTGTGCATTGGTATGCCCAACTGTATTAAAAAATAAATGATAAATTGGGAAAATTATAAGGCTCCATATTTGAAATGGATAAAATAATAATGGGATAATCATGACTGATCCCATAATGACTGATTCTAGAGGATGAAAGCTATATGTTGAATAGGGTGTTACCACAACTGATTTGTGATGAACTCTGTGAAATTTGACCAAAAATTTAGAGTGCATTAATCTATGGCCACTATAAAAATGAATCTCATTCCAAATAGCCAGAATTGACAAATCAATAACAACTAAATACCCCCCTTCAAATCCTATTACTAAGGATTCTATTCTATATAAAAACACAATTAATGTACCGTAGAGGCCGAAAATGATAAATGACCAAATACTATGTAATATTTCGAAACGAAACTGATGACTAAAATATGGTTTATCAATTATTCTTTTCAAAATTTGGCGTTTAAAAAGATAATTAACTGCAATATAAAATGTGGTTGCCAACACAAAGTAAAGAGCTGCAAAGGCACAAATCAAAATGAGCGCAACAGCTCCATAATGATAATCGTTTAGTATAGGCTCATATAAAAATTTAAAACTCATCAGTATATATTGATAGTTCAAATCTACTTCAATTTAGTTCATTAAAATAATTGAATTTCGCGTATTAACTTCAGATTTGCGAAAATTGCAATTAATTAACGCGTTAATACAACATAATCCTGTAAAATGTCTCTTAAAAAGCTAATCTTCTTTTTAGGTATTTCTGACAATTTTAAGAGAGAAGACAAGTTTTCAGCCAATTCAACAACCGCCTCTTTGTGTGCGGAATTTGGGTGCTTCTTATATCTTGAAATAGTGTTTTTCACAATAATCATATCGTCATCAGTAAACTGAGTAACGCCAAGATAAGTTGGAGTATGGTCCTTTTTAGTTTTAATGCTTAAAATGTCCTTTATTGTATAGGATTGATCCGCCTTTGTTTTTACAACAATAGTTTGAGCTAAAACATCTCCAATCCTTTGTGCATTTTCAGAAGTTGAAATTAATATTGATCCTATACCACCTGCACTAAACCAAAAATCTACTATTCTAAATATCCATCTCATGACATAGTCGTTAAACTTTGCATTTTGACCATTCAGACTAACTACTCTTATACCTAAAGCTAATTTTCCAATTGTTTGGCCTTTTAAGAAATATTCCAAAATAAGAGAGTAAAAAGTTATGGGGACCCAAATGAATACATACAATCCAATAATAGAAGCGGTTTCATTATCGAACAAACTAAGATCATTAAAGAAAAGACCTAATAGAATGATAATTAAAAAAATATAGGCAAACTTAACTACAAAATCAATCAAAAGTGCAAGTCCTCTATTTAATAAAGTTGCCGTTTCGTATTGAATAGGAATAGTATTGGCTGTTAATATCTCAACTTTTTTCAAATGACTATTTTAGGTAAACTTAATAAATTTGCTTCTAATTTTGAATAAATAATTTCATTTCGTAAAAGTTTACTATTTTTGAACCCTAAATATTGAAGGTATGAAATCGGTAGAGGCCAATAAAAAAGTAGATGCATTAATAGATGCGGTAGGAAAAGAATTCAAGGCGGAGTTTATTATTAAATCTTTAACTGAGATTAGAGAATATGCATTAAAAGAAACAGATCCATTGTTGGCTAAAGTATGTCGATTAAGCTATGAATACATCACTGAGAATGAATGCTTTGATCACACAGTTGAAAAAGAAGAAGATGATGAAGGTGAAGAGTTTTTAATTGAGCCAGGTACTGACACTGAAAATTTAACTTATTTACTACAATTAATTCGTCAATCCGAAAACGATTTCAATAGAGAAGAAATTAAGGAAATGAGAACTTGGTTAAAATTAAAGTTATACTAAAAACTTTAAAAAAAACATAAATTAGACTAAACCTTTGCTTTAGCAAAGGTTTTTTTATGACTGAATTATAGTAGTTATTGGTTCGGCCGTTTTAATACACTGAACCATATCAGTTATTACAGGTTCGTATCCACCAATTTTTTCGCTTCGAAGCACATAGTTATATCCATCTATTGTAATTTCTCCAAAACAATGATATGACGGTAGCCCACCATTATCATTTATCAAGACTCTTTTATAAAAAAGTAAATTATTCAATTTTTCTAAATAAGTAATTTCAAATACGTCTTTTTGATCTGCTAGTTCTTTTTCATGCGCTTGTACCTTATTGAATTCCTTTGCGTAGTCTTCAATTACCAAATTAAAATATTCACCAATGCGTATATACCATAGGTAATCTCCATCATCATGCTCAATCACTGGAAGAATCTCGGTTCCTGAGGAGCTTGCTACCAAAGGCACCTTTATCGTTAAATTAAGATCATACTCCTTTAGTGATAGCTGTTGCATATCAGCAGTATCTAAAAGAACAAAACCTGTATCTGCGGTATCAACAAAATCATCTACTAAAGCTTTTTTATTTGAATTATTGGTACATGACAGCACTAAGACAAATACTAAAGTAAATGTTACGAAAAGATTTTTCATACTATTTCCTTACAACCCCCTTCTAAATTAAGATTGAGGTCTATATACAAAGTAACTAAAATTTTAAACACAAAAATTGAATTCTGTTTGAAATTTTCAAAATAGCATTGTTAGAAAATGCCATTCTGTCTAAACAACGTTCCTTTCATTAAATAAAAAACTCAGTTTTTTTATTTCCTCACATCAAAAGTGGTAATTTTGTATAAATACGTTTAACATGGATATTAGTGTTTGCAGAGTAGCTCACTTTAATGCTGCTCACCGATTATACAATAAAAACTGGTCGTTTGAAAAGAATCAAACCGTATTTGGGAAATGCAATAATCCAAATTTTCATGGCCATAACTATAAATTAGAAGTATGGTTAACAGGACCAATTGACCCTGATACTGGATATGTAATTGATTTGGGTAAATTAAAAACGATTATAAAAACAGAAGTGGAAGATCGGTTTGATCACAAAAATTTAAATATTGACGTAAAAGAATTTCAAAATTTAAACCCTACTGCTGAAAACATTTCACTAGTAATATGGCAGCTTCTGAGAGTTGCGTTACCAAGCCATTTAAAATTAAAGATTCGCCTTTACGAAACTGAACGTAATATTGTTGAATACACTGGAAATTAGGGATAATAACTGTACTCCGAAAACTTAAGAATTGTAATGACATTCGTTTCAATATCTCTAGCAAGTAATGCATTCAAAAGCATAGTTTGACTGCTATATACTATTTGAAATTCTGTTTTATAAACACCATTCCTGTAATAATGCTGGGCTTGCAAATTATTGTGGGTATCATATTCAAACTTAATTCTTGTTGTAATTTTCTTCCCTAAATACTTTTGAGCTGTTTTTTCACTTAAAAATCCATTTACATTATAGTTGAAGGTAGTTTCTGACCTTGAATTACCATTGATAGACTGAGTTTCTTCTCTATACAAATAGCCATTTTCATTGGTATAGTAAAATGCAAATTTGTATAGCTTCCCCAAACTGTTAAAATATTTTTGCTTTAGTTGTTTCGTATTTCCTTCATAAGTATAGTTTTCTGTTGATACTGATAAGGATTGATCTATATCAAAATTTATTTTATCGCCGGTTTTACTAACATCTCTACGATACTCTTTGGAAATTAACCTTCCCAACGAATCATAACCATATAGATATGAATGAAACCCAAATTGATCGGACTGTCGCAGTATTGATAGTTTATTTTGATCATTGTAAGAATAGGTTCTAACCACCGTATCTCTTCGATAGGTCTTATAATCCTTTATTAATTGACCTTGTTCATTAAACTCATAAATATATACATTATTCGTTGGCCTAATTCTATCGTAGTCAGCTTTGGTGGAGTAGTAGCCTTTTATTCTTTTTATTTTATTTCTACCAATAAAATCAGCACTGAATTTCGGGTCTTCAGAAAATAATTCTCCACTAGAATTGTCTATCATTTGACCAAACCCATGAGCATGAATAAAAACGAGAAAGCCAAAAATCAAAAATCTAATACCCATACCTTTGGTCCATTGAATGCACAAACTAGACCATTTATAAAAAAATTACGTGATTATTATTTAAAAAGCAAAAATCTATCAAAAAATAGACATCTCCTCATTTCTTTTATCGTATTCATGAGACTTACCAACTTGAATACTCATTCCGAAATTAAAATGTAAATTTTTAGTGGCTTCAGGTTTAATCAGTGCAATTACGTTATCAGACATGACATAAATTTGAAAGGGGCCAGACCTTGCACTTAATCCCAGTCCAACATTGGAGTCACGATAATTATATACGGAATAATTTGCAGATGCTGCTAACCAATGTCTCAATTTAACATTAGCTGAAAGATTTAATCCAGTAATATATCTGCTCGGATTGAATGAACTAAACCATACCATACCTACATTAAAAAATTTAGTAATATTAAAGTTGCCTCCTAAGTAGGCTTTAGTATAAAGTCGAGTCGAGTACTCATTATTTGATTCTTTATAATTTGCCAATGTTTCTAAAGAATCTGCTATATCATCAATTATGGCATTCGAATCTTCTAAGTACTGAAACAAGTCAATACCCTTAAACTCATATTTCACCTCATCAACCTGATAATTCGTAACCCCATCTCGCCAAGTAATTGATCCAATATCGATAACTGAAGCCGACAAGCGTATTTTCTTGCCCAACTTATAAGTGGCTCCAATGTCAAAACCAATACCGTTGTTTTTTACACCAGCAAGATTTCTAAACATTGAAAAAGGATTAAAAGATCCTGAAATACCACTAACAGTGCTTTGCAAACCTTCGTAATTAGTAGTGTTAACTTGGCCTGCAAAATCACCTTCTAGTGCATAAGTTATTGAATCCGTATAAATACCCGCTTGTAAATTTTGAGTTTGTAAATTTCCAACACCTATCAAGTATTTAATTTTTCCTCCAATGACTAACTTGTCATTAAATTTTCTATTAAAGCCAATTCCAGTTTCCAAATACGCCAACGCATCAACTCCTAAATTATCAATTGATGCTCTTTTCCCTAAAAACTCTTCGCTTCCATTGCCGTAAAATGCTAACCGTAAAAGGTCTTTCGGATATGAAAACCCTGAATTAACTACTGAATTAATGGTTAAACTAATACTACTCTTTTTTGTTGTAATGACTAGACCAAGTATTTCGGCTTTAAAATTTAAGTCCAAATAATTAACATCATTCAAATTGCTTAACAACTTATCGGGTGTCAAGTCCAGGGTGTCACTATCTGGTCTTGTTGCTAAAGCATCATCCAATGAAAAACCTGTATTAAGTAATTGCAAATTTAAAAAATTACTGAAAGGTGCCACACTTACTCCAATTTTGGAAGAAGAACGAAAGGCAGGGTTCAAATACTGCGACTGTGCGGTATTATTCAATTGATATTGAGTAAAGTTAGATTGCCCAAAAGTTAACATACAACAGCAGAAAACACTAATAATGGCAAGTAAATTCTTCATAGTTATCTTATTGCACATTAATATTCAATTTAACCTTCATTCCAAGTTGAAGACCTATTCGATAATAATCAAGAACCTTTATGACCTCATTGTTTGTGCCATTGGTAGTTTCCATTTTAGCATTTAATAATATGTGTTTTGCATTTTTCAACAATCCTATTTCTGCCTCGTCAGCTACCAAGTCAGTGATTTTCTGAGTTCTAGAAACCACCTCTCCTGAAGTATTTATTTCACCTGAGGCCACTACTAAATCAAAGTCATCTGTTAAGCTAAATAAAGGTTGGTAATTCTCATCAACAAAAGTAATGTTTGCGTCAAGGTTGACAGGGAAGCCATTATTAACAATCAATCTAAAGCCAATGGATTCAATTTGGCTAGCGTCTTCATTAAAACTAAATTCAACAGTATCCGTTACCTCAAAACCATATCCAAACCCCTCTAATGGCAATTCCAATTCTGCATTAATCTTAAAACGGCTTGTGTCTTGTACAAAGTTCAAATTAGAGCCTGGACCTAGCGGATTTGCTGTTCCTGCAACTTCGAAATAAAAATATTTTGGTGCAGGAGAAATGACGGAAGATATATTAGTTGTATTGGTATTATTTAATTCAAGAACTGTTGTTTTACTTTCGCCCAAAATAGTAGGTGACCCAATTTCTATTGGGTTAGCAAAACCAGTTAGGGGTAGTTCAGTCCCTGTATTTACATTAATCGATTTTAAATTGCTCAACACTATTTCAACTGGAAAACCAAATGAATTAATCATTTCTAATTTCACCTTGGGATTGACTAATTCAAAATAACCCTGAGTTGATGTATTAAAAATTTTAATAAGAATTGAATCTGCGTAATTTCCCAAATCTTGCTGTCCAAAATAACCAGTTGCGTTTCGGTAGGTTGGATTAGTGACTGCAGCATCCATTACTATGGTTTCTGATCCATCAATCTCCTCTCCCGTTCCATCAATACTAGTATGCAAATCCATTACTAAAGTATTCACAGTTGAACCAGCATTTGTAAAGCTACCAGTGACATCTGTTAAATCAATTGAACCACTAATTGTTATAGGGCCAGCCGTGTAATTTCCTGTTAAGGTTGCACTTAAAGGAATTCCGTTTTTCAACAGATATGGAAAACTAATTGTGATCGTAATATCATGCTTTAAATCAGAAGTGAATTCTAGTGCAATTGTACCACTTTTAAATACAACTGTATGAAATTCTATTCCACTAGCTACAGGGAAAGTTACCTCTTGATTAGTTTGTAAAGAAGCATTTCCACTAAAAGAAGGTACCGAAGGTAATCCCAAATCGGCTGTTGAATTTGTGATTTGATGATTAATTTCGGGTAATGAAATAATATCTTCTGCTTTTACCGATATCACCTCGCCTTTGTATACCAGCGCAATTTGCCCTGAGTTTTTATCGATTACAATCAATTCCGAACTATCGGTCCGTGCCAAAATGTCGTAGACACCAAAATCAGCGTAAGCAATTGGAGCAGCCAGTTGAGGATCCCAAGAACTTGGAGCAATTAAGCTAGGATCAGAATATTTAGATAATTTTTTACAACTTTGTGTTGCACCAATCAATAAAACAATTAATAAAAACTGAAAAATTGGGAATTTCATAGGCCTATTTTAAGCAAAAATAAGTAATAAATGTGAAAGCACACTTTAGATTCAAAGATATAAAGCCTATAAATACATAGACGAGTAACCATAAAAAAGCTATGAACATTAAAACCGTAATAAAAGATCTCAAAACGGCATCTGACATTGAAAAAGCAAAATCAATGCAGAATTATATGCAAGGACGGTTTTCATACTATGGCGTAATGACAACTGAACGAAGAGCAATATCAAAAACATTTATAAAGGAATCTCAGACATTAAAAAAGTCAGATATTAAGGCATTGGTGATTGAATTGTATGCTTATCCGCAAAGAGAATTGCATCATATTGCCTTGGAAATTGCCCTCCCATATTTTAAAAAGCAAGTAGAAATTGGTGACCTTAATTTTTTTGAAAAATTAGCAATGCAAAACCAATGGTGGGATACAATAGATGTGATTGCACCTAAGTTAATGGCCAATTACTTTTTAAAATTTCCCGACGAAAGGGATATGGCGATTGATAAATGGCTAGTAAGCAATGACAAATGGCTAATCCGGTGTGCCATACTTTTTCAACTAAAATACAAGACGAACACCGATTTAAATTTACTATTTGAAACGATTTTACGCATTCCGCCAACCGAAGAGTTCTTTATTAACAAAGCTATTGGGTGGATATTACGCGAAAACACTAGGTTGTATCCAAATGCTATTATTGATTTTGTTAGAGATAATGGGCATATTTTATCCGCTTTAAGTAAAAAGGAGGCGTTAAGATTGCTCAAGTGACCAGTTTATAGTCTTAATCCCTTTTTCAATTAAGTAACTATTACATTTCGAAAAATGGCGATTTCCAAACCAAAACCCTCTGTTAGCGCTTAATGGTGATGGATGGCCTGATTTTAGAATTAAGTGTTTAGCGTCATCAATTTTTCGACCCTTCTTTTGAGCATAGCCGCCCCAAAGTAAAAATACCACATCATTTAATTCTTCTGAAATTTTTTGAATAATAGCATCTGTAAAGTTTTCCCATCCTTTTTTTTGATGACTGCCTGCTTTACCCTCTTCAACAGTTAATGTTGCATTTAATAACAATACGCCTTGTTTTGCCCAAGCACTTAAATCTCCTGATTGCGGATAGTTGATATTTAAATCGGTTTGCAACTCCTTAAAAATGTTCACTAATGAAGGCGGGTGCTTTACACCATCTTTGACTGAAAAACACAATCCATTAGCTTGCTTAGGTCCATGATAAGGGTCTTGTCCAATAATAACAACTTTCACCTTATTAAACGGGCAATGAGTGAACGCCGCAAAAATTTGCTCATAAGGTGGGTAACAGATTCTGGTATCATATTCAAGTTGAACAAAACTAGTCAAGGCTTTAAAATACTCTTGATTTAGTTCAGGAGCTAACCGTTTTTTCCATGTTGAGTGAAATTGATAATTCATAATTTTGCAATCAAAAAACTACCCAATATTCTCCTCTTTTACCAAGGGTTCATTTCTAAATTTTAAAAACAATTGAATCAAGGCAATCACGTCCTTTTCACAATAAACTGTAATTCTATCCAAATCTTCCTCTTCATAATACACCCTTGCTACATCAGCACCTGAAATATCATCTTTGGGTGTAGGAACTTGAAATATATGGCACAATAAGGCAATAGATGTGTAGTGTTTATAATCTCCAAATTTCCAGAGTTCCATGGTGTCTAATAAATTGACTTCCCATGGCTTTTTGCCTGCAATGTCCAATATTTCTGGAATATCAATACCATTAATAAGCATACGGCGAGCAATAAACGGAAAATCGAATTCTTTAGCATTATGCCCGCACAAAGCATGATTCGGTGTATTGTAATAGCCTAACAATAACTCTGCAAATTCCATTAATAATTTTCGCTCATCATGACTTGAAAACGATTTTAACCGAATAGATTTACCAGTTTTACCTTCAGATACAATGCCGCATGAAATAGTCACAATTTTACCAAATTCTGCATATACCCCAGCTCGGTCGTAAACATCTTCGGCAGTTAAATCATCTTTTTGAAAAAATTTAGTCTTTTGACTATATAAATCTGCCGTTTTTTCATCTAACTCAGCAAAATTATAGACTTCAGGTACGGTTTCAATGTCAAGAAACAATACTTTTTCTAAATTGATTTTTTGTAAACGCATGATATCAGGGTTTTAACCACTAAGATAATATTAATTGATGTCTATATATTTAATTAGTTCTCTTTTTTATATCTTAGCATTGAAACCTAAAGTGATTTAACTCCCAACATCCTTGCACAAATGAACCTACTCAAACTTGCACTCTTAGTCTATCTATTTAACGTATTTAATCTAACATCTCAAATACCTGGGCCACATGATATTGATTCTGTGAATTTAGTTTTAAATGACCCAGAAACACTTGATACTGCTAAAATAAGATGCTATTATTTCTTAGCAAGTGCATACGTTTATCAGAACCCTGATACAGCTGCTTGGTTTGTTGAACAGGGCATGAATCTTTCTGAAAAATTAGACTACACTGACGGTATGGGAGAGGCCTATGGTTGGCTAGGGTATCTCAACGCAGAAAAAGGAAATATTCCTGAAGCCATTGCCTATAATTTGAAAAGTTTAGATATTGCTGAACGATTAGAGCTAGAAAATAGTTATCCTGTTATTTTAAACAATTTAGGGAATTTGCATCAGAATCTTTTAAATCACGATCAGGCAATCAAGTATTTTAATGAATGTGCCATTATTAATAAGAAATTTGGGTATCAAAAAAGCTTAGCTACAAATTACAATAATTTAGGTTTGTCATATCGAGATAAAGGAGATTTAGATAAATCCTTGAACTATTTCAGCCAATCATTAGCAATTCGTAAAGACATTAATGACCAAAAAGGCATTTCGTATTCGTATAGTAATATAGGATCTGTATATCAAACCTTAGGGGAAAATGATAAGGCACTAGAGTACACAGAAAATAGTATTACCATAAGACGCAAATTAGATTTAAAAAAAGGTTTATCAACAGTACTCTATAAGGCAGCTGAATTATATAGGAGAAAAGGAAATTTAACTAAGGCAAAAACATTAGCGCTTGAGTCCGAAAGTCTTGCCGTGAAATATGGTTATACTTATGAAATTCAAGAATCTGCTAAAGTCCTTTATTTGATTTATAAATCAGAAAATAATATTTCCAAAGCATTGGCTTACCACGAAACCTATGCCTCTTTACATGACAGTTTAAATAGCATTGACAACCAAAAAATTGTACTAAATAGCAAATACCAATTTGAATATAATAAAAAAGCATTGATAGATAGTTTAGAAAAAGATAAAATACTGATAGAAAACAAACTGTTAGAAGATGAAAATAGTTTGGTGGCCAGTCAAAATGCTATACAAAAACTGTGGCTGACTGTAAGTGCATTAGGTATTATTATTTTATTAGGTGCTTTGTATTTTTACAGAAAAAACACTTCTGCAAAAATGGATGGATTGCGTTCTGAAATCAAGTTGAGACTGAATGAAACCTTAAGTTTAAAAGATGAAATTGAAACGCTTAATTCTAGTACAGTTACTCCAAAGTCATCTTCAGGATTAAATATT
>JBGCFR010000036.1:0-3564 GCA_045107045.1 Crocinitomicaceae bacterium
CATGAAGGAAATACTATTAGTTTAGAAGTGAATGGTACTTCTTACGATGTGAAACTAAAAGAAGATCTTAAAAAAACAAAAACACCTACGCTAGTTCGTGCCGCTTCAAAAAGGCCTGCAGAGCCACTAAAAGTAAATCCAAAATCTAACAAAACTAGAATTGTTGCTCCTATTCCAGGTGTAGTTTTATCTATTGATGTAAAAGTTGGAGATACCTTAAAAATAGGCGATCGTATGTTAGTTTTGGAAGCAATGAAAATGGAAAATAATATTGTTTGCGAAAAAGCAGGAACAATTACTTCTATAAACATTAAAGCTGGACAACAAGTGCTGCAGGATGAACTAATGATAGAACTAGAATAAAAATTTAATAGTTATTGGTATTATAAAATCCATAACTATTCAAAATGAAAAAAATGAAAAAAGTATTAGTAATATTTGCAGTTCTATCTTTTCTGATTTTTATTAGACCAGCACTAGGATTAAACTCAAACACAAACGCAACGAGCAATCTTCAATCAGATGCAATTGAACAAGTTGATGACTCTGAACAAAAAAATCTGTTGAATAACGCTTTTAAAGGCATCAAAACCTTTTATAGTTATACCGGTTTTGCCAATGCAACAACTGGAAACCTATTAATGATTTTTATAGGAATTATATTCATCTATTTAGGTATTAAATTTGATTATGAACCCTTACTGTTAATCCCCATTGGAACTGGTGTAATTATTGGAAATATTCCTTTTGTGGCAGGGAATCAAACAGGTATTTACGAAGCAGGTTCAGTATTAAACTATCTCTATTTTGGGGTGTTAAAAGGTATTTATCCTCCGTTAATCTTTCTAGGAATTGGGGCAATGACAGATTTCTCGTCTTTAATTGCTAATCCAAAATTGATGCTTTTAGGAGCAGCCGCTCAAATTGGTGTATTCGCTACATTTTTAGGCGCATTATATTTAGGATTTAACTTGCCGGAAGCAGGTGCTATTGGAATAATTGGAGGAGCCGATGGACCAACTGCGATTTTCTTATCATCTAAATTAGCAAACGGTATAAACATTTTGGCAGATGGAACAACAGTTAAAAACTTAATTGGACCTATCGCAATTGCGGCCTATTCATATATGGCTTTAGTTCCGGTGATTCAGCCACCTTTAATGCGTTTGTTGATTTCAAAAGAAGATAGAAAAATAAAAATGAAACCACCAAGAGCTGTTTCTCAAAAGGAAAAAATGATTTTCCCGGTAGTAGCAATGCTACTTACATTGTTTATCTCTCCTAGCGCATTACCTTTATTAGGAATGTTATTCTTCGGAAACTTATTAAAGGAATCTGGAAGAACTGAAAGATTAGCTGATACTGCTCGTACAAAATTAATTGATATTGTAACCATCCTTTTAGGTGTTACCGTAGGGGCATCAACACAAGCCGATATATTTATCACAAAAGATTCTATGCTTATATTTGGATTAGGAGCCATTTCATTTGTTATTGCAACATGTGGAGGATTACTATTTGCTAAATTTATGAATAGATTCTTAAAAGGAGATAATAAAATAAATCCTTTAATTGGTGCTGCTGGTGTTTCTGCAGTCCCAGATAGTGCAAGAGTTGTGCACCATGAAGGATTAAAATCAGATCCTACCAACTACTTATTAATGCACGCTATGGCTCCAAACGTTTCAGGGGTTATCGGCTCTGCTATTGCAGCAGGTATCATTTTAAGTTTCTTAGGTTAATTAATATGAATAGCTAAAAAATATATTCAAAATGAAAATACCAAATGTAATGACAGCCACAGAAGCTGTTAAACTAATCAAATCGGGAGATAGAGTATTAATTCAAGGAGGTTCTGCAACGCCTCAAACATTAATTCGTGCCATGGTTGCTCATGCACCTGAGCTTAAAGGAGTTGAATTATGTCATTTACATACAGAAGGAGAATGTGGATATACCGCACCTGAACTAAGAGAAAGCTTCCGTACAAGTGCTTTTTTTATTGGTGGAAATGTTAGAAAAATGGTAGGTGACACAGTTGATTATATTCCCATCTTTTTAAGTGATATTCCCAGTTTATTCCGTCAAGGATATATGAATTTAGATGTTGTTCTGGTAAACGTTTCGCCACCTGATAAACACGGATTCTGCTCATTAGGCGTATCAGTTGATATCGTTATTTCGGGAATTGAACAGGGAAAAACAGTAATTGCCCAAATTAATCCTAAAATGCCTCGTACTTTTGGAGATGCATTAGTTCATTTAAATCATTTCAGTGCCTGTGTAATGGTTGATGAAGAAATTCACGAAATGAAATTTGTTGCTCCCACAAATGAAGAAAAAGCAATTGGTAAAAATATTGCAGAAATAATAGAAGACGGATCTACCTTACAAATGGGTATTGGTGGTATTCCAAATGCCGTTTTAACGTATCTTGGTAATCATAAAGATTTAGGTGTACATACCGAAATGTTTTCTGAAGGAATTGTAGATTTAGTTGAAAAAGGAATTGTAAACGGATCTAAAAAGAAAGTAAACCCATTTAAAATTATTTCAGGTTTTGCAATGGGGACACGTCGTTTATACGATTTCATGGATGATAATCCTGAAATTGAAATGTTAGACATTGCTTATGTAAATGACACAGCTATAATTCGTCAAAATCCAAAAGTAACTGCAATTAATTCGGCGATTGAAATTGACTTTACCGGTCAGGTTTGTGCAGATTCTATTGGTACTAGAATGTTCTCGGGCGTTGGTGGTCAAATGGACTTTATGCGTGGAGCTGCCTTATCTGAGGGTGGGAAACCAATTATTGCCGTAACTTCAACAACTCATAAAGGGGTTTCAAAAATTGTGCCTTCCTTAAGACCTGGAGCGGGTGTTGTAACAACACGTGCTCATGCTCGTTTTGTTGCCACTGAATATGGTGTTGCCGAATTATTTGGCAGAACACTAAAACAAAGAGCTGTAGCCTTAAGAGATGTAGCGCATCCTGATCATAGAGAAGAACTAGACAAAGCTATCTTCGAAAGGTTTGGAAGTAGTTTAATGAATGTCAAATAATGTAATAAATATATTATGAGCGATAAAAATAAATCACTTTTTCCTGAATTTCCTTCAGTTTCTACTGAGCAATGGATGGAAAGAGTGACTGCAGATTTAAAAGGAGTTGATTTTGATAGAAAACTAGTCTGGAAAAATCTTGCTGGTATCAAAATTCAACCTTGCTACAATTCAGAAAACACGATTAAGCAGCTTGAAAATACTGGAGAAAATTCACAATCATTAGTAAATTATAGGAATATTGCCGTTTGTAGTGCAGAATCCGGGAACGATTTAGCAAAAAAGGCTGTTGAAGAAGGGATGAACGGGATCATTTTCAAATTAGATGGAAACATAGCCGTTGCAGAACTTTTAAACGGAATAAACTTAAACGAAATTACGATTTCATTTGATATAGCTTCACAGGCTGTTGAATTTACTTCAGAATTAGTTGCCTATGCTAAAGGAAAAGATTTAAAAGGGTATATCAACACCGGAATTATTTCTAATTATTTAACC
>JBGCFR010000037.1:0-11575 GCA_045107045.1 Crocinitomicaceae bacterium
ACCTTAATTTCACTTGCGGAGAATGAGGGATTCGAACCCCCGGTACCTTGCGGTACAATAGTTTTCAAGACTACCGCATTCGACCACTCTGCCAATTCTCCGCGCCAAAAGTAGTACTATTTTTTTATTCAGCTTTAAAAAAATGAAAAAAAGTGAAAAAAAATTGAATGATCGAAAAAATAACATTTGGCACTATATTTTAATCCGTTTAGATATTATTTTTTCCTATTGTTTAAACTTTGCTTAAATTTGAAGAATACATGAAAAATCGATTCAGTCTTCTTGTGGCTCTAATGCTTAATTTTAGTGGTGTTGCATCACCAAAAGTCTTTTTGAATTATTATGTTTTTTATGATCAAGCAAACGAGCCATACATTGAAACGGCTTTGCAGTTCAATGGAGGATCTTTAAAGTTTGAAATAGATTCTTTAGGCCAACCTCAGGCATTAGTAGAGGTCACGCAAATTTTTAAAAAGGGTGAAGCAATTATATTGGCAGATAAGTACGAATTACAGTCACCAATAATGGTCGATTCTATTGTGTCCGATTTTTATGATACCAGAAGGTTTAAACTGAAGCCTGGAAAGTATGAATTTGAACTAATTGTAAAAGATTTAAAAAATGAGGAATTCGTTAAGGCGAATTATGAAATTATTGTTGCCCCTCAAATAAAATCAAGAGTTGAAATATCGGATATAGAATTTGTTCAAAACTTGACAAAGACGACAACTGTAGATAATTTTACGAAAAATGGTTATCAGATGATCCCTTATTTTAGTAATTATTATCCGCCTGATTATAATAAACTAGTCTACTATTTAGAATTTTATAATGTAGATGCTCTTATTGATTCCAGCGAATACTTAGCCGCCACTTTTCAAATTCAAAAAATAAAAACTGGTGAATTCATGGAGAATTTTTTTCAGTATAAAAAATTGAAATCCAATGCCATTAATCCTGTTATAAATGTGTTGGCAATTGATGATTTGACAAGCGGTGAATACAATTTGGTGATAGATGTCATTAATAAGTCGAATGACACATTGGTTCAAAAAATAATTCCATTCAAACGAAGAAATGATCGTGTATTTGATCAAGTGAAGGTTGTTTCGAGTGATATTGATATGTCGTTTTCCGAAGAATTAAAATCTGATTCAATTTCCTATTTTTTGGCTAGCTTAATTCCAATTTCACAGCAACACGAAGTTGAAAAAATATTTAAAATTTTGGAAGTGCAGGATTCAGCCTATATGCGGCAATACTTTTATTCATTTTGGAAACAAACAACTCCGGAAAATGCGTTTAGAGGCTGGAGAGACTATAAATTACAGGTTTATTATGCAGAACGATTGTTTGGTACTCAGATAAAAAAAGGCTTTGAATCCGATAGAGGAAGGATTCATTTAAAGTATGGTTCACCTAATTATGTTACTGATCAGCCAAACGGTACCAGTGCCTACCCATACCAAATATGGCATTATTACAGAATTGGTGAACGGTCTAATGTTAGGTTTGTATTCTATAATCCTGATTTAGTGACTAACGACTTTCCATTAATCCATTCTGATTTGCCTGGAGAAGTGCAAAACCAGAATTGGCAGCAAGAAATTTTGAAGAGAAATAATTCTGCAAATGGTTTAAATCAATCTATCAGAGGAAATAGTGGTATATTCTTTGAAGATTAGTATTTTCGCATCCACAAAATAAAGATTTGAGCGCAGCTGTAGTCATACTTAATTATAACGGAAAGTCATTTCTTGAGCAATTTTTACCCTCTGTGCTTCAGTTTTCTGAAAATGCTGAGGTCATTGTAGCTGACAATCAGTCTACTGATGATTCTGTTAGTTTTTTGAAGACAAATTACCCAAATATTAGGATTATCAATAATCCTACCAATGGTGGCTTTGCTAGTGGTTATAATCAAGCATTGGCTCAAGTTAAGAGTGATTACTATGTACTATTAAACTCTGATGTTGAAGTCACTGAGGGTTGGTTAAATCCTTGTATAAAATTATTAAAGTCTGATGACAGTATTGCCGCTGTTCAGCCAAAAATTTTAGCTCATAAAAATAAGCTAGTCTTCGAACATGCAGGCGCTGCAGGTGGTTTTTTAGATAAAAATTACTATCCTTTTTGCCAAGGGCGATTGTTTGAATTGGTAGAGCAAGATAATGGACAATATGATCAAAATAAAGAGGTGTTTTGGGCCACAGGTGCCTGTCTATTTATCAAGTCCAATTTGTACCACGAAATGGGTGGTTTAGATGATGATTTTTTTGCCCATATGGAAGAGATTGACTTGTGCTGGCGATTAAAAAAATCAGGATATAAGGTGATGTATGCGTTTGAGTCTTCAGTTTATCATGTCGGGGGCGGAACGTTGAACTATATGAATCCTCGAAAAACGTATTTGAACTTCAGAAATAGTTTATTCATGATTGCAAAAAATCATGATAGACGTTTAATTCTAAAGTTCTTCGTACGTTTGATAATTGACGGTATAGCGGCTGGCATGTTTTTATTGAAAGGCCAGTTTCGGCATTTTTGGGCCGTCTTCAGAGCCCATTTGAGTGTCTACAGAAATTGGTCAACTTTAATGAAGAAAAGAGCTGCTGTGAAGTTGAAATCAACTGAGTTTAATAGCACCGGACTATACCAACGAAGCATTGTTACGCAAAAGTTTTTAAAAGGCGTAAAAACTTATAAAGAGCTGTCAGATAGTGACTTTGTGAAGTGATAAGCACAACGTTAATAAGTTGTTGACTATAATTTAGAATTTAAACTCATCAACTTTTAATTTCCATTATTTTTGTGGTATATAAAGAGAAATAAACCATGGAAATTCAAGAATTAAAATCAATTAGTAGCCAAGTTCGTCGTGACATTATTAGAATGGTAGTTGCTGTTCAATCAGGTCACCCTGGTGGATCTTTAGGGTGTACAGATTTTTTAACTTGCCTCTATTTTGATGTGATGAAATTAGACCCTTCCAAATTTTCAATGGATGGATTAAATGAAGATTTATTTTTCTTGTCAAATGGACATATCTCTCCGGTATTATATTCTGTTTTGGCCCATAGAGGTTATTTTGATAAAACAGAGCTAGCAACATTTAGAAAGTTAGGCACAAGACTGCAAGGACATCCTAGTGTTGATAAAGGCTTACCAGGAATTCGAATGGCCTCTGGGTCATTAGGCCAAGGCTTATCAGTTGCAGTTGGTGCTGCACAAGCAAAAAAATTAAATGGTGACAAAAGTATAGTTTACACGTTACATGGTGACGGAGAGCTTCAAGAAGGGCAAATTTGGGAAGCAGCTATGTATGCAGCCGGTAATAAGGTTGACAATATTATTTCTACAATAGATTATAACCATAAGCAAATTGATGGCGATATTGATGATGTTTTGCCAATGGGCGATTTAAAAATGAAGTGGGAAGCCTTTGGCTGGGATGTTTTAGAAATGGATGGACATAATCATCAAGCTATATTAGATACTTTAGCGAAAGCGAAAAGTATGACAGGAAACGGAAAGCCAGTCATGATTATTATGACCACAGAAATGGGTAAAGGGGTTAACTTTATGGAAGGAACTCATAAGTGGCATGGCTCACCACCATCACTTGAACAAGAGCAGATAGCATTGGGTCAGTTAACTGAAACTTTAGGGGATTATTAAAATGTGGTATGGTCTTTTCATTAAGTAAGACTAAATAGACCATTATGAAAAAATTACTAGTCATATTATTAGTGTTTTTAAGTGCCATTGCAAATGCGCAGGACATTACAAGAATGCTCTTCATTTTTGACGCCTCAAATTCCATGAATGGAAAATGGGAGGGCAGTACAAAAATAGACAGGGCACGAGAAATATTGACAGAAACCATTACTGAGTTAAAAAGCATTCCAGATCTAGAATTGGGTTTAAGAGTCTACGGCCATCAATCACCAATTACTCCTGTTTCTCAGGACTGCAATGATACTAAGCTTGAAATTCCTTTTGAAGCAAACAACCACGATCAAATTATTAATTTCATATTAAATGTAGAACCTAAAGGAACTACGCCAATCGCAAGGTCGTTGGAAGAAGCAGCTAATGATTTTCCAGATAAAACAACTAGAAATGTAATTGTGTTGATTACAGATGGTTTAGAAGCCTGTGAAGGATTTCCTTGCGAAGTAGCCAAATCTTTAAAAGACAAAGGGGTTAATGTCACTCCATTTGTGGTTGGCTTAGGCATTGACTTAGCTTATTTAAACGACTTTAGTTGTATCGGTCGGTTTTATGAGGCATCCACATTACAATCATTCGAAAAAGTAATGAAATCAGTAGTGAGTGATGCCTTGAATAGCACAACGCTTCAAATTGATTTAAACAATATTTCAGGAGAGGCCAAAGAAACCAATACGACGGTATTTTTTTATGAAGCAGGCACAAAGAATTTAAAGTATACCTTTATGCATACCATGAATTATGAGGGCAACCCAGATACAATCTCAATTGTAGATCCAAAATTGAAGTATGATGTGGTTGCCAATACCTTGCCAAAAGTGGAAATAAAAAATGTTGGTATTGTGAAGGGAAGGCATAATCATATTGATTTAGAGACCCCACAAGGGGCATTAGGGGTTAAAGTTAAGGGGAAAACAACAAAGCATGATATTTCGGTTGTGGTGACTCAAAAAGGGGAATGCCGAACCTTAAACGTCCAAAGTACCCAAAATATCCAAAAGTATATCGTTGGAGAGTATGAAGTTGAAATTTTGACCTTACCACGTATTTATGAAAAATCAGTTAGTATTGAACAAAGCGTCTATAACTACATTACTATTCCAGGTTCTGGTTCATTTAGTTTTCAAAGTTACAAACCAATTATAGGCCAAATTTTTCTAAAAAAAGGTTCTGGAGAACAGGTTTGGGTTTGTGATATTGCATCAGAAAATAGACAATCCTATTTTCATTTGCAACCTGGCGAATATAGAGTGGTTTACAGAGATGTCAATGCTACATCAACAGATTATACATTATTTAAAGATTTTCAAATCATATCAGGCGATCGCGTCTCAGTTAAATTATAAATAGAAAACTACAATTTCATATGAAAAACATTGAAGTAATTGATCAGAAAGATACACGTTCAGGTTTTGGAGCCGGACTAGCAGAATTAGGCGAAACCAATCCGAATGTAGTTGGGTTATGTGCCGATTTAATTGGATCTCTAAAAATGGATGCTTTTAAAGCTGCGCATCCTGATCGATTTTTTCAAACAGGAATTGCTGAAGCCAATATGATTGGTATGGCTGCTGGGTTAACTATTGGGGGTAAGATTCCATTTACAGGAACCTTCGCTAACTTTTCTACTGGTAGAGTGTATGACCAAATTAGACAATCGGTAGCCTATTCAAATAAGAATGTGAAAATTTGTGCATCTCATGCTGGTTTAACCCTTGGTGAGGATGGTGCAACCCATCAAATTTTAGAAGATATAGGCTTAATGAAAATGTTGCCAAATATGGTAGTTATTTCGCCATGTGATTATAATCAAACTAAAGCTGCAACTATTGCCATTGCAGAACATGTTGGGCCAGTTTATTTACGTTTTGGTCGTCCAAAAGTGCCTAATTTCACTTCTCCAACCGAAAAATTTGAGATTGGTAAAGCACAAATGATCAGCGAAGGTACTGACGTCACTATTTTTGCTACAGGCCATTTAGTGTGGAAAGCCATTGAAGCAGGTAAAGCACTAGCTGAAAAAGGGATTAGTGCTGAAATAATAAATATCCATACGATTAAACCTTTAGATAAAACTGCAGTCTTAGCTTCAGTGCGCAAGACAAAATGTGTAGTAACAGCTGAAGAACACATGATGAATGGTGGCTTAGGAGATTCAATTGCACAGTTATTGGTGAGAGAATTACCAACGCCACTTGAAATGGTGGCTGTGAATGATGTGTTTGGACAGAGTGGAAAAGGAGAGGAGTTATTGACCAAATACAATATTAATACACCTAACGTTATTGAAGCAGCAGAAAAAGCATTGGCTAGAAAGTAATAGGCAGCCTTTGTATTGAAAAAAGGCGAATGTTAAATAAACTAGATCAGGTTTTATGGGATTCATATCAATCTAACAATGAAGTTGGGTTTAAAAATATTATGGATACATTTAAAGAAAGGGTGTATTGGCAAATCCGCCGAATGACTAAAAATCATAATGATTCGGAGGATATTCTTCAAAACGTGTTTGTCAAAGCTTGGCGTGGGCTCCCAAAGTTTAAAGGAGAGTCCGCCTTGTATTCTTGGATATATAGAATTGCTTATAATGAAACCATGACTTTTCTCAAAAGAGAATCAAAGCATTTAACTAGAGATTTAGATGATCCAATTATTGAAACCGATTTATCGGTTGAAGGTAAAACATATTCAAGTCAAGAAATTTCAGATATTTTAATGAAAGCTATTGCAACCTTGCCTGAAAAACAAGCGCAAGTTTTTCAACTTAAATATTTCGAAGATTTAAATTATAGCGATATCTCTGATATGTTAGGAACATCAGTTGGTGGTTTAAAAGCGAATTATCATATTGCAGTTAAAAAAATTGAAACATTTATTAAAGCCTATTAAACCTTAATAAAAATTCTTAGTCATAGAAGTAATGAAAAAAGACGGATACATATTGGACCAACTTGTGAAAACACAATTACCAGCTGTACCAGAACAATTTTTCCGACACTTTTCTGATGAGCTTTGGCAATTGATTGAGTTGGAAGATAATACCGAAGGATTGTTAGATATATTAGAGTTAAGTCGCTTTGAAAACGATTTTAAAACGGTTAAAGCAATTGATTTAGAAGTAAGTAAGTTAAAACAAGGTAAGACATCAATCAAATTAGTAAAAACCACAAAAACAAAACAAATTTTATTGTGGGCAGGAGCAATAGCTGCAAGTTTAGTCTTGTTTTTTACTTGGCCTTCTACTACAAATTCAGGAACAGAATTGGCAAGTGAAGAAACGACACAAGAAGTACTTTTAGCTTATTTAGATGAAGATGATTTAGTGGATTATTTGGTGGATGCAAGTACAAACAAAATCGAAGATATAGTTTTAGAAGAAGAGGTGCTTTATGAAGCGGTAGAAGATGAAATTTACAATTACATAAACGATATATGATGAAAAACATTTACACATTATTACTTGCTGTTCTGCTGAGTTCAATTTCAGTCGCGCAAAGTTCGGTGGCTATTAGAGCAGATATTGAAAAAGATAAGAAAGCTTTTATCATAGAAGAGCTTGAACTAACTGAATTGGAATCTGAAGGATTTTGGACCATTTATGAGACATACGAGAAAGAATGGAAGGCTTTAAAAACAAAGCAAAGACAAATCAAAAGAGCTCTCAAGAATTCTGAAGTGCTTTCTGCTGAAGAGCAATATAAACTAACTGAGAAGTATTTAATACTTGAAAAGCGGGAAGCAGAAACTAAGCTAAAGTACCTAACGTTATTTTCAGGAAAAATTGGAAAAAAGAAAGCAGCTGCGGTCTTTAAAGCTGAAGATGACTTTAAACGTCTACTCTTCAAAAAAATAAAAAAGTTACCAGAACCACCGCGTCCACCAGGGATAGAGTAACACTTCGTGCAATCGTGCATTTCGACTACGCTTAATGTCCGATTTAATTTTACCATAGACATAACATTAGTAATTTCAAACTCATGGAGGTTGAGCACTTCGTCTGACTCATTAGAGACCGGAGCTTAAATGCCCGTGAATTCTGAAAGGGATTTCTACATCCAGACAAGACTAAAGTGAGAAAACTAAGTCACACTTTTGTACCATAGTCACATATGAAAAGTCAATTTCTAATGGACATTGGGCACAGTTGAAATGCCTACCAATAAACAGAAACTAATAACCAATAACTAAAATCATGAAAAAACTGATCACATCATTGCTAACCCTAACACTAAGTACAGCATTAACCGCACAAGTATCCGGAAACATCAACTACCAAAACAAAGTACGTTATGCTGACAATAATATTTCCGTTAACTTTCCATCAGGTAATGATCTTTACATTACTGTCAAAGGACTCACCAATGTAAAAGCCGATTCTTATGTGGCCATCTTTAACTTGAGTCAAACTGGAAAAACAGCCAAGGAAGTGAACAATTTAATTGATGAACGAGTCAATAAAGGCTTAGCAGTTGTAAAAGGCATAAAATCTGTAGAAACTTATGTGGATATGATTTCCTTTGTACCCATTTATGAGTTTCAGGTGGAGCGTAAAATTTTTAGTAAAAAAACCTACAATGAAATTCCGTCTGGTTTCGAGGTCAAAAAAAACATCCATGTTAAGTATACAGATCCCAACTTATTAAACAATATTATTGCTTCATTGGCAGATGCTGAAATTTACGATTTAGTTCGTGTAGACTATTTTTCCAATAAAATTGACTCTGTTAAACAAGCTTTAATGGTAAAAGCCAAGGAAGTTTTAGGAAGTAAAATGAAACGATATCAAAGTATTTTAACGGTGAATTTTGATACCTATGAAAAGCAGTTGGCAGATGCGTTTAAAGTGGTTTTACCTACAGAAATGTACAAATCATACCAAGCTTACAGTAATTCTTCATTACGTTTAAAAAGACAAGCCAATGTTAAACATATTCAAAAGTCAAATACACTTTTTTATCAACCAATCTTAGACAAAGAGTTTGACTTTGTGGTGAATCCAACCATTATAGAACCTGTAATTCAAGTGATGTATGAAATTGTAGTCCGTGTGACAAAAGTGAAAAAAGTAATGCCGAAATCTATTAAGCCAACCAAAGAATATATGTTGGTCACACCAAATGGAGAGGTGAAATCGCTTGCACTGTAATGTCATAGTATTTGCATAAAGCCTAATTGTAGCTACAGTTTTATAGAAGTTAACCTAAACCATTAATTGCACATCACTCAATTCAATCCTCCAAATTCACAAACGGCTTTGGAAAATTCACCAAATACACTTTATCCTTTGCTCTGGTGACCACCGTATACAACCAACGCATGAGGGATTCATCCCACATTTCTTCTAAGAAGTAGCCTAAGTCAATAAAAACACATTCCCATTGCCCGCCTTGCGATTTGTGCCCTGTAATGGCATAACCAAACTTAACTTGTAAGGCTTGAAAGTAGGGGTGTTTCATCACCAATCTATTTCTTATTTTCTTATTGCGCTCTAAGGGGAATTCTTCTTGTGCAATCCGATAAAACAATTGACTCATTTCCTCACGAGATAGAGAAGGACCATCAGAACGAATGGCATTGATATTGATTTTAAATTCTTGAGGCAACATGTTAGGGTAGTCAATCAATCGGGCTTCAATGTCTGCAAATTCACAACCAAATAGTGATTCTCGGCGGATTACTTTCAATACTTCAATCAGTTCACCATTCGCTAAAAAACCAGCTTCCGATTTTTCATCAATCCAGAAATAGTTGTTTTTGGTCACCATTAGGATGTCCCCTGCATTGAGTTCATCTTCTTGCCACAAAATCCTGTGTCTGATTTGTTGGTTAAATAGGTTGGCCCGTTTATTGGATTTACTAATTACCATCACTTCGTCTTGCCCGTAATACCCAATAGCAGATTCTAGAGCTTCTTCCAATTCAGTACCATTAATGGTTATCACTTCTTTGCCGTTCTGATATAATTGTGGAATTTCATCAGTAAATGTTCTGAGCTGTGTAGCCAATGCCAAAATGCCTGATAGGTCTCCTTGTCTCAAAATTTCAGTTAAATGCGATTCCATAATATCGAAAGAAAACGTTCGTTTTAATTCAGTTTTACTAAGTGCAGGGCTTTCAGATGAACCAACTGGAGGCAATTGCCCAATGTCACCTACAAATACAATTTTACAATTATGACCACTGTACACATATTCAACCAAATCAAATAATAAATCCCTCGATTCGTAACTATTTGATTGTGATGAGGCAATCATAGAGGCTTCATCAATAATAAAAATGGTATTTCTATGCAAGTTTTTCCCTAAACTAAAAGTACTACCACCATCAGCCCTTTGATTAGAAAAATAGATTTTACGGTGAATAGTGGCCGTTTTAGTGTGACTATAGTTAGCCAAAACCTTTGCAGCTCTTCCCGTTGGCGCTAAATTGATAGATTTAACGCCAAAATGATTCAATGAATTGATGAATGCCGAAATCAATGTTGTTTTTCCTGTTCCCGCATATCCTGTTAAAATAAAAGTTTCTAATTCGTGTCCATTCGTCACAAAGGCTGAAAGTAATGACATAGCCTGCGCTTGATCGGTTGTAGGATTAAAATCAAAAGCAGTAGTGAAAACACTTTTAAAATCAGTATGCAAGAAGTTTTTTTTCAACGGGCGAGTTATTGAGTTAAATATGTAAAAAAAATATTGACTGAATTAAAATGGTATAAAAAAAATTGTAGTTTTGTTGTCAGACTGCAAAACTAAGATATAATTAAGCTTACTATGGAAAAATTGAATAAATTAAAGTACGAGTCTGGGCGTTTCATAATGCCTGCATTATCTATTATTTTAGGTATTTATTTTTACGTAAAGTCGGTTGCACCAACTCAAGTGTCTCAATTTAATCCAAATGGAGACCCTATTATTCACGAGTATACTCAAGGGAACGGTTTTAAGATAGCTGCACTGTTTTTCATTATTGTAGGTATTATCTGGATTTTGTACGTGCTTAATGTCTTAAAATCATATATTGGAATAGGTATTGGTATTGTATCCATTGCACTTGCAGTTTGGTTATTAAACAAGGACTACCAAATTATTAAGAAAGACGTAGATTATATTAATAAGAAGAATATGATTTATAAGGAGATTAAAAGTCGACTAAATGATCTTAAAATTGCGCAAACCGAATATAAGAATGAATATGGTGTTTACACTAACAATATGGATTCTTTAATTGATTATATCAAAACAGGGAAAACGATTAAGTTTGTTAGAAAAGGAACTTTACCAGTTAGAGTGCTAACTCGTGAAGAGGCCGATTTCATTTATGGTAAAAAAGCAAGAAAAGCCTTAGATTTTAATATTACTGATTCTGAAGCCAAAGCTTTACTAAGTATGGACCCTGTGCCAGCGGATTTAACTGAAATTGTTAGAGATACGGTTTACGTTCCAGTATTAGAATCTGTTTTTAATGAATCTTCCTACCTAGAGCAAAGAAAAAAGAAGGGTATTACTTATGCTTTTCATCCTGATTCGTTGCGTTTGATTCCATTTTCAGTAAATCCTGTTTTAATGGATACAAGTTCAGTATCAAGAGGAGATTTAAAGGTGCCTACCTTATTAATTCAAATGCCGCATGGAATTAACCCACTTGATACTTTAAAGATTGGTGATACTACAGATAATTCTTTAAAGGATAATTGGTCGCTTTAAATACTTAAAATTTTAATGATGGTGCCATCTGAAGCTGATGCTTACAAATATGCCTTGTGCATGGAATTGCGTCAAGATGGCTTTAGGTATGCTTTTATAGACCCTAAGTCCAAAGTCGTTGCTTATTATAATTCGATAGAATT
>JBGCFR010000038.1:0-72565 GCA_045107045.1 Crocinitomicaceae bacterium
TAATTTAAAATAAATTATCCTTCTAAAACTTAACAATTGTAAACACCCCTCGTTTGGGAGGCGCAAAGATAACTGCCTTTTCTAAATCAACAACATTTTTTTAAAAAAAATTTGAAAAAAAATTACAAAACATAGTAAAACACATATAACCAAATGAATAAACCCTATGAAAATTGAATAGATAATCACAAAAAATTTAATTTATGGCGAATAAACAACCTTTATTCATTCAATGAAATTAATGTTGTTTATTTTTGCTTATTTATTCAACAGAGAATACAGATGTTTTTAACGAAAATAGATAAATACATAATTGGTAAGTTCTTAGGAACTTTCATTTTTATATTCTTTTTGTTAATGATGATTAGCATGGTATTTGATCTATCTGAGAAATTATCAGAGTTCATTGAGAAAGGTGCTAATTGGTTAGACATTCTTACTATTTATTATTCTAATTTTATAATATACTTTGGCTTTCAATTTGTCTTCATGATTAATTTTATCTCAGTGATTTGGTTTACTTCTAAGATGGCCCAAAATTCTGAAATAATACCCATACTCGGCACTGGGGTAAGTTTTAAACGATTCCTTAGACCATACTTCATATCAGCTACTTTACTTGTTTTGCTTACTTTGATAATGTACAATTTCGTTTTACCTCCATCAAACAAAAAAAGACTAGAATTTGAGGAACAATATTATAGAGCATCTTTTAATCTTTCTAGCGGAAAGGCACAATTGGAGAATGGGCAAAATATACTTTACAGTAGATACTCTGGAGACAAGAACATAATTTATAAGCTTACTGTTGAACAGTGGGAGGCAAATGATTTAAAGTACATACTTTCAGCAGCACAAGCAAAGGCCGACAGTATTACTAAAAGATGGACTTTAACCAATGTTCAATACAGGGAATTTGGCGAAAGAGATGATATATTTCAAATATATGATACAATTGACACCATTCTCCCATTTAAATTAAAGGATATTATTTTTAGGGAAAATATTGTTGAAGCCATGAATTTTTCGGAATTAAACGCATTTATTTCTAGTCAAAGACAGAAAAAATCCAAACTTGTGCCTAAGTATTTACTTGACAAATATAACCGAATAGCTGCACCTTTTGCAATCTATATACTGACATTTATTGGAGTTTTAGTTTCAAGTAAGAAGTCACGAAGTGGCACTGGTGGAAAGCTTGCTCTTGGCATTATATTATGTGTTGCCTACATTTTTGCAATGAAAATGGCTACAGTTGCAGCTCTAAATGTTGGTTTTGATCCTTTAATAGCTACTTGGATTCCCAATTTTATATTTTTAGTGATATCAATATTCCTTTACCGTAACGTTACAAAATAGCATGATAAAAACTATCCCGTCATTAGAGATGATGAACAGCATGAACAAAAACACACTTATGGAAACACTAGCCATAGAGTACATTAATGTTGGTCAAAACTTTGTAGAAGCTAAAATGCCAGTCAACAGTAAAACGCATCAACCAATGGGTCTTTTGCATGGTGGCGCTAGTGCTGCTTTGATAGAATCAATTGGATCTTTAGGATCGGCACTATGCATTGATCTTGACACCCAGGCTGTTGTTGGACTAGAAATTACTGCCAATCACATAAAGGGTGTTAAATCAGGGTTTGTTTTTGCAAAGGGTACTATTATTCATTGTGGAAAAAGTACACATTTATGGCAGGTTAATCTTAAAAATGAACATGGTGATTTAATATGTACTGGCAAATTAACAGTAATGATTATAAACAAGAAATAAAATTAAGGCTTCATTAGCATATCGTCTACCAAAATCATCAAAGGCTATTTTTGTTGATTGCATTTGTGAAAAGGTTAAACTTGAAGATTTATCATTAATGGAAAGTGATTTTGTAATTGCGGATTTCAGACAAGAAAATATTTTCAACCTAAAGAAGACAAAAACTATTTCATTAAACCAATTTACAAGGTATGACAGTTCCAATCCGCCAAAATCCATTACACAAAGTCAATACCTTATAGATTGTAAAAAAACAATTGATAAAATAAAGCAAAGTCATTTCGATAAAGTTGTTTTATCGCGAGTAGTTAAGCTACCTCTAAATCGCTCTTTAACTGATGTTTTTAACGACTTGAACACTACTTATAAATCAGCTTTTGTTTATATGGTTAGCATTGATGGTTTTGGAACTTGGATTGGTGCAAGTCCAGAGTCCTTTCTAGAGTATAAAGACGATACAATTAAAACCACTGCACTTGCTGGGACAAAAATAAACAATGCGACTCCATGGGGAGAAAAGGAAATAGAAGAGCAAGCAATAGTTAGCAGATTCATTGAGAAAAGCTTAAAATTCTTCTCAGAAAATGAAATTACTAAAGTAGGCCCTTATACCATCAATACTGGCTCGGTATTACATATCAAAACTGATTTTTCTTGCAATATCCAGCAGTCAAACATTAAGAATCTTATTCAAAAGCTACACCCTACTCCAGCCACATGTGGGCTTCCTCAGGCAGAGGCAAAAAGTTTCATTCAAGAAATAGAAATGCATCAGCGTTCTTTATATACGGGATTTCTAGGGCCTATAAATAAAGCAGATGGTAATTTATTTGTTAATTTAAGGTGTATGGAAATTATCGATAAAGATGCATACTTATTCGTTGGAGGTGGTGTTACCGCTGATTCAGACTCAGAAGCTGAATGGAAGGAGACAGTAAACAAAATGAAAACTTTGAGTCCCTACCTTCATTAATCAAATTCAAAATCTACTCTTCGATTTAACTGCTTCCCAATTAAGGTAAAATTAGTCGCTGCGGGGTCATTTTCACCTCTATACTCTATTTCAACCCGATCGGCAGGTAAGCCATATTTAACAAGCAAACTCTTCACATTATTTGCTCTACGTTCGGAAAGATCTATATTATAACGATTACTACCATTAGAATCTGTATGCCCTATAATTCTGATTCTTAGATCAGAATGTGACATAACCACACTTACCATTTTTTGTAAATACAATTCAGCATCATCTTTAACTAAATCTTTGTCATGAGCAAAATAAACAGGCTCTATTTCAAAATTTCGCATAGATTTATCTCTTACATAGTAAGCATTCCAACCTCTTTTTAAATCATTTTCAAAGTTTGTTACCCATGAATGATATTTTGAAACTGTATCTGATTCAGACATATCATACTTTGATTTAAAAAGAACAATTTTACCAGAATTAGAACGACAGTCTTTCGATAAATAATTTCCAGAGAGGTATCCAGTCGAATCATCATAAATTAATGTTGAATTATATAAGCACCAGTAATTATTACCTTCATTTTTTTGATTTCCAAGCATCATTTCTTCAAAGAAAATCCCATTGGTTTCTTTTAGTTTTCCTTTTACAGTTTTGAGTGCATAAAACGATTTGAAAGGAGTCTCACATCTAGATTGTCCTACAAAATCACCCGTTTTTTCATCTATTGAAATGGTAAGCCAAAAAGCAACCGATTTTTTGTTTGACATGCCATTCTGTTGCAGCACTCCTTGCCATGTTCCTTCAAAAAAATTTTGCGCCAGTAAAGTATCATAACTAAAGCAAATTACACATACTATTAATAAAGCAGTTTTCATATTATGTCATATATCAAAAAATATTCCAAATGTAAAGGTCAATTCTTCCTTTATGTTTACGGGAAATAATAAATTGGTTACATAATTTCAAAGAACTATTCTTTTAGAATCAAAAATCAATGCTAAATATTCTTTCACAATAGATTATCATTTAATTTGTGAAGTTTCCAACATATTAAAAATTAGGATAGCATAAACTGAATTAATCTACGTTTTCTTTTTCCAAGATCCAAAATTGGATGTAATACTCAACATATTATTTACCCCTGCTGGTGAATGAAATGCCACTGAATAATTAACGTGCAGTTTTTTAACTTTCAAACCAAAGCCCCCAGAAAAACCACTAATAGTTGTTCGATCTGCTATTGCGAATGTTTGACGTCGATCAAAATTATAACCTAACCTAATAAAAAAAGTCTCGGTTGGTAATATTTCGATACCAAAGTTAGCATGTCTAAATATTTTTTCAGCAATGCTTGCTTTAAAAACAGGGATTGTGTCCTGCGAAAAATCATCAACAATAGGCTTTGCATTAGGATCATTATAACTTAAATCAAAACTATTAAGATCATGCAATGTCAAACTAAAACGAAAAGGAGCATGCGGAAGTCTGTATGATACTGCAGCTAATAATTCAATAGGTAATGGCTCTCTGTTTTTCTTTGAATAACTCTTTATTTGGGTGCCAATATTTCTCGCCAAAATTGTAGCGGTTAATTGGCTATTGGGATTGTGGTACATGGCTCCAAAATCGACACCTGTGCCTAAAGAAAAATAAGATTCGTACTGAGAAAGTACAATATTAATTGTTCCTCCAATAGAAAATCTGTCATTTAACTTCTTACCATAACTTCCACCTAGGGCATAATCTCCGGCTGTAAACTTTCCTATTTCTAATCCTGTATTATCACGTTGAATAAAACGACCGTAGTTTGCATATCTTAAATGCATTACAACGGTACCAATTTTATTAAAATCACGTCCTAACATCAGTTGGCCAACACTTATTCCAGCAGGGTAAAAAGCATGATTAATAGCAACATGGTCGTTTACCTCACTAGAAATAGAAGCCGGATTAACAATACTTAAATTTAAATCAGCATCATTTACTGCACCAAAGTCACCACCAAGTGCTACCGATCTTGCATTAAAATCTAAATCTAAAAATTGATACGTATTCTGGCCTCCTATTTGAGCCTTCACTATATTTCCAAGTGCAAAAAAGCAAATGATTACAATCGTGATTCTTTTCATCATTTTCTAACGCCAGTTTATCATTTTTATTTTAATTCCTTCTATCAATTCCCCACATCATTTTATTTCTGATTGTATTCAGGAAGTTTTGATCTTCGGTTTGAATGACTTCAATATTGTAATTTGCTTTAGAAATAATCAACTCATTTTCAAAAGCTATAGATTCTGATCTAGAGTCTAGCGAGCACAGAAATGCCTGGCTTCTTCCTTCTACTTTTAACTTGATTTCTCGAGAATCAGGTACTACAACAGGTCTTACATTTAAGTTATGTGGTGCGATTGGTGTAATTATAAAATCGGATGCACCTGGAACAACAATTGGTCCACCACAGCTTAAAGAATAAGCTGTAGAACCAGTAGGTGTGGCAATGATTAAACCATCAGCCCAGTACGAATTTAGATATAAGTCATCAATATAAGTGTGGATAGTGATCATACTTGAGGAATCCATTTTATGAACAGTTACCTCATTTAGAGCAACATTCTCTCCATTAAATAGACTTAAGGTACTGTCCAGTTGAATGAGAGACCTGGTTTGCAACCTATATTTTTTTTGATTGATTTTATCTAATACATCACGAATCTCATCTTTTTGAGTTGAGGCCAGGAAACCAAGCCTCCCAGTATTGACACCTAAAATTGGTATACCACTATTCTTTACAATATGTATGGTTTCTAGAAACGTACCATCTCCTCCGATACTTATCAACACATCAGTTGATTTGTCCAAATCAGTATGACTTTTATAAAGAGATACTTTGTCACCAATGACGAGTCGCTCCTTTAAGAAGTGATAGAACGGCTCATATATTGCACATTCCCAGCTATATAAATTTAATGTATTGAATAAATCTTGTATGAACGGGATAAAACTATCCTGAAAATTTCTCCCGTATATTGCTATTTTTAATGACATGAATTACAATTTTAAATAGTTCATTAATTCGTCATATCTTTTTTTAAGGTCTTCCACATATTCTCCTTCGGAATAGGACTCTTTGATAGTATAGTCATATCTTTCAAATGTTCTTAACACTTTATCCAATTCAGTTGAATTTAATTTAAGTGTAACTTGAATATTGGTAGAATCTGGTAATGATGTAATATAACTGCTCAAAACTTTCAAATCATTCTCTTCAACGATTCTAGCAATTTCAGTTAGTGTATAATCATGCTTATTCATTTCCAAGACAATAATACCGCCAGCTTCTTTTATAGAACCCACAGCTGTTATTTGCGACATTAAAAAGAGTAAGTCGGTACATCCTAAATACTCATTTTGTCGATTTAAGATAGGAACTATAGAAATCTTTGCGTCAGCAATCAATTTCATCACATCATAGACATGGCTATCATTATAAACAAATGGTTGCTGCATGACATTAAACTCGGTTTGAATGGCATGCATAGGATCTTGCATATCATAAATATCGTCATCTGAAATAATACCTAAATAATTCTTTTGATTGACGACAGCCAAATGACTCACTCTAAACTCATTCATCCAACTCAATGCTTTCTCTCCTGTTTCAGTGGGTTTAATAGGTGGTATATACTCTGAAATTAACTCTTCGGCCCTCATGAATTAGTTTGTAATAATTAATAACTATTGTAATATATATTGACAAAGTAAAGTAAATATTTTCTTTAATTATATTTTTGTAGGATAAATGTAATCAATATTATAATATGGGTACTAAGCTAAGTGTTAATATCAATAAAATTGCAACTTTGAGAAATGCTAGAGGAGGAACTCTGCCCAGTGTAATAGAAGCTGCAAGGCAAATTCAAAGTTTTGGTGCAGATGGTATTACGATACATCCAAGACCAGATGAAAGACATATCACAACAAAAGATGTTTACGATTTAAAACCTATCGTATACTCTGAATTTAATATTGAAGGATATCCTGATGATCGATTTTTAAAACTGCTCTCAGATACTAGACCTGAACAGGCTACTTTAGTTCCGGACCCACCAGGAACTTTGACCTCTGATGCTGGGTGGGACACGATTTCTAATTTCAAAAAATTGGAAGAACTTAATACCAAAATAAAATCGATGGGTATAAGGACTTCAATTTTCATTGAACCAAATTCAGACTTAATAGAGGCAGCCGCAAAAATCGGCTTTGATAGAATAGAATTTTATACCGGTCCATATGCTGATCAATATAAAAATGATAAGGCCAATGCCATTTTACCATTTATTCTTGCTGCAAAAACTGCCAACCGCTGTAATTTAGGTATAAATGCAGGGCATGATTTAAATTTTGAGAATTTGAAATATTTTAAACAGAACATCCCAAATCTGTTAGAAGTTTCAATTGGTCATGCTCTAATATCAGATGCATTATATTTGGGAATGGAAAATGTAGTAAATATGTACAAAAATTTACTCTTAGATTAGCTCTTTTTTTCAACCTCAACGGCCAATTTGAAGCCTACTCCATGTATGTTGTTTATTGTTACAGATGGATCCTCTTTTAAGTACTTTCGTAGTTTTGAAATAAAAACATCTAAACTTCTACCAACAAAATAATCATCTTGTCCCCAAACCGCATTTAAAACAATATCACGAGGTAAAACTTTATTCATATGCTGAGTCAATAAATGAAGAATTTTAGCTTCTTTTTTTGTTAACTTTTTAATTGTACCGTCAGGATGGTCTATCCTAAATTCCGAGGGTATAAAGGTATACATACCTACTCTAAATTCATTCTGTTCAATTTCTTTAAGTTGTGGAACAGATCTACGCAACAATGACTTAACGCGAAGTAAAAATTCCTCAGTATGGAAAGGTTTAGTGATATAATCATCTCCTCCAACTTTCAAGCCTTCCAACTTATCTTCTATTTCTGCTTTGGCGGTCAAAAATAACAATGGTATTTCATTATTACTCTTACGAATGTCTTTCGCTAGAGTAAACCCATCTTTCTTTGGCATCATAACATCCAATACTACAAGGTGAAACTGTTCTGTATTAAAAGCCTTTAAACCTTCAACACCATTTAAACATAATTTGACACTATACCCTTCTTTCTTTAGGCTATCTTGTACAACAAAACCAAGATTTGTATCATCCTCAACTAACAAAATTTTCACCTTATCGCTCATTACATTCTATTGTTTAATGGAATTAATATTGTAAACTCACTACCATGGTTTATTTGACTCTTTGCTGATACTTTACCTTTTAATTTTTCGATTATTGACTTTACATAAAACAATCCTAAACCAAAACCTTTTACATCATGAATATTCCCAGTTGGTACTCTATAAAACTTATCAAAAATCAACTTCAAATTTTCCTTTGAAATTCCTTTACCATTATCTTTTACTGTAACTCTAATCATATTTTTTTCATCTTGAGTTGAAATTAATATTTCTGGTATTTTATTACAATATTTTGAAGCATTGTCTAATAAATTATAGATGACATTCGTAATATGCACCATATCACTGTATACTATGCAATTTATTGCATTCAGATCTAAATCAATTCTCCCTTCATTTTCAAGCTGATTAAATTCGAAATTATCTTTAGCTTCTTCTATTATTTCGTGAATATCAAAGTTAGAATATTTTAACTTAATTTCACCTTTATCTAATTTGGCAACACTTAGTACTCTCTCCACCTGTTGTTCAAGCCTCTTATTTTCTTTATAAATGATACTAGCGTATTTTTCAACTTTATCAATAGAATTATTTGAGTTATAAAGTAAGGATTCACTCGATAGTCGTATGGTGGAGATGGGTGTTTTCAATTCATGAGTCATATTATTAATAAAATCATTCTTTATTTCTGATAATTTTTTTTGTCGCAATATGATTGAAATAGTGAATCCAAAAAAAGTAAGAATGAACAATAATATAGCAATCATATAATACCAAGGTGCAACACTTCTTGAGATATCAGCTAAGCTATAACTTTGTTTATTGGGAAAAGAAACTGCGAAATAATGAACATCCGTTTCTAATTTCTCTTGCAACTTCTCATTGATTTTATAATCTTCAGCTTTTTCAATTACGAAAACCGAATCTCCACTATACTTTATATAGTCACCATAAATAACACTATCAGAATAACAGTCGTAAATACCGTATCTAAAATCGTCCTTTATATTTTGATCATAGAATTCTGTTTTCAGCAAATTCTCAAGTAAGAATGGATGTAATGTGTCTTCTAATTCGACTGTAAAATAATTTGAAGACAACTGTTTTACCTTTCCATAAAGATCACTTTTTTGCTTGTTAATTCTTTGTATTTCAATTGCAACATTTTTTAAGGCCAAACTAACATTCTCCCTAAATTGTCGATCATTTAAGCTATCTTGTACATTTTGAATCTTAATGCTTGTTTGCTGATATTCTAGATTTCTTTTAACCCAAAAGAACTGAATTGTTAAAATACAAATGATGGAAACAATACCTAAAAGAATTACTGTTTTCACTTTAGAATTATTCATATTCAAAAATATAAAATAATAATGAGGCGATTGTGATATTCAGATTTTTTAACTAAATAATAAATATGATTATATATTTGTAAAAAAAAATTATGAAAAAAACACTTTTAGGATCCATTGTATTAGGGATTATGCTTTTGAGCTGTGCGGAAAATAGTGAAACGTTGTCTGAATCGATTGATTCTACTTTAATTTCTCAGGAAATTGCTATAGAAGAGCCTGTCACTGACGAATTAGCTTTTAATGGCGTAATAAAAGGAGATTTTACTTTATTTGGCCATGAAGATATTAGTAAGGAAGGTGCAGTAAGCCCTGCTGAGATGTTTGACTATTTTGAAGCGAATAACGAATTTTCTGGAAAGTTAAATGTTACCATTAATGAAGTTTGTCAGAAAGCTGGTTGTTGGATTAACTTCAAGAAAAATGAAGATGAAACCGTGATGGTTTTCTTTAGAGATCATTTCAATATTCCAATTGAAGAGTCGGCCGGCAAAGATGCAGTACTATATGGGAATTTAGTGACAGATACACTATCAGTTGACTTTCAAAGACACTTATTAGATGATGCAGCAGAAGCTGGTCAAGCAATCAATCAAGAAGATTATGACGCTATTACAGAAGAAAAAATTGATGTTTCTTTTGATTGCATATCGATATTAATAAACTAGACCAAGTGATTAAACTTAGTTAAGTTGATTTAAATAAATAATAATAAGATATTTATATCTTTAAAAAAAATTAAAAAGATGAAAAACAAAGTACTATTATTTACTTTTTTAGGATTGGGTGTTCTTGCAACCTCATGTAAAAAAGATTTTACATGTGATTGTAGTGTTGTGACGAAGGTCACTTATAATGATGATTGGTCAGATTTATTGGATGATTATGAAAGTACTACTTCTAATTCTCAAACTCTTAAAATGAAGAAGAAAGATGCTGAATCCTGGTGTAAAGATTTAAACTCTTCAATTTCGGTTTCTGATTTTTCAAGTACATCAACTATTAATTCTTCATGTAACTTAAAATAACTTAGTTCCCTGAGATAAATAAAAAAAATGCAGTCAATTATTGACTGCATTTTTTTCAATATTTATTTTTAATCCGTTTCAACCTGTTTTAAAGTATCTGCTTTATATTTACCAGCAGCCAGCCCTTCTTGTATCGTTTTAAATGTTTCTATCGTGTATTCCACATCTTCAATTGTGTGCACTGCTGTAGGTATCAATCTTAACATGATTACATCTTTTGGCACAACTGGGTACACTACAATTGAACAGAAAATATTGTAATTTTCTCTTAAATCAAATGTGACGTTCGTTGCCTCAGCCAGTGTACCAGATAAAAATACTGGAGTAACTGCGGAATTTGTTCTACCGATATTAAATCCTGCTGTTTTTAACCCAGTTTGTAAAGCTGTAGCTACTTTCCATAAATTTTCCTTATGTTGAGGCTGTGTTCTTAGCATTTCTAATCTTTTTCTTGCCCCAACAACCAGTGGCATTGGTAACGATTTAGCAAAAACTTGTGAACGCATATTATATCTTAAAAACTCTATAATATCCTCTGTTGAACTTATAAATGCTCCAATGGAAGCCATTGATTTTGCAAAAGTTCCAAAATAAACGTCTATTCCTTCATGACAATCTTGATGTTCGCCAGTTCCCATTCCTGTTTCACCTAGGGTACCAAAGCCATGTGCATCATCAACAAATAATCTAAAGTTATACTTTCCTGTTGTACGATAATCTATTAGTTCTTTTAGCATTCCCTGATCTCCAGCCATACCAAAAACACCTTCAGTAATTACTAAAATTCCACCATCAGTTTCAGCCGTTAATTTTGTTGCACGATCCATCTGTTTTTCAAATGAATCCATATCGTTATGTTGGAAAACAAAACGTTTACCAGCATGCAATCTTACCCCATCAATAATACAAGCATGAGATTCACTATCATATACAATAACATCTTTCCTATCGACTAAAGCATCAATACAAGACACCATACCTTGATATCCAAAATTTAGTAGGAAAGTATCTTCTTTCTTCATGAAATCTGACAACTCCGTCTCCAAGGCTTCATGTTCAGAAGTTTGTCCAGTCATCATTCTTGAGCCCATTGGGTAAGCTAGTCCCCAATCTTTAGCAGCATCAGCATCCGCTTTCCTTACTTCAGGTGTATTTGCTAAACCTAAATAATTATTCACACTCCACACAAGGCACTCTTTGCCTCTAAACATCATTTTATTAGAAATCTCTCCCTCCAATTTCGGAAAAGTAAAATATCCATGAACTCCTTTAGCATGTTGACCTAAAGGACCTCTATTTTCTTTAATTTTTTCAAAAATATCTCTTGCCATAATTAATTTTTCATCTACCAACAGATAGACAATTACTATACGAAAGTAGAAGTAAAAATTAACCTACATCAGTTGTATTGTCTTTTTTTATTCACATTTTTAAGTTTAACCTATTGATTTTTTACATTAGTTAACAAATCAAAGCTTATATTTGTGGGCGAATATGAGAAATAGATTAATATTATTTTTGGTAGCAACCTTAATGTTCATGAGCTGTTCAGACTTTAACAAAGTAATGAAGAGTGACAATAATGAATGGAAAAAAAAGCGAGCTATTGAGTATTTTGATAATAAAGAGTACACAAATGCTGCAGCAATATTGGAAGATATAATTCCTTACTTTAAGCTTTCGGCTGATGGCGAAAAACTGTATTACTATTACTGCATGGCTAATTACTATATTGGAGATTATTTTTTAGCTTCCTATTACTTTAGGCGTTTTATAAATCAATACCCCTCGAGTGTGCATGCTGAAGAATGTCAGTTTTTAAGTGCTATTTGTTCGGTCAGAAACTCTCCTGAATATTCCTTAGACCAAACCGAAACACTAAATGCTCTTGATCAACTTCAGATTTTTGTTGATATGAATCCAAACAGTGAATTAATAGATAGCTGCAATTCAATAATGGATGGCTTAAATTTCAAACTTCAAAAAAAGCAATTCGAAAGTGCGAAGCAATACCACCATACAGAAAACTATAAAGCAGCTGTAGTTGCTTTGAAAAACCATATTGCTGATTACCCAAAAACTGTATTCAAGGAAGAGACTTTGTATTTATCTGTATTAAGCCATTATGAACTTGCTATAAATAGCATAGAATCTAAAAAAACAGAGAGATTGAATGAAACTCTGAAAAGTTATCGTAAATTTGTAGCCACCTTTCCAGATTCAGAATATATAAAGGAGTTAATTGCTGTAAATTTGAAGGTTGAAAAGGTAATAAAAGAAAGAAGTATTTAGTCTCAAAAAAAATAAGATGAGTATTAGTTATAAAAACACAAACGCAGAACGTTCAACCATCACTAGAGATGTTGAATTTTTAGATGAAAATGTAGGAAATGTTTATAAAGCAATTACTGCAATTTCTAAGAGAGCTGACCAAATTAGCTCAGAAGTGAAAGAAGAATTAATCGCTAAATTGGCTGAATTTGCTTCAAGTACTGATAATTTGGAGGAAATTTTTGAAAATAGAGAACAAATTGAAATTTCAAAGTTCTATGAGCAATTACCAAAATCTGCAATGATTGCAATTCAAGAATTCATAGAAAATAAAATGTACATTAAAGACGCAAAAGAAGAGTCAAAAGCGTAATTAAAAGAGATTGTTATCCGGGAAAAAAATATTGGTTGGTGTTACGGGCAGCATAGCCGCCTATAAAACCGCCATTTTAATTCGGGAACTTATAAAATTAGAGGCTGAAGTCAAAGTAATAATGACCTCAGCCTCTTCTGATTTTATATCAGCGTTAACATTAGCTACACTTTCTAAAAATCCAGTTGCAATTGATTTTGTAAAAAATGCAAATGGTGAATGGGAAAATCATGTTGAACTTGGAATATGGGCGGATGCTTTTATTATAGCACCTTTAACCGCAAGTTCACTTTCTAAGCTGGTAGATGGTCAGTCAGATAATTTGTTAATTGCAACCTACTTAAGTGCTAGATGTCCTATATGGGTAGCTCCTGCCATGGATCTTGATATGTTTCAACATCCATCCACCCTTCAAAATTTGACAGAACTGAAAAACCACAACGTTAATATTATTGAGCCAACCTCAGGTGAGTTAGCTAGTGGTTTAGAAGGAAAAGGCAGGATGGAAGAACCCGAAGTAATTGCTAGGATTCTCAAGGATCATTTCACTCCAAATGGGCCAATTAATGGTAAGACAGTTTTAATAACTGGAGGTCCAACCTATGAATCAATAGATCCAGTCAGATTCATTGGGAATCATTCCAGCGGTAAAACAGGAGTTATTTTAGCAAACGAATGTGCCAAAAGAGGTGCTAAAGTTATTCTCATATCTGGGCCCTCTGTCCATAAAACAAACAATCCTAACGTTTTAACCATTCCGGTCACCTCCGCAGAGGATATGTTAAAAGCAACTCAGCAACATTGGAAAACCAGTGATTTAGGTATTTTTAGTGCAGCAGTAGCCGATTATAAACCAAAAGATAAAGCAAATCAAAAAATAAAAAAGAAAACTGATCATTTAACAATTGAATTAGTGAAAAATCCTGATATTTTAGCTTGGGCTGGAAGTAAAAAAGGAGCTAATCAATATTTAGTTGGATTTGCACTAGAGACAAATAATGAGATTGAACATGCAACTAATAAGTTAAACAAGAAAAACTTAGACTTACTTATCTTGAACTCTTTGAAAGATGATGGTGCAGGTTTTGGGCATGACACTAATAAAGTTACCTTTATTAAACCAAACAATATTTTAATTAATTTTGAGTTAAAACAAAAGTCACAAATGGCGATTGATATTTTAGACCAAATAGAAACAGATTTAACCAAATGAAATTAGCATCCCTTTTTATCATACTATTTACTAGTTTTTGTGGACTCAGCCAGGAATTTAATTGCCTAGTAACAGTCACAAACACCCCAAAAATGTCACCTACGGCAAATGAATTAGAAGTTTTTGAAGACCTTGAGAATAATATCAAGGAATTTATGAATACCACCGTTTGGACGGATGATGTTTTTGAAATTGAAGAACGTATTAATTTGAATGTTTTGATTACCATATCTGAAAAAAGAGGTACTGATGGATTTAAAGGTACCATTCAGTTTCAAGCCACTCGTCCAGTCTTTAACACTTCATATAACACCATTACTTTCAACCATATTGATAAGGAGTTTAGCATTGTTTATTTGAGAAACACAGCAATTCTGTTTTCTATTGATCGTTATAGAAGTAATTTGTCTTCAATGCTTGCATTTTATGCCTATATGGTTTTAGGTTATGATTATGATAGTTTTTCTTTAAAAGGAGGTACAAGTTACTTTACTAAAGCACAACAGATAGCTACCAATGCCAAAGAATTTAATAAAGATTCTGATTGGGATCCTAACAAAAAAGGAAATAGAAATACAAGATACTATTTAGTTGATAATGCGATCCAGTCGCTATTTGAACCTATAAGAACAACTTATTATAAATATCATAGATTAGGATTAGACGTGATGTATTCTGATCCTGAAGCTGCAAGGCAAGTGGTGTTGGAGAGCATTACTGCATTGGACAAGGTACAACGATCAAGGCCTGGATCTTTGAATCTTCAGGTGTTTTTCAACTCTAAATCGGGTGAACTAATTGACTTATTTTCTCAAGCTTCTAATGCTAGACAGAAATCAACAGCGGTTAATATTTTAAAACGATTGGACCCTATTAATGCGTCTAAATACCAAGATATCCTTTAATATACAGTCCTATGCTTAATAGATTAACGATATCGAACTTTGCTTTGATAGAGAATTTAAATCTACAATTTAACACTGGATACTCTGTAATTACTGGAGAAACGGGTGCAGGAAAATCAATAATTTTAAAGGCATTAAACCTACTTTTAGGAGATAGGGCTGACTTTAGTATAATTAAGGCGAGAGATAAGAAATGTATAATTGAAGCTGAATTCAGTATTTCAAATTTACAACTGGAAGACCAGTTTTTAGAATGGGATCTGGATTATGACATCAATACTATTATCCGTAGAGAATTTACTACAGCTGGTAAATCAAGACTATTTATTAATGATACTCCAACCACTTTAAATATTCTAAAACAACTTGGAGGTTACATAATAAATATTCATAGTCAGCATGAAACCTTAGCGTTATTTGACAAACAATTTCAGTTGGACACTTTGGATTCATTTGCAAATCTTAGGGAAACTTCTAAAAATTACAATTCAAAATTTACTAAGTATATAAAACAAAAAAAAATACTTACAAGTCTTGAAGAAAATGCCAAAGAACAAAAAAAGGCACAAGACTATACATTATTTTTAATTGATGAGTTTACAAAAATAAATTTTAGGCAATTAGATATAGATGTTTTGTTACAGGAGGCCGAACAAATTGATAATTGGGAGCACATTCAGAACCAACTTCAATCTAGTTTGAATCATTTATCTGACGAACAATTTAATCCTAGTTCGGTTTTAAAAAGTTGCATAGAATCTATGGGGAAAATAAGTCATTTATCGCCAAATTATAAATCTTTGCTTGACCGTTTTAATTCTTTGAAGATTGAAATGGATGATATAGAATCAGAATTAAGTAATATCGTAAACAGTTCAGACATGGATGAAGAACGCATGAACATTGTCCAGTCCCAAGTTCAAGATATTAACACACTATTACATAAACACAATTGTACCAGCGGATCAGAATTAGCGGAAGTACTTTTAAATTTAGAAAGAGAGATAGACAACTATACAAACTTAGGTGAAGATATCGATTCGTTAAAGAAGACAATTAGTGAAGCGGAAGTTGAACTCAAAAAATTGGCAAAAGACTTAGCGATAAAAAGAAAAGCCAGCGCTCCTAAATTTGAAGCCTCTATTCAGAGTCTTCTCTCAGAATTAGGAATGCCAAATGCTGAATTGAAATTGGAGTTTGACACGACAACCACTTTAACTAAAAATGGTTTTGACACTATTCAATATCTTTTTAAAACCAATTTAGGCGGGCAGTTTTTGCCAATTTCTAAAACAGCTTCTGGGGGAGAATTGTCTCGCTTAATGTTAAGTATTCTTTATATTATTGCCTCAGTCCAACAACTGCCAACTTTAATATTTGATGAAATAGATACTGGTGTTTCAGGAGAAATTGCTTCAAAAATGGCTAACTTATTTGTAAAAATGGGGCTGAACACTCAACTCATAAGCATTACCCATTTACCTCAGATAGCCGGTAAAGCTAGTTCACATTATCATGTATACAAAACAGTAACCAACAATCAAACCAATACAGAAGTAAAGGCTTTGAGTAAAGAAGAACGAATTATTGAGTTAGCCAAAATGATGAGTGGTGAAAATGTATCAGATAAAGCTGTTGAAAATGCCAAACAACTTTTAAAAGCATAATGTCTAAGACCATTACAATTATTGCCGCGTTTTTTATTTTTATATCCATTATTCTTGGAGCTATTGCAGCGCATAGCTTAGAAAAAATAATTTCGCAAAATCTAATCTTGACTTTCGAAAAAGGTGTGAAATATTTGATGTACTCAGGTTTAGGATTACTTATTATTGGCTTAAACCATGATAAATTTCATTTTAAATTGACTTGGATCTACAGACTTATCATCTTAGGAACTGTTTTATTTTGCGGAAATATATTTATTTACATTTTCCATGAACAATTTAATCCGTTAAAAAACTTCGTTCATTTAGTACCAATAGGTGGCACCTTAATGATAATTGGTTGGGGGGTTTTGCTGCTAAAATTGTTTAAATCAAAGTAATTGTTTCGGCTTCCCTGCAATAAAATCTTTCAAATAGAAAGGTTCAAAGTAAGCCAAGTTTTCAAATGCTTTAATTTTGAATTTATCTTCAGCCAAAGTAATCATTCCTTTTGCAGACACCTCTGTTTTTAAATCAAAGATAGCATTCGAATGAGTAATTATATCTTGACATTTTTCAGCTCCAGGTCCTAAAAAAACAACTTTTTGTTTATTTAAATACGTTTGGTAAGAACCATTTTCAATGATAACTGCCTCCACATTTGTCAGAGATTCAAGTTTATGATTAAAAATTGAAGAATATACCTCCATTCTTCTGGCATCAAACATTGGACATATGAGTTGCTCTGCATTTGGTTCAATTAAATTAGCTAATGATTTTAATGAACTAATTCCTATCACAGGTAAATCAAGTCCATAACCCAGCCCCTTTATACTAGAAACACCTATTCTTAAACCCGTATATGATCCTGGTCCCATGCTAATAGCAAGAGCATCTAAATCATTCAATTCAAAATCTACAGATTCAAATAAAGACTCAATAAAAGTATTTAGATTCTCAGAATGAGAAAAATGCTCAGTTTTTGATTCCTTTTCAGCAACTAATTGACCATCTTTTGCCAATGCAACCGAGCAAACTTTAGTAGCAGTTTCAACATTTAAAATTAGTGCCATTATTCAATTATCATAATATCGACACGTCTATTTGCATCCTCTTGCTCTAATGTTGTTGGACTAGGAAATACCATTTTTGTATTTCCAAATCCTTTATATGAGATTCTTTCTTTATCAATGCCATTTTCTAGCAAGTATTTGTAAGCCATTTTTGCTCTGTCTTCTGATAACTTCATTACACGCTTTTTCGCTCCGTATCCTGGTGCATTCACATGTCCTTGAATCTCGATTTTTATCTCACTATTTACAACCATAAAATCTAAAAGACGTTTTAAAGCGATTTTCGATACCGGCAGAAAATCCTTCGAATCTTGCTGAAATCTTAATCCTTCCATCTTTAATATTTTTCCAGGTGCTAATTCCTCAAGCTCAATTATATATTCGGTATCTTCACTTGCTCTTAACCTATGCTCTTGAGTCTCCAAGAAATACCCTTTCGCATTCACTATAATATCAACCGATTTGGTTGGACGTGCGTCAAACGTAAAGTCAGAACCTTGAAACAACTTATCATCTATATTTATCCCCAAAACCGTCACGTTTGCCTCAACAGCAGCCCCAGTCTTTTTGTCCCTTACACGCACTGCTAATGTTTTAAAACGAGGATTTGTTTTGAAATCTTGCGTTTGTGCATCAATTCTAACTATCTCTCCATCTCTGAAGTACTTGACTTTAAATTTACCATTCATTGTTGAATTTGAATGAATTAGTAAATAATAAACATCTAAAGCACTTGTTTTGATTGCATTTTTTAAGTTATTCGAAGCTCCACCTTCATTAGATTTAACACCTTTAGTTTTTATTGATAAACTATCTTTTCTTATTGGAAAAGCTTTTCCGACTAATAAATCATTGCAAAGATTACCTGTTTCATCTTTATATAAGTAATAATTGAAATCAATATTACTCTCAGAAGATATCTCGAACCCAAATTCACCATTTAGATTTGGTTCTAATCTTAGCCAAACTGAATTTGTTTCAAAATTATCAGGAAATGTTTTCTCAAGGTCATGCACAGAGCCAAAATTACCAGGCAGTTGAACATTTGATTCCTCATAATTCGTTACTTCCACTGATCCAATACAATCTGCAATTGAGGATTCGTAAGCCTCTCCATCTTGAGCAAATACATTACTTAAAGAACTGATAAAAATCAGGCTAATAAAAATGATAACTATACGCATAGTACTTTATTTTTGGGTTATTTTTACATTCTATTACCTGATTTACTAGATAAAGTTACATTTAATAGAATAAAAGATTCAAATAGAATTGTCATCATCATGTCGAAAAGTTTTTATAGCGCTTTAGGAGAGGAAAGATTGAGTAGTTTATTAGACTGCTTCTATGATAAAGTTTTCAGCAACCCCATCATTTCTCACCTATTCGCAAATACACCAAAGGAGGAAATTAAAAGAAAACAACATTTATTTTTAACTCAATTTTTGGGTGGGCCTGCTGCTTATACTGAGCAAATTGGCCAGCCAAAGATGAGGCAAAGACATATTCCTCATAAAATAACGGTTGAAGCTAAAGATGAGTGGCTAAAATGTATGAAAGAAGCAATCTACGAATTAGATTGGGACAACGCCAATAAAGAAGCATTGTATAATTGTTTTCCACTTGTTGCCCAACATATGGTTAATAGTTGAACAAAGAAAGGTGTTAAATACTTCCAACACCTTTCTTAAAAATATTATTAGCTTTTTAAATATTATCGATTATATCATTTAAACTGTTACTTGGTCTCATTACTTTGCTTGTAATAGCATTATTCGGAAAGTAATACCCATTCAAGTCAACAGTTTTTCCTTGGGCATTATTGAGTTCATTAACAATTGTTGTTTCACTATTTTTTAGTTTGTCATATACTGGTTTAAACTCAGCTTGCAATTTTGCATCTTTGGTTTGGTTAACTAACTCTTCAGCCCAATATAATGCTAAATAAAAATGACTTCCTCTATTATCAAGTTCATTTACTTTTCTTGACGGAGATTTTCTATTTTCCAATAGTTTTGAGGTGGCATCATCAAGTGTTTCACCTAATATTTGTGCTCTTGAATTATTAGTCGTATCACCTAAATGGTCTAAGGAAACTGCTAAAGCTAAAAACTCTCCTAATGAGTCCCAACGTAGATGGTTTTCATCAGTTAATTGCTGAACATGCTTTGGTGCTGAACCACCTGCACCAGTTTCAAACAATCCGCCTCCATTCATTAAAGGAACAATTGATAGCATTTTTGCACTTGTTCCTACTTCTAAAATTGGAAACAAATCAGTTAAATAGTCACGCAATACATTTCCTGTTACAGAAATAGTATCTTGTCCTTTTACAATTCTTTCCAAAGAAAAATTACAAGCATCTACAGGACTTAAAATTTGAATATCTAACCCTTCAGTATTGTGATCTTTCAAGTACTCATTTACTTTTTTAATTAATTCTGAATCGTGCGCTCTCTTAGAATCTAACCAAAAAATGGCAGGCATTTTGGTCGCTGATGCTCTTTTTACTGCTAATTTAACCCAATCTTGAATCGGTGCATCTTTCACTTGGCACATTCTAAAAATATCACCAACCTCAACCTGATGAGACATTAAGATATCTCCAGCCTTATTGACAACATCTACTTTACCCGCAGATGTTATTTCAAATGTTTTATCATGTGAACCATATTCCTCAGCCTTTTGGGCCATCAAACCAACGTTTGAAACACTTCCCATAGTCACAGGATCAAGCGCACCATTTACGCGACAAAAATCAATTGTCGCCTGATAAATACCAGCATATGATCTGTCCGGAATAATCGCTAAAGTATCTTGAGATTTACCGCTTTTATTCCACATTTTTCCTGAATTTCTGATCATTGCAGGCATAGAAGCATCAATAATAACATCACTAGGCACATGAAGGTTAGTAATTCCTTTATCAGAATCTACCATAGCTAAATCTGGTCCATTTTCCATAGCTTTGTTTAAATCTGCTTCTATTTCAGCTTGCTTGTCAGCTGGTAACTCTGTTAACTTACCTAATAAGTTTCCAAAACCATTATTTACATTCACACCGAGTTCTTCAAAAACACTTTCATATTTAGTAAACACAGATTTAAAATACGTTCTGACCACATGTCCAAAAATAATTGGATCAGACACCTTCATCATAGTTGCCTTAAGATGTACAGAAAGTAATATACCGTTATCTTTTGCTGACTTTATTTCTTTTTCTAAAAATGAAATCAATGCTCTTTTACTCAATAAAGCTGAGTCAATAATTTCTCCTGTCTGAATTGGGAAAAATGATTTTAATACACTTGATTTTCCATTCTCATCAGTATGCTTAATCTCCACTTCTGTTGCTGATTGTACAGTAGCAGATTGCTCCCTTCCATAAAAGTCTCCACTTTGCATACTAGCTACATTTGTTTTTGAAGCTGTTGACCATGCACCCATTGAGTGTGGATTTTTTCGTGCGTAATTTTTGACTGCCTTTGGAGCTCTACGATCAGAATTCCCTTCACGCAAAACAGGATTTACTGCTGATCCTTTTACTTTTCCATACCGTATTTGAATTTCTTTTTCTTCATCCGATTTTGGTTCATCTGGATACGAAGGAATTGCAAATCCATTACTTTGTAGTTCTTTTATTGCTTCTTTTAATTGAGGCATTGAAGCACTAATATTAGGTAATTTAATAATATTTGCCTCTGGTTGTTTTGCCAAAGCGCCTAATGTAGAAAGCGCATCTTCTACTCTTTGATTTTCATTTAAATAATCCGGAAATAAAGCTAAAATTCTTGCAGCCAATGAAATGTCTTTTAGTTCAAAATTAATACCTGATGATTTTGTGAAGGCTTTAATTATTGGTAAAAAAGAATGGGTTGCTAAAGCTGGTGCTTCATCAGTTTTAGTATAAAAAATTGTGGCTTTATGGTCGCTCATTAGTAGTGATTTTATTATTTATTAAATTCCTGTTTGCAAGGCTTTACAATGCGGCACAAATTTAATAATTTTTAAGTGTATGGGCTCACAGAAGAATAATAATTTACTTACAATAAAATAACAGATATGAACACTGACTTCAATCAGATTTGAATAGCACTGCGGATAAACCAAATTTCATTTCCAGAAATTTTAATTTCTAACCATCCATACTTTTTCTCGTTTTGAATTGTTTTATAAAACAACAAATAGAAGCTATCATTTAGGGGAAGGGTTTCGCATAAGTCTGGAAAATTGTAGACATTACCAATTAAGGAATCATTGTCAACACTTGTTGTATATGATGGCTCTGGTGTATATGCCGGAATCTTTAAATTTAGTTTAGAAAACTGACTGGACTGCCAATTGTAATCTGCCTCATTCACTACTTGATCACCTAAAGTAAACATTGGTACATTGCCAATTTTATAGTCTGATGCATTAGGTATTTTATTGCATTCAAAATCATACACGTATTGCTTTATTGGAAAGGTCCCGTTAGACAAGTAATTCACTTGAGGAATTGCATAAAAACATCCACTATTACTATGTTGAGCAAACACAAATTCATTATTAGTAATTTCGATTGAGAGTTCTTTGTAATAACCTTCTGGATAAATAGTATCTAGGATGCTAAATCCAATAATATCAGATGTTCCATCAAAATCAATATCTATTTCAATTGAATCAACTTGCTTTGACCCACCAGTATAATTTGCTTCTATCCTGATATCATGATTAACAAGGTCCATTTTTTTTGTTTCCCCAGTAGTCAAAATGTAATCATCTTCGTACTTTTCACATGCTCCAATGGTTATTAAAATGGAAAAATAGATTAAATACTTTAACATAACTACTGAAAATTGCAAGGTTTCTATTAAGGTAACATCAACAAAAACAGTACCAAAATCAGTTTTTTAAGAGACTAATATAAAACCGTTTGCCAAGATACCTCAAAACATTCTTGAAGATCGTTATATTTGATTAAAAAAAGATGAAATTCGGAAAAGTTGATGATCCTTCTAGTATAGATTTTACCTTACCAATTGACCATCATGATAATAAAAATGTTTTGAGTGGGCATGATTCTAAGGTTGTTCGATTTCATGTCGGTTGTGCTAAGTGGAATAAGACAGATTTGAAAAATTTTTATCCGAGAGGTACAAAAAATGAACTGGCTTATTATTCGAATGAGTTTAATAGTATTGAACTCAATGCCACATTTTATCGTCTTTTTCCTGAAACACAATTCGAAAAATGGAAAGAAACAACACCAGATCATTTTCGATTTTTCCCAAAAGTCACACAATCTATAAGTCAATTTAAACGATTAAAAGATACTGAGGAATTAGTAGATTTGTACACAAATGCTGTTAGACATCTAGATCATAAATTAGGTGGTGTATTTTTACAAATGATGCATAATTTTGCACCCAAAGACTTTGATAGAGTGACTCAATTTATAGAATATTGGCCGAAGGACATTCCATTATCAGTTGAATTCAGACATACGGATTGGTACAATGATTCAAGTATTGCTAATGAATTGTATAGTTTATTCGAAAATAATAGCATTCAAAACGTAATTACTGATACCGCTGGACGGCGTGATTTATTGCATATGCGATTAACAAATAATAAAGCCTTTATTCGTTATGTTGGCTCTAATCATGAATCAGATTACACACGTCTTGATGATTGGGTTCAAAGAATTAAAGCATGGAAAAAAGAAGGCATAAATGAAGTGAATTTCTTTATTCATCAAAATTTAGAACTTGAGTCCCCACTATTGTCTACTTATTTTATCAAAAAATTGAATTCTGAACTAGATTTAGATTTAAAAGTACCGGCCAATTTACTAGATAAAAAAAGTGATGATGACAAACCTGAGCTATTTTAGTTTAATACTTAGTTTTTCTTAAAGATAAAGCTGTTCTTCACATGAGCATTTCCTTTTTCATTCACTTCTCCTAAATAAATTCCAGCAGATAGTTCACTCAAATCAAATTGACTAAATTGATTTACGATATCTATTTTCTTAATTAATCTGCCATCATTAGCATAAAGATACAATTCCAACTCATTGGAATAATTGTTCAATTGAATATTTAATATTGAATTAATAGGATTAGGATAAAATTGAATTAACTTATTCTCAGTTTCATTTACACCGGTAAATCCTAATGTTAAATTTAAAGTAATTGTGCTATCACACCCATCAGCATTTGAAGTAACCTGGGTATAAGTTCCGGAAGCAGTAAATATTTCTCCGTTTAGTATATATTCATCAATGGCACTTATATTGAGGGTAGAGCTAGTTGGCTGATTTACAAAAACTGTAACAGAATCAGTATTAGTGCAATTTGATTGATTAGCTCCTATAACGTTATAAATTGTGGTTAATGTAGGTGAAAACGCAACACCATTAGAAACATTATTATTCCATGTATAGCCATTGGCTCCAGTAGCAGTTAAAATTACTGACTCTCCATTGCATATTGTAATATTCGGTCCAGCTTCTACAATTGGAACTGGCATAACATTCACTTGTATTTGATCGGTTCCTGTGCAACCCGCAGTATCAGTTCCTATAACCGTATAAAGTGTACTTTGAGTTGGTATAAATGCCACACTATCTGTCACATTATTATCCCATATATACGAAATACCGCCAGTGCCCGATAAAAGAATTGAATTGCCTGCGCATACATTCGTGCTAGAAGGACCAGCATTAATAGGAGGTGTATACTGTGTTATCAATACTTCATCTGATCCGGTGCATCCATTACTACCTGTACCAGTAACAGTATAAAGAGAGGTTGTAGGCACAAATGCAACACCATCAATTACACCGTTATCCCAAACATAATTTGTACCTCCGGAAGCCGACAATGTTGTGGAACCTCCAACACAAATCAACTGATCAGAACCGGCATTAATTTGACTGGCAATAGTTGTAATTGTCATTTGATCCCAGCCTGAACAACCTGCTGCATCAGTTCCAGTAACAGTATAAACTTGCGTAGTTATTGGGTTAAAACTAACACCATTTACCACACTATTATCCCAAACATACGTGTTAGCGCCTGTTCCAATTAAAGTATGTGCAGAACCTGAGCATATAGTAGTATCCACTCCTGCATTTACAGTCAGTAATGTTTGCGAAGAATTATACAAATCTGAAATTTCACAAGCTGTTAGTGCTCTATCCCAAACTCCTAAATCGTCAATACTGCCATTAAAGTAGCTACCATTAATTCCTCTACCAACGAAAAAAGGCAGATTTGCAGATGTAATGTTGGGATGATTCATAGTTCCTGTAGACTGTACAACACCATTCTTATAAAAGGTCATTGACCCAGATTGGTAAACACCGACATAATGATCCCATGTATTTATTGTATAGGCGGCTGGAATAAAGGTCCATGCTGATTGTTGTTTATTTGTGCCGAATGTCATATTTGTACTTCCACCTTGAAGTAACCAAATAAAATTACCTGATGCACTGCTCCCATTCATCATAGCTACGCCACCAGCATTTGAAGCTTTTGAAATCCAAACTGATACTGTAAAATCATCAGTAGCTGCAAATGTAAAACTCGGACTTGTTTTGGTTAAGTACTGATTGGTCCCATTAAAAGAGTATGCTGAATTTGGATTACCGAAACGGTCATTTACCAAAACAGCACCACTGTTTGTCAAGTGACTAGCATTGGAACTAATGTCATTAGGATTTCCTGAAAATGGCCAATAACTTTTCAAACCATTCACAGGCACGTAAGCAGGGATTTGAGCATTAATAAAAGTAGTAATACATAAAAAAAAGAGTAGTACCTGGATTTTCATAACATAGCAATTTGTCTTAAAGATAAATCATGCCATCCGATAACAATTGCTTTGTTGCTAAAAAAACAACTATCCTAACAGTTGTTGAAATATAAACACGTTAGATTCTCAAATTATTTCAGGTTGAATAGCAAGGATATTTTAATTGTACTAATCTATACGCTATATTAATGAGATACAAAAAAGCCCATCTATCTGAGGATGATGGGCTTTGAATACTGTCTAGATTTTGAAGTCTTATCCTCCAAAATCATCAAATCTTACATTTTCTGGTGGCACACCCCAATCGTCACACATTTTGATAACGGCTTGGTTCATTAGTGGTGGTCCACAGAAATAGAATTCGATATCTTCTGGTGCTTCATGCTTTGACAAATACTGATCGATAACCGCATTATGCACAAATCCAACAAATCCATCTCCTTCGCTTTCCATATCTTTTTTCTCCTTCCAGTTATCAGATTCTAATGCATCTGATAATACTAAATGAAACTTAAAGTTCGGGAAGTCTTTTTCTAAATCTCTAAAATAGTGTAAGTAAAATAGTTCTGCTCTTGAACGACCTCCGTACCAATAAGAAACCTTACGACCAGTTTTGATGGTCTTAAACAATTCATATAAATGAGAACGCATTGGTGCCATACCGGCTCCACCTCCTATGTAAAGCATTTCTGCTTCAGAGTGATTAATAAAGAACTCACCATAAGGTCCTGAAATAATTGCTTTATCTCCTTCTTTTAAATTAAAGATATAAGATGATGCAATACCTGGATTCACATTCATCCATCCGCCTTTAGCTCTATCAAATGGTGGTGTTGCTACCCTTACATTCAACATAATCTTTCTTCCTTCAGCAGGGTAGGAAGCCATTGAATATGCTCTTACCACTTCCTCGTCATTTTTCATGACTAAAGGAAATAATCCAAATTTCTCCCAGTCCGGTTTAAACTTGTCTGGTTCACCTGGGTGATCCTGAGGATGAGCTGTAACATCCATTTCGGAATAGTTTACAACACATTTAGGTATCTTAATTTGAATATACCCGCCTGCTTTATAATCCATATCTTCAGGGATCTCAACAATGAATTCTTTAATGAATGTAGCCACATTGTAGTTTGAAGATACAACCGCTTCCCATTCTTTAATTCCCAACACCTCTTCTTCTACCTCAATCTCCATGTCTTCTTTCACTTTTACCTGACATCCTAAACGGATTCCAGAAGCGATTTCTTTACGTGAAAAGTGTGGTTTTTCTGTTGGCAAAATTTCTCCTCCACCCGACTTAACATGACAAAGACATTGTACACATGTTCCACCTCCACCACAAGCAGAAGGTAAAAAAATACCTGAAGTACCAAGCGTTGATAATAAGGTTCCTCCACCATCTACTTCAATGGTTTTTTCACCATTAATGGTAATTTTAATTTTTCCCGCTGGCGACAATTTAGCCTTAACGAATAGTAATAAACTCACTAGCAATAAAATCATTGCTGTAAATACGACTAAGGTGATTGTAATAACTGCTCCCATTTCTTTATTTATTAACTAATAATTTAAAAATCAATTCCACTAAAACTCATAAAAGCAATTCCCATCAAACCAGTAATGATGAAAGTGATGCCTAAACCTTTTAAAGGACCTGGTATATGCGAATATCTAATTTTTTCTCTAATTGCTGCTATGGCAACTATAGCCAATAACCAGCCAATTCCAGAACCAATTGCAAATACAGTTGCTTCACCAATAGTAGAGTACTGACGGTCTTGCATAAACAATGCACCACCTAATATGGCACAGTTTACAGCAATTAGCGGCAAGAAAATTCCTAAAGCACCATAGAGTGCTGGAGCAAACTTTTCTACAATCATTTCAACCAACTGAACAATTGAAGCAATAACTGCAATAAACATGATAAATGATAGGAAACTTAAATCATACTGAGCATAGTCAGCTCCCATCCAGGCTAATGCACCATCTTGCAGCACATAAGTTTCCAATAACCAGTTTACAGGAATCGTAACTCCTAAAACAAAGATTACCGCAAATCCTAAACCTACCGCTGTTTTTACAGTTTTAGAAACCGCTAAATATGAGCACATTCCTAAAAAGTAAGCGAAAATCATATTTTCACTAAAAATGGCTTTGACGAAAATACTAAATAATTCTTCCATTGTCTATTTTTTAATGTTCTTCGATTAATGCTTTATTTCTTGCACGTTGCACCCAAATAACAAGTGCTACTGTAATTAATGCAAATGGTGCCAAAATCACTAAATTGTTGTTAAAATACCCCACTGAGTATAATCCTGATAGGTTACCATTCTCGTCAGGAATAGTTGAACCAAACAATGGTATACCCATTAATTTTCCTGTTCCAAATACCTCTCTAAATAATGATACAATAACTAGTATCATACCATATCCTATCGCATTACCAAATCCATCAAGTGCAGATGCCCAAGGCTTATTCGCCATAGCAAATGCCTCGAAACGCCCCATAATAATACAGTTAGTAATAATCAAACCAACAAATACAGACAGTTTCTCACCTAAATCAGGTAAAAAGGCTTTTAGTACCTCGTTTACAATAATTACTAAGGATGCGACAACAACTAATTGTACTATAATTCTAATTCGCGAGGGAATTAAGTTTCTTAATAATGAAACAATAACATTACCTGTAACTAATACAAATATTACAGCAGCAGTCATTGTTAGTGCTTGTTCAATAGACACGGTAATGGCCAATGCGGAACAAATACCCAAAACTTGTATCGTTACCGGGTTGTTATCATCTAATGGGTCAGTAATTAGCCTTTTGTTCTTTTTTGAGAATAACGGCTCTCTTGTTTTTACTTGGCTCATACTATTATTGTTTATTAAAGTAATTAACGTAAACCTGTACAGTCCTATCTAGCATTTCCTCTACTCCTTTGGAAGTAATGGTCCCACCAGTAATGCCATCTACAGTAAACTCTTTGCTTGGACCTGATCCGTCTTTGACAATTTTCATCTTTTTGTAAGCTCCGTTCTCTGCAATTTTTTCACCATTGAACTGATCCATGAACATGGCTGTTTTGATTTCAGCTCCTAATCCTGGTGTCTCGGTCTTGTGATCAAACACAGCTCCAAAAATTGAAGTTTTATCTTCATTAACGGCCAAATAACCCCAAACAGGCCCCCATAAACCTGAACCGACCACTGGAATGATATACTTTTTACCGCCATCAATAGATGCAACGTAAAGTGGATAGTTTCTATCGGTCTCAGGTAAGTTTTTGTTTCTATATTCCTTCTTAATATTGATATCGAATGCATCCTTTCCTTCAACAACATCACCTTTTTGGTTAATAACTATACATTCATCCGCTAAGACATATTGACTATACAAATCTGCTGCTGTTTTTCGTGTAGTTTCAACTTTAATAGCTGCTAGAATATCCATTTTCTTTTTTACCTCAACATTTTTATCTTGTCGTGGTTTTAAACCCACTGAAAGTGAAGCCAAACTTGTACCAACTATTGCCACCAATATAATGGCGAATATGAAGGTATAACTATTACTATTTTGATTAACTGCCATTGGTTATGCGGTTTTAGTTTTTAAACGTTTCATTCTTCTGCCAACATTTGCTTGTATTACATAATGATCAATTAATGGTGCCATAATGTTAAAGAATAAGATAGCCATCATTACACCTTCTGGATATGCTGGGTTTAACACTCTCACCAATATCGAGAAAAGACCAGCTAAAAAGCCATAAATGAACTTGCCGGTATTGGTTTGTGCTGCGGTGACGGGATCGGTTATCATAAAGATCGCTCCAAATGCGAAACCTCCAATTACTAATTGATTGACTGGACTCAATTCCATAAAAGGGTTTGCTCCCCAAAGGTTAAACAAAAAGCCCATTACCAATCCCCCAGCAACAAAAGATGTCATAATTCTCCAACTTCCAACACCCATAGCAATCAATAAGAATGCGCCAATCCCAATAGCAATGACAGATGTTTCACCAACTGATCCAGGAATCATTCCAACGAACGAATCCCACATTGGCCATTTTGCTGAATATGCTGCTAAATCTGGTAGAACTGGATCATCTCCAGCAAAAGAGGCTAAGTCACCTAAGGCTGTTGCGCCTGAAAATCCATCTGGTTTTGAAGCCATATCCATATTTTCGAGACCTGACATCCAAATCTTATCGCCTGACATTTTAGTAGGGTACCCAAAGAACAAAAATGCTCTCACTGTTAAAGCTATATTAATAATATTCATTCCTGTTCCACCAAAAACTTCTTTAGCAATGACCACTGCAAAAATTACAGCAATTGCAAGCATCCACAAAGGAACATCAGCAGGCACACACAATGGAATTAGCATACCAGAAACTAGATATCCTTCTGCAACAGAATGCTGATTCTTGTAAGCGAAGAAAAACTCAACAGCTAAACCAACTGCATAAGAGACGATAACCAAAGGTAACACCTTCAACACACCATACCAAAACTTGCCTCCAAAGTTGTCCCAAAAAGCTAAATTTAAGTCTCCAGTTTCAGCAACATAATGCCAATGTCCTGTATTATACATTCCGAAAAGTAGACAAGGAATTAAAGAAATGATCACCATCATCATTGTTCTCTTTAAATCTACTCCATCACGAATATGTGAACCTTTTTGTGTAGTTAAAGGTGGTGTGAAAAGAATGGTGTAAAAACCATCCCAAACTGGGTGCATTTTAGCCCATTTACCATCATGGTCGGGCTCAAACTTGCGCATTAATTTTTCAATAGACTTCACTTTATTTTTCTTTAAATGACTATTACATTATTTCTCTTTGAACTTCATCTAATCCTTCACGAATTACTGACTGCATGTTTATTTTTGAAGTACAAACAAACTCGCATAAAGCAAAGTCTTCAGGTGCCACTTCATAGATTCCTAAATTTTCCATTTCATCCAAATCGTTATAAGTACAAGCTTTTGCTAAGTGCATAGGATAAATATCGAAAGGAAATACTTTCTCTAATTCACCTGTTACTACAAATGCACGCTCTTCTCCATTTGAATTGGTATCGATTACATGTTTTTTATTTGGAGTTAACCATGAAAAATATGTTTTACTAACTGAGAATTTTTTGAAGCCTGGCTCCATCCATCCTTCAGTGAATGAAAAACGGGCGTTATTGCCTTCAGGAATAACTGTAATTTGATTACTGTAAAACCCTAAATGACCATCTGCCTCAATCTTTTCACCAGTTAAAACGTTTCCTGAAATAACTCGAATATCTCCCTCGTTTACATTATTCTTTAGGAATGGGCTAACACCTGCTCCCATTATTGTTTTATAATACTTTGGTGACTTTACTTCTGACCCCGTAACTGCAATAAGTTTTGTTAAGTCGAAACGTTGTGTATTAATGATTCGACCAATTAGTGCTACATCTAATGCATTAATTGTCCATACTTTCTCTCCTTTATTGATTGGATCAATATGGTGGATCTGAGTTCCTACATTGCCAGCAGGATGCAAACCGTTAATATAATTATGCTGCACTCCTGTTGCATTTTTAAACACCTCATCAGTTTTTGATGAACTATTCATTGTTAGATGTGTTACACCATCTGTCAACTTAGTAATGATATCCAACCCTGCTTGAAAATCTTCAGATTTACCATGAAGAATGTAGTCATAATCTGGTGCCAATGGTGATGAATCGAAAGCTGAAATAAAAATCGCTTTTGGATTATCAGTTGGATTTGCAATAATATCGATTGGCCGAGTTTTAATAAATGGCCATAAACCAGAACCAAGTAAAAAAGTCTTTGCCTCTTCTTTAGAGGCTGATTTAGGATCAATCTTAGCAGTATCGGCATACTTAATTTCAGTATCTGCTGTAATTTGTACCTCAAGAATTTTTCTTTTAGCACCTCTTACAATAGCTGAAATTTCACCTGAAACTGGCGAACAAAATTTAATCTCTTCTTGGTATTTATTGTGAAAAACAACATCTCCGGCTTTTACTTTATCGCCTTCTTTTACAACCATTTTCGGCATTAAGCCATGAAAATCTGTAGGTTTTAATGAAAACTGATTGGTAAGCTCAATAGGGTTTACCACCTTATCTGCATCACCTTTCAATTTTATATTTAAACCCTTTTTGATCTTGATAGTCTTGGACATATCTAATTGGAGTTAATTTTAGGGTCACAAATTTATAAATATGCTATCATAAGAAGCCGTTTTAAGCGACAATTATCATAATTTAGAATCATTCTAAATTATGATTAACCCTTATAGAAATGTGCTATAAAAGCAGCTTTAAATCACTTAATTGACTGATAGATAACAAATCATTTTTATGGCTTGCTTGGAAAGGGTTAAACCAAGCTGCTTTCATTCCAACTGCTAATGCTGCTAATACGTCTGCTTCAACTGAATCACCAATCATAATTGACTCACTCGCTTTTGCGTTTGATGATGCCATTGCTATTTCAAAAATTTCCGGATTTGGTTTCTTAACACCCACCTCATCAGCACAGATCACTACATCAAAATAAGAAGCTAATTTAGAGGTAGCTAGTTTGATATACTGCACCTCTTGAAATCCATTCGTGATAATATGCAATTTATACTTACCTTTAAGGTAATCGAGCGTTTCAAAAGCTCCTGGAAATAGATTCGTTTTATAAGGACTCCGAGCTAAATAATCTTTTGCAAATTGATTCAAAAATTGAAATTGGAAATTTTTTCCGAATTCTTTAAATACATCTTTAAATCTGCCAACCCTGAGTGTCTCTTTGTCTATTCTATTGTGTCTGTATTGTTCCCAATAAAGCTCATTAATATCTTTATAGACTTTCATAAAGTCATGAAAATTGATATCCTTTATGTCGTTTTTGTATAATGTAAACAACTCCATCAAAGCTTCTCGAGAATTAGCTTCGAAGTCCCAAATAGTATGATCTAAATCAAAAAATACATGTTTTATATTAGTCATAGATATATAGCATAAGTATAGTCATAGATACACCATACAAAGCAGTAAACAACAACATTAATGGAAATGTTTTTTTATGGTGACCAAAAAATTTTGCGCATATAATTGAACCCAACGGAATACTCAAAAATAAAGGAGCCAAAAATGTAAATGGGTAAATACCTAAAGATCTTCTTATTTTTACAAGTGTTTTATTAATGCGTGTAAACTTCTTTTTTGGTAAATAGATTTCGCCTTTCGACTTTGCTAGTAAGGCAGCTGCCGCCCTTTTATTGGATGCACGGTTCATAAAATATTCGCTCCCCCAATAAAATATCGTCATTGTAAATATTGCACCTAAATAAGTTGGTAAAAATATATCTAAAAAATCATAATCATATCTTCCAATCCCACGATATGAAACCACCATAATCCATTGTGCAAAAAGGTACTTAAAAGTACCCATTCCAAAACCATAAGCATACATTCCAAATGGCATATAATTAAAATTTAGGCCCGAACGCTAAATCACCTGCATCACCCAAACCAGGGACTATATATGACTGTGCTGTTAATTCCTCATCAATGGCTCCCAACCAGAACTCAGTAGATTTCGGCAATTTCGTTTTTAAAAAATCTATTGCTTCTTGGCTTGCAATGGCAGAAATTATGTGGATTTTTGCGGGGGTCCCCTTATTTAACAATGCTTTATAAACCAAATGCATTGAGGCTCCTGTAGCCAACATAGGATCTGCTATAATAAGCGTTTTATTTTCTAATGAAGGTGCAGCTAAATACTCAACATGAACATCAAACTCTCCATTTTTCTTTGGTTTTCTATAAGCAGAAACAAATGCATTTTCAGCCCTATCAAAAATAGACAACAAACCATTGTGCATAGGCACCCCTGCTCTTAAAATTGAGGCAACTACGGGTTGACTCTCTAATGTTTCACCGTTTGCAATTCCTAAAGGGGTAACGACTTCAATTGATTGATAAATCATCTTCTTACTTAACTCATAGGCTAAAACAACAGCCAAACGTTCCAAATTTGTACGAAATCGTAATGAATCATTTTGAACCTCTTTATTACGCAATTCCGATATGAAAACTTGAAGAATAGATGAGTTTTCGCTTAAGTTATGGATCATAGCAATATGGTTTAATACAAATATAATTCATTTTTGCACAAGACTATTGTATTAAGCCATATATAAACCACCATTTAAATTAATGGTTTGACCGGTCAGATAATCGCTGTTTTCGGACACTATAAATTGAATCGTTTCAAATAATTGTGAAGGACTTCCAAGTACCTTTTTTGGAATTGTGGCTACAATATCATTTTGAATCGTTTCTGGCACATCATCAATCATTCCTACATTAAAATATCCTAGCGCTATCGCATTTATAGTAATTCCTTTGGAAGCCACTTCTTTGGCTAAAGACTTTGTTAAACCAAGCAACCCTGCCTTTGATGCAGCATAGGCTGAAGTGCCTGCAAAACCAGTTTGCGCTACAATTGAAGATATAAAAATAATTCTACCCCAATTGTTTTCACGCATTAAAGGTAAAGCATGTTTGCTTACTAAAAATGGTCCTGTTAAATTGACAGCTATTGTTTTATCCCAATTTGATAGATTAGTTTTCCATGAAATTTCTGAGACAGAAACACCAGCATTATTAATAATAATATCTATTTTTCCGAATCGCTTTTTGATCTCTAACATCATTTCCTCTACCTCCTGTTCTTCAGTAATATTTGCTGAAAAAAGCATTGTATTTTCATCTTCTTCAACCACAGGTTTATGACTAAAATAATGCAATGCCAATTGACAATCTATTGTTTTGAAAAAGGTAGTTAGCGCTGTACCTAAACCACCTGAACTTCCTATAATTAAAATTGTTTTCATTTCTTAATTTTTTTAGCCCATCGATACCAAAAAGGCAAATTATTTAGTTCATAATGATAATACACTCTATCAATAGCGCCAAATTTACGATAAAAATCACCTACATTTTTAATATTTGACCCACCAAAATCTAAATCAGAAAATCCTGACTCATATTGGCGAATTGCATAATCAACAAGTCCAAACATGGCACCATTCTTTTTTGCTTGCTCAGTTGCTGCACCCTTAAGATAAGTAATAGTAGATTGATGCTTAAAAAAGAAACCTGCTCCAACTACATTTCCATTCTCATGAACTGCAATACAGTCCGCCTTTTGTAAAGCTTGAGCTTTGATCATTAGTGATTTTAATTTAGCAATATTTTCAGGACTAAATTCCTTAATTTTTGGCACTAAAGTATCCTCAATCAATTTAAAAAAAGTGCTTAAATCTGATATCATTTTGAATTCAAATTTTGAGTTAGCCTTTTTTATCAATCGTTTAGCATTAGTTGAATATCCATTAGAAACATCAACTTCAAAAGGCAATTTTTGATGAAATCTCTCCAATGGCTCTAATTCAGCATGTCTGCTTTCTAAACGCAAATCAACTTTTTTAGCTAGTGATTGAAGCTGAGACAATACTTCTTCAAAAGGAACTGGTGCACCAACCACTTTGAATTCTCTAGTAAAAATAGGCTGAATAATTTGCACAACACCAAATTTAGTCACTTTTGTAACTGGGAATCCTGACTCATACTCTCCCCAAATCATGGCTTCCCAATTTGGAGATACTACATCAAGATACCATGAGGATAAAAAGAGGCTGTTCTCGGTCTGATCAACCAACTCGTCCCATTTCTGCTTATCAATTTCTTTATGTGTATAAATTTTAATATCCTGATTTTAGACAAATATAACGGATAAGATGAATCAATTTTAATTTGATCTATATTTATCATTCAGGCCCTCACCTCTTAAAACCATTGGTGTAATTTTTTCTATTCTTTTCAATTTCGTTTTCTCTTGTTTGGCCTCTGCTATATAATTTGCATACTCAACCCGTTTCGCTTTAGAAAACAGATTGAATGCTGTACTGAACGACTTGACACTATCTAATGCAAACTGTAATTCTTCAGGAACAATAAGCTCTCTTCCTCGAACAATTTTAATTTTCTTTCCTGCCTTTTGATTTTCAATGGACTCAAGCACATAGCTTGATATCAAATCTGCTTGATTTTCTATTTCATTAACATTTGAAAATCGCCATTGTCTCATCCCTTTTGTACTTTTCTCATTTGCATTAAAAAGCACATTATTGGCATCCGTTAAAAACACACCTTGATGAAACCAGATTCCAACATATTCTTTATAAGCTGCTAAACCAATAATATTTTCTCCTTGGTATGTATATGCTGGCATACTCCATTTGAGACATTCCTCCAATGGGGCTGTTAAAATTATTTCACGTAGCAAAAATAATGCTTCACTCCAATTAGATTTGGATTCAAAATAATCACCTACAGAATCAAAACTTTCCATAAGTCAAATTTAATAAAATCAATTAATATAATGCCTCAGCTTGTTCTTGAACCTTACTATCCGCAAGGTAAGTGTCGTACGACATTAATTTATCAAGATAACCATTTGGTGTGATTTCGATAATTCTATTCGCTACAGTTTGAACAAACTCATGATCGTGAGAAGTAAACAATACAGTTCCTGGGAATTTAATCAAAGCATTATTAAATGCTTGAATAGACTCTAAATCAAGGTGATTAGTTGGCTCATCTAGGAGAAGTAAGTTTCCCTTACCCAACATTTGTCTTGACAGCATACATCTTACTTTTTCACCACCTGAAAGAACATTAGACTTTTTTAAGGCTTCTTCACCCGAAAACAACATTTTACCTAAAAATCCTCGAAGGTACACCTCTTCTTTTTCTTCATCAGTTTCAGCATACTGCCGCAACCAATCGATCAATGATAAACCATCACTAAAGAACTTTGCGTTTTCATTAGGCAGATGGGTTGGTTTAATTGTAGTACCAAATTCAAATGTACCACTGTCTTGTTTTTCCTCACTAATGAGAATGTTAAATAGAGAAGTGATGGCTAGACTGTTTCTTGAAATAAAAGCAATTTTATCGCCTTTCGATACATTAATATTCAGTTCGCTGAACAATGCTTGTCCATCCACCATTTTTGTCAAGCCATCAACATGCAAAATTTGATCTCCTGCTTCTCTTTCTTGCTCAAAAATAATTCCAGGATATTTTCTTGAAGAAGGGCTAATATCTTCTAATTTTAACTTTTCTAATAATTTTCTTCTACCAGTAGCCTGCTTCGACTTTGATGCATTTGCACTAAACCTAGAAATAAAGTCTTGTAATTCTTTTCGCTTAGCATCCATTTTCTTATTTTGATCGGCCATTTGACGGGAAGCGAGCTGTGATGATTGATACCAAAAAGAATAATTACCAGAAAATAAATTAATTTTCCCATAGTCAATATCACAAATATGAGTACAAACTGTATCTAAAAAATGTCTATCGTGTGACACTACTATGACAAGGTTTTTAAAATCAAGCAAAAAATCCTCTAACCATGAAATAGTTTTAATATCAAGATCGTTGGTCGGTTCATCTAATACTAAAATATCCGGGTTACCAAATATAGCCTGCCCTAATAACACCCTAACTTTTAATTCACCTGGAATATCTGATAAAAGGGTATAATGTAAATCTTCTTTAATGCCCAGATTACTCAAAATTGTTGCTGCATCTGTTTCTGCATTCCAACCATCCATTTCCGCAAATTCAGCTTCCAATTCAGATGCTTTCATACCATCTGCCTCACTAAAATCTGGTTTAGCATATAAAGCATCTTTTTCCTGAATGATACGCCACAAATCCTTATGACCCATCATGACAGTATTGAGAACTGAAAATTCATCAAACTCATGGTGATCCTGACTAAGCACAGCCATTCTTCTTCCAGCTTCAATAGATATATTTCCAGCGTTTGGGTCCTGATCACCAGTTAAAACTTTAAGGAAAGTAGATTTACCAGCGCCATTGGCACCGATAACACCATAACAATTACCAGTTACAAATTTTAAATTTACTTCGTCAAAAAGAACTTTTTTACCGAATTGAAGGGATAGGTTATTGACTGAAATCATGATATTATATGCATTTTTAGAATGGCAAAAATAGTCATTTTTTTTATTTCTAAAAATACTTTCTTAAAGTAACTAATCCTTATCAGTATAATCTGAATAAGCATCTCCGTAGCCGTAGCCATAATTGTATCCGTAATTGTAATTGTATTTGTACGAATACTTGGAATAGTAGTATTGGAATTTTGATCTTCTTACGCCATTCAACACCATTCCCACATCAATATCATCATGTTTTTCAAGCAATGATTCTATTGTGCGTACACCTTTGTGTTTAATGTACTTGGTATTAACAACAACCACAAATATATCCAAATACTTAACCAGTTCAATTGCATCATTGAGCAAGCCAAATGGTGGTGTATCAACAATAATATAGTCGTAGCGCTCCTCCAATTGTGCAAATAAGTCGGTCATTTTAGATTTCAAGACAATTTCAGATGGATTTGGAGGGATTGGACCTGCAGTGATTACATCTAAATTATCATATAATTTTTCATGAATAATATCATCTAAAGTGTCATTACCAATTAGAAAACTAGAAATTCCCTTTTTATTTTCAAGATCGAAGGTTTTATGAATTTTTGGTTTATGTAAATCAAAATCAACAATCACTACTTTCTTATCACTCATAGCTAATAAACTCGCAATATTAGTTGATGTGAATGTTTTACCTTCCCCAGGGAAGAATGATGATACCGATATTTTTCTAGCTTTAGAAGTGTCTTCAAAATCTCCAAGGTAAGATAGGTTTATCCTTAGTGTTCTAAAGCTTTCCGTAATTTGAGCTTTCGGCTTTTTAGTCACAATTAGCTTAGACTCCTTTTCTTTTACAAATGGCAAACCTCCTATAACTGATAAGCTAGTAATTTCATTTAATTCATTTACATTTTGAATTTTTTCAAAAAGCAACTTTCTCATTAATGCAATAAACAGGGCCACAAATATCCCACCAAGGAAAAACATTCTCACAATTTTGGTCTTATTTGGTTTTACTACACCCAATTGCGACGCTGACTCAACTAATCGGACTTGAGGTATAATACCTGCTCTAGCAATTAATGAATTTGTTTTCTTTTCAAGCAAAAACAAGTACATCTTATTATTTACATCTAACTCTCGTTTAATGTTACTCACCCCTTGTTCTGATACGGGGATTTTTTTGATGCTACTTTTATTACTATTAATGTATTCATTAAGTGTTGCAATCTCCTTGTCAACTGCAGACTCTAGATTGGAAATGTAAACTAATAAATCCTTTTTCAAACTATTAATCTCTTCCTTTTTCGCTTTGATATTTTCATTGTCAACAACTTGTGAAGCCGATCGACCTTTCAATTCTAATTGCAATTCGTATACCCTTCTAATGGTTTGTGTAATATAAACATCAGTGACAAGGGCATCAAAAGTAGGGGGTAAAAAGTTTTCATCATTTAAATTTAAAATATAAGCTTCTAATGTTTTAAGGGAAGCTTGTTTTTGCTGAAGGACTCGTTTTTGCCCAGTACTTTCAACATATCTTTGGAAATAATCATCTTCCTCTTTAGGTAAATTTAGAATAGAGTTTTTATCTTTAAACCCTAGTAACTCAAATTCTTTCCCTTTAATAAAGGTGCTTATTGTATCAATTTGTTTTTCAATATTCGCAACTGTATTTTCATTAACTTCAAGCTGCAATTTTTTCGAGTAATCAATGTATACTGATGTTAAAGTATCAAGAAACATTTTGGCTCTTTCTCCAATCTCATCCATTACTCTCACTTCAAGAATACTTGTGTACTCAACATTCTCAATATCCATACTTGATCTATATTTTTGAATCAAATACTCTTTTGAATGAAATATCATTTCATAATCTTCATCCTTAATACTCTCAACATTTTCATCAGTGAAACTATAATTTGGAATCAAATTGATTGTAAAATCATTCGATATTATCGGCTCATTAAATGACCCTTTAATCACTTCTTTTTCTTCATTCTTTGGGATGGCTATTTCAAACGTTTTTTTGTCTAAAACTTTAACCTTAATTGGTTTTTCTTGAAGAAATTTATTAATTAGTTTGACGTCTGCCTTAAATGGTAAAGTTTTAAATGCCTCAACCTTTCTGACTCTTGAAACATAAAAATATGATGTAGAAACATTCATTCTATCCACTATTTCACCAATTAAATCTCGCGACTTCATGATTCGCATTTGATTCTGGGCGTCCATGTAAACACCATATGCTCCTAACCCTTTATAAATTTGATCCTGATAGTCATAGGTATCACTTGACTTAAGCAATAGTTGTACTTTTGCACCGTAAATATTGGTTAGTCTATATGTATATATATAGCCAATAACATAAGCCAAAATTGGTACTATAATTATGATTGCAATGTTTTTTAACAGTAAGCGCCAAACAAAAACCAAGTCTTTGGTTTCAAATAATTTTTGCTTATTTTCAGTCAGTTTTGGCGTAGCCATACCCTATTTTTTTAACCCACAAAGGTAAGGTTTTTAATTCAATTCAATTAATCTTACTCATAATTAACTATTTTGTTTCAGAAATTTTGAGAATTGAAACTTTAAATTGTCTTCCTTCATGAATTAGTATTAATTTTATCATATTGGAGCATCAAGGTTAATGAGTAATTAATAAATTTGTATCTATAATTCAAGAAAATGAAAGACCAGGAAATTTTAGACTTAATTGATCAAGAACAAGATCGCCAAACAAAAGGGATTGAACTTATTGCTTCTGAAAACTTTACAAGTCAAGCTGTAATGGATGCAATGGGTTCTGTACTAACTAATAAATATGCCGAAGGTCTTCCAAATAAACGATATTATGGTGGATGTGAGATTGTTGATAAAGTTGAGTTATTAGCAATTGATAGGTTAAAGCGTTTATATAATATTTCATGGGCAAATGTTCAACCACATTCTGGTTCGCAAGCAAATGCAGCGGTTATGTTAGCATGTCTCAAGCCTGAAGATAAAATATTAGGATTCGACCTATCTCATGGCGGGCACCTCACTCACGGCTCTCCAGTTAATTTTTCTGGAAAGTTATATGAAAATACCTTTTACGGTGTAGAAGCAGAAACTGGTATGGTTGATTACGAAAAACTTGGTGCTATAGCAAGAAAGGAGCAACCAAAAATGATTATACTTGGCGCTTCGGCCTATTCAAGAGATTGGAATTATGAAGCGGTAAGGACGATAGCTGATGAAATTGGAGCTATTATTCTGGCTGACATCTCTCATCCGGCTGGCTTAATTGCGGCTAAGCTTTTGAATGATCCTTTTGACCACTGTCATATTGTAACATCAACCACACATAAAACGCTTAGAGGGCCAAGAGGAGGAATTATTATGATGCGACATGATTTTAAAAACCCTTGGGGTATTAAAACCCCAAAAGGTGAATTGAGAAAAATGAGTGCATTACTAGATTCTGGCGTTTTTCCTGGTTCTCAAGGCGGGCCATTAGAACATGTTATTGCAGCTAAAGCTATTGCTTTTGGAGAAGCCTTAAAACCAGAATTTGTATTATATCAAAAAAAGGTAATCGAAAATGCACAAACTTTAGCTGATGGATTAGTTGAATTAGATTATAAAATTATTTCAGGAGGAACTGATAATCATTCAATGTTAATTGATTTAAGGTCAAAAAATATAACAGGTAAGGCAGCTGAAATTGCCTTAGGTAAAGCTGGAATTACTGTCAATAAAAATATGGTTCCGTTTGATGATAAATCACCTTTTGTCACATCCGGTATTAGAATTGGAACCCCTGCCATCACAACAAGAGGTCTTGAAAAAAACCATATAAAGAAAATTGTATCATTTATTGACACCGCTATCCGAAATGCTGATAATGAAGACTCGCTTATCAACATAAAAAAAGAAGTAAATGAATTTATGGTTGAATTCCCATTATATAACTGGTAATTTCATTAAATATCTAAAACTTGGATGACAGCTTTTGTTGTCATTCTTTTTTTAAGTTCAGTTTTGATGTTGTCTACAAAATTTGGAATATGGATGTAACTCAAGTAATTTTCGTGCCGTTCTTGAAATCCCCCATTGGGATAAAGCCTATCCTGCAATCGTCTTAATTGCTTTATCGTTTTTTCCTGATTCTTTTTTTCAGATGCAATGAATTTTTTTTCCATTTTATCCAATTGGTTATCCATACGTTGAAATTCAGACTCTATAAATGTTGTTGCATTCTTATCAACCAAAAGTGCTTTTTCAAGCACAGCTGATTTTATCAATTGAAGCTCATTTTTCTGATCATTTAAACTCAACTCAACAGTTTGCGTTTTCTTAAGGAAATCTTTAATTAAAAAATCTATATCTTGCTTTAGATCCAAAATTGAATAGCCAAAATTATCCATTTGATTTTTCATTTTTTCATCAACCACTAAAACTGACTCTCTTACTTTTAATAATGGAAACTGAATACCGAAGCCTTCAAAAGCATATTTTAACTGCAACCAATATGCTATTTCACCTCCTCCGCCAATATAGGTTATATTTGGCAAAACCAATTCCTGATAAACTGGTCTTAATAGTGCGTTTGGAGAAAAACGTTCAGGAAACTCATCTAATAAATCAATCAAAGATTTCTCATCATAAACTTGGTTTTTTATCAAAAATTTATCCTCTTTTTTTTCTATTCTAATTCTTTCACCTTTGGGCTCGATATAAAATAAATTTAACTCTCGTACATATACTTGATTATGAAATCCATTTACACTTAATGCAGTATTAATGTCACTAACGTATTTGTAAATCATTTGATTCTTAATCTCACTTCTAGCAATATCTGTAAACTCTTGTTTTAACTGTTTATCATCTCCATCAATTATTACAAGTCCATATTCTCCAAATAATGAATTAATCATACTCCGGTTCGCAGACGCTAAATCAGAGTTATTTGAATATACTTTCAAAAAATTACTTACTTTCAATTTCAGTTCTTCATTACTAAATTTTTCAAGCACTGCTTCAACAAATTTAGATGACGGATTCAGTTCAATTCTTCCTACTACAGAATTATTAACACTTTCATGCTCCCAATCTATTTTAGTGCCAAATAAATTTATATGATTTATTTCCTGAAAATCATGATCTTCCGTCGCCATCCAAAATATTGGAATATAATAATTTTCTGATTGTGAATTGTTCAGTTTCTCAGTCCAGTTAATAACCTCCAATATTTTATATAGAGTATATAGAGGTCCTGTTGCCATATTCAATTGGTGACCTGTAGTAATTGTAAAAGCATTTGACTTTTTAAGTTCAGAAATATTCGCCTTCGATTTTGCAGACAATTTAATATTGCTGTTTTGTTTATTTAAAACGTCAAAAAGCAAGTTCCTTTTCTCTTCAGAGAATTGTCTTTCACTAGCACGGTTTGCAATATTTTCATCAGAAAAAAAAGAACCAGAAAACTTATTAATAGATGGTTCCTCATTAATTAAAGACCTTACTAATAAAGATGAAGCGTTAAATTCATCAAAAGAAAACTGTTGATTATTCATACCCACAAAAATACTATAAAATATAAGTTCAGTTAGTTGTTGTTTTAATTTTATTATCACAATGCTATCTGACCATTTTATCAAAAAAATCAAGCTTTCAAATCATATTTATTAGAGGTATTCATATTATATTTATTAATCTTGCAAAAAAAAATAAATGAAAGCAATAATAACAACAAGTAAAGGAAAAATGGAAGCAGAATTGTATGCAACCGAAACACCAATAACGGTAAATAATTTTACAAAATTAGCTAAAGATGGATTCTATGATGGATTAACTTTCCATAGAGTACTCCCTGATTTTGTGATTCAAGGTGGTTGTCCAGATGGAACTGGAGCTGGAGGACCCGGCTATAGTATAGAATGTGAAGTAACTGCTGAAAATCAATTTCATGATCGTGGAGTACTTTCAATGGCACACGCTGGCAGAAACACTGGTGGTAGTCAGTTTTTTGTTTGCCATAGTAGAAACAATACTTCGCACTTAGATGGAAACCATACTTGTTTTGGAAAAGTAATTGACGGGGTTGACATTATTGATGATATAAGAGAAGGTGATTTAATCGAAAAAATAGAAATTGTTGATTAAGCTTCATGAAAGTAGCTTTTGGAAAATTTTGGTTAAAAGTAATGGGGTGGACTGTCCACCCCGGACTACCCCCTGAAATAAAAAAATGTGTACTTGTAATGGCTCCGCACACATCCAATTGGGATTTTTTTATAGGAAATATGGGCTTTTGGGGAGTCTATAAATTTAAAGCAAAATTTCTTATTAAAAAGAGTCTCTTCATTCCACCTCTAAGTTGGATTTTAAAATGGATGGGTGGGATTCCGGTAGACCGCAAGAAAAAAAACAATTTAACCCAAACCCTTAAAAAACATTTCGACGAATCGGAATCATTAACTCTGATAGTTGCACCAGAAGGCACGAGATCATATAACCCAAATTGGAAAAAAGGTTTTTACTATATTGCTAAAGAAGCCAATGTTCCTATAATTTTAGGATATTTAGATTACCCCTCTAAAACGGCTAAAATATTTCATGTCTTTGATAGGACTAGTGATGCTGAAAAAGATATTAAATCTATCCAAGACCTGTTGAGACCATACAAAGGAAAGTATCCAGAAAATGGAATCCGTTAAAATTTTTCTTGAATATAATTGTGAATTTTAGAAATCAACAGTTCATCTTCAATCATTCCATGAACAGCTAAATCATTTTCAATTAAATTTAGTTTCTCGAACAAAGTTTTAATTTTTGGGTGATCTTGCAGAGATGGGTCTTTATTTATAATCACCTTTTGAATAAGCACTAATTCATCTGAAACATCATGGTTATGAGTCTCTAAAAAGTGATTTAAAACGAAAACCTTCTCTTTTTCAACATAATTTCCCTGAAGCAGTTTTTCAACAAAATTATATAACACCTTCTCCTCAAAATTAATATGATTTGTTAGTTCGTTATAATAATTAACTACAAACGATTTCAATGTTAATGTAACATCATTCACTCCTAAATCCGTTTTCACTTCGTTAACTAATGCTTCAATTTGTGGAAACCATATGGTTAAATATTCATTGTGGCTTTTCTTTAAATAATCTAGAATTTCACGCAATTCAAATCCGGTGAAACTATCTAAGTCAAAAATTTCAGGATTTAAGATCCCAGCATATAAGCCTTCAAAGAAATCTTTCTCCAAATTTTGCGGGGCAGCAAAACGCAATTTTAAAATATTTTTATAATCCTCGGTCAAAACCATCCCACAAAAATAAGTAAAGTTTTAATACTAAAATATTTTTTTGAACTAACATTTGTTTAACTTTACTAGCCATGACTCACAATATAATTCCCCTGTTTCTTCTAAGCTTACTCATTAGCTGTGGACCATCAAAATTTGTAGAACCTATTGCTTATAAACAAATATCAGTTGGAGGTCATTTTGGAGGTCCTTTAATTGACCAAGGCGCTCCTATTCCGCTTCCAATAACAGCTATTGAAATTGGTTATGGCATAGATACAAACATTACAATTTTTGGTGGATTACACACTACAGCAATCCTATTTGGAAATTTACAAATAGACATTGGATCGACTTTTAAGGTTTTGGATCAAGAAAAATACCGACCTAGTATTTCTATCACACCAGGTTTTAACTGCATTTATTCCTTTAGTGAATCAGTTGGGAAATTTTGGCCCACTATTGACGCAAATGCCTACTGGAATTATGGTCAAAAAAGAAGCTATTTATATTTTGGTTTCAATAATTATTTTGAATTAATTAGTACCACGGCAAACAATCAACCGCAAGCTAATCGCTGGTTGTTTAACCCTCAAATAGGACATGTTTTAAAAGGAAAAAAAGGTCAAGGTCAATTTACAACAGAAATTAAATGGCTAGGACCAAATCAAAGTAACGATTATGCTTTTATTCCATATTCAACACCGCATGGTAACCAGGGTGCAATTGGAATTTATTTGGGTTATAGATGGTTATTAAATAACAATATAAAATGAAAAACATACTGTATATTACCATACTGCTCTCTCTAGCATCTTGTCAAAAAATAGTACTTGATCAACTTGCCTTTCCAAGTGCAAAATTAGATAGTTATCAATTCGAAAATTATGATGCTGGCAATCAAAGCGTCCCTTCTGAATATTCTGTTGATCCATCAATGCGAACACTTATTACAATGGAATCAAAAGATAAAAGCTCAGGTCAAACTTACACTATTTATGGTGTTTATATAGGCGATATTAATACCGTAAATACCGATACTATTATTTTGTATTGCCATGGACAATCTTTACACATGGATATTTATTATCCTAGAACAAAACTATTAGCTTACCTAGCTGGCAAACATAACTATGGTGTTTTAATGATAGACTATCGTGGGTATGGAATGTCAGAAGGTTCTTCTAGTGAAGTGGGCCTTTCAGAAGATGTTGATGCTTCTATTGACTGGTTAATTGGTAAAGGAGCAAAACCAGACCGAACTATCTATTACGGTTTTAGCTTAGGTTGTATTCCTGTTATTGAACGTGCTGCGTTTAGATCAGACTTTGAGCCAAGCAAAATCATACTTGAATCTCCTTTAGCGTCAGTAGCCAACTTAGCGCATTCTTCCACTATAATTAATGTTGACCCAGCATTTATCTCAACACTTCAATTCAATAATGCTGAAAACATAAAATCAGTTACTGTTCCATTACTTTGGTTCCATGGGATAGAAGATGACTATATTGCTATTCCAAATGGAGAACTAATTTACAAAAATCACAATGGTAAATTTAAAGAAGCTATTAGGGTTGAAAATGCAGGGCATGGCGATATCCCAATGGTATTTGGTTTCGAAAAATATCTTAGTAAAATTGAAGCATTTATTATTAAATAGCAATTACTAGTTTAACATTAACGCACAATCAAAGTACACTAAAGCGTTTTCATAATAAATTTTTAATATTTAGAGTAAACCTTTTTATCAAAAATGCCTAGATTAATAATTTAGTAATTTGTTAAAAAGTATCGATAAATTGTGAACAAGTTTGAAATAATAACGACTAAATTTGCAGGCAATTTGAAAATTGAAAAACCACCAAAATTATGCCTAAAGATACTAGCATCAAATCAATTTTACTTATAGGAAGCGGACCCATAGTCATTGGGCAAGCATGCGAATTTGACTATGCTGGTTCTCAAGCCGCTAGATCATTAAGAGAAGAAGGTATTGAAGTCACTCTAATCAATAGTAATCCTGCGACGATTATGACTGACAGTGTGGTTGCTGACAATATTTATTTAGAACCTCTTGAGCCTGCTTCAATCGAAAAAATACTTCAAAAACACAAAATAGACGCTGTTTTACCAACTATGGGTGGTCAAACAGCATTAAACCTATGTATTAAGTGTGATGAGTTAGGGATTTGGGAAGAAAACGGTGTTAAAATTATTGGGGTTGATATTGATGCCATTGAAATTACTGAGAACAGGGAAGCCTTCAGAAATTTAATGGAAGAAATTGGAGTTGGCATGGCGCCTCAAACTACAGCCAAATCATTTTTGGAAGGCAAAAAAATTGCTCAAGAATTTGGTTTCCCTTTGTGTATTCGAGCGTCCTATACCCTTGGAGGCACTGGTGCCGCTATAGTTTATGAGGAAGCCGATTTTGACAAACATTTAACAAGTGGCTTACACAAATCTCCAATTCATGAGGTAATGATTGACAAAGCATTACTAGGTTGGAAAGAATATGAATTAGAATTATTAAGAGATAACAATGATAACGTTGTCATTATTTGCTCAATAGAAAACTTTGACCCAATGGGGGTTCATACTGGAGACTCAATTACCGTAGCTCCTGCAATGACACTATCTGACACCACATTCCAAGAAATGCGGAATATGGCTATTAAAATGATGCGTTCCGTAGGGAATTTTGCGGGTGGATGCAATGTTCAGTTTTCTGTCAGCAATGATGAAAAAGAAGAAATTATTGCAATTGAAATCAATCCAAGAGTTTCGCGTTCCTCAGCTTTAGCATCAAAAGCAACTGGTTATCCAATTGCGAAAATTGCTGCTAAATTGGCTATTGGTTATAATTTAGATGAATTAAAAAATCAAATCACCAAAACAACTTCGGCTCTTTTTGAACCTACATTGGATTATGTAATTGTAAAAATACCAAGATGGAATTTCTCTAAATTCCCTGGTGCAGATGATAAGCTGGGCCTTCAGATGAAATCTGTAGGTGAAGTAATGGGAATTGGGCGAACTTTTCAAGAAGCATTGCAAAAAGCTTGTCAGTCTCTAGAAATTGGTAGAAATGGATTAGGAGCTGATGGAAAAGAAATTACTGACCAGAATAAAATCTTACATAGTTTAGAATTTCCAAGTTGGGATAGATTATTCCATATCTATGATGCTATCAAATTAGGAATACCATTTAAAACTATCAAAGAGAAAACGAAAATTGACAATTGGTTTTTAAGACAGATTGAAGAGCTTATTAAGCTAGAAAAAGAGATAAGTAAATTCGACATTAGCTCAATTTCGAAAGAATTATTATTTGAAGCCAAACAAAAAGGATATGCTGACAGGCAAGTTGCTCATCTTTTAAAATGTTTAGAATCTGAAGTATATAATAAGCGAGATGAATTTAATATCAATCGTGTATACAAAATTGTAGATACTTGTGCTGCTGAGTTTCCTGCAGAAACACCATACTACTACTCTACTTTCGATATGGAAAATGAATCCATAGTAACTGATAAAAAGAAGATTGTAGTACTTGGTTCAGGTCCAAATAGAATTGGTCAAGGAATTGAGTTTGATTATTCATGTGTACATGGTGTACTAGCAGCCAAAGAATGTGGCTATGAAACTATCATGATTAATTGTAATCCTGAAACAGTATCAACTGATTTTGATACTGCCGATAAACTATATTTTGAACCTGTATTTTGGGAACATATTTATGACATTATTCGTCATGAAAAACCAGAAGGCGTTATTGTACAATTAGGTGGCCAAACGGCCTTAAAATTGGCTGAAAAACTTGAACGCTACGGGATCAAAATAATGGGAACATCATTTGATGCTCTAGATTTAGCGGAAGATAGAGGTCGCTTTTCAGCTCTTTTAGAAAAAAATAATATCCCATTTCCGAAGTACGGCGTTGTTGAAAGTGCTGAACAAGCCTTAGAATTAGCTAAAGATCTAGGATATCCATTATTAGTGCGTCCTTCTTACGTATTGGGCGGACAAAAAATGAAGATTGTACTTAATGACGAAGAACTAGAGCACCATGTAGTAGATATCTTGCATGAATTACCAGATAATCAAATTCTATTGGATCACTTCTTAGGTGGAGCAATTGAAGCAGAAGCAGATGCTATTTGTGATGGTGAAAACGTTAAAATAATTGGTGTAATGCAACATATAGAGCCTGCAGGAATACATTCTGGTGATTCTTATGCTGTACTTCCACCATATAACTTAGGTGACTTTGTAATGAGTCAAATAGAAGATATCACTAAAAAAATTGCTGTAGAATTGCAAACAGTGGGCTTAATGAATATTCAATTTGCAATTAAGGATGATATTGTTTATGTCATTGAAGCAAATCCTAGAGCTTCAAGAACAGTTCCATTTATTGCAAAAGCTTACCAAGAACCATATGTTAATTATGCCACAAAAGTAATGCTTGGTGAGAAAAAGGTTTCTGATTTCAATTTTAACCCACGCCAAGAAGGATACGCTATAAAAATACCAGTATTTTCGTTTGATAAATTTCCAAATGTCAACAAAGAATTAGGCCCTGAAATGAAATCCACCGGTGAAGCTATTCGCTTTATCAAGAATTTGAGAGACCCATTTTTTCAAGAAATTTACAGCGAAAGAAATTTATATTTGAGTAAATAATTTGTGATTGGAGTCAGACAAATACTCGTAATATTAGGCGTGATATTAATCCTTAGACTAATAGGGAAAGTAATGACTGCTAGGCGCAATATTAAAGATCAACAAAATTATCAACAACAGCAAAACTCAGCAAATAATTTTAAATCGAATATTGGTAAAACTACGATTTCAAAAGTTAATAAAAAGGAATTGAAAAATGGAGAGTTTTCGTCTTATGAAGAGGTTGATTAAATACTCACCTAGGCTAAAGAATTATTAAGCATATCTTTCCGTTAGTATATTTAGGATAATTTTCGATTTTTTAATTTTATGATAAAGAAGAAATTCCTACATTTAGCCGAGAATTAGTTGAGAATTAAATTACATTGACTGTACAAAACTAGTGACCTAACGGATACATTATGGACTTAAAATCACTTTTATTTCAGAAGAAAAACTTATGGCATGTTGGAAGCATTGCTATATTTCTTATCATAACTACCATTTACTTAAGCCCTAATCTAAGCGGCTACACAGTTCAACAGGCTGATATTGTAAATTTTGTAGGAATGTCCAGAGAGATACAGGACTATCGAGAAAATGATGGTAACCAAATCATGTGGACAAACGCTATGTTTTCTGGAATGCCATCAACACAAATTTCTGTCAAATACGAAGGGAATTGGTTAGCACAAGGTTTGAAAAAAGTTGTCGGTCTTGGTCTCCCTTACCCAATGGCATTTCTTTTTATATATTTCATCAGTTTCTATATTCTAGGATTAAGTCTAAAAATTAAACCCTACATATCTGCTCTTGGAGCAATTGCATTTGGATTATCGTCTTACTTTATTATTATCATTGAAGCTGGGCATAATTCTAAAGCTGGAGCCATTGGATTCATTCCCATTCTTATTGCAGGTTTTATATTAACATATCGTTCAAAAAAATACATTTTGGCGGCTGGATTTGCTGCAATTGGCATGTTATTAGAGCTTGCAGCAAATCATATTCAAATTACTTATTACGCAAGTTTTTTATTATTATTTTTAGGAATAGTTGAATTAGTAAAAGCCATTAAATCAAATGATGTTTCCAATTTTTTAAAGCGAACAGTTCTTTTAATTCTTGGTTATGGACTCGCTTTACTGGTCAGTTATGGTAACATTTTTGGAACCTTAGAATATTCAAAACAGACTATCAGAGGAGGCTCAGAACTTACAATAACAGCAGACGGAAACAATAATACAGATCAAATTAATCAAAAGGGGCTCGATAAAGACTATGTTACAAATTGGAGCTATGGTTTAGGAGAAACCTTTTCATTCATTGTTCCGAATTTTAAAGGTGGCGAAACCCAACTTTTAGGGTCAGATAAAGCTAATAGAGATTATATTAAAGAAGCTCCATCACAATTTCGTAAAAATTTATCAGAAAGTGGAAATAAATATTGGGGAGATCAACCATTTACTTCTGGCCCAGTTTATATTGGGGTGATAGTTGTGTTCCTTGCTTTTTTATCATTATTGTATGTTAACGATAAGTACAAATGGGCATTATTATCTGCTACTTTATTAGCCATTACATTGAGTTGGGGTAAAAACTTTGTCTCTGTACTTGTATTAATACCTATTTTACTTTATCTCGGCAATCTATTTTTAGAAGATAAAAAGAAAATTTTTGGCTTTAATATTACTATAACGGGGCTTCTGCTAATTATTCTATTTGCAGGAAATAGCATATCTGAAATGAGTTTAACTGATTTCTTTTTAGAATATTTGCCAGGGTATAATAAATTAAGAGCAGTTACAATTATTTTAGCTTTAGCAGAACTTTGTATCCCAGTTTTAGGAATCTTATTTTTAAATAAAATCATTAAAAATAAAGAGGAAATTAATGCTAACATTAAGCCTCTTCTGGTTGCATCCAGCGGTTTTTTATTATTGATGATTGGATTTTATATTGCCCCAGAAACGTTTAATACATTTCTGAGTAACCAAGAACTTGGGACATTAAATTCAATAGAAGATCCACAACAATTAGCTGGCTACGAAGCATTTTTTGATGAATTAGTGAATGTTCGTCAAGCCATTTTTAAAGCAGATGTTGCCCGCTCACTTGGCTTCTTAGTTGTTGGAATTGGACTTGTGTTCGCCTATTTAAAGCTGAACTTAAATAAATACGTTTTAGTTGGTGCACTTTCTATTTTTATTTTTGCCGATTTATTTACTGTTGACAACCGTTATTTAGCTACTGAAAAATCAGGAAAAAATTATGCACAATGGACCGAAAGGTACAAGTTGATTTTTCCATTTAAAGCTGGAGATGCTGAAAAGGAAATTCTTAAACGAGAAATTGCTTTGAATCCCTCAATTGAAACTAAAATTGATTCTGCACTTTCTAATTTAAAAACTGAACTTAAAGAATCAGGAGCAAGCAGTTTAGAGAAAAATAGACAAATTGACTTTTTAACCTATCGTATACTAAACCGAAACACCAACTTTAGAGTGTTGGAGTTAGGTAATTCATTCAATAGTTCATATGTGGGATACTTTAACAAGTCAATTGGAGGGTATCATGGTGCAAAATTAAGCCGTTATCAAGATCTAATTGAATTTCATTTATCCCAGGACAATCCTGCCGTTATTGATATGCTTAACACAAAGTATATGCTACAAACTGAGAGAAATAGAAAAGGAGAAATTTCGAATACTAAGTTGGTTAAAGTGAATCAAAATGCAATGGGTAATGCGTGGTTAGCAAAGGAAGTGAAAATTGTAGAAAATGCTAACGAAGAAATCCAAGCAATGTCATCATCATCTAGCTATCAAATAAATAGTAAAGAAAAAATGCAAGTTTTAGTTGATAATAAATCTATCGTTTCCACTACAATTTCGGAAAAACAATCAATTACTATTTTACCACCTGGCCAATCAGAGCCAATTCCAGTAAATGTTCCTTTCCAAGCACTTCAGGACCAAAGTTTAGCTCTTATTTTAGACACTGCTGGTCTTAACTGGGTTTATGACAGCACACCAGATTCTCTTGTAGAGAAAATATTTACTATTGGCGCGGATGGGAAATCTGGATGGGACCCAAGAGAGACAACATTAATAGATAATCGCTTTAAAGATAATATTAGTCATTCCAATTATAATGCCCTTGGAAGTATAGAAATGACAAATTACCATCCAGATAGAATCACCTATAAATTTAACTCAAATGAAAAAGAGCTAGCCGTTTTTTCAGAGATGTATTATCGAGATGGCTGGACAGCATATATTGATAAAGAAAAAGTACCAATTTCGCGTGTAAACTATGTTTTAAGAGCGATTGAAGTGCCTGCTGGTGAACATCAAGTGGAATTTATCTATGAATCAAATTCGTTTAAGCAAGCAGGCATACTAGCCAATATTGGAAATATTGGTATTATATTATTACTGATAGGCGGAATTTATTTTGAATTTGTTAAGCAGAAATCTGAAGCAGTTCGTAATTAACAAGCAGATTGAAACAGTCAAATAAAAAAATACTTATTATTTCATATTATTGGCCGCCAAGCGGAGGTGCAGGTGTTCAGAGGTGGTTGAAAATATCTAAATATTTAGCCGAAAATAATATGTGCTTTGTTTATACACCAGAAAATCCGGATTTCTCGCTGACTGACCACAGTCTTTTGGAAAAAGTTAATCCGAAAATTAAGGTGATCAAACGCAAGATATTTGAACCTTATTTCCTATATCGTGCTTTATTAAAGAAGAAAGATCGCGCCACTGTGAATCAGCCGTCATCAGTTGACAAAGGAGGAGGTATTATAAAAAAAATGGGGAAGTGGGCTCGAGGAAATATTTTTATTCCGGACCCTCGCAAATTTTGGATAAAACCTTCTGCCAGATATCTAAAGAAGGTAATAGAAAAACAAAATATTAATGTAGTTATAACTACAGGGCCTCCCCATAGCATGCATTTAATTGGCTATAGATTAAAAAAGCATTTTAAAAACAGAATTAATTGGATTGCAGACTTTAGAGATCCGTGGACTACCATTGATTTTTATGATATGCTTCAGATAGGAAAACGGGCGGACAATAAAAATAAAAAACTCGAAAAACAAGTTATTACAGCATGTAATACATTAGTGTCAGTTAGTAAAAGCTGGGGGAAAGTTTATGAGGAGTTAGGTGCGAAAAATGTTAAAATAATTACCAATGGGTTTGACAGTGATGATTATCATCAGACTCGTGAACTTAATAAAACTGACAAGTTTATTATTACTCATTTAGGTTCGATTAATGCCGACAGAAACCCATTGGCAATGTGGCAAGCTATTAAAGAACTAAATGAAGAAAATGAAGCGTTCAAAAAGGTTTTTTCGGTAAGATTAATCGGTACAGTGCATCAAAGTGTTTTTGATTCGATTAAAAAACTTGAACTCACTTCAAGTGTTGAATTTATCGAAAATCAGCCACACAAAATGGCTTTGGAATTACTGACAAATAGCCATATATCATTATTATTACTGAATAATGTCAAAAATATTGACGGAATTATACCAGGTAAACTATTTGAATATATTGGTGTAGGAAATCCTATATTTGCAATTGGTAAGAAAGAAGGAGATACTGGTGTAATAATAAATGAAAATAAGCTTGGTAACATTGCTGATTTTGATGATATAAATTTTATAAAAGCTACTTTATTATCCTTTTATAAAAGATTTAGGGATAATTCTTTAAAAGGTGTTCCCAAAGAAGAGTTAAATAAGTTTTCAATCAAAAGCATCAGCAAATCTTTTGAAGAGATTTTTTAAAAATGAAAAATAATTTACAGAATATTGTAATGGTAGGACTAGGTTATATTGGCCTGCCAACGGCAGCATTAATGGCTAGCAAACAATTCAATGTGCTTGGTGTAGACATTGACCAAAATGTTGTTGACACCATAAACGAAGGTAAAATTCATATTGTTGAACCTGATTTATCAGGGATTGTAAAAGATGTCGTTTCAAAAAAAACATTGCGTGCGGCAACCATACCAGAAAAAGCTGATGTTTTCATGATTGCTGTGCCTACGCCATTTAAAGAAGACTTTAAACCTGATATTTCCTATGTAGAAAAAGCGACAAGAGCTGTCATCCCATATTTAAAGGAAGGTAACTTATTTATTATAGAATCTACTTCACCTGTTGGGACAACACAAAAAATGAGAGACATTATTTTTGAAGAACGTCCTGAATTAATTGACAAAGTATTTATTTCATATTGTCCTGAACGTGTGTTACCGGGAAAAGTAATTTTTGAGTTAGAACATAACGATCGTGTTATTGGTGGAATTAACAATGCATCATCTGAAATCACAAAAACTTTTTATCGAAGACTAGTTTCTTCTAACTTATATATTACCAATTCACAAACAGCTGAAATGTGCAAATTGGTCGAAAACTCATCACGGGATGTATCCATTGCATTTGCGAATGAACTTTCTATAATTTGTGATAAAGCTAATATTAATGTTTGGGAATTAATTGAATTAGCTAACAAACATCCAAGAGTAAATATATTAACTCCAGGCACTGGAGTCGGAGGACATTGCATTGCAGTGGACCCTTGGTTTATAGTTTCAGATTATCCACAAGAAGCTAAAATAATTAGAGCTGCTCGAGAAATTAACTCTTACAAAACCCAATGGGTAATTGAAAGAGTTAAAAATGAAATTCTACTTTTTAATCAAAACCAGAGCAAACAACCAACAGTTGCTTTTATGGGATTGGCATTTAAACCGAATATTGATGATTTACGAGAATCACCTGCTATTCAAGTAGTCGAATCAGTTACTAAAACTGGATTGAAAGCAAGTTTCATTATTGTTGAACCCAACTTAACAACGGAAAAAGAGACTTCTTTTACAGAACTTCCTCTATCTAATTATAATGATGCATATGAACAAGCAGATATTATTGTATTTTTAGTTGGTCATAGAGAATTTGTTGACATTAACAAAGACACAGAAAAGATAGAACTTGATTTTTGTGGTATTAGAAAATGAATAATTCAAAACGTAAAATATTAATAGTATTTGGCACTAGGCCTGAGGCCATCAAAATGGCTCCCCTTGTAAAAGCTTTTCAAAACAATGCCTCTGATTTTGAAATGAAAATATGTGTTACTGCGCAGCATAGAGAAATGCTAGATCAGGTAATGGAAATATTTGATATTAAACCAGATTTTGATTTAAACTTGATGAAAAAAAATCAAGATCTATATGATGTCACAAGTAATATTTTGTTGTCTTTTAAATCAGTTTTAAGGGAATTCGTACCTGATGTGGTGCTAGTTCACGGTGACACTACAACTACTTTTTCTGTAGCACTTGCCTCTTACTACCAAAAAATTTCGGTTGGACATGTCGAAGCTGGATTAAGAACAAATAATATTTATTCCCCATGGCCAGAAGAAGGTAATAGAAAATTAACAGGTGCTTTAGCAAACTTTCATTTTGCTCCAACTGCAAAGTCAAAGGAAAATTTACTATTGGAAAACATTCCAGAAAACAAGATAATAGTAACCGGTAATACAGTTATAGACGCTTTGTTTTTAATCATGGATAGAATTAATAAGAACACTGAACTTAAATCGTCTATTCATTCACAAATTACTGCTGAACTACCAAATATAGACCTTGATGGTTCCAAAATAGTATTAATAACTGGACACCGTAGAGAAAATTTTGGAGATGGTTTTATTAATATTTGTGAGGCTATTAAAGAGCTTGCGATAAAATATCCAGCAACTCATTTTGTATACCCTGTACATTTAAATCCAAATGTGCAAAAACCAGTAAAAGATTTACTAAGCGGAATCAAAAATATTAGATTGATTGAACCCCTTAGCTATTTATCATTTATTTACCTTATGAGTAAATCGTATCTTGTCCTAACAGATTCGGGAGGAATTCAGGAAGAAGCTCCTAGCTTAGGCAAACCGGTTTTAGTAATGCGAGAGACTACTGAAAGGCCAGAAGCACTTGAAGCAGGCACTGTGCAATTAGTGGGTACGGATAAAGCCTTAATTGTTGAAAAAGTATCTCAATTGATCGAAGATAGTAAATACCACGATAAAATGTCACAAGCCGTAAATCCCTATGGTGACGGGAAAGCTTGTGAGAAAATTATAGAATTTTTGAAGACCAAAATCTAAAAGCCAAAGGAGATGAAGCATTTCATATGGAAACAAATCATGAAGTTACGAAATCCGTCTTGCAAGATTGAATCTGCAAGGTTAGCAAAAAACATTAAGCTTGGAAAGTCTGTGAACTTAGGTTTGGGAAGTAGTATTCTAGCTAAACAAATTGGAGACTTCACATTTATTAATAAATACTGTTTAATTGACAAAAATGTTGTATCGATTGGTAAATTTTGTTCCATTGCTTACAATGTAAGAATCGGCCTTGGAGGGCATCCTACTTCATGGCTTTCAACTCACCCTTTCGCATACGATAAAAAATACGGATTCGTACAGTCGAATATTGAATGGGCTGACAAAAAGCAAGACACGATAATAGGGAATGATGTTTGGATAGGTGCAAATGCAACCATTTTAGCTGGGGTAACCATTGGTGATGGTGCTATTATCGGAGCACATTCACTTGTCAATAAAGATGTAGAGCCATATAGCATTGTAATTGGAACGCCTGCAAAGCACTTAAGATACAGATTTGATGAAAAAGTAATTAAGGAATTGTTAGATGCAAAATGGTGGAATCTTGCAAAAGAAGATTTGATAAAGAGAATAGATTTAATGAAAAGCTCAGAGAAATTTCTAAAGCAGATGAATCTTTAATTTTTATAGAATGAACTATTATATAGATGGTGATTTTGAAATTCCAAGCGCAATTAGAGCTCCGGAGAATATGTATTTCACCTCTGTTTACAGTTCTCAAAACTCCAATTATATAGGCGTTAATGTCTCTTCCGAAAAACAACGAACAATTAACAATATTTCATTTGACGAAGTAGTTAATTTTTACAATTTGAATGAACCTATATTTAAAAAATATGAACACGAATTAGGCATTAACATTTGGTTTTTTGAACACTTTAGATTGTACTTTTTGTACCGAACATTTCATTTGAAAGTTTCATGTATTAAATCCTTTATCGAAAAAAATAATAATGGAATTGTTTTAACTTCTGATAGAAGATTAACGAAATTTATTGATAAAAAAAATCTTCAGTTCCTGTCTCACTCAAACACTTCAAATAAACAAAAAAGTAATAAAATGCACGAGGTAATATTTTTGCTAAAACAGTTTAAATGGAACCATAAACAAATAAATAAAAACTTAATAATATCGCGAATTGAAGATGACTTTGATGGATATGATCAACGATTTGGAAAACTTCAAACTAAATGTGACAAAATTTTAAATCGCGATATTTTTAACTCTTCAAAGGAAATACCTCAAAAAGGTTCCAATTATTTTAATTCACAAAATGTTGATTCCATATTTATTCGAAATCTTTTAACCCTTAGTGGAGTGCTATCTTTATTAAAGTTTAGAAAAGGACTCAAAAACCTTTTTAAAGAATTAAATGCCAATCAGTCGCCTGAATACCAAAATGGCTCAATAATTAATGCATTGTTCCAAAGAAATAGATTAAGTTATTTCGTCTACTTTTTGAAGTACAAATCGTTTTGCAAACTTTTCAGTAAAACGGACTACAATAGTGTACTTTTTATCAATGAAAACAGTGCTCAGCAAAAAGCCATTCAATATGCCGCTTTCGAGAATAATGTAAAGGTATATGCTATCCAACATGGTGCTATTTACGATCTTCACCCAGCCTATATGTATGGCAAATACAATACACCACCAAAACTCCCAACCATTACCTTTACGTGGGGAAACTATTTTACTTCATTATTAACCTCCAACGGAGGATATCGTAATGATCAGGTAAAAACTGCAGGCAGAATAGAGCGTGAAGATATAAAACATGAGCAGCATGAAGCGCTAAATAGCAATAAAGAAATAATAGTTTATGCTTCTCAACCTCAGCCAGACAAAAAACTAAGAGAAAAAGAGTTAAAAGATGTATTCGCAGCAGCAAAAGCTCTAAACAACCGCTATTTACTAGTTATTAGACCCCATCCTGCCGAAAAAGACGATTCTTATTTTACAAATATTGCAAACAATATCCAATTTAACGATTTTATAATTGATCGAATATCTGATCTCAAAACACACTTCGAATCTTGTTCAATACTAATTACAAGTTATTCAACAGTTGGTGCTGAATTTGTCCCCTATTTTAAACCTTTATTAATTTTAGATTATTTAAAAACTGATTTAGTTAATTATATTAAGCAGGGGGTGGGCATTCCAATTTATAACAAACAAGAGCTTATCGACACATTAGAAAAAGACAAACTATCCATTGATAATAAAGCCTTTGAAAAATTTATTGATAATTATTTTTATAAAAAAGGAGAAAAAGCACTTGAGATTATTCAGAATGAAATAAACTTGTAAATAATGTACCTTTATATAGAGATAAATTATTTGGCAATAATAATTTGATTTTTGTACCTTTCGGAAATCAAATTTTAAACAAAAAAAGATGAAAATAGACAAGGAGAAATTTGATAGAGATGGCTTTCTTTTGTTGAAAAACGTGTTATCTACTGATGAAGTAAAACTTTTGAGAGAGGTTGCATACAAGACAGTTAAAGAAGATGAAAAGAAAGGGACTTTGTTTATGCATAGGTTTGCAAAAAATCACTTAGGTTGCTTGTCAAATATCCCCGAATTCAAATCATTAATTATTAACGATAAAATTATAAATATTGCGGAAAAAGTTCTTGGAAAAAAACCAGTTTTTTTTGGAGATTCTATTTTTGAAATTGGAATTGGAAGTAGAGGATTTCATAAGGATACTTCAGAACGCAAAAAACAAAATCATCCAGATTGGACTGAGGATTACCCTATTATTAGAATTGCATTTTACTTAGAGGATCATGACAATTATTCTGGGGGGTTAAAAGTACGCATAGGGTCAAATAAAACTGTTAAAACAAATGTAGGGAAACCTTATATTATCCCAAGCAATGCCGGAGACGCTATTGTCTTTTCTCTAAGAACATCTCACGCAGGAAATGCTGTTAGATTGAAGCTTGCACCAAGTTTATCTTTACACAATAGTCTAGAAAAAAGAATTCCTGATTTTTTAAAACTGCCTGAAGAAAAAGAACGCATCTCTATTTTTTTAACCTATGGTCTAAAAAGTAGTGCATTGGATAGATATATGAATTTTATGAGAAACCATCCTGTATACCAAAAAAGAATTGAAAAATCTGAGTATCCAGAATCATTAATTAATGAATTAGAAACAAAAATAGATTTTATCAATATGAAGCAAGGGCTAGTATAACAATTTTATAAATTTTAATCTTAATGGATAATAAATTAGAATCAGTAAACTGCAATATTTGCAGAAATGATAATTTTGAATTAATAAGTAATAAGGGTCAGCATAATATTCCATTATCAGTTGGTTTATGCAAAGAATGTGGTTTAGGATATTTAAATCCACGTTGGAATGCAGATGGTTATATAGAGTTTTATAAAAACGAATATGATAAATATTATCGACCTGAATTAATTTCTAACAAATCAGCAGTGGGATTCAAAATAAATCCAATTCTACAAAGATTAAAAGATAGAGATATAGTTCCTAACAAATTGAAAACAGTTTTAGATATAGGAAGTGGAGCCGGTGATAATCTTTTAGATGTTAGAAAGCAATTTACAGATTCAAAATTATTTGCTATTGAACCTTCATTAGAATCGCAAGAAGTACTAAAAAATAATAATATCAATATTTTAAGTGATGATGTAAATGCAAACTGGGATAGTAAAAGTACTACCAAATTTGATCTAATAATCATGCGCCATGTTTTAGAACATTTCTTAGATCCGCTTGCCATCTTAAAAAGGGTAAAGAATGTTTTGGACGAAAAAGGTGTATTGTATATTGCTGTCCCTAACAATTTAGCACCAAACCAAAGTCTAGAAAAGTCATGGTTTAGAGTTGTTCATACTTATTACTTCAATAAGTATTCTCTGAAAAATATTTTAGACTTGGCTGGACTCGATTGTATTGAAATTGTTGAAGGAGATAAATTTAATGCTGGTGAAGTATTTCTGATGGCCAAAAAAGGAAATTTGGAAAAAGAAATAAAAATTGATAAAGAACATTATATTACTCAGAAAGCAGTTTTTGAATCGGTTAAAAAGAAACAAAATAGTCCAGTATATAAATTAACTCAGACCTTAAAAAAAATGATAAAAAGAATTTGGAGCTAATCCAAAACGAAATTTGTGACTAACATCTAATTAAATTCTCTCTACCAAATATCAAAATTGTTTTGAAATATAGCTACGATTTTTCCAGTATAGAATATAATACAAGATTCCTTCCAAACCCAGTTTTCTTATTTATTCAAGTGAATTGCAATTTTCTAGAAGATTCTTGGATCAACTATTAAAAAACAGAATGAATTGAATTTAACTCAATTCGTTTGGACTCATAAAAATTCAAATAACATTGAATAGATAATGTCCAATTTAGCATGACAAAGGTACATTTAAATGTGATTTGAGTTTGACATAAGCCATTCACAATACTGAAAATCTTTGATTGTATCAATATCATGTGACAACTCCTCGGCTGTTTCAAGAATTTCCATATGTTTACCGTACAATGGAGAAGTTTCATCTAATAAAGAAAGTACACTAATTATGTCTACCATACCATTCAATCGATAAATAGGAGGTAATAATTGACTTTGATAAAATTTCTCTATTGATATACCATCAACAGCTGCCTCAAACCCATTCTCTCCCTTTTTAAACATCCAATATGGATGATGTACACCCTCAACTTTGGTCATACTTCGCACCGAATCAGATGCTGATTCTATCATTTTTTCAATTCCATTATCAATCATTTCTGATGTTCTAAATGGAGAGGTAGGTCTCAATATACATATGGCATGAATATCATCAGCAATATTTGACATATACCATTTTAAGGCATGAATTAAGACAGGGCGATCCCCAGTTTTATCATTTGCTAGTTCAGAAGGACGAATAAAAGGTGCTTTTGCTCCAAATGTTTTAGCAACTTCCACTATTTTTGGATCATCTGTAGTTACTATAAAATCATTAATTAAAAGAGACGCTTTAGCTGTCTCAATTGTATGTGCTATAAGTGGTTTACCACCCAACATCTTAACATTCTTTCCAGGCACTCTTTTACTACCCCCTCTTGCTGGTATTATACCTAATACTTTCATTTTAATGATTCAAAAATGAGTTTAATTCTATCTTTTAACATTGGATTCAGATGTTGCGCAGTTGGAAAATTAATCCCTTGTTCTGATAAGTGTCTACTAATTTTATTGGAAAATACATGCTCTTTATAAGGTGCCATATCACCAAGAGGGTAAAAGAAAGGCCTGACATCAATTTTCCCTTCTTTCATTAATTCCATTAATTCATTTCTTTTTCCATTATTGATCAAAGCCGAAACTAGCCATGTGACCCTCTTAGAATTCTTGAAATGAGGTTGAAACTGAATGAAGTCGAAATCTTTCAACAAGTCAATATAATCATTTTCAATACTTCTTCTAAAATCAAGAATTTCGTTAATTCTTTCCAATTGACCGACTCCAATTGCGGCTTGCAAATTGGTCATTCTATAGTTATAACCCACCTCATCATGCCAATACCTTTTTTCCTTACTCATTCCATGATCCCGTAGTACTCGCATCCTGTTATTTGATGCCTCATTATTAGTAACGCACATGCCGCCCTCACCAGTAGTAATAATTTTATTCCCAAAAAAAGAAAATGTTGAAATATCACCAAATGACCCTACTTTTCGTCCTTTATAAGTCGCTCCATGCGCCTCTGCACAATCCTCAATTACAAACAACTTATGTTTTTTAGCTAAAGCCATAATAGCATCCATATTACAAACCTGACCATAAATATGAACTGGTATTATCGCTTTAGTTTTAGGGGTAATTGCCTTTTCAATTTCATCAGGATCAATGCACCAACTATCTTCTAAAACATCCACAATAACCGGTGTTGCATTAGAATGAAAAACTGTGTTTATTGTAGCTGCAAAAGTTAAATCAGGAACAATTACTTCATCACTATTCCCTATTCCAAGTGCTTCTAGAGCTAAATGAATGGCAACAGTTCCATTAGAAACCGCTACACCATATTTACAGTCACAAAAAGCAGAAAATTGCTCCTCAAATTGGTTAATATATTTACCAGAACTTGATATCCATGTAGACATAAAAGCATCTACCAAATACTTAAATTCATTGCCTTTTAAATTTGGAGCCGCAACTGGAACATAGACTTTATTTTGATATTGAAAAAAATCAATTAATTGCCTATCAGCATTCAAAATTGGTAAAATAGTAACCTTCTCATTTGTTTTTTTGAGCATTTTCTGAAAAGATTCTCCCTCATAGGCGATTGTACAATTCTGGTTGGAATTATTTCCAATTTGACTACTTAAATCAAATCCATCAAGAAGTAGTCTACGAATATCACCATCTGTCATTATTCCACCAAAAGTATCGTCATCATTTATAATGAAGGCAACACCCTTTGCATTATTATTTATCACCTCTATAACATCCAACAAGGTTCCAGAACTTTTACATTTTAATTGCTCAAGCATTTATAATTTTATTAATATTATCCATTGATGATTTTACATTGCCCAATGAATCATAAACTTCAATGGTTACAGTTTTATTACTCCAATCTAATAAATCTAGTTGCTTATATAAAGTACTTTCTTTTTTGAAAGCACTATTAGTATCATGTTTTCCATCATTATCACTAACATGAATATAATCTGTTTTATTGAAAAGCTCAATCAATTCTCTATCAAAATCAAGATTTAAAGTATTTGCGCTTACTTTTAAATGTGCCACGTCAAGCAAAAGATTAAAGTCAATATAAGATTTCAATTCTTTATATGAATTTAAATCAGTCAACATTAGCGGATTTATTCCTTTAAAAGATTCATGGTTCGATTTTGAAAACACATTATTTTCAATGTATAGTTTAATATCTTTGCCAGCAAAGGCAATTAATTCAGTATAAGCTTCACAAAAAGTATCATACGATTTACTTTTGTCTGACAATTTGGTATTCGTGATTTTTTTTCCAATTTCCTCAACCTTAATATCCATTAAAAATCCTGCATGAAAAGCAAATTTTTTAGTGTCAAGCTTTATAGATAAATCTATCGATCTCTTTATATGTTCAAGACTCATTGATCTAATTGTGTCATTAGAGGAAGCTAAATTCAATACAAAATCTTCTTGCGGAGGAGGAAAATAATTATGCAACAAAAATTTAACCCCTAAATTTTTCTCAGCTTGTATGAGATCCGTTTCCATTTCTGCGTATGGCCTAGTTCCACCAGATAGCTCAATAGCATCAAAACCAAACTCAACAAGTTCATTTATTGAATCTATAATTTTTTTATTCTTTAAACAAGATGATGAAATATAACTCATATCAGATCAATTTAGACACCCCAACTACTTTAGAATTTGAAGGAATATTTTTCACAATTGTGCTTCCAGCACCAATAGATACATTCTCGTCTATTTCAATTTTATCAATAATAGAGGATCCAATACCAATAAAAGTAAATCGACCTATTTTAGTTCTACCTGCAATGCAAACACCTGGAGCAACATGAACAAAATCATGAATTTCAGATTCATGATCGATAATACTTCCAGTATTAACAATACTTCCAATCCCGATTTTCACCTCTGTAGTGATAATTACTCCGGCACAAATTAAAGAACCATTACCAATTACTGATGTTTTAGAAACAATTGCCGCTGGATGAATTAGAACAGGTAAACTGAATCCTTCTTTTTTCAATGCAAGTACATATTTTGACCTGATTTTATTATCACCAATTGCAATTGCAATGTTAGTATCCTTTGAAATATTCTTTAACTTATCTACTCCACCGATTACATTTACTCCCAAAATGATTTCGCTTTGCCCATCAAAATTAAGATCTATGATCCCTTTTACAACATAACCAAGTAAATTAGCTATTTCAATAACTACTCTAGCATGGCCACCAGCACCAACAATAATGATCTCTTTCTCTTTAATCATCAGTTATTTGAAAGGTTAATTATATCATTTGGAGAGAAATTTTTACTGACAGTTTTTCCAATAACATTATCAAATTCATTAGCTGGAATTCCAATTCCACCAGTTCTTTTAGCAATGATGTTATTTGTTGTTATTTTCTCACCTTTCTTAATCTCATTTGATGCAACCAAGCATTTTTGTAATCTATTTTTTGTATCTAATTCACTTTCAGATGGAATTTTTTCAAAACTACCAAGGTATTGCTCAACAGTTCTAATTTCTTTAATGTATGCACTCAATTCTTGTGGATTAAGAGAAGCTCTATGATCAGGTCCCTCCATATCTTTGTTTAGTGTGAAATGCTTTTCAACTACCTTTGCGCCCATAGCCACAGCATAAGGGGAAGCACCAATAGATGGTGTATGATCAGAAAAACCAATTATCATCTTAAATTTATCTTTAAATGTTTTAATTACATTTAAATTTGCCTCTTCAGCTATTACTGGGTAATTGGATGTGCATTGCAGTAAAATAACATTTGAGTTTATTTCGCTTAATACCGACAAAGCATGTTCAACTTCATGCATAGAACACATACCCGTTGATAATATAATCGGTTTATTTTTTGCTGCAACTCTTCTTAAAAAACCAATATTAGTTGTGTCTGTTGAAGAGATTTTATAGGCATCTAATACCAAATCATCTAATAGATCCAAACTCTTTTCATCAAAAGGGGTAGTTAAAAACAATACATTTTTTTCTTCACAATATCGTTTAAGTAATTTCATTTTATCAACTTCAAACTCTAATTTCTTCAGCATTTGAAACTGAGACTCCGATTGCTCAGTTGTCTCCTTTTGATAACCAGCTTTTTCAACACCCGTTAATATTAGTTCTTCTGTTAAAAAAGATTGAAATTTTACGGCATCAGCTCCTGCATCAGCAGCAACATTAACAAGTTTTTTCGCCAAATCAATTGAACCATTATGATTAACTCCAGCCTCTGCAATTATAAAAACTGGGCTTTGTTCACTAATTGTAAAACGATTAATTTGAATTTTCTGATTGAACTTCATAATATACCAACAAAATTAACAATTGTTTTCAAGAATATAGCATATCCAAATTTTAAAGATTTATTTAAATTTGGTTAAAATGGTAAGTTTTAAGATTGCCGTTCATCTTTTTTTCGTTCATTTACATAAAATACAAAAGTTAAAATGTGGGAGTAATTCAAAAACAAGCTTTAAGAACTACAATCGTTACATTTGTTGGTATTGGCATTGGTGCGATTTCACGATTTATTATGCCATTTTTTTTGTCAAAAGAGCAAATTGGAACTTTGGCATTATTAGAATCTACGTCATTGATGTTAATGACAATTTTTTCGCTTGGTTTTCCGCAAATTACCCTAAAATTGTTTCCTTACTTCAGAAATGAAAAGGAGGGGAACAATGGTTACCTTATGTTTGGAATTATCTTGTCTCTTATTGGAGTAGGATTAGGCTCTCTTACGTTTTATCTATTTCAAGATCTAATTTTAGGAAATGCTGAAAACACAAAAATGATTCAATCATTCGCTTACTTAATTTTCCCTTTACTTTTTTTCAGGACTCTTTTTAAAAACCTAGACTCTTATTTAAGAATGCTTTATAGCTCTGTTACTGGTGCTTTTCTTGAAGCCTTCCTTCTTAAACTAGTCATATTTTTGGGCTTATTTATTTTTTGGTTACACTTAGTAGACTTCGAAGGACTTGCTTTTATATATGTAACAGCATTTTGTCTTCCTGGCTTGCTAATAGTAATTGCCTCATTATTGAAAACCAAGAAAATTACGTTTCCTAAACAAAAATTATTTGGTAATCAAAAGTCAAATATATTTAAATATGGTTCCTTTGGTGTTTTAGCATCTGCTTCCGGTGCCATTATAATTACAATTGATCAATTGATGCTTAATCAGCGTTTAGGTACCGAAGCTGTGGGTGTTTATTCTATTATGTTTTTTGCAGGTATACTAATTAATGTTCCGTCAAGGGGAATTAGAAGAATTGCCTCAACGGTTCTAGCAGAATCATGGAAAGAAAATAACCTGATAGAAATCAAATCAATATATAAAAAAAGTGCCTTAAACCAAATGGTAATTGGCTTTTATTTATTCATTGTTGGCTGGGCATGTCTTGAACCTGTAGTAACCTACCTCCCTCAATATAGTGAAGGTATTTACGTATTTTTCTTTATCGGCTTAGCACAACTAATTGACATGATGACAGGGGTAAATAATGAAATTATAATGACATCTTCAAAGTATAAGCTGAATACTTATTTCAATGTTTTATTAGCTATTTTAATAATCATATTTAATCATTTTTTCATCACGTTTTGGGGAATTGTTGGAGCGGCAGCAGCCACAACGTTATCTATGACAATTATCAATTTGTTGAGATATTTGTTTCTTAAGAGGGAGTTTAAACTTGAACCCTTCTCAAAGTCCTTTTTTAGAATTTTAATTATTGGTATTGTACTTTTCACCTTAGTATCGGTAATTAAAGTACCTCTAAATCCCATTCCAAAAATTATTTTTTATATCATTCTTGTTACGCTATTATATTGGGGTGTCATCATAAAGCTAAATTTATCAACTGACATTAACTCTTGGCTATTGAAAATCAAAAATAAGTTTTCAAAACCTTAAACTTATCAGCTATATTTGTATTCCAATTTTTTCATAAGAAAACTGAATTATTATCAAAAATGTTCGATCAAAACACTTTAAGTGAAATTAGTAAATCATCAATTCTAGTTACAGGCGGAGCGGGATTCATTGGCTCAAATCTTGTTGAAAAGTTATTGTTTTTAAAGGCAAAAAGAGTAGTAGTTTTTGATGATTTATCAACTGGTTTTATTGACAATATTTCCATGTTCAAAAACAATCCTAATTTCGAATTAATCAAAGGCTCAATTACCGATAATGAGGCTTGTTTGAAAGTTATGAAAGATATAGATATCGTTTTTCATTTAGCAGCTTTAGGTAGTGTCCCAAGAAGCATTGATAACCCTATTGCAAGTAATAATGTAAATATCAGTGGGTTTTTAAATGTACTATGGGCCGCAAAAGAAAATCACGTAAAAAAAATAGTATACTCGTCTTCCTCATCAGTATATGGAGATGATAAAACTATTCCTAAAATTGAAACTAACGTTGGATCGCCACTCTCACCATATGCTGTAACGAAAAGAGCAAATGAATTGTATGCAAATACATTTTCTGACATTTACAAGCTACCAATAATTGGTTTAAGGTACTTTAATGTATTCGGCCCTAAGCAAAATATAAAAGGTGCATATGCCGCTGTAATACCAATTTTTATTGGAAACTTATTAGCAAATATAACCTGTACTATAAATGGTGATGGTACAATTTCAAGAGATTTCACCTATGTTGACAATGTAGTTTACGCTAATATTTTGGCTGGTTTTTCACATTCAGGTTCTGGGCATCACGTACTCAATGTGGCAATGGGTGACCAACTATCTCTAAACGAACTATACTCTAGTTTAGAGAATAAAATTGAAACAGGATTAGCTCCAATTCACCAATCTGCAAGATTAGGTGATATACAAAATAGTCGTGCAGATATTTCGAAAGCGTATCGTATTTTAGGCTATAAACCTATTACATCAGTAAAAGATGGTCTCGAAAAAACGGTTCAATGGTATAAAAATCAACTTAATTAACCGTAAAACCTAATACCTCATCAATCGTCTTGTAGGAAATAGCATGATAGTTCTTCCTCGCTTTCAAATAAACAGAATTCGCAAATTCTAAGTCGTTAGAAGACTGCCTAGCCAAAGCTTTATAGATTGGTTCAAGAAATTTTCTTCTGCCTACCTCCACTAAAAACTCTTCTAAATATGGTCGAATTCCGTGGTGATCATTTTGAATAGCCTTGATAAACCATTCCGATTTTATTTCAGCATTTCCTGACTTAGAAAAACCATATATATCATCTAAATCTTCTATAAAATTATTGGGTTGATTAGTATTTGGTAGTTGTCTTATAAAATGCATCCACTCTTGCGTTGACCAACCTAAAGTGTCCAATCTTAAATCACTAACAGCAGTAGTCATATCTATTTTTTCAACAATTCGGTCAATATTTACAAATCGATCTGATATTACTGTTCTAGCATTGTTAGGTATATTCTTTTCATAAACCCATTCCATAGTGTTAAAACTAATGTTATTTGGCTCTAATAAATAGTAGTTCAAATAAGCAATAAATGTTTCTGTGGTTAAAGTCTGAAATTGATGAGTCTCGAAATACTGACTAATAAATGCATCAAACTTTTCTCGACCCACTTCTTGTTCGAGCGTTTGCAAAAATAACGCCCCTTTTACATAGGCAATTGCAGTCATTCCATCATCTGGATTCCTACCTTTTAAATCCAGTTTTAATTTCGTATCTTCAGGGTGAACACCTGCTAAAATATCAGCATTTTCTTTCTGCAATTCTTGAACTTCAATTGCCATTTCCATATCCGCCCTATCTTTTCCGTAAAGGGCTTCCATTATTCTATTTTCAAAATAAACTGTAAATCCTTCATTGAGCCAAAAATCATCCCAAGTGGCATTCGTCACAAGATTTCCAGACCATGAATGTGCCAGTTCATGCGCAATTAGTGATACAAGAGATCTATCACCAGCAATAATAGTTGGTGTTGCAAAAGTTAATCTAGGGTTTTCCATTCCTCCGAATGGGAAAGCTGGAGGCAGTACTAAAATATCATACTGGTCCCAGGCATAGGTTCCATACAATTCTTCAGCAACTTGAATCATTTTTTCTACATCATGAAACTCATAAGTCGCCTTATCAATCAATGTTTTTTCAGCATATACTCCTGTTCTATTACTAATCGGTTGATAAACTAAGTCACCTACCCCCATAGCAATTAGATAAGTTGGAATAGGCTGTGGCATTTCAAATTGATAGACTCCCCTATTACTTCTCTCTTTCGGGTTAGTTGCACTCATTACTACCATTAAGTTTGAGTCGCATTTAATCTCTGCTGAATAAGTAATTCTGTTACTTGGTGTATCTTGACAAGGAATCCAAGATCTAGTTAAAATGGCCTCACCTTGTGTAAATAAAAACGGAGTCTTCTTACTTTTCGTTTGCAAAGGACTCAACCACATCAATGCTTCTGCTGTCTGTTTAGTTTCGTAGAAAATTCTGACGTTCCGGGACTCATCTCCAATTGGTACAGAGAGCGCCGAACCTAACAATTCATCTACCTTATTGACCTGAAACGGCACTTCTTCATCATTCACTTCAACTTTATTTATTATTAAACTCTTTATGTCAAAAATGACTTCAGTACTTGGTTTTAACTGATTGATTTTGTGAGTCACACTTCCAATCAATTTCTTTTGATTAAAATCAATCTCTAAATCCAGATGCAAGTGAGTAGACTGAACCTCATTAAAATTTGAATTTGAATGATAATCTATTACTTCTTTTTTATCTACTTTTCGAACCTCAATAATAGCATCAGCATTTTCAATACTTTCGCATGATAATAAAGTAAAGGCTAAGAAGAATAAACCAAAAAAACGTTTCTTAAGATTGAATAATTTCATGGACGAAAAATAAGTAAAATAACTCCACCTCCAACTGAATTCTTATTTTTCACAATAATATAAGATATAAACCGCTTACAGAATAAAGATATTCATACAAGTATTTTAATTATTTTATTCTTACTTTCACATTTTAAATCTAACTATATTTTATGAGCAACACAACTACAATTAGCAGTAGTAAGGAACTCTTTGGGCATCCAAGAGGACTGTACGTTTTATTTTTTACCGAAATGTGGGAACGGTTTTCTTACTACGGAATGAGAGCCATCCTAACATTGTATTTAGTTACAGAAACAACAGACATTAATCCAGGCCTTGGATGGACCGATGGTGATGCCTTGGCCTTATACGGCTGGTACACTATGATGGTTTACGTAATGTCCATACCTGGAGGTATAATAGCTGATAAATTTTTAGGTCAACGAAAATCAGTTTTAATTGGAGGGGTTATTTTGATTGCAGGGCATAGCATTCTTGCCGTGGAAGAAATGTGGGCCTTTTATACTGGATTGGTTTTAATAGTATCTGGTGTTGGTATGTTAAAACCAAATATTTCAACTATGGTTGGAGGTCTTTATAAAAAAGGAGACTTAAGACGTGACAAAGGATTTACTATTTTTTATATTGGAATTAATATTGGTGCTTTTCTAGCAAGTTTAATTGTTGGATATGTAGGTGAATATCATGGATGGCATTACGGATTTGGACTCGCTGGTATAGGGATGGCATTAGGTGTTCTTCAATATGCTTTTGGACAAAAACATCTAAAAACTGTTGGGAATTACTTAGGAAAGTCAGAAAATGAAGCCGATAAAGAATTGTTAAAAAAACCGCTTACAAGCATTGAAGTTGATCGAATTAAAGTTCTGTTAATATCATTTTTATTAGTCATTGCTTTTTGGGGTGCCTTTGAACAAGCTGGGGGACTGATGAATATTTATACAAAAGAAAAGACAAGTAGAATGCTTTTAGGTTGGGAAGTTCCTGCAACTTGGTTCCAATCATTGAATGCATTTTTCATTGTTGCCTTAGGTACAACAGTTGCTGGATTTTGGGCTAAACGAAAATTGAAAGGTAAAGTATCGTCATCACTATTTAAAATGATTCTAGGGCTTATTATTATGGGAACCGGATTCTTCTTTATGACTGCTGCTACAATGCAATATGAATCAACAGGATCGTCTGCAATGATATGGTTGGTGCTAGCTTATTTACTTCACACCTTAGGTGAGCTTTGTTTATCACCTGTTGCACTATCATATATTACTAAACTTTCACCTGCAAAATACGGTTCTATTATGATGGGAATTTACTTCGCCATGACTGGTTTTGGAAGTAAATTAGCGGGGTTACTAGGTGAATGGTCGGAAAGTTTAGGTGAATTTAAAATATTTACTGGGATTGCAATATTCAGTATAATCCTTGGACTACTGGTATTATTAGTCAGAAAAAAACTTGAAGTTCTAACTCATGGAATTGAAGATGATGAACATGAAATTCATGATGAAGCAGAAGGTTTTGAACTAGCGGACAGTTAAAAAAGAAGTAAATTAAAATGAAAAAGGAAAGCACAATATCATTAATAAAATCTTTCAATCCAATGTTCTGGGTGGCTAGTGCCATGGAATTATTTGAACGGTGGGCTTGGTATGGTTTGTTCGCAGTATTGGCATTGTATTTAACAGGATCTACTGATGAAGGTGGGCTTGGGTTTACTCATACTGAAAAAGGTCAAATAATGGGATACGTTACTGCAATCCTCTATCTCCTCCCTCTTTTTACCGGTGTAATTGCAGATAAAATTGGCTATAAGTTGGCATTGATAATATCATATGTAATGCTGATGACAGGCTATTACTTAATGGGAGAAGTATCTAGTTACTCAGCTGTTTTTATGTTATTTCTATATATTGCCATTGGAGCTGCAATGTTTAAACCCGTGGCCTCAGCAATTGTTACTAAAACAACTGAAAAAAAGAACTCCACATTAGGTTTTGGAATTTTTTATATGATGGTAAATATTGGTGGATTTGTTGG
>JBGCFR010000039.1:0-2967 GCA_045107045.1 Crocinitomicaceae bacterium
GTAATCAAGCCCCAATCGGTACAGACAACACCATCATATTTATATTTTTCTCTCAATAAAGTGGTAATAATGGTTTTGTTATAAGCCATCGCTACATTCTCATCCGTTTGGTCAGTCGGTACACCATAGTAAGGCATGATAGCAGCCGTATTGACTTCAAAAGCGGCTTCGAAAGGAATCAAGTGATAGTCAAAATTATCACCCGGATATATTTGTCCTTTTTGAAATGAAAAATGTGGGTCTAAACCTTCTTTTTGTGGGCCACCTCCTGGAAAGTGTTTCGTCATACAAGCTACACCATTGCTTAGTTTGTCACCTTGCAAACCTTTAATATAAGGTTTGACCAATCGAGCTGTCAATTCCGCATCTTCACTAAAGTTTCCACTAATCCTTGCCCAACGAGGTTCGGTAGCTAAGTCTATTTGAGGATGTAATGCCTCTCTAATACCAACAGCCAAATATTCTTCACGGACGATATTGGCAAATTCTGCTACCAATTTTTCATCGCCAATAGCTGCAAAACCTGGCATTTCACAAAATTTAGCGAAACCTTTTGCACTCATTGAAAAAATCGTATTACTAAAATGATGTCTTGGGTCAGATGCAATAGTAATTGGAATACCTAATCTTGTTTTTTCAGCGACTTGTTGAGTATTGTTGTACCATTTTGCAAAAATATTTGGGTCAGCAGGAATACTCCAAATATTAAAATGTGTCATTTTTAGTTTGTCCATATTTTCGACAACGGAAGGCGTTCTTGACAAATGGCCTTCAAGGCCTTCTTTGCCATCTGGTTTTCCGTCAGCACTAACAGGTGCCCCGTTAATGAACATCATACCTGCTTTTTCTTCCAAAGTCATTTGGCTTAATAAATCATCAATTCTCGCTTCAATAGGTTGATTCACATCTTCGTAAATATCTAATTTCCCATTGCCGTTTAAATCTCTGAATGTTTGTCCTTCTTTTTCAAGAATCACTTGAGATTTTTTACTCAATAATTCAAAATTTTGACTTGATTCCTTTTCTTTATTAGGCTGATTACAAGCAGCTAGGAGTAAAAATCCTAAAAAGATGATTGTTGATTTATTCATAATATTTTATCAAATTAATAATATTCCTGTTCAGATTTAAAAAAGATATTCTTCGTTAAAAAAACAACATAATTAGTGTTAATATCATACCGCCAATCGCATAGTATATTCCCTTTTTAAAAATAGGCATACTTGGTATAAACATCCAAAATGCGGAAAGGACAAAAAAGAGTAGCGACAGACCAAAGAAGATATTGAAAACATAGAGTGGACTGTTTGTAGTTGCTTTATGTAAGCGTTCCATTTTTTCGAGAACGAAGGGTAGCTTCATTTTCTTTACAGTTGCTACTCCCGTTGCTTTATTATAATAACCATCTTTAAAATACAGCACATCGCCTTCGGTTCTTTCAACTTTGACTCCCATCCGTAATTTGGGACTTAATTCGCCGCCCGTTAATTTAGGTTCTAATTGCCGGGTTTCGACAGTTTCCTTTTTTAAAAAATTGGTTTCTCTAAAAATCATAATGGTGCCACTAATGGCATAAATAGCCATCACACCTGCTAAGAAAAATCCTATATAGCGATGCAGCACCCTAAATTTTAAACTTAATTTCCTGTTATTCAAATTGATGATTTTTTAAATATTTTATAAAATTGAACGATGTTTTGTAATTCTTTACGAAAGTTATTTTTATCTGATAATTTGCTAAAAAAGGCTTGATTAGCAGCTGAAGCGATTTTGAAAGCATTCTGAAAAGTTTTTACTCCTTTTGAGGTAAGAAATACACACTTTGCTCGGGTATCTGTTTCATGTTCTTTTCTTTCTACTATACCTTTTTTTTCAAGTGTTCTAAGTACTTTAGAAATCATCATAGTATCAGTATTACTCCGTTCTGCAATAGCTTTTTGTGTTACGGCATTCGATTCTTCTAGCAACGACCTTAGTGCTGACAGGATAGCGAATTGAGTGTGTGTTATATCTATTTCATCCAAGGCTCTATTTAATTCTCTTTGCCAAGTCATGTTTGTCTGCCATAGTAAAAAGCCTAAATTGTCTTGAGGCTTATCAGGGTCTGATTCATCATTCATATAAATACTATTAATGATACTTAGTGGATTGAGTAATTAATAATTCCCTAAGTTGTCGCAAATATAGTAATCACGACAACAATAAGCAAATTAAATAATTCTTCGATGAAATTATTGGCTTCAGATTAATCCTTGCTAGAATTTATATAACTATTTAACCAAGAGAGGTATGGGCCAAAGGGTGGTTATTTTTAGTCGAATGATTTAGTGATTCAGTAGATATAGAAATTAGTTTAGGATTTACTTTGAGTTTGGCGATTGATTGGCTCGGTCTTTAGAATTTGATTAAATCCCTCTTCAAAATCTAAACAATATTAAATTCCCTAGATGTCTCGTAACTAACAAATTTTCTTTTTCCTAAACCTTGTTTCCATATCGAAATGGAACTTATTTTACCAAAGAAAGATTCATATTTGAGAATGTTTAATTATTCCCATATTAGGAACAGATATGTTCCCATTGTGAGAATAACATTGATATATAAAAATGTTTATCTATTTAATATACAGTATTTTAAATACCATTTAATTCATTAGTCCGTATCCAGTATGACCCACATCAAATAAAAACCTGATGAATTTCATTCATCGGGTTTTTTTGTATCCTGCTGCGTTGAGTTTACTCATAAGCAAGTGGGATACAAAGAAACCAATGCGCAAATGCGCATTGAGGTTTTTATTTGCAGAAGCGGTTCTTATCTGGATCACGTCAGTAATCCAGTAATCTTTCAAGAGAGTTGTGAATGAAAAATCCCAGAATAGCGTAGCTCTCGGGATTCTATTAGCAGAAGCGGTTCTTCTCTGGATCATGAAATAATCCAGCATTCACTTTCATAATGATAGATTTA
>JBGCFR010000004.1:0-6227 GCA_045107045.1 Crocinitomicaceae bacterium
CTTAGAAGATTGCATTTTAGTAAAAATGAATTTTAAAAGCTATAAAAGGTTAATTGACGAAAATGAAGACTTGAAAAACTTTTATATTTCCTATATAGAACAAAGTTGGATAATAGAAAAAGAACTAAAGGAAATTTCACTTGTATTGGAAAATGCAACAGAAAGATATTTGAAATTCCTTAACATATACCCAGACATAGAGAAAAGAGTTGCACAACACCATATAGCTTCCCATTTAGGAATTACTCCAACTCAACTCAGTAGGATTAGAAAAGATTTAAAAAAATAGCTAAATCAACATATGTAAATGCAATTGGGATTTGAATCGCTCAACTTTGCACAATGAATCAATTTACATTATCAGTATTAGCATTTGTTGGAGGCGTTTTCTTAGCTGTTCAAGGTGGTTTAAATGCACATTTAGGAGTATTACTTAAAAATCCATTATTCGCATCTGTAGTTGCTTTTTTCAGTAGCAGTGTTTTCGCTATAGTTATTATGCTTCTTAGCGTAAAAACTTTTCCTACAACCAATCAATTAAAAGAAATACCAATCTATTTATGGTTTACAGGAGGCCTTTTTAGTGTTGTGGGGATAAGTTTATATTATTACACTATTCCAAAACTAGGTGTTTCAACAATGATTTCTTTTGGATTGTGTGGACAATTAATCTTTGCAGTAATTGCTGGACATTTTGGATGGCTCAATCTACCTATTGAACCTATCACATTTAAACGAATTGCTGGTGTGACAGCAATGATTTGTGGAATTTTTTTAATCAATTGGAAATGAAAAACAAATCAAATCTTATAAACCAGAACATCCAAAATCTAACTTCTTTATGGCAAGAGGCAAGTCTCTTTAGCAATAGTTTCATTCGTTCGCCATTATTCAACTATACAGCAATTGAAGATATGAATTGGCCAAATCGATTGTGGTTCAATAAAGATTTAGACCAAGAGACAATTTTGTTAGTAAAAAATAAAATACTTTCTGATTTCCCAAATCTCATTATACCATATTGGGATATATATGATAGCAATTCAAATCAACTACTAGAACAAAACGGATTTATAAAACTCTTTGAGCAAATAGGAATGTCTCTAGAACTTCATAATTCTTTTGAAGTACAAACTGGGTTAAAAATTGTTGTTGTCTCAACTAAAGATGAAGCAGTAACTTGGAGCAAGTTATTTACATCTTCTTTTGGATACGAAATACATCCTAACATAATTACGAATACTAATAAAACCATCAACTATCATATTGCCTTCCAACATGACAAAGCTATTGGAACAGCTATAACTTATCAGACTAATAAAGTAATAGGTATTCACGCAATGGGTATTGTTCCTGAAGCGAGAAGAAATGGGTATGCAGATCAATTAATGAAATTACTTATAAACCAGTCTCTTAAAAATGATATTGAACATATAGTACTTCAAGCTTCAAATATCGGATTGGACCTATACAAAAAAATAGGCTTTAAAGAACAATTCAAAATTCAAAATTACAGATTCACATAATTAAATACATCTAATCATGAATTTAAAACTACTCACTATCGGGCTTACATTTCTGATGTATTCCTGTTCAACAAATCTAAATGAAATGAAAGAAAAAAATAATAACGACAAAATTCAGAATTATTATACCGCAATTAATTGTATTGAAGTGCCTGAAGGATCCGAAGAAATGGCTCTAAATGTAAGAGATGTATATGTAAATTACTTTAAACAGAAACAAGGATTTGTTAGCTCCACGTTCTACAAATCTAGGAATAGCGAGAATAAATTTAACTACATTAATATGGTAGTTTGGGACTCTTATGAATCTGCTTCTGCAGTTATCAATGAAGGATTTAACAATGAAGATGGGTTAAATGAAGATAATATGAAAGTTTTAGGGAAAGGTTTTCCAAGTCCTATAAAAGTTTCTCCAGGTCAATACACAATCATAAGAAACGATTAATCCAAATAGAAGATAAATACGCCTTACAACATTGTATAAAAATAATAGCTGCATTTGTGGTATAATCAAAGTCAGTATCTTTATATAAAATTTAGCAATAAATTGAAAGGTTAACGCTTTGCGATCCGCTACTATTCTTATACTAACCGTTGGGCTTCATTACAAGTTGAATTAAAATGACTAAATATATTTTTGTGTTACTTCTTTTTGCCTTGGCTGCTTGTGTAGAGATGCGGGAACAAGAATTTGAGAAACCACCCCAACTAGACGCAGATTTAGTTAATTATATAGAAATTGATAATCGTCAAGACACTATGAGTGCAGTTCAATTATCAGTACTAGAAAAAGAAGAATTTGTCCGAAGGTGGAATAATGCTATTCCAATAGGAATGTGTAAATATATGCCAGAATATTATATAATTGTAAAGCTAGTTAATGATAGCACAAAAATATATAGTGCAAATGGCGATTGTATAAAAGGAGGTAATGATTTATGCTTTAAATTTAACAGCAATGAATACTTTGATTTGCTGTGGAAAAATAAGTAAGTAAAATGAGAATAAGAACTATTATATTTTTACTAATTGTACTGGGAAGCAGTACTTCAATTGCTCAGACCTTCGATTTAAATACAAAGAAAGTTGCCGTTGGAGACATATATAACCCAAAATCAAAAATTCTATTTGAATTAGCCAGTTATGCTATTAATCCAGATAGCTATGAAAAGCTTGATAGTATTGCAAAATTCTTAATTGAACATAATAATTTAATTGTTGAAGTTGGCACACATACAGACAGTAGGATAAGTAAAGCAAGTAGCTGCCGCTTGGATCAAAAAAGGTCAGAAACTATCGTAGAATACCTAATTAAAAAAGGTGTGCGTGCAAACTGTCTAATCGCAAAGGGTTGCGGTGACTCAGCATTGTTAATTGGGGAGGATAAGATTAGCAAAATGAAAACAAAAAAAGAAAAAGAAAAGGCTCATGCAATTAATAGGAGAACTGAATTTAAAATAATTGCAATACAATAAAAAAAACGAAAGCACAACAACAGGTAAAATTTACAGCAAAGCTGTTCGCCATAAATGGCTAATTTTACCCAATCGTTGTGTGCAAAAAAAATATAAAAGAAATGAATAGAATAAATAACCACAAGGCTCAATTAGAACTACTTGAAGGCACTGCTGTTATTATTGATGTTCGAGAACCTTCTGAGTATAAAGAACATCATATTCCAGGAGCCTTAAATATTCCATCAACGAAATTCCATAAAGAACATTTTGGTGCATTTAAAGATCAGAAAACTTGTTTAGTATGTCAAAGTGGACAACGAGCAACAATGGTTGGAAATAGACTTCAGAAAGAGGGTTTTAACAATATATTCTTGCTTGAAATTCAAATGGAAGACATTCCCAAACTAATTAACGCAAAAGGATGGAGCGTGGATAGACAGTTTCGTTTTTTAATAGGACTATTGTTAGCTATATTCATCATTTTGTACTTTTCAAATATTATGTATGGCGTAATAATCCCAATAATTCTAAGTTCGGGGTTGCTAATTACGGCTATTATTGACAAGTGTTATTTGCGAATGGGTATTGCAATGTTACCCTGGAATAAAGGGAAGACAGTTCCAAAATAAAATCAGCACACAACAACGCATATAACTTATGGCGGGTAAACGGCTGCCAGCAAGGTTTTCGCTTCGTAGTAAAGTTCGTCAGGGGCGGACAAGAAAGTGCTTCGAAACCGCCACAAGCCATATGCAAACCGTTGTGTGCTATACAAGAAAACCAATTATCAAATTCATACTTTAGCCCAATTATGTCTAAACTAACAAAATATAGAGAAAAACTGAACCTGACTCAAGAAGAGTTGGCTGACAAGTCTGGCGTATCAGTTAGAACAATACAAAGAATTGAAGCTGGTGCAAAACTAAAAGGACATAGTTTAAATGTGCTGGCTAAAGCCCTAGATGTAAGCAATGAACAGTTAACAGAAGAGAAAGATGAATCTTCTATCAATTTTAAACTTACTAAATTGATAAACCTATCTTCTTTGCCTTTTGTCATTATTCCGCTTGTAAATATTGCTATTCCACTTCTCATAATGTATTACAAAAAAGAATTTAATTCAATAACTAAACAAATTGTTTCCGTTCAAATATTATGGACTATACTATCAGTTGTTCTTTTTCTTTTGAGCCCATTTATTAGCAGGATATTTTCATTAGAAAACAAGTTAACATTGATTGTTTTAATTGTCTCTATTTTGATAAATATTTTTATTATACTGCGTAATACAATTTCATTAGACAAAAAAAGGGAACTGTACATTAAGCTAAATTTCAGCTTCTTATAAAGCTGTCAGGATATTGTCGTTTTTTTGTCGGGTAGTTTTTACATTCAATATCATATTGCTTTCAGACTTTTGTATCATTATTTATAAACTTAATTTAATCCACAGTAATGAAACAACTTAGTTTACTTTTCACAATCATTTTTCTACTTTATGCCAACTGCTGTAATGCACAAATCTCAAAAGACTCAGACCTTTTTATTCAACTAAAAAAAACAGATAGTTTATTCTTTGAGGAAGGATTCAACAAATGTAATTTTGAAATGTTAGAAACCTATATTCCAAACAATTTTGAATTCTATCATGATGAAAATGGAACACAAAATAGAGAACAATTCTTTACTGCTTTTAGAGAAAGTATTTGCTCTAATACTGAAAGAAAACCCATTAGAAAAGTTGTAGAAGAAAGCTTAGAAGTCTATCGGTTAAAAAACAATGGTGAAACCTATGGAGCTATCCAAAGAGGGATTCACTTATTCTATATCAAAGAACCAAACAAAAAGTTGTACTTAACAAACATTGCCAAGTTTACATCTGTCTGGAATTTAGAAAATGGCAAATGGAAATTATCCAGAGTGTTAAGTTACGACCATAAAGAACCCAATAAAGATTATGGACAAAAATTTAACGCAAATTACCCATTGCCATTATTTGACAATGATACCAAAATAGAAAATCTACTTGAGCAACATAAAATTCCTTCGATTTCTATTGGTTATATTGAAGAAGGAAGTCTGAAACAAGTGCGTTCGTTTGGTGTTCAAAAACAAGGAGTTCCTGCTTCAGTTAATAGTATTTACAAAGTTGCATCTCTAACTAAGCCAGTAGCTGCTTTAGTGGTTCTAAAATTAATTGAAAATGGAGATTTGAAATTAGATGAGCCCATTTCAAAATATTTTATAGACCCAGACATTAAAAATCATTCATTTTTAAACAAATTAACTACAAGGCATATTTTATCTCAACAATCAGGATTTCCAAATTGGAGATATTTAACTGAATCTAACAAATTGACATTTGAATTTGAACCAGGAACCAAGTTTCAGTATTCTGGCGAGGGATTTGAATATTTAAGAAAAGCTGTTGAAAACAAACTTAAAAAACCTTTTGAGAAAATTGCTTCCGAAGTTCTTTTCGAACCTATAAAAATGAACAATACATATTTCTTTTGGACATCAGAAATAAATGAGGATGATTATGCTATTGAGCATGATGAAACCGGAAAAGCAATCTCTTTTGAGAAATGGTATGATGCCAATGCAGCAGCAAACTTAATGACTACTGCTAATGACTATTCTAAATTTTTAATTTATATTATGAATGGCGCAGGTTTATCGGACAAGTTATATTCAGAATTTTTAAAACCACAAGTCAATCAAAAAAAGGGAATTGATCGTAATTTAGGAATGCAATTATTATCTAATTTACCAAATAACGAATACGCTTTAATGCATACTGGCGGAGATTATGGAACAAAAGCCATAGTCATTATGCTTCCGAAAACAAAAAGAGGTTTAGTTTTATTTTCAAACTCTGAAAATGGAATGGTACTATGGCAGAAAATAATATCTGAATATTTTGAAGACGTTGGTATAGAAATTATACGTAGGAATTTGGAATAGAAACTATATAGTACAGCACACAACAACGTGTATAAAAAATAGCGAGATATGTGCAAGCTAAATGGTTTGCACTTTTTTATTTATATTAGTTCATCAGAAAGTTAGTAATAATTAAATTCGCTACTTTTCATACACTAACACGTTAGCTACAATAAAATAAAACGAAAATGAAATACAAAATTTTGATTCTACTTGTTTCTTTAAGTATTCTTGGTTGTAATAGCAATAAACCAAATATTCCTAAGGTTGATTTAAAACCTCAATTAATAGTAGAAGA
>JBGCFR010000040.1:0-3224 GCA_045107045.1 Crocinitomicaceae bacterium
AAGTATAGATAATGATGTAAGAGAAATTGCCAAAGAATATATGCTGTCAACCAATTGTTTGTATTTAGGCAGAGGATATAACTTTCCTGTAGCCTTGGAAGGAGCTCTAAAATTGAAAGAGATCTCATATATTCACGCTGAAGGTTATCCGGCTGCGGAAATGAAACACGGCCCGATCGCATTAATTGATGATAGGATGCCTGTTGTAGTTATAGCTACCAGCAAAGGTCATTATGAAAAAGTAGTGAGTAATATCCAGGAAATCAAATCCAGAAAAGGTAAAATTATTGCTATTGTAACCGAAGGAGATACTGTAGTAAAAGAAATCGCCGATCATACTATCGAAATACCAGAGGTTCCGGAAGCTTTTACCCCGTTATTAACAACCATTCCTTTACAGTTATTGTCATATCATATTGCGGTAATGAGAAATTGTAATGTTGATCAACCAAGGAACTTAGCAAAATCTGTGACGGTGGAGTAATATTAAGTGACATTTACTCTTACCCCTACACTTTGTTAGTAAAGTTCTCTGTGTCAGTAATTACTACTCATTTGTGGAAATCTAACTATTCATCATATCAACAGTATGTATATGATAAAATAAAGAGTTTTAAAGAAGATAATCTTACCCCTATTGGGTATCGAAGAATATCTCAAATTCTTAACGAAGAAAGGTTGTTGACACCTCGTGGTACTGTTTTTAAGAATACTCATGTTCATTCTATTTACAAGAAAGGTAAGATTCGAGAGGAAAGAATGAATAGAAAAGATCTTGTAGATATTTCAGATGTGATTGTTGAGGTCTTAGATGAAAGTACATGGTTCAAATTATGGTTGTGAAAATGACAGTATATAATTATCTACTCTAATATGTCACAATAATTATTTCTACAAAGACTTTTGGTTTTCCAATCTTTCCTAATTTTAACCTTACTTAGTTTAAACCCTAATGTAGGAGAATTATAGTCTAATCCTGATGATTATCGTGATTGATATTGGTGGTTTGAATACTAATTATATGTAAACATCAAATATGGGAATATTTTGTTTACTGAGTTTACAAACTCACTTAATTATACGAAATAGCATGTCAAAGAATGTAGCTATAAAACCAATTAGGTTATTCGTAATTGAACAAAAAATAAAAAAGTAAAAAGTGGGCAGTACCCGTTTTTATATCGATATTGGTTTTTTTACTGCATAAAAAAAAGTGTACCTGAGGATACACTTTAAATTAGGAAAGGGAAAAAGGATTCAATTCTAACGATTCGATTATGAGGCGGTAGAGCACTTCGAAATGTTAACCTAACAGACTGTTGTTGTTTTTATTAAGTATTGCTAGACTAAAATTTTGTACCAAGGACAATGGGGATATCCAGGCTATCTCCTTTTTGAAGTACAGTTAAGGTCAAAGTGTCACCAGGTTTTAGGTAAAGTAAATATTCATCGAAATCGAGATAAGACTGCTTTTCGCCATTCACAGTTAAGATTGTATCACCAATGCTAAGATTTGTTGTTGATGCAGGACCTCCAACATGAATAGATTCTATAATAATTGGACTATTTATATAATTATCTGCGTCTTCGATAGTTTCCCAAATCTCATTAAGCCAAGATTCCGTTTTTTCGTCCTCTTGACGCGCTATATTTATCTCAATTCCCGAATATGCCCCATAGCCATATTTAGCTTCATTTGGCAATAATGTCATAATTATAAGGCCTACAATAGCATAGGAAATAATATAAGTGGGAATAACTGTTATTAATGAAACGATAAATGACATTTTGAAGGTGTCTTTAATGGCCCATATTATATAGATAAAAGGAATTATTGGAGCAAAATAAATAGCATCTGGGAATGGTATAAGAATAAACTCAACTGGTATTTCAATGATGATATAAGTCGAAAAAAGAAATATGATTCCAATAAGATTTTCAAAAAAATTATAATCAGACTTTCTTTTTATTAATGTGACTAAGAGCGCTAAAAGCAATATTGTCAAGATGCCTGATCCATAAGTAGTTATGTCAGAACTAAATATATTATCCCATTGTGCTTCAGTTTCATTAACTACATCAGGATCTAACTTCTGAACAAGCCAGAATGATAGTATGCTTAGAAATATACTTGATAGAAAGTACTTAAAAGGGTTTAACAGCTTTGTCTTGTCTCCATCTAAATAGGCTCTTATTGCAAGGCCAGGAAAGCGGATCAAAGCTTTTATATTGTATAAGAAGCCGCGTTCCACGTCAATGGCTTTTAATAAGTCACTAAAAAACTTTTTGCCAGTAATTCTATCTCGTTCTGGATGTTCCGCCATAGGTAAAACCTTCTTTTATCATAAAATTAAAAATCATTTTACATCGCTAATAGCAATTAGCTTAATTAATTCAGAAGATAACTCTAAACTGTCAAAGTCAAGACTTTGATCCTTGAGCGCTAGCGTGAGGTAAATAGGATTTTCAATAATACCAAAGGAACTTATCATTAAACTCTTTTTTTCATTGGCTTCAATTTCATATAAAAAACCCTGAAATATATTGCCAAAAGATTTGAATTCTATTTTTCGTTCTCTTAGCAGGGTAATCTTCTTACCAATTTCTTTTTTGAACTCTTTGCTAAATTCTTCATTTAATTCTTCAATACTTGCACTAGAATAAACCCATTTGGGAATCTTTACATTCACAACTGCAAAATCAGCAGCCAAAAGTGAATATGGTTTTGAGCAATCATATTCTGAACTAACTTGAAGGTCTTTTCCTCCATAAGAATAAATTTGTGTTAATTCCTGAGCGTTTGAATTTTTTGTTATCAGTATCAAAAAACAAAAAAGTACCAATCTATAAGTATTCATATCTACCGAAGCTTGCAGGTGACTCCTGATTCAAATTATAATTTATCTGCGTTTGGCACCTTCCAATCTGAAATTTTATCTAGTTCAGGCACATAAACACGAAGTAAAATATCTAAATCTTCATCTCCTCGGTTTATGGGCAACCAGTTTTCTTCAGGTATTCCTTCTGGCCTTTCAGCAGCAATATAAACCTCAATCCCCCCCTCTTCGTTTAATTTCATTCCACCATTTTCTCCTACACTATATTTTTTGTAATCGTTAGGAATGAAAAAACCATTGGCTTTATCGTACAATGTTAATGACCAAAATGCTTTTGCTGGAGGAAGCTCATCCTTTGTCATTTTAATTACATAATCATTCATGGCG
>JBGCFR010000041.1:0-22970 GCA_045107045.1 Crocinitomicaceae bacterium
AGATGAAATTAGCGCAATTCCAATTTTCCAATCATACCCCAACGGTTTAATTATTGGTTCAATGGTCTTCCCTATCATTCCTAAATAAGAGTTTTCTAATTGATAATTCGCTTTTGCAAATTCAATATCATCTTCTGATAATTGAGGATAATTATTCTTATTAAACTGATCTATATTAACGAATTGATCGCCTCCATTTGTTGCTAAGACAAACAATATTATTGAGGTTGCAATAATTATTTTACCTGCATTTGTAATAAAACTGAGTGAATTTGTCCAGACACTAATCCCAATATTTCGAATACTTGGTACTAAATACCTTGGCATCTCTAACATTAAAAAACTCTTCCTATCACGTTTCAAAATCAAATTGAAAATCCAACCCGAAAGTAAAGCAGCTACAATGCCCAAAAGGTACATACCCAACATTACTGCCCCCTGTAATCCAAAAGGGCCATAATATGAGTCTGGAATTACTAGAGCAATTAAAATGACATATACAGGAATTCTTGCCGAACAGGTTAACAAAGGAGTAACTAATATTGTAATAAGTCTTTCTTTTCTGTTCTCAATTGTTCTGGCTGCCATAATAGCTGGTATAGCACATGCCATACCTGAAATAAGTGGCACTACACTTTTCCCTGACATTCCAAATTTTTGCATAGTCTTATCCATCAAAAAAACGATTCGAGTCATGTATCCCGTTTCTTCCAGAATTGCAAAAAAGAAAAACAAAATGGCTATTTGTGGAATAAATATTAAAACCCCACCTATTCCTGGAATCAACCCATCAGTTATTAAATCATAAAAGTATCCACTAGGTAAGTTCTCCTTTAAAAAGCTGCTCAGCATAGTAGTACCTTGATCAATCCAATCCATTGGAAATGCGGCCAAATTAAAAATGGATTGAAATACAAAAAACATAATGGCAACGAAAATAAAATAACCCCAAATAGGATGCACTAGCACCTTATCCATACGGGTAGAAAAATCTGAAGCTTTATCTTTATCCTCTTTATAAACCTCATCATGATATTTATTGATTCGTTTATACCTTAATATGGATTCATTAACACGCAACTGTCTGGCAGTTTTTTTTTGATTAGTTAGCGTGTTAATGACTTGACTATTTTTATTAAAAACAAGATCAATAAAATATTTGTAAGGTTTTGTTATACCTGCATCATTAGCAGATTCTTTAAATTTAACCGCTTCAATATCTACCAAATAGTTAGAAACATCCGAAGTTGTAATTTCAGTTTTTGAAACGAGTAAGTCTTTTAGATCATTAATTCCTTGTCCAGTTTTTGCAGATAAGCCAACAACTGGGCAGTTTAGTTCATTAGCTAATACTTTTAAATTAATCTCAACACCCTGTTTCGTTGCCACGTCAATCATATTAACCACCAATATAACTGGTAATTCAAGATCACTAATTTGATGAAAAAGGTATAGGTTTCGCTTGAGATTTAGTGCTGATACAACAACAATTACTTTATCCAATTCACTTTCCGACTGGTTTCGAGTTAGAAAATCATAAACGACTTGCTCATCCTCGGATTCAGGATAGATACTATTTACACCAGGCAAATCAATTATTTCAATAGATTCTTTTTGATGAGTCAAATACCCTCTGACTTGATCTACAGTTACACCTGGGTAATTGCCTGTTTTTTGTTTTAGGCCACATAAAAAGTTAAACAATGTGGTTTTACCAATATTAGGGTTACCTAATAACGCTATTTTAAGTGAACTTGATTTCATTTTACAGTTGTTCTACCAAAATAGAATCAGCCTCTTTTTTTCTTATCAGCACTTTCGTGCCATTTACCAAAATAGATATCGGACCTCTAAATGGTGCTTTATTTTGAATTTCTAATTCAACTCCCGGCATAATACCCAATTCCAGTAATTTCGGTAATAAATCAATACTTTTAACTTCCGAAATTACAGCTGGCATTTCTGTTTTCAATCTAGAAAGAGGAATCATCATTAGTCTTTATTTAGAACAAATATAAATAATAATTCAGAAGCTCACTAGTATGACAAGCTGATATTTATCAATTTCTAAAAAACAAAAAAAGCCACCAACTATAGTTGATGGCTTCAATATGTTAAGGTGACTCTATATAGTCGCTCCTTTCCAACTCATCATTCCTCCCTCTAAATTATATACTTTCTCAAATCCAAGTCCCATCATTTGCATGCAAGCTTGTCCACTTCGTCCACCGCTTCGGCAAACCATTACATACGTTTTTGCCTTATCAAATTCATCAATTTTCGTCATAAAATCAGGGTTAAACAGATTTAGTTTATGTGCTCCTTCAATTATACCTTCAGCAAACTCTTCTTCAGTCCTAACATCAATAATTGTTATATCTGCCTTTTCGGCAATCATTTTCTCAAGTGTATTCGGGTTTAAAATCTCCATTATTTTGTTGTTTATTATGTTTTTAATCCTTTATACTTCAATACTAGCGCTCAACGTTGGAAATTGTCTATCTACTTTTTTAAACAATCCTTGCAAGACTTTTCCGGGACCTACCTCAATTACCTCACTGCATCCATCAGCAATCATTTGATGCATAGTTTGAGTCCAGCGAACAGGAGCAGTTAACTGCTCCATTAAGTTTTTCTTAATTTCAGATGGATCAATAACAGCTCTAGCAGTTACATTCTGATATATTGGGCAAATAGGTTGATTAAAAGTTGTGTTTTCAATAGCCTCACCTAATTCAGTTCCCGCTGGTGCCATCAATGGTGAATGAAATGCGCCTCCAACAGGTAATTTCAAAGCTCTCCTCGCCCCTTTTTCAGTTAAAATCTCACAGGCTTCATCAATTGCTTTTAGACTTCCTGAAATTACTAATTGCCCTGGACAGTTATAATTTGCTGCAACAACAACCCTTTCAATTTCTTTACAAACTGTTTCAACAATACTATCATCTAAACCTAAAATTGCAGCCATTGTTGATGGCTCAGCCTCACAAGCTTTTTGCATAGCAAGTGCTCTTTTAGACACTAATTTCAGTCCATCTTCAAAATTTAATACACCATTGGCAACTAAAGCTGACAATTCGCCTAGAGAATGACCTGCCACCATTTCAGGTTTAAAATCATCTCCAAGCACTTTCGCTAAAATCACCGAGTGCAAAAATATAGCTGGTTGTGTCACTTTGGTTTCTTTTAACTGCTCATCAGTTCCGTTAAACATAATGTCAGTTATTTTGAAACCTAATATGGAATTAGCTTGTTCAAATAATGATTTGGCAAGATCAGAATTATCATATAAATCTTTACCCATTCCTATAAATTGTGCTCCTTGTCCAGGAAAAACATATGCTTTCATATTCTTTTTTTTGATGAGCAAAAGTAATATAAAATATAAATAAATTTGTTACCCTTGGGTTATCAAGAAAATATCACTCATCAAAATGATGTTGTTTTTTTAGTTAACTTTAAGATCCACAAAATTTAAAAGATTATGAACCAAGAAGATTTAGTAATGTATATAGTTGGCGGCTTAATATTAGCCGTCCTAATTTTTAAAGCTGTTATTTTAGTTCAAGAACGAACTTATTATGTTGTCCAGAGACTTGGAAAATTTCAGAAAATGGCTGGACCAGGTCTAGGATTGATTATTCCATTTATAGATTCAAAGGCCGGGGTTATAAATATGCGGGTCCAACAATTAGACGTTGATGTTGAAACCAAAACACATGATGATGTTTTCGTTCACTTAAGAGTCTCCGTTCAGTTTCAGGTAATGAGAGAAAAATTGTGGGATTCTTTCTATTCTCTTGACAATGCTAGACATCAGATTTCATCATATATTTTTGATGATGTTAGGGCTGAGGTTCCAAAAATGGAATTAGATGATGTTTTTGCAAAAAAAGATGATATTGCCATAGCGGTTCGTCAAAATTTAGCTGAGTCAATGGACAAATATGGATACAATATTGTTAAAGCTCTAATTACGGACATTGATCCGGATGCCAGAGTTAAAGATTCAATGAACAAGATTAATGCAGCCAAAAGAGATAAAGAAGCAACTTTAGAAGAAGCCGAAGCTGGTAAAATTAGAGTTGTAAAAGCAGCAGAAGCTGATGCTGAATCTAAAAGGCTTTCTGGAGAAGGTATTGCACAGCAGCGATTGGAAATTGTGAGAGGTTTTAAAGAATCGGTTGAAGACTTCCAGAAATCTTTGAAATCGATTACTCATGAAGAGGTTATGCAATTTGTCTTACTAACGCAGTATTTCGATACTTTAAATAATATTGGAGCCAACGGTAAAAATAGCTCAATCTTGATACCTCATTCGCCTAGTGCTATGGCTGATTTTCAGCAACAAATTGTAAATGGTACATTAGTCGGTGCTAAACTAAAGGATGCTTCTGAAGATAAATCGGATAACACATCCAATCTTAACGATTAAATTTTTAGTGACAACTCATTTAAGATATAGCTTGGCTTTTTTATTTAGCCAGGCTATTTTTTGCTATTCCCAGAACCCACAGCTTGATTTAAGTGGCATTAGAATCATGTTTTATAATGTCGAAAACCTTTTTCATCCAGAAAATGATTCCCTTAAAAGTGATGATGACTTTACAAAAGATGGTCCACGTCATTGGAATTACACCAAATATCAAAAAAAGATAAATCAAATAGCCCAAAATGTAATTGCAATTGGTGAGTGGGAGCCACCTGCTGTAATTGGATTGTGCGAAGTGGAAAACCTACAATGTTTAAAAGATTTAATATTTAATTCACCTTTAAGTACATTCAATTATCAGATTGTTCACCAGGAAAGTGGTGATAAAAGAGGTATTGATGTTGCCTTTCTTGTTCGTTCAGAGTTTTTTCAAATAATAGAATATAAAGCTTTTGTATTAGATTTTCCTAATTCTTCAAGCGCAACAAGAGATATACTTTACATGAAAGGGCTGACAGGGCAAGACACTTTGCATTGTTTGGTTAATCATTGGCCGTCTCGATATGGAGGTGAGTTAGCAACTAAACCTAAACGAAATTTCGCAGCGTCTATCTTAAGGTCAAAATTTGATTCTATTCAAAACATTACCCCATCTGCTAAAATTATTGCAATGGGTGACTTCAATGACTATCCAACAGATGAAAGCATGAAGGATATATTATCGGCAAAAAAAGACACCAACAATATTACCTTAACTGACCTAATCAATCTTACTTGGCAGTATGAAAAGACCACTGGAACAAATAAGTATCAACATGAGTGGCATATTTTAGACCAATTCATCATCAATCAAACACTTTTAGAATCAAATGAATCACTTTATACTTCTTTTCATTTATCACATATCTTTAAAGCATCTTGGTTATTTACTGACGAAGCAGATGGATTTGGAAAAAAACCATTTAGAACCTATAATGGATTTAAATATATAGGTGGTTATTCCGACCATTTGCCAATTTATACAGATATTCTCTTTATCAAGTAAAGTTTTTTTTTAACTTAGTGTCAAATTTGTTAACGCTTTTGGCATTATCTTTGCTATGAGGCAAGCTAAATATTTAAAAATTGATACTATGAAAAAATTTACATTGAGTCTATCTATGATTCTTTTCTCATTAGGTGTTGTTATTGGACAAACCAGTGATAAAAAAATTGGGATAAGCGCCAACATTGGTCTTTCTGACTACTATGGAGACTGGAACAAAGCCTTTTTTAATACTGGAAAAGCATTTAGAACACAAGTAGGTATTGCTGGAACCTATAGTTTAAGTCCTATGTTTAATTTAGGCTTAGCAGCTAACTATGGCGCTTTTGGTTACCATAAGCCTGGCATTCCAATGACTCCAGAAAGCCCATATGAAGCTGCAGCACAAGGATTCAATGCTGATTTATTCACAACGAATGTCCATTTGAGGTTTAAATTTAACAATGGGATGATGTTAGATGAAAATAGTATGTTCCGTCCTTATGTTTTTGCTGGTTTTGGTATTGCCAATTATGCAAACCCAACTGACCTAACAACGACCAATCCAGGATTGGACTTCTCCGGTAACTTAGGTGCAGGATTTGATGTAATGTTTACTGACAATTTAGGTGTAAACTATAACTTAAACTATGGTTATACTAATGGAGATAAAAGAGATTTAAGATTTAATGAAGATGCTGGTGAAGATCAATTCATGATTCATAGTATTGGTATAGTTTATCTATTAGGAAAAACTTTAGATACTGATAATGATGGTGTAGCTGATAAAAATGATAAATGTCCTAAAACGCCTGTAGGCGTAAAAGTTGATGCTCAAGGATGTGCAAAAGATTCTGATAAGGATGGTATTCCTGATCATGAAGATTCTTGCCCTAAAGTAGCAGGAATTGCCCAATTCAAAGGTTGCCCTGATACTGATGGTGATGGTATTCAAGATTCAGAAGATGCTTGTCCAGAAGTAAAAGGTGTGCTTTCAGCTAAAGGTTGTCCTGATGCAGATGGCGACGGTATTGTTGACTCAGAAGATGACTGTCCTAAAATAGCAGGAATTATAGCGTTAAAAGGATGTCCTGATACTGATGGAGATGGAATTAAAGATTCAGAAGATGACTGTCCAAATGTAAAAGGCCCAACTGAAAACAAGGGCTGTCCTGATACTGATGGAGATAGCATTTTAGATAAAGATGATAAATGTCCAACTGTAGCTGGTGTAGCTTCTAACAATGGATGTCCAGAAATTAAAGAGGAGACCAAAGAGATATTTAGACAAGCACTAAAAGGTATTCAATTTGAATCAGGAAAAGATATCATTAAATCTTCTTCATTTGGAATTCTTCATAATGTGGCAACAATAATGAAAGAAAACCCAAGTTACAAATTAAGAATTGATGGTCACACTGATGCTCAAGGTGATGATGCTAAGAACATGCAATTATCGAAAGACCGTGCCTCAGCAGTTAAGAAGTACTTAATTGAAGATGGTGTTGATGGTACAAGATTAAGTGCATTTGGTTATGGTGAAACTAAACCAAAAGCGACCAATGATACTGCCGCAGGTAGAGCTGAAAACAGAAGAGTAGAATTCACTGTAGAATTCTAATCAAATACTATAAAAAAGAAAAGCCCTTGTCTTAATTGATAAGGGCTTTTTTGATTTAACACAACATTTTTTAACCAAAATTTTGACTAATAATTTCGGTTTTGATAGTCTCATATAAAGTAACATCTTCTTTGGCTTTAATTGCTAAATAATAATGCTTAGCAATATCTGCTTGTTGCTCAAAATTAAAATGCTTTAAAGATTTATCCAGCCATGTTTTTTGATAGGCATAGCCTCCATTTCGTTGTGCTCGGAGCGACTTAATAATATAGACAATGCCGTATTTTTGATGTTGAGATATATGTGTGACTTCATGTACCAACCAAGCCATATCACTAAGGCTTTCTTCTGCTTTTATAGTTCTAGAAAAATGAATGGTATTTAAAAATACAAAACCGAGATGTAGACCTTTAACAAACCTGCTGCCATATTTTGCCCATTTTGACTCTTCCTTTATTTTAACCAGATTGTAATCAATTGAGTTTTTGTAGACAAGTTGCAGCTCTTCAATCTCATCATCAGTCAATTTTCGATAGTGTTTTGTGCTCCTAAACTTATCAAACAGCCAAAACACGCCAAAAAACTGAAAACAAAAAATAGGGAGTAACATTAACCAAAGCAAAACCGCTGCTATATGATAATGCCATTTAAAACTAAGCTTATTATGTCGATTTCTTTTCCAATCAAATAGGGTTAGACCAGTTAATTTATATATTGAGTTGGCAATTTTCACAGTTTAAATATCAAAAAAAGAGCAACTAACAGCTGCTCTTTTCAAATTTATTTATTTTTCAAAAACTAATTTTGTTGGCTTTTGATTAGGTTTAATGCTGATCCATATTTAAACCATTCAATTTGCGAATCGTTATAGGTATGGTTTACTTTAATTGTATCTTTTGAACCATCTTTATGTTCAATTTCAACTGATAATTGCTTACCAGGCGAAAATTCTGCTAAATCAATAAAATTGAATTTATCATCTTCTTGAATTAAATCATAGTCTGCTTCGTTGGCAAAAGTCAATCCTAACATGCCTTGTTTTTTCAAGTTTGTTTCATGAATTCTAGCAAATGATTTTACAATTACTGCAATCACATTCAAGAAACGTGGCTCCATGGCAGCATGCTCTCTTGAAGACCCTTCTCCGTAATTATGATCTCCAATAACAATACTTTGCACTCCGGCTGCTTTATATGCTCTGGCTGTTGCTGGCACTTCACCAAACTCACCTGTTAATTGATTCTTTACTTTATTAGTTGCTTTTCCGAATGCGTTTACTGCTCCAATTAAACAGTTATTAGAAATATTATCTAAATGCCCTCGGTATTTTAACCATGGCCCAGCCATTGAAATATGATCGGTTGTACATTTTCCGAATGCCTTAATCAATAAAGGTGCTCCTGAAATGTTTTTTCCATCCCATGGGGTAAATGGCGTTAATAATTGAATTCTGTCAGAACTAGGGTCTACTGAAATTGTCATTCCTGATCCGTCAGCTACTGGTGCTTCAAAACCATTATCTTCCACTCCAAAACCTTTTTCTGGTAATTCCCAACCTGTCGGCTCGTCAAACTTCACTTGCTCACCTTTATTGTTGGTTAAAGTATCTGTTTGTGGGTTAAAATCCAATCGTCCAGAAATTGCTACTGCAGCCACCATTTCTGGAGAGGCTACAAAGGCATGTGTATTTGGATTACCATCTGCACGTTTAGAGAAGTTTCTATTAAAAGAATGAATGATACTATTTTTAGGTGCATTTTTAGGATCGCTATACCTAGCCCACTGACCAATACAAGGGCCACAAGCATTGGTGAAAATGGTAGCGCTCAAATCTTCAAAAACTTGCAAAATCCCATCTCTTTCTGCCGTATATCTTACCGTTTCTGACCCTGGATTAATTCCAAACTCAGCTTTTGTTTTTAATCCTTTATCAATGGCTTGTTTGGCAATAGATGCAGCACGAGACAAATCTTCGTAAGACGAGTTAGTACAAGATCCAATTAATCCCCATTCAACATCTAAAGGCCAATCATTTTTTGTTGCTTTCTCATTCATCTCACCAACTTTAGTGGCTAAATCTGGAGAGAAAGGTCCATTGATATGTGGTTTTAAATCTGATAAATTAATTTCTATAACTTGATCAAAATATTGCTCTGGATTAGAGTACACTTCATCATCACCAGTTAAATATTCCTTTACTTTATTCGCTTCGTCGGCAACATCTGCTCTATCAGTTGCTCGCAAATAACGCTCCATTGATTCGTCATACCCAAATGTTGATGTGGTTGCTCCTATTTCAGCCCCCATATTACAAATGGTTCCTTTACCAGTACATGACATTGATTTTGCGCCTTCACCAAAATATTCTACAATAGCACCTGTTCCACCCTTTACGGTTAAGATTCCAGCAACTTTTAAAATCACATCTTTTGGTGCTGTCCAACCCGATAATTTTCCAGTTAATTTGACACCAATTAATTTTGGAAATTTTAATTCCCAAGGCATTCCTGCCATTACATCTACTGCATCAGCTCCACCAACCCCAATAGCAACCATTCCTAATCCACCAGCATTAACTGTATGTGAATCTGTACCAATCATCATTCCACCTGGAAATGCATAGTTTTCTAAGACTACTTGATGAATAATACCTGCACCTGGCTTCCAGAATCCAATGCCATATTTATTGGATACTGACCCTAAAAAATCAAACACTTCACTTGAAGTTCCTAAAGCATTTTTCAAATCTGTGTCTGCTCCTGACTTTGCCTGAATAAGATGATCGCAATGCACTGTTGTTGGAACAGCTACTTTATCTTTTCCCGCTTGCATAAACTGCAATAATGCCATTTGTGCAGTCGCATCTTGACAAGCAATTCTATCTGGCGCAAAATCAACATAATCTTTTCCCCTCTGAAAAACAGTATTCGGACTACCGTCCCACAAATGGGAATACAAAATCTTTTCCGATAATGTTAAAGGTTTTCCTGTTATTTCTCTTGCTTTATCAACACGCTCTGCTACGTTTTGATACACTTTTTTGATCATATCTATATCAAATGCCATAAAAATTATTGTTTTTCAGATTTGTCGCGAATGTACGCATTTATTCGCTTTTTTAAAGGAAACTGACCAATAAATTTCTAAATATAGACATTGAGATATTTTATATTCGATTAAATATTTAATACACAAAATTGCCTTTAAGGGCAGCCATAATATGTCTTAAAAATAATCATTCAAATGATAAACAATTAAATTTATCAAAACCAATCTACCACAATTGATGACATTTTATTGTCTTGAGATGGATAGAAATTAAGCGTTAGTGCTATTTGCTTATCCTTGGTAAAGTAGCGAAGCACTCTGACATCTGCTTCAACATTGTCTTTCTTTAAATTATCGACTGAAGCTTGTCCAAACAATGAAATAATTTCCTTCGGTTGTTGACCAAACAAGCTTGAATGACAATCATCAATAGGATAGTCAGACTTTGCCTTTTTAACATCAATATCGAAATTTTTCTTTAGCCCCAGAATTTCCATAAATACAGTTTCAATTGCTCCACTTTTAGCATTAACATATACCTTAATTGGAACCCTTTTAGTGCCTTCAAATTTATATATAAAGGTTGTTTTATCTTCGGAATAACTTCCACCAGTCGACTTTCCTAAAATGGTTTTCAAGTCAGCTTCTGGTGTCGTTTTTTGAATGGTTAAGAAAGATCTAAAATCTTCAATTGCAAGCGACTCACATGTATTACCGGTGGCCACTAATCGATCATTTTCGGCTGACTGATTATTACATGATACAAAACTAGCTAAGACTAGTAATAGAATTAAATTTTTCATTGATTTGGGTTTAGTTTGAGGAATAAATTTACAATAAAGTTTTAAATCAAAGTCACCCCAAATAAATATTAACTTGATTTCAATCTGCTTATAGGTCCAAACTTAGACACATTTACCCACAAAGGATAGTTCATAAGCCAAGCAGCTTACAGTGAGAATGTCTCCAAATAATCAATAATATTATCAGATAAGGAATAAATTAAATTTCGGCATCAAATTTGAATTACCTTATGTATAATATAAAACAAACGTTATGAAAAATTTAAATTCAACACGTATCAGGAAGGAAAAAAACTTGAAAGGTTTTGACCTTGGTTTGCTAACGATAGGCTTTAAGCATTTATCCCCTATAAAAAAGGTGAAAAAGTCAGCCTAAATTAACTTAAAGGCGTTGTAATACCCATTTTATCGGCAAAATGGAAACAATAGTCTCTAAGGTCTTCTGACATATTTTTCTCACCAGTAGCACGCTCAAATGTATCGGCCATAGTCATTAATGTTTGATGAAAGAACTGTTTCATCTCTTCAACCGACATCTGATCATTCCATAAGTCAATTCTCATTGCATTTTGTTCCTTTTTATCCCATAAGGCAAGAATCAGCGCTTTAGCTTCAGCCTTATCAACACCTCCATCTTCAGCAGACCAATGAATTTGCGTTGGAACATTATTTTCATTAGTATCTATTTTAATATTAATCTCTGACGATTTACTCATTACTGTTTTGGTTTATATGATTTTAATATTTTCGAATTGTTTTGCTCTGCAACCAGTTCCTTAACTGTCACACTAGTATTTTTTGACATATATGACGATACTATCTGAAAGCCTAAATATTGCCCAAGTCTATCTGGAGATCCATCAAAACCGGTTGTAGTTGGTGCTGGTTTAAAATAGCGCAACATAGTTTTCATTTTAGTATCATACACTAAATTGTCTTGTACAATATATTGCCAAATGCCGTATTCATTATCTTGAGCCCATTGCCATTCTTCATTGTAATATCTCAAAATTAAATGGTCTGGAAGAGATGGTAACATGGCTTTTATGACATACAAGAGCTTACCATAGTAAATTAGATTTGATAAAAAAGAGGTTTCAGAATTGCTTTCCAAGACATTACTTTCTAACCAACTTTGAGCTATATCAGGGCATAAAAATTCAGCATTCATTTTTTTCTTAAAATACTCAGGAAAAGGTACTTTTTGAACAATATCATCTTGAGGCCCTAAATACATTTCTAGTCCTAAACCAATAAAATCAGGGGTTGAAATTACCCCATTAGAAAAAGTTGAATTATAAATTAATAATTTAGAGGGCATCATGGCATTTGGAATATGATATTTAAGATGCTTAAACATATTAATTACATTTTCTTTACTATTGCTAAAATCACCAAATGCATTTTTAATTTTTTCATTCACAATCATCATTGTAGAATCTTTAATGAACTTGCTTAAAAAAACAGGAGTAGAATCCTGAAGTGGCATTCCAACCCGCAACATTTCAGAAGTATAGTACTCATAAAGCACTTTTGCTTGGGTGTTTAAGTCAATATTTACTTGTTTAAATTCTTCAATTGTATTTGCACTTTCAAAAGCATCTACAACACTAATACATTCTAATTCATAGGTTACTTCCGAAACATCTATATCTAGAGGATTTGATGAGCATGCATATAGGAATGACGATAAAACGGCTAAATAGAAAAATCTATTTTTCATATTATGTTAATTGGTAATATTATATTAATATTGTATTTGCAAATATAAAATCATAAACTATGAAAAAGTTATTTTCATTCATTTTAATTCTCGGTCTAGCTGTGTCAGTAAATGCTCAAGAAAAAAAACTAAGAGCTGGTTTAGTAACTGGCTTCACAGCAAACTGGGTAAAAGTTCAAACAACAAAAATAGAACGAAATGGCATAGGTGCTGGTTTTACTATAGGTATGATTGCCGACTATGAAATAAATAAAAACATTGTTTTTGCAACAGGACTACAGTTTGATTTAGAATCTTTTAAATTGAATTATGGCAACGTCAATAATTCGAATATCGGAAACGTATTTTATGGTTATAATGATACTGAAATTTATAAATATAAAGACGGAGCTATTTCAGGTTTTTCTGATTCGTCGGCATTTGAATTGAGTACAAGAAAATTTAGAGGTAAATATGTGACGCTTCCAATTTTCCTAAAATTTCAAACTAATATGATTGGGGCATTTAGTTACTATGGAAAATTCGGTTTGAGAACTAGTTTTTTAGCAGGTGTTAGAATGGACGACGAAGGATATGCCTCTAAATATGATGGCACTGTACCAGCAAGTACGACTTTTGTAAGAACGGGAGAAACGAAGATTTCTAACAATAATATGAAGCCAGATATTGTAAAAAAGGGATTGTCGGCGATTAGAACAGGAGTAGGCGTTTATGGTGGTTCACAATGGAATTTTACAGGGAACACTTTTTTGTTTGCGGAACTAGGCTTTATTTACGGTATTACACCAATTGTTTATCAAAAATCGGAGCATTTAGTTGATAAAATTGCTGAAGGAAATACATTTAGATACGAAAACCTAAATGTTAAAAGTAACCCACAGCACATGTTCGAATTAAAAGTTGGGCTTTTATTCTAAAATGCAGACTGAAAAAATTACCGCATATATTGTAAACTGGCTTAGGAACTATGCTGAAAAAGCCAACTCAAAAGGGTTTATTATAGGTATAAGTGGCGGAATTGATTCTGCAGTGACTTCAACGTTGTGTGCAAAGACTGGATTAAAAGTTATTGGCTTAGAAATGGGGATCCATCAAAATGAAAATGAAGTAAACCGTGGAATGGATCATATTCAGTGGCTGGAATCACATTTTCCCAATGTCAATCATTTCAGAACCAACCTTACCAATACTTTTGAAACCATTAAGACAAGCTTACCAGTGGGAGTTTCGGAGCATGGCTTATCAATGGCTAATACTAGAGCTAGATTGAGAATGACAACCCTTTATGCAGTTGGACAAGCCAATGGACTATTAGTAGCAGGAACTGGAAATAAAGTAGAGGATTTTGGGGTAGGTTTCTATACTAAATATGGTGATGGCGGCGTTGATTTGAGTCCAATTGCTGACCTGTATAAAACTGAAGTATATGCTCTTGCAAAACATTTAGGTATTGTATCTTCAATTCAAAATGCCGCTCCAACTGATGGTTTATGGGATGATGAGCGCACTGATGAAGGACAAATTGGTGCTACTTATCCTGAATTAGAATGGGCAATGGCTTACAATGGAAATGAATCTAATTTAACCGATAGACAAAAAGAGGTCATTTCAATTTTCAATAAGTTTCACAAAGCTAATAAGCACAAAATGATACCTATTCCGGTTTGTGAAATACCTGAAGAGTTGAAGAGATAATTATCAGTTTCCTTCCGGAGCTAAACGAAGCGTTATACCATCAATATTATCATTGATTTGAATCTGACATCCTAAACGGCTATTGTCTTCTACAAAAAATGCCTCATCTAACATGTCCAACTCAGAATCAGATTGCTCAGGTAAATCTGTTTCAGATTCTAAGTAACATTGACAGGTTGCGCACATAGCCATACCGCCGCAACGGCCTTCAACCGGCAATTCGTATGAGCGGCACACTTCCATAATATTCATATTCATGTCTGTTGGTGCTTCAAGCTCATGTTTTACCCCTTCTCGATCGATAATATTTACCGTTATAGTATTTTCTGTCATTGCTAATTCTTATTCAAAAATTATTCCAATTAAAATCCGTTTACACCATTTACTGTAGTATATTTCAAGACATTCTTTTTATCTGGGTGAATTCTAGCGAAGGCAGATTGCACAGCAATAGTACCTTCATGAAAGCCACATAAAATCAATTTTAATTTTCCTTCGTAAGTATTGACATCTCCCACAGCATAAATACCAGATCTATTTGTAGAGTAATCAACCGTATCTACTTTAATTGCGTTTTTCTCTATTTCAAGTCCCCAATCTGCGATTGGACCTAATGACGGTTTCAATCCAAATAAGGGCACAAAATGATCAGCATTCTTTACAACTTCACCTTGCGTTTTATGTTTTATAGTTACGTTTTGTAAATGACCATCACCATCAATACCAATCACTTCTGCCTCAGTAATTAAATTAATTTTACCTGCTTCAGCTAAATCCATTACTTTTTGAACAGAATCCAAATGACCTCTAAAAGAATTTCGTCTATGCACTAGTGACAATGATTTAGCAATTTTATTTTCAACTAAATAAATTGACCAATCTAACGCTGAATCTCCTCCGCCTGCAACTACAACGTTTTTACCACGGTAAAATTCTGGATCTTTAATGATATACTCTACCCCTTTGTCTTCAAATTTTTCTAAATTCTCAACAGGTGGTTTACGCGGTTCAAAAACACCTAAACCACCAGCAATCATAACAACTGGTGCTATATGTTTTGTCCCTTTATTGGTAGTGACTACAAATTTATTATCATCAACTTCTTCAATTGACACTGCTGATTCACCTAGTGTAAACTCAGGTTTAAATGGTGCAATTTGTTTCATTAAATTATCTACCAATTCTCCAGCATCAACAGTTGGGAAACCTGGAATGTCGTAAATCGGTTTTTTAGGATATATCTCAGTTAGCTGCCCTCCCGGTTGAGGTAATGAATCAATTAAATGGCATTTCAACTTCAATAAACCTGCTTCGAATACTGTAAAAAGTCCTACTGGTCCTGCCCCGATAATTATAATATCTGTTTCTATCATTTTAGAGTTTGAATTGAATAATGGTGCAAAAATAGTCAATAATCTTTAAATGTGATTACAATCAAAAACTGATAACTGGAATAAAAATAATGATTTTCGGCACTTTCGTATTCAAGTTTTTGAATAAAAAATAGCAACATGCCTTTACAAGCGAGTAGCCAATACGCCCACTAATTTATATCGTTTTAAATTTCCATCTAAATCAAACACGGTAACACCTATAACATAAGTGCCAACACTAGCTTTAGTACCCTCATCCGTTAGTCCGTCCCAAACTATGCTCCCTTTTTTACCTGGATAAAAATTATCCTTTAGTTCTTTAATCGGTTGTCCGGAAGAATTATACACCACAACATCTAAAACATTATCAGGATTATCGAATTGATAGGTTATTTCTAACAGATCTTGATAGCCATCATTATCTGGAGAAAAAATGGCCTGCGACAATTGTATATTTTTTTCAAAGCTAGGACTTGAAGTCTGCGAATTAAGATACCCAGGCGTGCCCCAACCTACTACTTCTGATGCTGTATGCCAATTATCGTCAGATTGACTTTGATGTGTAAAAGACAACCTTTCTAAAGCTTTTCCATTCAAATCGTCAATTAATTGAAAGTGCATATTTTCGGAATATGAAAACTTGTCAATTATTTCAGTATTTAAATTTAAGATAATTACAGTTCCAGAATCATTATTATAGGATGGCAAATCCATTTCTAAAAAATGTCCACCTTCATACATTGAAAAGGTTTCAATGACAGCAGATGAATCTTTAGTCAATACTAAATAGTCTCCCGGAAACCATAGAATTTGTTGTGAAGTAAAATGACTTAGATTATCAATGATTCCTTCATCAATATTAGCTATTTGAAATTCATTCAAACTTAAAACCTTGTCAGACACATTAACCAATTCAATATAGTCAGCACCTTTTGCACTTGGGTTAAATAGGACTTCGTTTATCAACACATCTTTAGATAGTGCATTTTGAGGTAAGCCAAATAAATAGGTAAAATCTTCCGTTATATTACCCCAGCAATCTTTATAACTTGAAACTACTATCGAATAGGTTTCAGAATGTTTGAAGTTATTTAAACTGATAATTAATTCTGTATTATTTAATAATAGATTATGGCTGACAGTTGGGAGTATATTAACAGTACCTTCTGAAATAATTTTATCGAAAACGAAGTGAATATTACTATCATTTTCAATATACACTTCCATTATTTTTGGTAGTGTTGTAACTGGTATATTGGTGTAAATTGAATTCTCATCACCAGGAGTTCCACCTGCTATATTTTCAGAAGCACTCCAGTTACTTCGATCATGGCAAGGACTATTAATATTTTTCAGTTCTAAGCTCCAACCACCTAATGCCTTTTGAATATTATTATACCACCCAATAGTGTAGGCTACTGAATCTATTACCAAGCCAGTACTATCCATTAATGTAATGACATCTGCGGCATTATTTAAAGATGGTAGTGTATTTTCAATTACATTAAACAAACCAAAACTTGCACCTCCAGCTGGATCATACCATAGCATATAAGATTGTGGGGAAATTGAATAATTCGATAAAATCACAGTTGTTGATCCATCCGACAATGACCAATTTTCAAGAGAAATGGTTTGATCAGTATTGTTATACAATTCAATATATTCTGCATCTGGCAAACCAACACTAGGGTTTGGATCAGCCATAATTTCAGTAATTACTATGTCCTTATACATGCCAAAATAGGGTTTATTATACATAAAATGAATGGTAGAATTTGGCATTACATTTCCTGAATCATCTTGAACGTTTTGAACCGACAATGTATAATCAATTCCATCTTGAAAGGAAGGTGGGAATGTGAGTTCAACTATTTGATTATTTGACGCAATAAGCTCAGCTTGGCTTGGAGAGCCCAATCCGTAATTTACGGAATAATTCGCCACATTTTCAGCAGTTAATGCATCTACACTTTCTGTAAACCATAACATGAGTACTTGATTAGACACTACATCTACACTAGTAATTTGAGGTGCAATTGTGTCGATTATTATCATTGGCTGTACACTAAACTCATCAAAATAGAATTTATCCGACCTTGTGCTTGTATACTTACAAAAAACACCAAAGAAACTAGATGTAGTAAATGAATTATCGTTTGTCGTTCCTTGATTTACATAATTTAGATTACCTGTATTATCAGCCTCTAAAGTCCATTCCCCCACAGATGTCCTTGTCACTTTTACCCTTACTGAAACTGGGTTACTATTTACGACATCATCTGTACCATCAATAATTTCAGTAATTGTTGTTCCGGCTTGTTTATATAATGACACTTCATCTTCTGATCCGCCTATTTGCACAAAATACCCATTCAAATTATTTTTTAAATCACTTTGACTAGACATTAGATAAACCCTTACCAAATTAGCACTTGAGGGATTGAAATCTAAATCAACTGAAAAAGTCCACTCTGTATTATCAACAAAACTATTAGAAGTTACTAAATAAGCGGTGTCAGTAACCGCTGGTGCATTTAAATGCAATTGATTATTAGCGTCTATTTCAAAGTTTGTTGTTTCTCCTACCCATATTGGGTTAGAAGTAAAGTCTCCATCCGAAAAATTGTCAAGTATTTGCGCATAATTTAATAATGTAACAGATAATAAGAGGCTTGTTAAAATATAACGCATAGCGGTTTATGTACTATAAATATACTAATTTTGGTGTTAAATAAATTATTTGGGATGAAATTAGCGATTGTAGGAGTTACTGGAATGGTAGGTCAAGAAATGATAAAGGTTTTGGAAGAGTTTAACTTTTCGATAACTGATTTTATTCCTGTTGCCTCTAAAAAATCTGTTGGACAATCTGTAAAATTTCAAGGAAAATCATACTTATGCATTTCTTTAGCTGATGCATTATCAAAAAAACCAGACCTTGCCATTTTTTCTGCTGGAGGCAGTGTTTCGTTAGAATGGGCACCACAATTTGCGGAAATCGGATCAACAGTGATTGATAATTCAAGTGCTTGGCGAATGGATCCAACAAAAAAACTAGTGGTTCCTGAAATCAACGCAACGGAACTGACAAAAAATGATAGAATAATTGCTAACCCTAATTGTTCAACTATTCAATTGGTTCTAACCATGGCACCTCTTCATAAAAAGTACAGCATTAAACGAGCTGTAGTTTCTACATATCAATCCATTACAGGTTCTGGGGTAAAAGCAGTTAAGCAATTGAATGATGAAATGACTGGTGATAAAGCAGAAATGGCTTATCCATATCCCATTCATAAAAATTGTTTACCACACTGTGATGATTTTACAGATAATGGGTACACAAAAGAGGAGATGAAACTGACCAATGAAACTAAGAAAATATTAGACGCTTCAATCAATGTAACCGCAACAGCTGTTAGAGTACCAGTTGTTGGTGGTCATTCAGAATCAGTAAATATTGAATTTAATTCGACACCCGATATTTCCGAAATTAGACAAATTTTGCACCGGACCGAAGGTATTACATTAAAAGACAATCCGGATACCAATACCTATCCAATGCCAATATATGCTGAAGGGAAGAATGATGTTTTTGTAGGCAGAATTAGAATTGACGAAAGTCAACCAAATACTATCAATTTATGGATTGTAGCGGATAATATTCGAAAAGGAGCAGCTACAAATGCGGTGCAAATTGCTCAGTATTTAGTGAAAAACGAATTGGTGTAGAAGATCAATTTTAAGTTTTAAACAAGAATAATGGTTTATTACTATGAAGTGCTAATTTTTTAGTCACACTTGAATGTAGAATACGTTCGATAAAACTGTAGCTCTTGCGAAGCAATACTATGATATCTGACTGATGATTTTCAGTATAATTAATGATACCATCCACAATATTATCATTCTTTTCGGTATGCAATTCATAGTGCCATCCCTTTAAACCATGAATTAACTCTGCATGATTTGTATGACTATCATTATTTTTTGATTCTACTGATACGATATCAATATTGACTTCTTTACTATTTACAAAACTATTTAATACTTTAACTGCACTTAAAATACTATCATCTTCATTCGACGCCAGTATAATATTTTTCCATTCCAAAAATTCAACTTGATTTGGCACTACAACTATTGGGTAATTTGTCTTCCTGATAACTGCTATTGTATTGCTCCCAAAAATCTTACCCTTTAAATGACTAGCACCTGCAGTTCCCATTACAACTAAATCAACTTCATGGTGTTTAGAGGCAATTTCAATTGCTTCAATTAAAAAACCATAGCAGCTAAGTGGAATATATTCAACATTTTTAAAAGTATGTTGTGATGACAATTTGTTCATTAATTTTGATAAACCCTCATTGGCATCTTTCTCTAAAATATCTGCAAAATTAATCATCACATTTGATGTACCCGAGGGTATTTGATAGGCATTTAGAACAACAATTTTTGCACTAATCTGTATGGCTAAAAAACTGGCGTATTCTAATGCCTTAAATGCATTTTCGGAAAAATCTGTTGGCACTAAAATGGTTTTCATCTTTGGTAATTTGATTCAATTTCAAAACTACACCATTTTAAGTCCAAAGAAATGTCTAAACATCAACTCGAAAGCTGATTTATATCATAAATCAAAATGAGGGAGCAGAAACTGTTCTATACTTCTTCACAGTGATATTTTTATCTTTCGGATATTTGACAGTAAAAGAGACTTTATATGACCGTTGTTCACCAGGTTTTAAATTCAGTTTCCATACTAATATACCAGTTTCTTCATTTATGACGGCTTCTGAAATATCATTAACGCTTACTGTTATATCACTCTCTTGTGATATTGGAACCTGATCAAATAAATCCATTTTTAATTCTGTACTCATATTGTTTTTTACAATAATCTCATAAGTATAATTGTCTTTTTTATTAGAGCCAATTACATTGGTATTTGAAAACTCTTCCAATAGCTTCTTATCAACAATCACTTTTCCATCTCTTCCAAACGACAACATCAAGGTATCGCTAACATTAGAGGTATTCAAATAAGATTCACCTACATAGGAATCTTGGTAATACACATGAGTTGGTCCCGATATTAAATTCAGTTTCTCCCATCCAACTATGCTCGCCATTAAAAAGGCATCTCTATCTAATTTAGGCACGGCTTTATGTGAAAATTTGGCCGCCAATTCGAAATTATCGATCTCAACTAAATAAGGTTTAGAATTAGATGGGATCGAGTAAGGCCTATCAATTGGGAATTCGGCTGTTAATTGCGGAACTTCAATAGTAGTAAATACTACAGGGGTTTGCGTATTACCATTTTTACTTTTGCCAAAACCACTTAAATTTTGACTAATTTCCGGAACGCTAGCATTTTGTTGCCATTGGCTATAACTTCTATTTTGTGGCACAATGACCGCATTTCCTTTTTTAAAGGCTTTCCTAACCGTATTACTATTCAAAAACCATGCGTCAAGTACAGGTGCAGTTGCTGAAAGACTTGGATTGGCGGTTGATAACGTTAAATTTACTTTATCCCAATCATTACCAGTATTGTTAAATACTTTTGCTTTATACCTTAATCTAATTTTTCCTGACACATCTGCAGCAGACAAGTCATAATTGGCCTGCCAGCCGCAATTTGAAATAATATATCTTAATTCTGCTTCAGTAGATAGTGCTTTATCAACATCAACAACAACTATAATTTGATTGCTATGCGTTTTTTCCTTATAGTTTAGTTCTTGCAATTGCTGATTTATTGAAGTGATAGTTAAATTAATTTCCCTCATTTCTCTTTGGTATTTAGAGACGGTTTTATTTAATTCCATCATTCTTACTCTATGAAAATCAGCCATTGATTTTAATTCATCAGCAGTTAAATTCTTATCATTCCCTTTAATTGACATATTCGATTTTAACAACTGCATTTCCGACTGATAGGCACTTAATTCATCTTGATTAAATTGATATTTAGTTTGCCAAAACTTTAATGAATCATTCAAGGATTTTAATCTTGGATTATTATTGGTAAATTTTAGATAATCCAGTTCAGTACTAACAGAAACTATATTAACTTTTTGACTAGATTTAAATTGAATACTTTTTGAATCGGCCACAGTACTGATGCCAGTAAACTTAAGGACATTTCTTCCTGCATTCAAATTGACTTTTGTCTTACGGCTAATTTCACCCCCAGTTATAAAAACAGTAATTGACTCAATTTCAGTTTTTATAATTTTTTCAGTATCAGTCTGACTAAAAACTAGATTACTAAAAGAAATGAGAGTGAAAAATAAAATTAAATATTTCATCAGTTGAATTTTTCGTTAATTTACAAAAAATCTACTTCAGTATTTTATAAGAATTCTTAATTCCTGTTAACATGTATACTCCTTTAGAAAGATTTGAAGGGATAACAATCTCAGCTAAAGAAGTGTTTTTGTCAATTATAAATTCTTTCAATATCTTACCAGTCATATCATTCAGTGAGTAGTATGACTCAAGATTACCCGATAGTCTAATTTTGTTTTGATCCGAGAAGTATAAAAACTCAACTTCATTAGTTACAATCTCATCAACTCCTAAAACAGATAGTAATTCGAAAGTAGATGTCTTTGCACAACCATTGTTATCAATTACAGTCAACTCATATTCACCTATTGTTAGGTCAGTTAAGTTTTCGATTGTATCCCCTGTTGACCATAAGTAAGAATACCACGGTGTCCCACCCGAAACATTAGTTATGATTGAACCATCATTTCCAGATATTTCTGGAGAAACAGTTGCATCCATTACTATTTCTAATGGCTCATTGATATGAAAATTGAATTGATTAGATTGACACAAATTATTTAAACCATTCATAGCAATTGAATAATTTCCAGCGGCAAGACTATTAATTTGTAAATTGCCATTGAACGTACCTGATGATACTGTTCCTCCTGTTACTAAATCATATGTCCCGTTTTCTAGACTATCCAAACCAATTGAAACAGCACCAAAATCACCATTACACAATGCCTCGATTGCTTCTACTTCATAGTTTTTACCTAAGTGTAAAATAAACCTAGGTAGGTACGTTGTATCGGACATTGTAAAAGTCATTGGAATACCATCTTGTACATCATACATTTGACCATCATAAGTATCTTCAAGTTTAATACATGGAACATCAAGTTCAGTTAAAGCATTAAATACAAGGTTGTAGTCACCATTCTGGAAAACAATTGTTCTGATTGG
>JBGCFR010000042.1:0-4786 GCA_045107045.1 Crocinitomicaceae bacterium
GGACTAGCCAGTCAAACGATTCTTTGTCACCATCTGCAGAAAGTGCCATGTGCATGAGTATTTGAAAATTATGTTGGGCCAACCAATTAATTGCGTAAGCGTTTCCTTCAATACCATTAATCATGGCCATCAAATGGGCATAACCATTGTGCAAGAGCCACTCTCTAGCATCATCCTTTAAATGCAAGGCATATACAAATAAACCAAGTGGTTTGTATTCACTTTTTAATAGTATTTCTAAGCATTGTTTATCTCCTTCAATCGCTTTTGACCAAACATGAATTACTTTTGGTGGAAAGTCTAAAGGTTGCAACTTAACTATGCCTTCTATTTTTTTTGGTTTTTTCTTTTTTCCAAACATGCTAAAAGTTTCCTAAGTATTGAATAGTCTGAATTTTTTGCTTAGCCACTTCCAATTTAAGGCTCTTTTTAATTCCGGAGCTTGTTTCTCCCTTTAAAAATGTGAAAATGGTACCGTTCTCTTCTATATTGTGTTGAGTTAAAATAGTTACAGGATCCGTTTTGAAGAATTTTTCAACAGCCTCTGTTGAAGAGGTAGCTAAAGTATCATAAGCCTGATCGTACAGAACTGTTTCATTAGACAATAAATTTTGCAAGGCCGTGTAATCATTAGTATTAATGGCTTCAGTCAATTGTGAGGCAATTTCTTCCTGACTATAGTTAGTGGTATTAATAGATGATCCGAAAAAGGTGTATGCAATTATTATAGCGGCAATAATACCGGCTAAGTCCGCTATTAATCCAGCAGTAATGGCATATCTTGTTCTTTTTATGCCTACAGATCCAAAATACAAAGCCACAATATAAAAGGTCGTGTCAGTGGCTCCTTGCAGTGTCGCACTTAATTTTCCAGCAAAACTATCAACACCATAATGATCAAATGACTCTAACATCATGCCTCTTGCGCCTGATCCACTTAGAGGTTTCATAAAGGCAGTTGGCAGGGCTTCAACGAATTCTGTTTTATCACTAAATAAGCCTGCAATAAATCGAAATCCATCTATCAGTACTTCAAAAGCACCCGAGGCTCTAAATACAGCGATAGATACTAAAATGGCAACCAAGTAAGGAATGATTTTAATGGCTATGCTAAACCCATCTTTAGCACCTTCAATAAAAGAATTATAAACATTTACTCTCTTAACTAAAGCCATAATAATAAAGGTGCAAATTAACCCATACAGGACAATAGAACTAAACAGTTTGGATTGGGTAGCCAAAGCTTCCGGACCCAAACTTGTAAAGTAATAGATCATTCCAGCAATTAAGAGGGTTAAACTACCTAGGTAAACTAAAATGACTTTATCTAAGAGGTTTATTTTTTGATAAATAGCAACAGTTATGAGACCAACTAGAGAAGCAAAAAATGTTGCAATTAATATGGGTAAAAAGATGTCAGCTGGATTTTCGGCACCATATAGATTTCGGTAATTCATTACCACCACAGGAATCAAAGTTAAACCAGAGGTGTTTAACACCAAAAACATAATTTGAGCATTGCTTGCAGTGTCTTTATCTGGATTAATTTCCTGCATTTCTTTCATGGCTTTTAATCCCATAGGAGTAGCGGCATTGTCAAGCCCCAACATATTGGCCGAAAAATTCATTAGCATTGAGCCCCTTGCCGGGTGATCTTTTGGTAGATCAGGAAACAATTTATTGAAAAATGGTCCCACTATTTTTGATAGTATTTTAATGGCACCGCCATCTTCACCTATCTTCATAATACCAAGCCATAAACAAAGCACACCAGTTAAACCAATGGCAATTTCAAAGGAAGTGGACGCCATATCAAATGTACTATTGACAATAACTGAAAACACATCCATATCACCACCTATGGTTTTGATAATAGCCACTATCAAGGCAATCAAAAAAAAGGATATCCAAATGTAATTTAAGACCACAATTTAATTTTTAACTAAGATAGAAACATAATTTTAGTTCGCTAAAAAATGTAGGAAATATGCAAAATAAAATTATCTTGTAATTAACAACTAAAATTCATTTGATGCAAGATATTGAAGAACTCAAATTCCCGATAGGAAAATATGAACCTAACAAAAATCCTGATTCCGAAACACTCAATTCTTGGATCAATCAGATTAAAACATTTCCTGATCAATTATCAAAAACATTGGCAGGAGTTGACGAAACAAAATTACGTTGGTGTTATAGACCAAAAGGATGGAATACAATTCAATTGGTTCACCATTGTGCAGATAGTCATATGAATGCATTTATAAGGTTCAAATTGGCTTTAACTGAAGATTCACCAATAATTAAACCATATGACGAGGCTCTTTGGTCTAAATTACCTGATTCTAGTTATGAAAACTTGCCATTGTCAGTTGGTTTGCTGACTCATTTACATGCTAAATGGGTTAGTTTGTTTAATGCGTTTTCTATGAGTGATTTAACCAAAACTTATATTCATCCTGAACATGGTCAAGTTTTTAATTTGGCAGAAACTATAGGGAATTATGCTTGGCATGGGAGGCATCATTTGGCACATATTAATTTGGCATTTGATAGCAGAGGAAAATTTAATGATTAAATTGGACCCAATAAATCTCAACTAAATTTTACATGTATACATTCAGACGATTTAACAAGAAACAAATTTTTCTTTGGACCTTCAGAGATATTGTTTTTTTTACGATAGTTTCTGCTATTCCTATACTTATTTATTTCTTTTTTGAATTTGATTGGATGGTGTTGCCAACCTTGCCATTAGTTTTACTGGGGACTGCAGTTGCCTTTAATATAGGGTTCAAAAATAATAATGCATATGATAGGAATTGGGAAGCTAGAAAAATATGGGGAGGAATTGTAAACTCTAGTAGAACATTTACAATTATGACTAACGATTTTATCGGTAATCTATTTGCAGAAGAGAAAGCGTCAGGGGAAGAATTGAAGGTTATTAAAAAGAGGTTGATTTATCGCCACATTGCATGGTTAACGGCCTTAAGATATCAATTGAGAGCGCCAAAGGAATGGGAGCATTTTAACCATAAGGACATCAAAAGAATTAAGGCTCGCCAAGGTGATCATGTGACTGAACATACTATTGAATTAAAAGATGCACTAGCACCGTATTTAGAGGCTGAGGAACTCGGCAAGATTCTAAAAAAAGTAAATCCAGCAACAAATCTAATTAGAAATCAATCGGCAGATATTGCTCAATTGAGAGAAAAAAAATTAACTGATGATTTTAGGCATGTAGAATTTAAAAATATTCTAGAAGAATTGTATACTTTACAAGGTAAGTCCGAAAGAATAAAGAATTACCCTTTGCCAAGACAGTATACCTCAATAAGTTATTATTTCGTGATGTTATTTATTTTAATCATCCCATTTGCTATGATTGGGGCATTTACTGGTGACGACATATCTACTTGGCAGGTTTTACTCGCAATTCCAGCTAGTGTAATAGTGTCATGGGTGTTTTTCACCATGGAAAAAATTGGAGATTACTCCGAAAATCCATTTGAAGGCATTGGAAATGATGTTCCAATTACTTCTTTAGCTCGAACAATAGAAATAGATATGAGAGATATGATTGATGAAGAAAACTTGCCATTACCAATTACAGGTAAAAACGGAGTTGTAATTTAAATTAATAAGTGATGAATATAGCCAAGCCGACAAATTTTGATCCTAACCATTATTTTAATCATTACATTAATTGTGCACCGAATTTAAATTTACTTGAATCTTTGGAGCTTACAACAAAGGAGATGGTTGATTATATGAATGGTTTATCTGAAAAGGAAGGTTCATTCTCCTACGCTAATGGAAAATGGACCATTAAACAAGTATTGCAACATATAAATGATACTGAACGTGTATTAGCCTACAGAGCATTTAGGATTTCACGAAAAGATAAAACAAATATGGTCAGTTTCGATCAAGACTTGTATGCAGAAAACGATTATTCAGAATCATTAACAATTGAAGAAATAATGGCAGAGTTTATAGCGTTAAGACAAACCACTCATTTACTATTTTCTAAGATGTCAGATGCGGTTGCAGATTTTGAAGGCCTGGCCAGTAATTTTGCCATTTCTCCACGTGCATTGGGTTTTGTAATCTCTGGTCATGCAAAACATCATCTAAATATTTTAAAAGAGCGTTATTCTAAGTAATCATAAAAAGTACAGCTATGTCAAATTTTAAAGATCCAAAAGATTCAAGAATCACCATTACAGAATTGATGTTACCTTCTCATTCAAATTTTAGTGGTAAAATCCATGGGGGGTATATCTTAAATTTGATGGATCAAATTGCTTTTGCTTGTGCCTCAAAACATTCAGGTTATTATTGTGTAACGGCTTCAGTTAACAAGGTTGATTTTTTGAATCCAATTGAAGTAGGAGAGCTAGTGACCTTAAAAGCATCTATCAATTTTACAGGACGAACATCAATGGTAGTTGGTGTGAGGGTTATTTCTGAAAATATTCAAACAGGTAAAAGAACACATTGTAATTCATCTTACTTTACAATGGTAGCAAAGGATAATAGAAAAAGTGTTCCCGTTCCTGGAATCATTTTAAGTGATGTAACTGCTGTCAGAAGATTTTCAAGAAGTATTAGAAGACAAGAGGAAACTGAAAGTAGGAATCATGCTTTTAGGGAGTCTGAATTTAAAATTGAAGAATACTTGGATGAGCTCAAAGACGAAAATGTAAAATTAGAGCTAGAAAATTAAAATAATAAATTTTACGACAAAATGATGAGATTAAAAATTAATGTACTTTTT
>JBGCFR010000043.1:0-46296 GCA_045107045.1 Crocinitomicaceae bacterium
ATGGCTGAGCAAGCAACCAATTATACCGAAGATAATATTCGATCATTAGACTGGAAAGAGCATATAAGGCTTAGACCAGGAATGTATATTGGTAAACTTGGTGACGGTTCAGCTCCTGATGATGGTATCTATGTGCTTGTAAAGGAAATCATGGATAACTCCATTGATGAATTTGTGATGGGTAACGGTCGTCAAATCAAGGTGAAAATTAAAGATGGATTAGCGTCAATTAGAGATTTTGGTCGTGGTATTCCCTTAGGAAAAGTTAACGATTGCGTATCAAAAATTAATACTGGTGGCAAATACGATTCTAAAGCTTTTAAAAAATCAGTTGGATTAAATGGTGTTGGCACCAAAGCTGTTAATGCACTAAGTGAACATTTTTTAGTACGATCAATCAGAGATGGACAAATGAAAGAGTCTATTTTTAAGCGTGGTGAATTGATAAAGGACGGAGACATTGTTTCAACAGATGAAAAAAACGGCACTTATTTCGAGTTTAACGCAGACACAACTGTATTTAAGAATTATCAATATAGAAAGCAGTACTTAGAAAAATTATTCTGGAATTATTGCTACTTAAATCGTGGCTTAACTATTACTTATAATGGTGAAAAATACCATTCAAAAAATGGATTATTCGATTTGTTAACTGATAATATGGATGGTGAACCACTTTATCCAATTATACATTTAGAAGGCGAAGATATTGAGGTAGCTTTTACACATGTGCGCTCGTATGGTGAAGATTATTCTTCGTTTGTTAATGGCCAGCATACCACACAAGGTGGTACACATCAATCGGCATTTAGAGAAGCTGTAGCCAAAGTGATTCGTGACTTTTATTCAAAAAAATATGAAGCCATTGATATCCGTCAGTCTATTGTAGCTGCAGTGGCGGTTAAAGTGATAGAACCTGTTTTTGAATCGCAGACTAAAACCAAATTAGGATCAACGGAGATTGAGCCAGATGGACAATCAATGCGAGCCTTTATTAATGATTTTTTGAAAGAGAAGTTAGATAACTTCCTCCACAGGAACTCAGAAATTGCCGATACAATTGAAAAGAAAATCAAACAATCTGAAAAGGAAAGAAAAGAGCTATCAGGAATTAGAAAATTAGCACGTGATCGTGCAAAAAAATCTAATCTTCACAATAAAAAATTAAGAGACTGTAGGGTTCATTTAGGTGACACAAAGAATGAGCGTAAAGATGAGTCGACTTTATTTATCACCGAGGGAGATTCAGCCAGCGGTTCCATTACAAAGTCAAGAGACGTGAATACACAAGCAGTTTTTAGTTTGAGAGGTAAACCATTAAATTCATATGGTTTGACCAAAAAAGTGGTTTACGAAAATGAGGAATTTAATTTAATTCAAGCCGCTCTAAATATTGAAGATGATATTGAAAACTTAAGGTATAATAAAGTTGTAATTGCCACTGATGCTGATGTTGATGGCATGCATATCCGTTTATTATTACTAACCTTCTTTCTTCAATTTTTTCCTGACTTAGTGCGAAAAGGTCATGTTTATATTCTACAAACACCGCTATTTAGAGTTAGAAATAAAAAGAAAACCTTTTACTGTTATACAGAACAAGAACGTGTTAATGCCATTGAAGAATGTGGAAAGCAAGCAGAAATAACCCGATTTAAAGGATTGGGAGAGATTTCACCGGATGAATTCAAACATTTTATAGGTGAGGATATTAGGCTAGATCCAGTATATATAGGAAAAAGTGCCAACATTGAAGATATTTTAGCCTTTTATATGGGTAAGAATACCTCAGATCGACAAGAATTTATTATTGATAATTTGAGACAGGAGGAAGTTGTTGAACCTAATTAAAAACGACACCAAATCTAGTATTTGCATTCGCTAACACATGAATTAAATGTTAGTAAAGGATCTTACTTAACACTTAAACAAAACCTTATCTTAAATCTGATCTTGTTGATTTAAAAAAAAATACTTATATTTAGCTAGTATTAAAATCCCCCTAGTTCTTAAAATCATGCTAAAATCCCCCAATTATTGCACCTCATTGAAATTATTATGTCTAATCCCATTCATTATTTTTGGACAAAATGGGCAAGCAAGAGAATCTGAAGATATTATTAGTAGCAAAGCTAATTTTATTCTAGAAATTGCCTATAATGTATACTACGGAAAGCCTTCAAATAATAAGACTTATGACATTGGTATCTATGGCAGAGACAGTGAATCAAAAGCCATTTTTTCCAAATTGGATGGAATGGTAGAAAACTTGACTATTGATGGGAAACCGATAAATATTAAGCTTTTTAAAACTATGCGATCAGTAATACCAGTTGATGCTATATATGTTTCTGGTAATACGAAAATTCGGCTTGGTGACCTTCATGATAAACTCTCAGCAAATAGCTATAGCATGATTACTGAGAACTATCCTTATGGTAGTTCTGCAATCAATTTTTCATTGGATAAAAATGATCAAATAATTTTTGAAATACAGGAAACTGCTCTTAGAAATAACGGAGCCACTGTCAGAAGAAAATTATTAAAAAATAGGCAAAGAATTGCCTCAGCTAAAGAATGGGATTTAGCAATCGAAAAAGGTAATAATCAATCTAAAACCTTTTCGCCTAGCGGTCACAAAGCTCAGAATGAAGGAATAGCATCAGACTCTATTGAAATAGATACAAACATCATTGAAACTGAAGCTCCAGTTATAGAGTCACAAAAAGATACCTGCAATGATGAAATTCAAAGTGCAGTGCAATCAGCAAATATTAAAACAAAATGGATCTCAATAATAGCATTATTAGTAATTGGTGGTATGGGGTTCTATATTTTCAAACTACGAAAGGATCTTGCTTCTAGAAAATAGAAAAACCACTGAACTTCCGTCCAATGGTTTAACTCTTACTTAAATTATCTATACTTTTTAGATGTGGATTACCTCATCATAAGCAGCTGCAGCCGCTTCCATTACAGCCTCACTTAAAGTTGGATGTGGGTGAATGGTTTTAATTAATTCATGTCCAGTTGTTTCTAATTTCCTAACCGCTACAATTTCAGCAATCATTTCGGTTACATTCATACCAACCATATGTCCACCAAGTAATTCTCCATATTTGGCGTCAAAAATTAACTTCACAAAACCTTCGTTAGCACCTGATGCACTAGCTTTACCGGATGCAGAAAAAGGAAATTTTCCTACTTTAATATCGTATCCCGCCTCTTTAGCGGCTTTTTCTGTCATTCCTACTGAAGCCACTTCTGGTGAACAATAAGTACAACCAGGAATATTTCCATAATCAATAGCATCTACATGTAAGCCAGCAATTTTTTCAACACAAGTAATTCCCTCAGCCGAAGCAACATGTGCCAAAGCAGGTCCCGCTACAATGTCTCCAATGGCATAGTAACCAGGAATATTAGTCTGATAAAAATCATTCACTAACACCTTTCCTTTATCGGTAGCAATTCCTACATCCTCTAATCCTATTCCCTCAAGATTTGTTTCAATACCGACTGCTGATAGCACAATATCACATTCTATCTTCTCTTCACCTTTCTTCGTTTTAACTGTTACAACACATCCTTTTCCTGATGTGTCAACACTTTCTACAGAAGAATTGGTCATTATTTTCATACCCTGTTTTTTGAAGGAACGCTCTAATTGCTTAGATACATCAACATCTTCAACAGGAACAATATTTGGCATATATTCAACAACGGTTACTTCAGTTCCTAGTGTATTATAAAAATAAGCAAATTCTACACCTATTGCGCCAGAACCTACAACAACAATTTTTTTAGGCTGACTTGGCAGAGTCATGGCTTCTCTATAGCCTATTACTTTTTTACCATCTTGCGGTAAATTAGGTAATTGACGTGAACGTGCACCAGTGGCTATTATAACACCTTTATTAGCTGAATAGTCAGTTGTATTTCCTGACTCATCAGTGACTGATACTTTTTTGCCCGCTTTTACCTTGCCAAAACCGTTAATAACATCAACTTTGTTTTTTTTCATTAAAAACTGAATACCTCCACTCATTTTCTCCGCTACTCCTCTACTTCGTTTAACCATCCCACCAAAATCAGCCTTGGCATCTTTAACTGAAATACCATAATCTTCGGAATGTGAAATATATTCAAAGACATTGGCACTTTTCAATAACGCTTTTGTTGGAATACATCCCCAGTTTAAGCATATACCGCCTAATTCAGCCTTTTCAACTACTGCTACTTTTAATCCTAATTGTGAAGCACGGATTGCGGTTACATATCCACCAGGCCCACTTCCTAATACTATAATGTCGTAATTCATTTATTCTTGTTTTTTATTCTACAATCGTGTTCTGAATTGTGAAATATAATTAAACCAACTTATTCACATTTCTAGAATTCTTTATTACTCTAAATCGAATTGCGAATTTAGGAAATTCTAGTTGTTATTATTAAAATTCAGTGACAAAAAAAAGGAGCTAATTAATAATAGCTCCATTTTTGTTTTTAATATTCATCTTCGTTAAAGAAAAAATCATCCTTTGTGGGGTAATCAGGCCAAATGTCCTCAATACTCTCATAAAGTTCTCCTTCATCTTCTATCTCTTGTAAATTTTCTACAACTTCTAACGGAGCACCAGTTCTCATGGCGTAATCTATCAATTCGTCTTTTGTAGCTGGCCAAGGTGCGTCTTCAACGTAAGAAGCTAATTCTAGTGTCCAATACATATTATTTGTTTGTTAATTTAAACTTTTTTGCAAAAGTAGTTTTTTCTTCGTCAAAAGCAAATTCTATACCACTTTTCTCAAAAAAAAATATCACCAGTTTTAAACTTTGGGAATCCACGGGGTTTCCGTTGCATTTAATTTTTTTGTCATATATCTGCTATACACAAATAGGTAATCACTTAATCGGTTTAAATACTGCAAACCTATTTGGTAATCTGTTTTAGTTTCAGAGTTTAAAGCTGACACTAATCTTTCTGCCCTTCTGCAGACACAGCGTGTAATATGAATAAAAGAAACGAATTCATTACCTCCAGGTAACACAAAAGATTTCATTGGTTCCAGTTCTGCATCCATATCATCAATTCTGCTTTCAATAACTATAGTATCTTCCGCCGTCAATTCCGGTAAATTCATTTTAGATTTTTCGGGATCAGCGGCTAATAGAGATCCCAGAGTAAACAAACGATCTTGTATGTTTACTAAAAAGTTAATATCCTTGGGGTCATCAGTTTTATCTCTTAATAATCCTATGTAAGAATTTAATTCATCCACAGTACCGTAGGTTTCGATTCTAATATGGTGTTTAGCAACCCTTGTGCCTCCTATTAATCCTGTGAGTCCCTTATCTCCAGTTTTTGTATAAACTTTCATTTCGAATTTGTATTTATTTCTATAAACGAAAGTAATTATTAATTCATCTACACCTTCTCATATTTATGAAATATTTATACTTTTGCTCCTCTATCAATTTATATAATTTCAGATGAAAAATACAACATTAAATGATAAGCATGTAGCCTTGGGTGCTAAAATGGTTCCGTTTGCAGGATACAATATGCCTGTACAATATGAAGGTGTAAATATTGAACATGATACTGTCAGAAATGCAGTTGGTGTATTTGATGTATCTCATATGGGTGAATTCTTGATTGAAGGTCCAAATGCATTGAGCTTAATTCAAAAAGTATCAGCAAATGATGCCAGTAAACTTACAATTGGTAGAGCACAATACAGTTACCTTCCAAATGACAAAGGTGGTGTTGTAGACGATTTAATTATTTACAAAGTAAAGGAAGAAACCTATTTATTAGTTGTTAATGCATCAAATATTGAAAAAGATTGGAATTGGATTTCCTCTCAAAATGAGATGGGTGCAGTGATGAGAAATTTGTCAGAAGACTATTCACTACTAGCCATTCAAGGACCAAAAGCTGTTGAAGCTATGCAAAGCTTATCATCTATTGATTTATCAGCCATCAAGTTTTACCATTTTGAAGTAGCAGACTTTGCTGGTATTGATCATGTTATTATTTCCGCAACTGGTTACACAGGATCAGGTGGTTTTGAAATTTATTGCAAGAATGATGAAGTTAATCAAGTATGGGATAAAGTACTTGAGGCAGGAAAGCCATTCGGATTAAAACCAATCGGATTAGCTGCCAGAGATACTTTAAGATTAGAAATGGGTTATTGTCTTTATGGAAATGATATAAACGATAGTACTTCACCACTTTCAGCTGGTTTAGGTTGGGTGACTAAATTCACTAAAAACTTTGTAAACTCTGATGGATTAAAGGCTGAGAAAGAAGCTGGTATTAAAACTAAATTAGTCGCTTTTGAATTGGTTGACAAAGGAATTCCTAGACATGATTATCCTATTGTTGATGCCGAAGGCAATACTATTGGTATTGTGACTTCAGGAACAATGTCCCCAAGCACAAAAAAGGCAATTGGCCTTGGTTATGTTCCAAAAGAACTGAGTCATGTCGACAGTGAAATATTTATTAAGGTTAGAAACAAGCAATTAAAAGCCAAGGTAGTTAAATTACCATTTTATAAAGCTTAATTTTCAAGCCAATGAAAATAATAATTACAGGTGGTGGAGAAGTTGGATATCATTTAGCAAAAATGCTTTCTGGTGAATCGCAAGACATCTATCTAATAGACGAAAATCAGAAACGCCTAAATTATATAGAGACTCATATTGATGTATTTACTATTCACGGAGATGCAACATCAATTGAAGTACTTAAAAAAGCTAAAGTAGAGCAATGTGATTTAGTTATTGCAGTTACTTCTTCAGAAGAGACAAACTTGTTAGTGTCTATTCTTGCTAAGAAATTTGGCGCTAAACGTGCCATTGCTAGAATCAATAACCAAGAACTTTTGCTCCCAGAAAACCTTTCAATTTATCATAATTTGGGGGTAGATGATTTGATTTCTCCTGTCCAACTAGCTGCCAAAGAAATTAAACGTCTTGTTCTTAAATCTGCATTTACTGATAATCTCGAATTTGAAGGGGGCAAACTATCGGTAATTGGAATTTCAGTTGGAGATAATTCTCCTTTAAAAAACCAAACGATTAAAGAAAGTGCTCATCTTAACCCTAACTTAACTTTTAAGCCTATTGCGCTTCACCGCAAAGAACAAACTATTATAGTACAAAGTGATACTAGAATACTAGAAAATGACATTCTATACTTTGTAACTAATCCGGAATCAGTTGATTTAATTATGTCGATATGTGACCAGCAATGTTTTGATATTAAAGACATCATGATTCTTGGAGGATCAAGCATTGGACTTGCCGCCGCAAAAATACTTGAAAAGGATTATCGTGTCATTTTGGTTGAAAAAAATACTGAGCGCTGTTCTTTCTTAGCTGGCAAGCTTAAAAATACTCTTGTTGTTAATATTGATGGTAGAGACGTGAGAGCGCTTGAAGAAGAAGGCCTTGGAGATATGGATGCCTTTGTTGCTGTAACTGCAGATTCGGAATCAAATATTATGTCTTCATTGGTTGCTAAAAACCATGATGTTAAAAAAACAATTGCAAGGGTTGAAAATATTGACTACATACACTTATCACAAAATATTGGAATAGATACCTTAATTAATAAAAAAATTATAGCCGCTTCAAATATGTTCAAATATGTTAGAAAAGGTGAAATTAATGCAGTTGGGTCTCTCCATGGTGTTGATGCTGAAATTATTGAATTTAATGTCAAAGCAAATTCCAAAGTCACTAAAAAACCGATTAATAGACTTGGCTTTCCTAAAACTGTAAATATTGCGGGTGTAATACGGGATGATTTTGGATTCATTCCATTTGGAAATTTTCAATTGCGAGAAGGTGATAAAGCAGTTGTTTTTGCACTTACTGAATCTATTCACAAAATAGAAAACTTTTTCTCATAAATAAATGGCTAAAAAGTTAATCAATACAAGTGTTACCTTAAATGTTATAGGTGGACTATTATTTATAATGGGCACATTGATGTTAACCACTATTGCATTTGCCATTTATTATCACGAGGATTTTTTACCTTTCCTATTTGCCAGTTTAATTACGTTAGCATGTGGGGCATTTTTAAAATTTACAACTAAAAGTAGTAAAGATGCGGAAATAAAAAAGCGTGATGGCTATCTAATAGTAACCATGGGCTGGTTATCAATGGCTATTTTTGGTACACTCCCCTACCTTGTAACTGGTGCAATACCAAGTGTTACTAATGCTTTTTTTGAGACCATGTCAGGGCTTTCAACTACTGGCGCTTCTATTCTTGATAATATTGAAGAGATGCCAAGAGCTATTCTATTTTGGAGGAGTTTAACGCAATGGATTGGTGGAATGGGTATTATTGTGCTAACTATCGCCATATTACCCATGCTTGGAATTGGAGGAATGGAACTATTTGTTGCAGAAGCACCAGGACCAACAAAAGATAAAATACATCCCAGAATAAAAGAAACAGCAAAAAGATTATGGGTTATTTATGTAGCATTAACTACTCTTCAAACCATTCTTTTCCTGTTTGCTGGCATGTCATTTTTTGATGCTATAAATCATGCCCTAACCACTAATTCCACTGGTGGCTTCTCCACCTATCAGAATAGCATTGCTTATTTTAATTCTCCTCTAATAGAATACATTACAGTCATATTCATGTTTTTTGCAGGTACCAACTTTACCTTATTATATTTTGGACTAAAAGGAAAATTCAGAAACGTGTTTAAGAATGATGAATTTCGCTGGTACTTAATGGCTGTCACTGGTTTAGTTATAATCTTGACACCAATTGTATATTTCAGTGGCGTTTACACACATTTTTCAACAGCATTTAGAGCTGTATTATTTCAGGTTGTGAGTATTATTACAACCACAGGTTTTGCAAGTGGCGACTTTACCACCTGGGGTTCTCTGGCTACCATTATCTTTTTCTTGCTTCTGTTTTCAGGTGCCTCAGCTGGTTCCACAAGTGGTGGAATCAAAATTGTACGAATCATTATTTTAATGAAAAATGGGTTCTTAGAATTCAAAAGGCGCTTACATCCAAATGCAATTATACAGGTGCACTTAAATGACCAACCTGTATCCAACACAATTATATACAATTTACTTGCTTTTATATTTTTGTACTTGTTTATTTTCACTATTGGCTCAGTTACAATGACGGCGCTGGGCGTTGAATTCTTGGAAGCCACTTCAACCGTGGCTACATCCCTCGGAAACGTTGGACCTGCTATTGGTAAATATGGACCAAGTCATAGTTTTTCGACTATTCCTGACGCTGGAAAATGGGTATTGTCTTTTTTAATGTTATTCGGTCGTTTAGAACTCTTTACTGTCGCTCTTTTATTGACTCCTTATTACTGGAAGCGGAACTAGCATTTTTTTGAATAACATTTCAATAGTTTGTCAAATTACAGATCATTTCACTTACTGAAAATGTTAATTTTATAACAACAAATACGAACTATGAAATTATTATTTACCCTGCTTACAATTCTTTTAACTATACCAATTAAAGCTCAAGGAATTAGCGAGACTTTTAATTGGGTTGCTTTACCGGACTGTGTTTATGTCACTCAACCATTGAGGGAAATTCCAATAATTGAAGATTTGTTTCCAAACGAAAACAAGCCGCATACTTATACTAATAAAATGCGTCGTCACAAATTTACAAACGAAAATGCCCTTCCGAAAGGCAATGATCCTGTGTGGCAAAATGATATGGGGTCAGTACCTAATCGCGGTCCAATCGAAAACTGGGAAGGCATTGATAATAATTTAGGATTTCCGCCAGACCCAAGTGGAGCTGCTGGACCTAATCATTATGTTCAGATGGTTAATTCTAGAATAGAAATATTTGATAAACAAGGTAATTCTCTATATGGGCCAAATGCTTTAAGTTCAATATTGAGTTCAAATAATGGAGACCCAATAGTACTTTATGATAAATTTGCTGATCGTTGGTTCTTAAGTGGGTTTGGGCAAGGAAATTCTTTATCTTTTGCCATGTCAAATACGCCAGATCCTACAGGAACTTATACTGTTTGGAATTACAATTTACCATCATTTCCAGATTATCCTAAATATGGGCTTTGGCATGATGGCTATTATGTAACTGCAAATACTGGAGGTCCAGATTGCTACATCTTAGAAAGAGATGAGATGTTACTTGGCGCAGCAGGAAACCCTCAATTCGTATCCTTAAGTGTACCGGGTCTAAATACTGGTGCAGGAACTCAAACTGGTGGATTTCGCTCAGTGGTTCCATCATTTGCTGACTTTACTCTTCCTGCTAGTACTGAAAAATTAAATCTATTCTATTTTCAAGATGATGCTTGGAATAATGTAACTCAAGATGAAATACGAGTTTGGGAAGTAAGTGCCGATTGGGCAAATATTAGTAACTCCAATATTTCAATTACTCAAAACATACCGGTTGCACCATTTGATAGTCAATTTGATGTCAATTGGAATGACATTCAACAACCAAACACTAATCAAAGAATTGATGGCATACCTGGTGCATTTATGTACAGAGCACAATATACTGACTGGAATACACACCAATCTGTTGTATTGAATCATACAGTGGATATTAATGCAACAAATACTGCTGGCATTAGATGGTATGAATTGAGAAAAACAAGTGGCAATTGGACTGTTCACCAGCAAAGCACTTATTCACCAGACAATAACAGTAGATGGTTAGGTAGTATTTCTATGGATAATCAAGGTAATATTGGTTTGGCTTACGCTGTTTCTGGTCCAAATACATTCCCATCAATTATGTTTACCGGTCGATATGCAACGGACTTAATCAATACTATGACATTAATTGAGGACACAATTGTTCTAGGTGGAAGCTCACAGAGTGGTGGTAATCGATTTGGAGATTATGCACACATGATGGTTGATCCTGATGATGATCAGACGTTTTGGTATACTTGCGAATATATGGATAATTCTAGCCGTTCTACAAGAATTGCCTCATTCAAATTGGCCTCTGATTTTAATGTAGATGGCGGTGTTATTGCATTATCATCCCCTGTTGATGGACTATTAACCGCTGCAGAAACTGTAACTGTAACAATCAAAAATTATGGATTAAGTACAATTAGTAATTTTACTCTTGGTTACAAAGTCGATAATTCTACCCCAGTTCTTGAAACATACAGTGGCCCTCCTATACTGCCTAATACAATTGGCCAATATACGTTTGCACAAACAGTTGACATGAGCACTATAGGCTTATATAATCTTAAGTCATTTACCGATATTACTAACGATCAAGATTCATTAAACGATACTTTAGTAGAAATAGTTAAGCATTTAGCACCAGATGATTTAGGTATTACTATTATTAACAATCCAAGTACTGACAATAATTTAAGTATGGAAACAGTGACAGTAACACTCGAAAATTTCGGAACCGATCCTCAATCAAACTTTGATATTGCATACCAAATTAATGGTGGAACCCCTATTATTGAAAATTATAGTCTTACTATAGCGCCTGGTACATCAACCACTTTTGACTTTGCTAACCAAGGGAATTTTTTGAATTTTGGAGTTTATGACATTGTCGCTTATACATCATTACCAGGTGATATTGACCAGGCGAACGATACAACATATAGAACTATTGAAAATTCGAATTGTACACCAGCATCTAATTGCCAATTTGGAGATGGAATCACAAGATTTAAAATAGGAAACATAAACAACCCAAGCGGTTGCACTCCAGGTGGTTATACTGATTACTCATCATTCACTGCAAACCTTCTAGTTGGTGCAGACCATGACGTAACTATTGAATCTAATGCAAGCCCACAATTTGTGAGTGTATGGATTGACTATAATGATAATTTCTTTTTTGAGGCTTCTGAAAAAGTAGTTAATGCTTTCCAATTTAACAATGCTGGAACCACTCAATTTAACATAAATAGCAGCGAACCTTTAGGGTCTCATTTATTAAGAGCAAAAGCATCAGACAATCTAAATGATGTTGGTGACCCGTGCGCGGATATGCAGTATGGTGAAACCCAAGACTACAGTGTTAACTTATTTACAGACTTATCTGTAAACGAGAATGATGTGAGTGAAAAAATAACGATTATGCCAATTGGTAATCATCAATATATAATTGATGCATCACATTTTGAAAATGATTCTCATCTAAGAATTCACAATAATTTAGGTCAACTCGTTTTTGAAAAATTAATAAGTAAAAGTGAATTAAATGAAATCAAAATTGATTTAGCTAAATTAGCAGTGGGACCGTATTTGATACATATTCAAAATAGTAAAAAATCTGAAGTAGTTAAGTTGATAAAATAATATACAAACCTTTTGAAAAGCTTTTAAAACACAACTAATTTAGTTGTGTTTTTTTTTACCTTTGACTTATGGCGGTAAATTTACAACAAACACTAAAACAAAACTTTGGATACTCTTCGTTCCGCCCGCAACAAGAAGAAATTATTACTTCAGTACTGCACCAAAAAGATAATTTAGTATTAATGCCAACTGGAGGTGGTAAATCTATTTGTTTTCAATTACCAGCGTTATTACTTGAGCACCTAACTGTGGTTGTTTCTCCACTAATTTCATTGATGAAAGATCAAGTGGAAGCACTATTAGAAAATGGCATTTCAGCAGGTTACTATAACAGTTCAATTGATGATTTTGAAAAGCAACATTTAATTCATGAATGTCATGAAGGTAGAATCAAATTATTGTATTTAGCACCAGAAACACTCTTTCAAGTCAAAGATTCCTGGTTTAAACAATTAAAAATAAGTCTAATTGCTATTGACGAAGCACATTGTGTATCAATGTGGGGGCATGATTTTAGACCTGAGTACCAAAAAATAGGATCATTAAGGAGGGAATTTAATAATATCCCCATGATTGCATTAACCGCAACTGCTGATAAGATAACTAGAAAAGATATTATTAAGCAATTAAATTTAAATGATCCTGAATTTTTTCTAAGTTCATTTAACAGACCAAATCTATCATTAAAAGTAAGGTCGCAAATTCCAAAAAAAAAGAAAGAAAAAGAAGTACTTGCCTTTATTAATAATAGACCAGGAAAATCAGGAATCATTTATTGTTTATCTAGAAAAGAAACTGAAGCTTGGGCTAAGCTGCTTAACGCAAATAATATTGAAGCGCATTATTATCATGCAGGGTTAAGTCCTGAACAAAGAAATGAAGTTCAAGATGCGTTTATACATGATACAACACCTGTTATTTGTGCAACTATTGCTTTTGGAATGGGAATCGATAAATCTAACGTACGTTGGGTTATTCACAATAATTTACCAAAAAATTTAGAAGGATATTATCAAGAAATTGGAAGGGCTGGCAGAGATGGACTCGACAGCGAGACTATTCTATATTATAATTATAGAGATGTTATTTTATTGAATGATTTTATTAAAGACAGTGAGTTTAAACCCATTTATCAAGAAAAAATAAATAGAATTTTGCAATATGCAGAAGCCACTACATGCAGAAGAAGAATACTACTCTCCTACTTTAGTGAACATTTAGCTGATGATTGTGGGAATTGTGATGTTTGTCAAAACCCGCCTGAAGTGATTGAAGGAAAAATAATTGCTCAAAAGGCATTATCGGCACTCTTTAGAACAAACTTTCAGGTTGGTATTATTACCTGTATCAATATCCTCAGAGGGTCTAAAGCGATTGATATTTACGAAAAAAACTATCATCAACTAAAAACATATGGTGTGGGTTCAGAATTTAGTTTTAATGATTGGCAACATTATATTACCCAATTAATAAACATGGGGGCTATTGAAATTGCTTATGATGAAAATTTTCACCTAAAAGCCACCGAATTCGGACAAGAAATTTTAAAAGGTAAAAAAACAATTAACCTAACTAAACCGCAGCTAAAAGAAATTAAATCACAACCCAATAAAAAAAGGAAATCTAAGTCTGCTGTTCCTACTGGTATTGCAAGTAACTTATTTGAGCACTTAAAAACGGTCAGAAAAGCGGCAGCAGCTGAAAAAGGTGTGCCCGCTTATATTATTTTTCATGATTCAGCTCTAAAAGATATGGCTGTGAAAAAACCAAGTTCAGAAATAGAGATGCTTGAAGTACAAGGAATGGGTGATGCAAAATTCAGAACCTATGGGCAATTATTCTTACAAGCGATATCTGAATTTAACGCTCGTCCACCTGCAGAAAAGAAAAAGAAATCAACTAAAGTGAGTACCTATGAAGAGACCTTATCATTGCATAAGCAAGGGTTTTCAATTTCTGAAATTGCCATTCACAAAGATGTTTCTGAAGCAACCGTTATATCTCACCTATTAAAACTTAAATCTGACGGACAGGATGTTGATTTATCTCCTCTGGTCAAACCACAAGAAATAGAATTGGTTAAAAATATTGTTGAAAAATTAAAATCACCAGTGGGTTTAAAAGCCATTTACGAAGCTTTAAATGGCGAACTAGATTACAACACCATTAAAATTGCACTAAGTTTTAAAGATTAAACACCAAATTGTTCCAAATGGTGATCTAAATGCTTTGCAAACATATTGTTCCACTCAGTTTTATTTAATGCTCCAAACGAGGTCGACTCTTTGCCATCAAAATGATTCGCGCCCAAGGCTTGAACGTTCTCAATGTAGGAAGTTATTTTTTTTTGCTCAATTGCAAAATCCTTATTATCAGCAATTAAAAAGTCAGGAGCAGTTCTACTATTCTTTTTATATGGTTTTTCATTAACCACAACTTGCTTAACCAATAACTTGAGTATAAACTTTTTAAAACCAGTTGCCTTTGGATATTGATCAGTCAAAGCCATATCGTAAGTCACATTGCAATGAGCAAGCATTTGTGCTGCATTCATTTTTCCCCATTGTGCCTTTGCAGCTGGCTCCAATTTATTAATTCTCTCAATGTATGATTTAGCGTCATTAGCATCAAAAACATTTTTCATAATCTATCCTATATTTTCTAATACGAATATAATAAAAAAGCAACAGGTTCATCATTAAAAACTACTTCTGCCTATATTCGCAATAATACCAATCTATGTCAATTATCATACTTTCTTCACCACTTCAAGGCTTTACTGATTTTAGATTTAGAAATGCTCAAGAAAATTACTTTGGAGGTATTGACTGGTATTATGCCCCATATATTCGGTTAAATGGAAAATTAGATATTAAGCCTGGTTATCAGCGTGATTTATTGCCATCAAACAATACAGTTAAAAAACTAATTCCTCAAATAATGACCAATAACTCCGAGGAGTTTTTATTTGTAGTTGAATATGTCCAAAGTCTTGGTTATGATGAATTGAATTGGAATTTGGGCTGTCCTTATCCTATGGTGACTAAACGAGGAATGGGTTCGGGATTAATCTGTCAACCCGAAAAAATTGATGAAATCCTTAAAATAGTACATAGCGAAACAGATATCACGGTTTCTATGAAAATGAGAATGGGTTATGAAGAACCAACTGAAATTTTAAGGGCATTTGATGTTTTAGATAAGTACCCACTTAAAAACATAGCCATTCACGCAAGATTAGGAAAACAACTTTATAAAGGAGGTGTTGATTTAAAATCATTTCAAAATTGTGTTGATAAGGCAAAACACAAACTGTATTACAACGGTGATATTACCTCTTTGAAGAGTTTCAAAGACATTCAATCTCAATTTCCGTCTGTTGATCACTGGATGATTGGCAGAGGTTTAATTATTAATCCGTTTTTGCCAAACATGATAAAAAATAATACCGAAGATTATCCAGCAGACAAACGGGAAATGTTTTCAAATTTTCACTCCACATTATTTGATGGTTATGCATCAGCTCTTTCAGGAAAAAGTCATGTGCTCACTAAAATGACTTCTTTTTGGGAGTATTGGGCTCAACTATTCGAAAACCCTCATAAAACATACAAGACGATAAAAAAATCAAAATCAATACCAGTTTATGAATCCAATGTGAGAGAAATAATTGAGAATTTATAAGGGAATCATTTTTAGAAAATTCTTTAACTATCTTTACCAAAACGCTTTTAAATGCCACTTAACTTTTCTCAGTTTGATCTACCTATAGTTTCTGTTATTCCGGAAATTCAGAGGCAATTGAAAGAGAATAACACGGTAATTTTAAGTGCACCGCCAGGTGCTGGCAAAAGTACTTTATTACCATTAGCTTTGTTTGAAGAAGATTGGTTACAAGGTCAAAAGATTTTAATGCTTGAACCTAGAAGGCTAGCAGCTAAAACGATTGCCACACGTTTAGCAGATCTATTAGGTGAAACAGTTGGACAAACAGTTGGCTACCGCATTCGTTTTGAAACCAAAGTCAGCAATCATACTAGAATTGAAATTTTAACTGAAGGGATTTTGACTCGTATGCTACAGTCAGATAATGCACTTGAAGGGATTGGCATGGTCATTTTTGATGAGTTTCATGAAAGAAGCATTCATGCTGACGTTGCTATGGCACTAGCAAGAGAAAGTCAATCCATTCTCCGGCCAGATATTCGTTTACTAATAATGTCTGCGACCTTAAACATGCCCGAGTTACAAAAATTATTAAAAGCGCCTGTTGTGCAAAGTGAAGGCCGACAATATCCTGTTGACCTTATTTACACTAACCAAAGTGATCAATATTTAATAGCTGAGACCACAGCACAAGTAATTAGTAGAGCTATTAATGAACAAGATGGAGACATATTAGCCTTTATGCCTGGGGCAAGAGAAATAAAGAACTGCGCCAGTTTAGTTCAAAAAAATCATGCTGACATTCGAGTGCATGAGTTATATGGCAGACTACCTTATTCTGCACAACAAGCTGCCATAATGCCTAATAAAAATGGACAACGAAAAGTGGTTATTGCTACTGATATTGCGGAAACTAGTTTAACTATTCAAGGTGTAACAACCGTTGTAGATTCTGGCTGGAAACGATCCGCGGTATTTAATCCAAAAACTGGATTATCGGGTTTAGAAACAAACCATATTTCAAAAGACTCCGCTGACCAAAGGGCAGGTCGGGCAGGGAGACTATCACCAGGTGTTTGCTACAGGCTTTGGTCAAAAGGACAGCAAGCCCAATTAAAAGACCATAGGGTCCCTGAAATCCTATCGGCTGACTTAACTTCATTGACGCTAGATTTGATGAATTGGGGCATCAATGATGCACAAAGTTTAACATGGTTACAGCCCCCTCCCGCATATGCTATAGATGAAGCTACGGAAACATTAGAAAGTTTAAATGCTTTTGAACACGGAAAAATTACTTCACATGGAAAAGCCATGCAGGCATTACCTTGCCACCCTCGTATTGCACATCTTTTATTAATTGCAAAAGCTGATGGCAATTTAGGACTGGCTACAGATATTGCTGCTATTCTTGAAGAAAAGGACCCATTACCTAAAGAAGCAGGAATTGATATTAATTTAAGAATAGAAGCACTTAGGCGTCTACGAAAACAAGAAAAATTATCAGGTGCATTCAACAAAATTGAAAAAGTAGCAAAGCAATACCGTCAAATGTTTAATATTAAACCGGAAAACGCCAGTTTCGATCCTTCAGAATCTGGACTACTTTTAGTACATGCCTATCCCGAAAGGATTGCTTTTGCAAGACCGGGTAACAATGCCCAGTTCCAATTAGCAAATGGCACCTATGCTATGACTGGACATCAAGATGATTTAGCTTTTGAACCATGGTTAGCAGTTGCACACATGTTAACCAATTCTAAAATAGGGCGAATTTTTCTAGCTGCTCCCCTAAATCCAATGGACCTACAACCCTTTTTAAAAACTGTTGATAATAATACGTGGAATACTAGACGAGGAGGTTTAATCGCAACTCGAGAAACCCGAATTGGTAGTATTATTCTAAAGTCAATCCCCTTACCAAATCCAGATGAGACTCAATTAATAAAAGCTATTTCGCAGGCGCTTGTAAAAGAAGGTGCTCACCTACTCGATTTTAATGCTGATGTTCAGCAATGGCAAAATAGAGTAATGACTCTAAAAAAACTAAATCCTAAAGGTGAATGGCCTGACGTTAGTACCAACTATTTGCTCAAAACAAATTACTTGTGGTTAAGCCCATACTTAACCAATATTAAAAAGCCTGAAGATTTACAGAAAATAAACTTGACCGAGGTTTTAGAGTATACTTTAAACAATCAACAACGATTAGACTTAAATAAATTAGCCCCAAAAACTATTGAAGTCCCAAGTGGTTCAAAAATTAAAATTGAGTATCAATCGAATACTGGCACACCGGTATTGGCTGTGAGGCTACAAGAAGTATTTGGACTTTTAACCACACCAACAATCAATGCTGGAAAAACACCATTAATGATACATTTGTTGTCACCTGGATTTAAACTGGTACAAATAACGAATGATTTAAGTAGTTTTTGGGAAAAGGCTTATTTTGAGGTACGAAAAGAACTGAGATCAAAATATAAAAGACATGCTTGGCCTGAAAACCCTTTAGAGCACAAAGCAATTAAAGGAACAAAAAGACAAAATGGAATCAAATAATGCTAGATTTATTCAACCAAGATCCACTGCAAAACATATTACCCTACCAGGGTGATGTCAGATACTACGGACCCATTTTCACTATTGAAGAAGCTAATAAATGTAAAGATTACCTGCTCCAACAAATCAAATGGCAGAATGATGAGGCTTATATATTTGGAAAACACATTATCACTAAGCGCAAGGTGGCATGGTATGGTGATAAAGCATTTAATTACACTTATTCAAATGCAACGAAAGTCGCTTTAGTTTGGACGGCTGAATTGTTAGAAATTAAGTCAAAAATAGAGTTAATTTCGGGAATCAATTTCAATTCTTGTCTATTAAATCTATATCATAATGGAGAGGAAGGTATGGCTTGGCATAGTGATGATGAAAAAGCCCTTGGCAAAAATACAAGCATTGCATCAATTAGCTTTGGCGCTGAGCGTAAATTCTCCTTTAAGCATAAGTCAACTAAAGAAAAAGTTGATACGTTTTTAGAGCATGGCAGTCTTTTAATGATGCAAGGGGAAACTCAAACTAACTGGCTGCACCGTCTACCCCCCACTAAAAAAGTTCAGACTCCAAGAATTAACCTTACTTTTAGAACCATTCAGAATCAGAATTAATACACTTAAAACAAACATTAACTAATAAATTACACCACCGTGCAAACAAACGATCAATTCCTTACAGAGCTTCGTCCAAATATTCCACAAGCTACAACTAATGTCAATACAACTCCTGTAGAAACTTTTCAAAATCAAACACTTCGTCCTATTTTGAAATTCTTAAACTTTACTATTCTCGAAACAGTTATGCATCATATGACCCGTTTCAATAAGAACTTTGATCAGCTAACTGAAATCAAAAAAAGAGAAGAAGTAGTTACTGCCCTTAATAAAAACCAACACATTCGATATACTTTATTGGGACAAGTACAAGGCTTCTTAACCCAAGAGGAATTGTCTATTTTTTTCAATAACGCATCTGAATATCATAAGCGAATAAATCAAATGATTGAACAAAGGGTTTTGGATGGACTATTTAATAATTAAATTTGGTATAGCAATGTCGGTCCGAAAAAATTTTAGTCACATAATTATTCTTTGTTTATTTGTACTCTCTTTAAATATAGGCAATGGGCAAACGCTGACTCGAGAGACTAATTTTACCGAGCATAAATGGACACCATTTTACAATTTAAAGAAAGCTAGAAACACAATTATTTTTCAAGGAAATAAAGAGAAGAAAAATTATTTTGAAGGATGGTATTTTAAAATGGTATCAAGCAATGGAGAGTCAATTTTAAGTGTCATACCAGGAATTTCGTTATCTGAGGATGGAAAGATACAACACGCTTTTATACAATTAATTAATGGAGTTACAGCCACCACAAAATACTACTCTTTTCCAATTGAAGATTTTTACTATTCTAAAAAGGATTTTGCCATTCGTATTGGGCAAAACTACTTTTCAAAAAATGGTCTGGTCCTAAATATTCAACAGGGAGACACTGCCATTACAGGATATGTGACCATGAAAAATTTGACCAATTACTCTTCTGGTAACTTTGTGGGAAATAGCATAATGGGTTGGTACAGATTTGTTCCCTTTATGGAATGCTATCATGGTGTAGCTAGTTTGACGCATCAATTAAATGGCCAGATAAAGATTGGTGATCAACTCCACGAATTTAATAATGGCAAAGGGTATATTGAAAAAGATTGGGGGTCTAGCATGCCTTCAAGTTGGATTTGGATTCAGACTAATCACTTCTCAAAAGCTAACAATTCCTTAATGCTCTCTATTGCCACTGTCCCCTTTTTAGGTAAATCATTTAATGGCTTTCTAGGTTTCTTTTATCATAATGGAAAAACACACCGTTTTGCAACTTACGAAAATACTAAACTCAATTTGAAGCTCATCACAGAAAATAGTGTTGAAATTAAAATCGAAAATAGGAAATATAGTTATATAATAGAAGCCAAACGGCATAGTATGGGTTTATTAAAAGCGCCAGTTTCTGGTACAATGAGTCGACGAATTCCTGAGAGTATTGATGCGACTATCAAACTGACGCTATTAGATAAAAAAGGAAACTCTATATATTTAGACAGCACCTCTATTGCAGGTCTAGAAATGGTTGGCAACGTTAATCAACTTGTTGGTGACCTGAAATAAGTGTTCGTTTTTGTATATTTAGCGTTACATGGATTACCCTAATCTTATTTTTGAAACCGACAGACTTCTAATTCGACCATTTAAATTGGCCGATATTGAACCCGCCTACATGATGAATTTAGATGCTGAGGTTAGTCTTTATACTGGAGACGGAGGTATTGTTTCAAAAGATGAAACCAAAAGAAGAATTATTGAAGATGTTTTTGGTGACTATAAAAAATATGGTTACGGCAGGCTCGCCGTTGAACTAAAATCAGAAAAAAAATTTATTGGCTTTACAGGCCTCAAATATCTTGAAGATTTAAAAACTGTTGATTTAGGGTTCCGTTTCATGAAAGACTATTGGGGCAAAGGTATTGCAACAGAATCTGCCAAAGCTTGTATTGATTTTGGATTTAATGCACTTCATCTCAATGAAATAATTGCAATGGTATTACCTGATAATAAAGGATCTGTTAATGTATTGAAGAAGTTAAACTTTAAATACGAAAAAGAATTTCAGGAAGATAATTTAATGGTCAATTTATATAAATTAGAACCAAACGTTATAATAGAAAACCACAGAAAAGAATAACTTATTGATCAGCAACATAAAGTCTAACACTTTAACACCTAACAATCATGATTTATATCACTCAATTAATTTACATTAAGCCAGGTCAAGAAAAAGAATTTGATCAATTTGAAGCCATTGCAATCCCAATTATTCGCAAGTACAATGGAAAACTTGCCTTAAGAATTCGTCCTGAAAAAAATAGTTTTATTGAAAGCCATATTGAGCAGCCCTACGAAATTCATCTAGTAGAATTTGATACGCAAAAGGATTTTGACTCATTTAAAGAAGATGAAGAACGTAAAAAATTCATGCATTTAAAAGACCGGTCGATTCAATCCTCTATTTTAATTCAGGGTGTAAAACTCTGACCAATAATCGGCCTTTCAACGAATAAAGTACAGTCAAATAATTGTATATTTAACCTCTATAAATAATAATTTAGCTAAACAATATGCTAGTAGAATCAAATATGATGGAATTGGGCACTGTAGGCCCTAACTTTGACTTATATGATACAATTTCTGACAAAAATTTGTCATTGATGGACTTAAAATCTGATATTGCAACGGTGGTCGTTTTTATTTGCAATCACTGCCCGTTTGTCCATCACATTAATTCGAAATTAGTTGAAGTTGCAAATACTTATCAAAAGCAGGGGGTTCAATTTATTGCCATTAGCAGTAATGATGTAAACACTCATCCGCAAGATGGACCATCATATATGAAAATCACCGCGCAGCAAGAAAATTATCCTTTTCCTTATTTGTATGATGAGACCCAAGAAATAGCAAAAGCTTATAACGCCGAATGTACACCTGATTTTTTCGTGTTTAACAATCATTTAAAGTGTGTATATAGAGGTCGTTTTGACGAGAGTCGTCCAAATAAGAGCAACGCAACTGGTAAAGATATTTGTGAAACTTTGGATGCCTTACTATTAAATAGCAAAGTAAATCCTAAACAATTTCCAAGTATGGGGTGTAATATTAAATGGAAATAAAATCATTTTTTAGTAAAATCCATCTTTATAATGAAGCAATTTATCCAAAATAGTCAAACTCTTTTATTTCTGTTTTGTTCAGTCATAATGGTTTCTTGCGGCAATACGGAAGTAGCTGAAAAGACTGATTTTTGCTCAAGTATTCACAGAAATGACTCTACCACACTATCAAAGGAAATTGATAAACTTAAACCTATTATTGATCAGCAAACAGGTGTTTATGTTTTAGAAGATGGCAGTGGATCCATGGTGGCAAGAGCCTGGTTAACAGAATATGCTGAAAAAACGATTGATATACAATATTTTATTTTTTCAACGGACAATGTGGGGTTAATTGCCTGTGACTACTTATTACGAGCAGCTGACCGTGGAGTCAAAGTACGAATTCTTGTTGATGACATTATGGTTGATGCTGATATACAAGACATCTTAACTTTCAGTTCTCATGAAAACATTACTGTTAAAGTATACAACCCCGGTGTCAATATTGGCAAAAACATTTTTCAAAAAATTAAAAAATTCTCCACTGATTTTAGATCTGCAAATCAACGCATGCATAACAAGACATTTATTGTTGACCAGCTGGCCGTCATTACAGGAGGACGAAATATTGCTGATGAGTATTTCGATTATGATCATGAATACAATTTTAGAGATAGAGATATCTTAATGCTGGGTAAAGAGGTACAATCTGTTAGAAATTCTTTTGAACGATTTTGGCATAGTAAACTCAGCTTTGAAGTAGAAACAATTATTGAAGATGAACCTAATAATATTAGTAGTCCGGAACGATTCAATAACATTCATGAGTACGCTTGCAATCCTGAAAATTTTTGGCCCCAAGTTAGGTCAAGAATTCAAAATCTTCCTTTTACCTTTCAAAAAATAGTTGACTCCGAAAAGTTAGTTTGGTTAGATGATGTCAAATTCGTTTCAGACGAGCCTGGCAAGAATAACGGAGAAGAGGGGTTATTGGGCGGTGGAGCAACAACGACAGCATTAATTAACTTAGTAAAAGCCGCAGATTCATCAATATGCATTCAAACACCATATTTAATTACAACTGAGTTAAGTCGATCTTTATTTGATGCTGCTACTAAGCGCGGTGTCCAAATAAAAATTCTGACAAATAGTTTAGCTTCAACTGATAATTTAGAAGCATTTAGCAGCTATCAGTCTGATAGAGACAAACTCTTAAATACTGGTGTAAGAATTTTCGAGTTTAAACCTGATGCTTCTATTAGAAAACAAATAATGACTGGAGAGTTACAATCTGAATTAAAGTACACGCCAATTTTTGGTTTACATGCCAAATCAATGGTGATTGATGGAAAAACAACAGTCATTGGCACTTTTAATCTAGATCCAAGAAGTGCCAATCTAAATACTGAATGTATTGTCATTACAAAATCAAAAAAAATAGCTAAAGGTGTTTTACAAGGAATGGAGAATGAATTAAAACCTGAAAATGCTTGGGAAATAACACATGAATTCAATCCTGATTCAGAAGTTGATCGCTACAAACGCTTAAAAACTTGGACTAGAAAAATAATTCCGAAGGAGATTTTATAAAGTTTTTAAAAAAATCATTTTTTTATGTCAAAAAAATAGATTGGCTGTATTAATTTGCCTAACCTTGATGTCTATTTTACATCCCAATTTATGTCAGCAAAAAATATTCGCCTTGAAGTGATGCGTTTTCTTGAAAAAGACGTTTCTTCCTTAATCGAAAAATATTTAATTCCTATTGATTCTATATGGCAACCAAGTGATTTTTTGCCAAATTCTGAAGATGATTATTTTTTAGATAAAATTTCTGAAATTCAAGAACTGGCAAAAGAATTACCTTATGACTTTTGGGTTGTTTTGGTTGGAGATATGATTACAGAAGAAGCACTTCCTACATATGAATCATGGCTGATGGATGTTGAGGGTGTTGATCAAATAGAAAATAATGGTTGGTCTACTTGGGTAAAACACTGGACAGCAGAAGAGAATAGACATGGAGACTTGCTAAATAAATACTTATATCTCTCAGGAAAAGTGAATATGAAAGAGGTTGAAATTACCACCCAACATTTAATTTCTGATGGTTTTGATATTGGTACAGATCGAGACCCTTACAAAAACTTCGTTTACACCAGTTTTCAAGAATTAGCAACCTATATATCTCATAATAGAGTCGCAAAAATTGCAAGAGAAAGTGGTAATAAAGGATTAGCCAAAATGTGTCAAATGGTGGCTGGTGATGAAATGCGTCATCATAACGCTTATTCTGAATTTGTTAATCGAATTTTTAAAGTAGATCCAAACCAAATGATGCTTGCATTTGAGGATATGATGCGAAAAAAAATTAATATGCCAGCACACTTTTTAAGAGAGTCCGGCAGTAAAATTGGCCATGCTTTTGAAGAATTTTCAAATACTGCACAACGAATTGGTGTCTATACTGCAGCAGACTATGTTGATATTTTACAAAAATTAATTGCAAAGTGGCAGATTGAAAAAATAACTAATCTATCAGATGAAGCAGAAAAAGCAAGAGATTATATTATGAAGCTTCCAAACAGAATGCTTAGAATAGCCGATAGGTTAATTTTACCGGAAAATTCTTATCAGTTTAAATGGGTCCAACCCTCTACAATTAAGTAAGTGAAGTTAGATTAATTATTTAGTACTAGTTTGAAAGCTATAGAACTGGCACTAATTTTGTTAAATTTATAGTAATTGTACAACTTATGATATCTGTATTAAAATTCAATTTAACTGTTCCTACTATAGCCCTTATGTTTTTACTGCATAGTTGCGCTTATTATAACGGTTCAATGACAGGAAATGCTGCTATTTCTGATGCCAATTTTACAGTTGCTGGCTTCGCAACAGGTACCTCTCAATCAATCTATGTTTTTGGCATTGGTGGACTAAATAAAGATGGGATGGTCATTGAAGCTAAAAGAAATATGTACACCACTTATCCCCTTGAACCGGGTCAAGCTTTTGCTAACGTTACAGTTGATTTTAAGCGCGGTTTTTACTTATTGTTTAATCGCACAATCTGTACAATTACTGCTGATATTATAGACTTCAACGGACAAGCAAATAGTGAAGACTTTATAAATATAAACTCTGAAATTACCAAAAATGTGACCTATCATTTGAACAATTTTAAAGTGGGTGAAAAAATATTTTTTTGCGAGAATAATACTTTTAAACCAATAGAAGCAACAATTACAGCGTTTCGCAATGGTAAAGCAGAAATTCGTTTTGCTAAAACAAAAGGCAACTTAACTCATAATAATGTCAGTCTATCTAGCCTATACAAAATTTCGAATGACAGCGCTCTGCTTAAAATAGACCCTATCTATCGAATTGGAGACACTGTATACTTTAAAGACGAATCAAATTTTCAAACTTTTAGAGGTGTAATTTTTGCTATTGGAATTGAGGGGGCTTGCATTACCCATTCAACAAACAACGAGGAAAAAGTTCAAGTTGTAGAAAGATCTTACTTTAGAACAATGAAAAACATGACAGCAGAGCAAAACAAAAATAACTTTCAAGGTAACTGGAAACTAGTGTCATTGAATGATGCTAAAGTAGAAAACAATAGCAAAATTCCTACACTGAATGTAAATGCTCATGACTTAAAATTTAGTGGTTATGGAGGTTGTAACCAATATTTTGGAAACTATACTGTGAGTAGTGTTGATATTATTATTGGAAATATTGGTGCTACTCGTAGGGCCTGTGTTGATGAAAATATAGAGAGTAAGTATTTTAAAGCATTAGGTAATCAATCATTCAAAATAACACGTACAACTTCCACTCTTACTTTGAAAAATGATTTAAATAGTTTAGTATTTAACTTGATTGAGGATTAATCTCAATCGCAAAATGATTTGAAGATTTAATACGGGTCCAATGTTGTAACCTAATTATTTTCTATCGTTCATTTTTATGATGAAAAAGCAATTAATTTTGAGTTTAATTTACCTGATCAGTTTTTCAACTGTTGGTCTCTCTTGTTGTGCCGAACGTAACTATAGACTACTGCCTTTAGGCCAAGTCAAAAATGACTTTATATTCCTAGAGTTAGACTTATTTCGTCACTGCAATAAAAACGAAGGCGGTGGAATTGGAAATGAGTTTTGGTTTGCAGGGACGGTCAGTATTGTAAAATATAAAGATGATGTGTTATTACCGCTTAAAGAACTCGGTAAATTTGATACTTTAGATTGCGTCTGTAACTATAGAAATCACTATCAATTGAGTACTTTCGACACCATTATTGAATCATTTTACAATAAAGCCCTTACCTATACAAAACAATTAAAAAATTACAATCCAATTGTAACTGGGTCTATACAATTTAACGATACCATAAATACGGTTGTCACAACAACAGAGACAGATTCCACTTATGAAACAGTGGTAAAATACCGCAACATATTTGAATATGACATAAATAATGAAGAGATTAGCTCATGTTATCCAAAAATTGTGGCTGAAGTCAGGAGCTATCATGGAAAGAAGCAGAATCTTAAGATCATTCGCCTACGTTGCCGACTATTATCAAAAGAAGCAATTGTTGCAAATAACAAACGATTTAAAAACATTGAAACTGCTTTTTGGAAAGAAGAAACCCAATGGCATGGCATTGCAAAAGACTATTTGATTATTGAAGCTAAGTAATTGCTTTACTCTAGCCTCTATCCATCATTCGCAATCCAATTAAATATTATTTAAATCAACTTTACGCATGGTTCCAAACCACTTCACAATCTTTTCACCTACACCTGGTACTTCTACATGAATAATGTAAACACCACTTGAAATTGGAATCCCTTTGGTGTTTGTTAAATTCCATTCTACCGAAGTAATAGGGCCATCTTTCAAGAATTGACAATTGCATGTATTGGATTTATCCTTGCACCGATAGATGATCAAATAATGGCTTTAAATATTCAACCCTTATCGAGTCATTTCGAAATTAATCTTAACTTCCAATTGATAGCAGAAAATCAATGATATGAAATAAGGAAAAGTTATTAAATACAAGAGGCGTAAACCTACCCCAATCCCACATCCAATATCATCATGACTACAAAACCAATCATAAAGCCCATAGTGGCTAAATCTGTATTTTTATCTCTTTGCGTTTCTGGAATGACCTCCTCAACCACAACAAAAATCATGGCACCAGCAGCAAATGCTAATGCGTATGGCAAAATAGGCTGAAAAGCTAAAACAGCTGCGGCACCAGCAACAGCAGCAATGGGTTCAACAAAGGCGGATAGTTGACCATAAAAGAAACTTTTCCGTCGACTCATGCCCTCTCTTCTTAGCGGCATTGAGACAGCAAACCCTTCCGGAAAATTTTGAATCCCAATTGCTAATGCTAGCATGACGGCCTCACTAGTGCCTGCTCCATCAGAAATACCTAAAGCTGCAGCACCGAATAAAATACCAACAGATAGACCTTCAGGGATATTATGCAAAGTAATGGCAGATACAAGTAACATAGTTTTTTTCATTCTACTCTCTGGCCCCTCTTTTTCTGATTCTTTAAAGTTGATGTGCAAATGAGGAATAACTTTATCGAGTCCAAAAATAAAGAAGGCACCCAATAAAAAACCAACGGCGGCTGGAACCCAACTACCATCTGATTCATCAATTGCAGGTGCTAGTAATGACCAGAAGCTGGCTGCTACCATCACTCCACCAGTAAATCCTAAAGCGACATCTAATACTGTTCTATTTAATTTTTTAAAGAAAAACACAAATGAAGCACCTGCGGCAGTTACCAACCAGGTGAAGATACCGGCTACTAAAGCAGCATAAACAGGGTCTTGCTCTTCGAACCAACTAATAATTGAATCCCACATATATTTTATTTAACAATAATGTTTTTTATTACTTTTTTTGAAAAATTAATCTCTTGCTTACCATCAACAACGACTGTCATTGAATCGTCAAAGCTAAACTTTGCTTTACACTGAATATGACTTCCAATACTTACTTTATTTTCAGTTAAATACTGCAGAAAAGTTTTATTATCTAAACTAATATGATATACAATACCAATCTCATCTACCTCTAGTTCTTTTAATTTTCTTGCTGATTCATGTGATGGAAACCGACCCTCAATATCAGGAATTGGATCACCATGTGGGTCAAATTCAGGATTTCCTAAAAATTGGCTTAAACTATTAGTTAATTTTTCGGATTGTATATGTTCTAATTGCTCTGCAATATCATGAACCTCATCCCATGTGAAATTTAATTTTTCCACCAAAAAAGTTTCCCATAATCTGTGCTTTCTAATCACCTTAATAGCACATAAATTACCCAGAGTTGTTAATGCTGAACCTTGATATTTAGTATAGTCAATTAAGAGTTTACCCGACAGCTTCTTAATCATTTCTGTTACTGAAGATGCCTTTGTATTTAAATCTTCAGCTATGGCATTTGTCGGCACCTGATCTTTTTCAGATTCGCTTGATAATCTATATATAGATTTTAAATAGTTTTCCTCACTTTGAGTTAATCTTAAATTCATGAAAGATAATTAGATGTGTTCAACTCTTATTCAAAGTTAATCAAATCTATCAATTATTTTTAGTTTAGCCTAAAAATAATTTAGTAGTCAATTGAAACCCCCGTGCAATTGTTAGCATAAACAGTGAACTCTCTTGAATAAATTGTCAAGCCAGTTGCCTGATCTACAACTTTTAAAAGTTTAGTCGCAGAGCTACTACCTGCCCAATTGAACGTTTTCGTCACATTAGAACTTCCACCACAACCCAATTTAACAATAGCAACATCCGTTTTCTGAAAACCAATGAATTCATTGTCAACAAAAAGTTCCAAATTTTCAATGTTATCATCTTCAAAATTATTTTGATCATCATAACTATAAGCAAAATAGGCTCTCCCGGAGAAAGTGCAACTACCATCATCTTCTTCAGCTTCATTCGAATAATTATCAGCCGAGCTATTCATGCACCCCTGTTCCTTTTTACAAGAGGCAAAAATGAATAAATTAACAAATAAGAGAAATAGTACCTTTTTAGTTTTCATATTTTTTAGTTTAGTTTTTATGGAGCTAATCTTTGTATAACAAGCTTTCCATTTTTATTTTTTCTATAGCAAATTCTATCATGCAATCTTCCTAATCTCCCTTGCCAAAATTCGAAATAATGAGGTACAATTAAATAGCCACCCCAATGAGGTGGTCGTGGGACTTTGTTAGGATATTTAGTCTCAAAATACGCTACTCTATCCTCTAAAATCTGCCTGTTGTCAATTGAACTACTTTGTTCTGATGCCCAGGCTCCGATTTGAGAAACTCTTGGCCTGGATGCGAAATAATCATCTGAAATTATTGGGTCAACTTTGATTACATTGCCTTCAATTCTTATTTGTTGCTCCGTACCTTGCCAAAAGAATAAAGCACTTATTTTTTTATTCTCTAATAAATCTTTTCCTTTTTTGCTTTGGTAATTTGTATAGAAAATAAGTCCCTCTTCCAAAACTTCTTTCATATATACAACTCTACTTGATGGTTGTCCATCAGAATCGACTGTGCTAATTACCATAGCATGAGGTGAGGATACTTGTTTTTCGTGAGCCAATTGATACCATTTTTGAAACATTAACATAGGGTCCGACAAATAATCTTTTAATTCGCCGTGCAAAAAATCAGAATGATCGTTCCTAGTTTTATCTAAATGGTCCAAAATTTTATTGTTTATTCTTCTTCGTTTCCTATTGCATATGCCACATTCACTGAGCTAGATGTAGAATCTGTTTCTTCAGGTTTGCTGTCATCAATTATATCATCCTCATTGGCCACATATGGAAAGATTTCAACTATTTGCGTTAAAGAAATCATGGGTATTTCATATGAAACCATCAAACCTTTCATGCTTTCTTCTAGTCGATCGTATGCTTCTTTAACATTATGGGCTGATACTAAATAATTGCTATTTACCTTCTTCTCTTTTCCACTATCAGCATCTTCTGATATATATGAGACTTTACATTTATACCATGTTTCAGCATCATCATATTGAATAATATCATTAAAGTCAGTTTTTGCTATTGATGTCACTGTAAACTCACCTCGCACGAACTCTCCAACTTCCTGAAAAATTCTTGCCTCAGCATCAGTAAACGAAATAGCACTAACTAAATATGGCTCAGTTACTCTTTTTAAAGTACCGTCTTGAAATTCTTTTGTATATTTTACTTTAACTGTATGCCAACTATTCATTTTTATATTCGATTTAATATTTGAAGGACAAAAGTAATATTAATAATCAAACATTTTTCCATTCCACCATACAGAAAATGACGAAGGTGTGTATTGCAATGCAATTGTATTTCCTACAAGATTATATTTTTGAACTTTTTGCCTGGAGATCTCTACGGACTTGCCTCTAATTAATGCTGAGACGCCTCCGCTAGAATTAATATATGCAATCGACCCACCGCTTACTTGAAAATCTTTGACCTGATCATTATAAATTGAATACACTTCACCGTCGTACCAAATATGAGCATAGTCAGCTTCTTTAAAAAAGATAATACTATCCGAAATCTGAACCTCTTGCAAGTCATAACCTAAGTCCTTTATTTCTCCATGATAATACACTTTGTTTACCCCATTATTATCTCTATAAAATACAAAATCGTAACCGGTTTGATAGGTTTCAACAAATTGTGTTTCCACATCAATAATTTCCCCCTTTTCGAAAATAGAGAACGTATAATTTTCAGGATCATTAAATGCAATAATATTCATACCTGCACTAAAATTCACCGGTTGGTTTGTGCTTATTAATAAAGTAAAATGGCCTTGATAGAACGCCTTATAATTACCCCCAACTTCATTAAATACGAATGTATTTTCTCCAACCATGTTTTCACTAAACATATAATCTCCAAGTACTTGAGAAAATTCAACTATTTCATTTTTATAAAAATACTTTAAGTTGCCTCCGATCCTATCCTGAAAAACGATTAAGCTATCGCCAACACCATAACTCCCAGCATACGAAGTTAAAATTGTTGATTCACCTTTATCGAACACTCTCAATACACTAGCTATTTGATAAGCGAAAAAATTATTTGTCATAGATACCTTTGTTCTTCCTCTGGTCAACATTTTCTTTGAGCCATTATAATAAACTTGATAGTCACCTCTTGCATCACGATAGGTTACATAATCTAATCCAACATTTAAGTCTTCAATGACCTGTTGTTCAATCAAAGAAAATCTTGAAGCGTTAAAAAACACTAACTTATTAACAACCACTTCAAAGGCATTAATGCTTTGGGCAAATGAAATTGTGTTAAGTTGTATAAAAACTAGAGTAAAGAGAAAATATATTTTGAATGGTTTCATATTAAAAATTAATTAACGGCTGAATTTAGTATTTATTACTACAAAAAAAATGCCGTATGCAAAAATAAGCATACGGCATTCGAAATAAAATTGTTTTTATAATTATTTAGCAGTCATTGCTTCTGCCATTAATACAGCATTTAAAGTATTTGCAATACCACCAGAAACTGATAATTTTTTAAACATAATGTCTTCCTTCGAACCTGGTTTTGGCGTTGTTCTGTCTTTAACCGATTTTGTTGATTTTAAAATAATATCTTTAATTTGAAACATAGTTAATTCTGGATAATATGATTTCAATAATGCAGCTAATCCAGCAACCATTGGAGCAGCCATACTTGTTCCTTGCGTTACTAAATATTCACTTTGAGGAACTGTTGAATAAATTTCTAAACCTGGAGCAAAAACATCAACCATTACGTCACCATAATTTGAAAACGAAGCTGCTAATTTTTTCTTGTACCTTGTCGAAGCACCAACCTCAAGCCAGTTAGTAAACTTTCCGCTCATGCTAGCATACTGGGGGCGTGGAAAATTATTTTCAACATCTACATCTTTTGATGAATTTCCAGCAGCATGTACCAATAACACACCTTTAGACTCTGCATATTTAACTGCTGCAACAACTTCTGATTGGTAAGGCGAATACGCTTTACCAAAACTCATATTTACTACTTTAGCACCATTATCAACTGCATAGCGAATGGCTAATGCAATATCCTTATCTCTTTCATCACCATCCGGCACCGCTCTCACAGACATTATTAGAATATTATCAGCAACACCGTCGTTACCTAAACCGTTTCCTCTCACTGCTCCTATAATACCTGAACAATGAGTACCGTGCATTGCATCTGGCCCTTCAACATCATTTGATCCATATTTAGTGTCTGAAAAATCAGAAGGGTTATCTCCTTGAATTCTGGCATTAAAATCTTTATTGTAATAATATTTAAGCTGAGTTTCTAAATAATCCACATATCCTGACAAACCTTTAAGGCCTCCTTGTGACGCCATTTTAGTCATTTCAGTAGCTGCTTTTCCTAACTCTGGATCTTTAGTCAACTTTTTTAAATCATTAACTGTATAATCACCTCCAAAATGCTTTTTTAATTTTTCATCCATTGGTGTATAATAGTCAAGAGCTTTTTTTAAGTTTTCAATCGTCTTTGTACTTTTTGTAATGTTTTTTTCAACCTCTTCCCTTACCTCTTTATAAAGGTTATACTCCTTCAATTCATCTGGACCTAACTCTACTGCACTTCTTCCAGCAAACTTCTTATCTAAGGAAGCATAAATCCTTGTCACTTCTAACTGCTCCTCTTTAACATTTTCTCCCTTTGCATTTCCTAAGAAATTCCATCCATGTACATCATCTATATATCCATTTTTATCATCATCAATTCCATTACCTGGAATTTCATCTTTATTTACCCAAATTTTTCCTTTTAAATTTTCGTGTTCAATATCAACACCGGAATCAATTACAGCTACAATGACAGTTTTAGAGCTTTTCTTACTCAAAACCTTTTTATAAGCTTTATCAGTACTCATGCCATACTTAGTACCATTATACCAATTTACAATCTTCTTATCAACTCCTTGTGCATTACTTGCCAAAGTCAATGACATTGCTAACAACGTTGCGATTCCTTTCAAATTCATTTTTTAAAATTTTAATTTTTGCTAAAATAATCATAATAAAACAATCTAACTATACAATTGTACCAATGGTCATATTTTAATTGTAATCGTCCATAAAATAGTATAAATTTGTACAAACAGTTTCTATCTCATGCAACATTGTGTAATATAGAAGCCATTCAAACTGCCAGATTATGAAGTCGTACCTGTTTATTCTAATACTAATATCCATTTCTTCTTATAGTATTTCGCAAAGTGTAAACAATGGAAGTATTAGTTTTCAAAGGCATTTGCAATCGACACCTGGAAAGCAAGAAAACTTTGCAGTTAAAGGAAATAGAAGTATTTTAGAACAACATTCAAGCGTTCACTATAAGTACCAGCATCAATCATGGCACCATATCCGCTGTTCATCATCAACTTTAGCTAGCTTGCTCCAAGCAGAGCATATTACTCAAGTATACTTTACACCATCTATTCCTAGGCTCTTAAATGATTCTATGCGGCTAGCTCAAAATATTGACTCCGTTTTAAATGGTATCAACCCGCTGCAAGAAGCCTATACTGGTAAAGGAGTAATAATGGGGTATATTGATGATGGACTCGATTACACGCATGAGGACTTTATCAATGATGATGGTACTAGTCGGGTTTTAAGGTATTGGGATCAATCGTTGCCTGTTAGTTCAACTAGAACTCCTGCAAAGTATGGATATGGACAAATTTGGAATAATGCTGAATTAGATGCAGGTGTTCATACATCAACAAACGGTAATTCGCATGGATCAACAGTTATAGGATGCGGGTCAGGCAATGGAAGAGCTTTAGGAAAGTTTGTAGGCGCCGCTCCAAACTCAGACATTATAGTTATTGAAACAGATTTTTCTTTAGCCAATTGGACGCTCACTGTAGCAGATGCAATTGATTATGTTTTTTCAGTAGCGGACTCTTTAGGGAAGCCTGCAGTTGTTAACACAAGTGTTGGTGATTACCTTGGTAGTCATGATGGATCTGATCCAGCAAGTCAAATTATTGATAGTTTATTAATGGCAAAACCAGGAAGAATAGTTGTTGGAGCAGCAGGTAATTCTGGCAATTGGGATCATTATCATGTCAAAGGGGAAATCAACCCAGATACTACACTTGTATGGTTTGAGGTCAATCCAAATTCTTTATTTCAATCACCTGCAGTTTTCTTTGATTTATGGGCAGATACTTCCAAATTTAAAAATATTGAATTTGCATTTAGTGCCATTGATCCAAATGCTAATTTCGAAGAAAAGGATATGACCCAATTTTATAATATTGAAACATTATTAAATACAACTTCAAATGACTCTTTAATGGTAAATGGTGTTAAGGCTAGCCCAATTGAATTTTACTGTGAGGAAGTTAACGGTGTCTATCATATTGAAGTTATTTTCGAAGACCCAGATTCTATTAATTACTTATATGGTTTTAATACTGTAGGCGCTTTAGGCGAATATGATCTTTGGTCTGGGTTTACGATAGGACTGTCTAAAATTAGAGAAACAGATTTACCATCAAGTATAGACTTTCCAAATATTATTAATTATCAATTTCCGGACTCTTTATACAGCACAGTAAGTTCATGGGCTTGTTCTGAGCAAGTAATCACTGTAGCGAACTATGGGAATCAAAAAGATTATATAGATCAAAATGGTAACAATAGAGTCATCAACCATACCTCTGGAAAACTATCAATTAATTCAAGTAAAGGTCCAAATAGAATTGGTGAGCAAAAACCTGATATTTCTGCAACTGGTGATGGTACACTAAGTTCTTGCCCTCAATATCTAATAGATATATTAGTAAATAATGGAGGAAATTCTTTAGCACAAGGAAAAAAGCACGTTTTAAATGGAGGCACATCAATGGCATCTCCTGTTATTGCGGGTATTGCAGCACTCTATTTGGAGAAATGCAGAAATGCAACAAATCTTGATTTCAAAAATGAGATTTTGACTAATTCACACAGTGATTATTTTACTGGAAATACACCAAATTATGCATATGGCTACGGTAAAATAGATGCTTTTAAACTACTGAATAATAGCAACTTTAAACCTATTGTTTTAGGTGATACTCTAATTTGTAACGACACAGCATTCTTTAGTACACTTCAAAATAATTTTACAACTTACACTTGGTCTAACAATACTACAGCACCTTCATTTATAACTACTTTTGGTGACACAATTTCCTTGTTAGCAACTGACGAAAAAGGTTGCAGAGGGTTTTCTGACACAACCATTGTTGTTAAAGGCGTTGTGCCTATTATACCTACTATTAATATTTTAGGTGGTGGCTTATTGACAACACCTGCAACCGAGCATCAATGGTTTATAGATGGAGCTTTAATTGTAGATGGTGACGAACGTTATTTTAACCCAATTGTATCTGGTGATTATACTGTATTAGTCACCGGCCCTGAAGGTTGTAATTTAATATCTGAGCCAGAAAACATTAATGTAGAAGCTATTAAGGAATTAGAAGAAAATGAATTCATTGTTTTTCCAAACCCCTTTATTGATAATTTTCAGATTATTAAGAATGATGCATTTCATGTTGACATTTCAATTTATGATGTTTCGGGAAAAAAAGTTTACGAAAATAATGAGTTTGATGAAGATGATTTATTTTTGAATATTCGCACCCCCGAACTATCTAAAGGCCTCTATCTTTTGCAACTTCAATTTGTAAATAGTTATAAAATAATTAAACTCATAAAAGAATAAAAAATTATTATAAATTTGCCTCCATCAAATAAAAAAAAATGAATTTAAAAGGTATTATATCTATTTCTGGAAAAGCTGGTTTGTTTAAAGTAGTTGCTCAAGGAAGAAACAATATAATTGTTCAAGCATTAGGAGAGAATCGGAAATTTCCCATTTTTTCTACTGATAAGGTTTCCGCATTAGAAGACATTAGTATTTATACTTATGAAGAAGACATGCCATTGGTAGATGTTTATAATAAATTAGCAAATCATGAAGATTTTAAAAAATCTATTAATCATAAGGAAAATGGTGCTGAACTGAGAAAAAAAACACTTGAATTCCTTCCTGACTATGATGAAGATAGAGTCCATGACTCTGATTTAAAGAAACTATTTCAATGGTACAATTTACTAGTTAGCCACAAAGTCATTGATAAAAACAACACTTCGGATGAAGAAGAATAAAAAAGTCTCGGTTTAAACCGAGACTTTTTTTAGTTTAATACTATTCCAACTGCTTTCTTATCATTTTTAACCACTTTGTAAGCCTTAGAAAAGTTTATTATGTTATTAATAACATGGCTTTTTACTTTGGGTACTGAATTGATTGATTGGTTGGGTGTTTCAAGAGTGTAACATTTTGCCATAGGCCATTTTATTTTTTTAGGTTTGTTTAATCAACGTCATTAAAAATAGCTTATTGTGTAAACTCATTTTTTTATATCAACATTCTTTGCTAAACTTGATTAATCAAAAAAAGAAAACTACATTTGTATCAGATCAATTTAACATAAACAACAATGAAAATAACGAATTTAGTATTAGGAGCAATTTGTTTAACTGCAATATCTTGTAATGACTCAGTTGGTGGAAATGGCCCTGAAAAAGCGACTGAAACTTATGTGTCAATGATTGCGAAGGCAGATTACGAAAAAGCTTTAGAAGTTTCTACTGGACCTGCCACTGAAACAGTGAACCAAATGAAAGAAACTGATGCTAATGGTTATGAAACCAAAATAGTAGAGGTAAAATGTGAGGTTGATAATGAAGCGGAAACAGCTAAATGTAAATGTACAGAAAGACGAATTGACTCAACTACTTTTCTAAATTATAAATATGATTCCTTTATTTATGAATTAGAAAAACTAGATAATACATGGAAAGTAAGCTCGCAAACCAAAGATATGCCAATGCCTGACATGGGCGATATGGGATTTGGTGATGAGGACATGATGGAGGAAGCACCAGTAGAGCCAGTAATGGAAGATGGTGAAGCAGCAGAAGACATCTAAAAATAAATTATTATACATACAATGCCAAACCCATCACCAACTTTGGATGATGGGTTTTTTTACGATATGAAATTTACCTTACTTGCAATATTATTTTTATTTTCAATTTTGTCATGTAAACAGCATAATCATCAAGATGGGACTCCTGGTTTATCATATCATCCAACTATTATCTATCCCAGTATCCCTGATTCTATTCAAAGGATATTAAAAAATGGGGATATTATCCTAAGAAAAGGCGACGGTCCTTTATCTTTTCATTTAAGTCGCAGTACTGGAGAAGATTACACTCATTGCGGTATTATATTTAAACACAACTCGCGTTGGGGAGTCATTCATACTCTAGGCACTGATGCCAGTACCAAAGGAATAAATGGTGTGCAAACTCAAAGTTTAAGGGCTTTTGCAAAACAATCTGCTGATTCTATCTTATTTATCTGCAGACCCATTTTCAAAGAAAACATAGGAGACAGCATAGTTATATCGGCTAAACGCTATCTAAAACAAAAAGTGCCATTTGACTATGGTTTTAGTATGATAAGTACTGACAAGTTTTACTGCTCAGAATTATTATACTATATATTTAAGGATGTGAATAATGAAAAAAATATTTTTGATATTAAGATTAAAAATGAATCTTATATTTTAATGTTTTCAACCTTTTTTAATGCGAAAAATTTTATACCAATTTACAATTTAAAGTCAAATGACTAAGCTAGTACTTTAACTGGTTTGAAATTGATACATTCCCTTGTAATCCTCCGGTATGGAGCAATACAACTTTTGAACCCTTTTTAAAATAGCTTTCTTTGACTAATTCAGTAAAAGCATAGACCATTTTTGCTGTATAAATATGATCAAGAGGAATTTTAGTCTGTTCGTAAAACGCATTCATGAAATCAATTAGCACATGGTTTGATTTGCCATATCCACCAAAATGAAAACGAGTTTCTAGTTTTAGTTGGTTCAACTTTAAATTAATATCGCCACCAGAGAGTCCTGAATAATAGAGTAATTCTTTAATTTCATCTTTAATGAATGTACCTTTTTTTAAAACTGGCACTGAAATAATTTCTGATTTATCACAGGTAAACAAGAGCCCAGCAGATGTGGTGCCTGTACCTGCTGCAGTTAAAATATAATCTGGTTCAAAAGGTAATTCCGATACTACTTCAGAGCACCCCAAAAGACCATGAAAATTAGCACCGCCTTCTTCAATTATCAAAATATTACCAAATCTATTTCGCAATTCTGTCCAGTATATTTTTTCATACCGTTCTTTGTATTTGGTTCTGCTTACAAAGTGCAAATCCATTCCATTTTGATGAGCAGCTTGTATTGTTGAATTTGAATTCTGATTCAATTCTTCACCTCTAATAATACCAATTGTAGGAATATTAAGTTCTTTTCCAGCAAATGCTGTAGCAGCAATATGATTCGAAAAAGCACCACCAAATGTTAATATAGCATCATATTGACCTTGTTTAAATTTTTCAATATTAAATTTAAGTTTCCGCCATTTATTACCAGAAATTTCAGAATGAATCAGGTCATCTCTTTTCATCCAAACTTCAATATTTGAGGCTTGGGAGATAGGTAAATGAATTTGCAATAAAGGTGATGGAATATTAAAAAGCATTTTTATATCTCCCCTCCATTTGGTGTATACATTGTTATTCCTTTTTCATTGTATAAGGAAACCATTGTATTGAAAAAAAGTTTTGCATCAACACAGAGTGTATCGGCAAGACCAATTTTAACAGGTTTAAGTGCACCTGCATTTTCAAAATGAGGAATTAACTTATCACATTGTCTCAATTTAGAATATTTGGGATCATGTACTTTTGTTTTCACTGTATGACTCTCCCCTTTCGAATCTATAACCTTGATGCTAAAAATTTCAGGATAATATATTGGATACTTGAAATCTTCAATTGCATCTTCTAAAGTATGCAAACTAGTACCTGCATTGTCAAGCGTAACACCTATATATAATATCTTACCATTAAATTCAGCTACTTTGGCAAATGGACTACTTGAAGTATATGGTGTGATTGCTTTAAAGTGGCCTTCAATAAACTGATCAGCTTTTTGACTTAATACTGAAACTGGCTCTGTTGGATGTAAACTTCTTTTAACATTAGTTAATGTTCTAAAATACTCTGTAATAGCACCTGTTTTTGACGGGCTATTCAAAACATCAAACAATGGTGTATTTCGAATATAGTTAAGTTGATAAACATGATTAGGAGATGTTGGCATTAAAATATGCCCCTCTTCTCCTACAACTTCAATTAAGGCATCAACTAAAGTTTTTGGACCTTCTTCTAGATAACCAATTTTACTTAAAGCAGAATGCACTAATATGCAATCACCATTTTTTAATCCAATGGATAGGAGGTCATTCTTTATTTGCTGTTTGGTATAAATAGCACCGCTTTTCTTTTGTTGAGTTAGCTTAGCATTTATTTTCTTTTTTTTTCGCTTTCGGTTCCAATTCAAAATGGAATTAGGTGTCAACTTCCTTAGCAAATCTCTACCTATCATTGGCCTCTAAATTTATAAGTAATTGTACCTGTTTGATTTCCTCCTGAAGATGAATTAAATCTTGATCGTGCAGCATACTTTGTGGCACTTTCAATCAGGCATTCAGTTGCGCCGGATGACACTGCGCTTAAAAATCTGGTAGATTTAACAGATCCTGATCCATCTACTTTAATCTCAATTACAATAGTACCATTACTACTACAAGTATAACCTGGATTAGGCAAACTAAAGGCTTTGCGGTCTTTCAAACTGTATGAAATCATCACTTCTCCCGCAAACGCTTTATCACCTCCTTTTGTTATGTTAGAAGCGCTTCCATTCGTTTTTATTTTATCTGCTTTTGTTTCAATTGGCACATAACTGTCATTTTGAGTAGCATTGTTTTTCGTATTCTTAGCTGCTGCATCCTTAAAGTATTCTGCCTCAAGCTCCTTAATAGTCTTTTCAACTTCTTCAGTGCTTTCATCCATGTTAGTTGAATAGTTTTCAAACGATTCCTCTCTTGTATCATTGGCATCAGCGGCAACATTAGTTATTTCCTGACTAGGAATTGGTTCTTTATTTAATTCCAAAATTTCTTCAATTTCCGGTTCAAACTCAATATTCTCAAGCGGTAAATCAATAGACACCTCTTGAGGAGGCATTTTCATTACATTTTGAATTTGTGTAAAACTCGAAGACACAATAATGGCAATATGAATCAAAATAGTACCCAAAATAGAATACTTATATTTTTCTATATTTAATAAAAACTGATCCACTATTCTTTCCTACTTATCCAAGAATTCTTTATAAAGTTATAATAACATACATTACTCTTGTTACTTAGTTTTACAATATTGTCCTCAAAAGGTTCGATTTTATGATCAGAAAATACTAAAACAGTATCACCTTTTACATTCAACATCCCAAAATCACCATCATTTTCAGCAATTAATAGATTTTCACTTATAAATTCCAATCTACTAAATTTAGGCTTTATCATATAGTTTTCCTCTCTATCAATTAGACCGACCTTTGCGTTTAAAGATACAATTCCGAAACCATTTTGAAAAGACTCGGCGGCATCAAACTTAGGTTTTACTATTTCTTTAGGTGGATTTGTCGACAGATACCCCCAAAATTCATCATTCCGATAGGCTACTAATTCGCTATAGTTTCCTAACATTTTCTTCGCATTTTTAAATATAGTTGATCCGTCCATTTGAATGAAATTATACCCATCATTATCCTTAAACAAAATTGGATTCTGATTGTACTTACCTAGGATTTTATATTCAGGGTAAATTGGCAGCCATGATCCACTCAATAGCAAATGATCATCTGTTGAAAAGTAATTAAAAGAATCATTTTTAGAAACCATATAGAATGAATGTGAAGGAGCTGATACATAGTCATAACGCAATGGAATTACGGTATCTTTTAAAACCGATAAAACACCCCATAAACTGTCCTTTTCCAATCCAAAAGTGGTGGTACTGAATCGTTTTAAATTGCTATACCTAGGCTCAAAAACATACTCGCCATTATCGTTAATAACTCCCCATTTATTATTAATCACAACTCTGGCAAATCCCCTTTCAAAATCATAGGCTTCATCAAAAATTTCCATAATTTTGACACGCCCTTTTTGGTCGAAATATCCAAATTTTTCATTCTTCTCAAATGGTACCAGACCATTTTTTAATTGCCCCAAAAAGTCGAATTCAGGTTGAATAACAAACTCACCCTGTCGATTTATCATACCATATTTATCGTTAATTTCAACTACAGCACAACCTTCACTAAATGGTAGTCCTTCATCAAATTGACACATGACTTTTAGCTGCCCCATTTTTGTAATATATCCAACTTTATTATTGACAACAACTGCAGCGAGTCCTTCTGAAAAAGGGTCTACATAGTCGAAAGTATTTGGTATTATATATACACTATCATCACTTATAAAACCCCATTTTTCTTGAAATTGAACAGGATAGAGTTTTGTATCATTCAAAACCAAGTCTCCTGTTATTTGTTTGTTCAATGGATTATTTGGATACCTTTTGATAAAATCAGAAATGGCCGAATTATCTAAATTTTCAGTCAAGTAGGCATCATATAACTTTTGCCATGCTTCATTGACATTACTGTTATTAGGATGACGATTAATAAAAGATTCATACGACTCAACAGTTCTGTTTTCAGTTTCTATTAAGTAGATTTTATTTTCTGCTTCAGAGAGAAATGGACTATCTGGATAGTTACTAGTAAAATTAATAAAGCTATTTAGATCTCCATTCTTAGTCTGTTCACTATACAACAATCTATTATACTTTTTTTGCGCAGAATCGCGAAATTCTGAATTTGGGTACTGATTTAAAAATGACAGATAACCATTAGCCGAGTTCTTCAAACTAGCTGATTTAAATGATAAACTATCTCGTTTAAAAATAGCACTTGGCACTAAAAAATTCGTTTCATTCTTGTCTATAAATTTTTGAAATGCAAGTTCAGTATTTAGCCCAATCGCACGCTGATACATATCAACAGCAATAATATTCTGTTGCACTAGAATGCTTTTTTTGTCAATCTCAAATTCAGCATATTTCTCCTTATGTTTTGGTCTTAAACTATCAAAATGTGATGACGCATAAACAATGGCATTATAAGCGGAATCTAAACTGTGAAATGGATTATCTTTTTTTTGGTAAATTAGACTTAGTCCATAATTTGCAGCAACTGGATGTCTTTTTTTTACAGATTCAAAATGTGCTTTAGCATCAAAATAATTATATACTGCCAAAGCTTCGAATGCCTTGGGCAAACTGCAAGATACCATATTGGAAATTAATAATAACCATAGCAGTATTTTAGATGTTTTTATATTCATTTCTATCTTTACAAAATTAGTATTGTTTGTATAACCATATTAACATTATATGATTAATTCAAAAATTTTTGAATTAGTTAATAATTTAGATTATCATAAGGGTATTTAATGTTATTCATTTTATCTGAATTTTACAGATGCATAAACCTAAAATAAATCCGTATTTTTTTCGATTTCAGTAGTCTTTTGATTCTAGTTACAAAAAGGATAATACAATTTATTCATTGAACATTCAGAAGCAGCAAATAATTATTATATTACCGATTAATACGCTCTTAACCTGAATAAATCATAATCAATTATACTAGTTAAGGTTTCAAAAAAAAGAGCATAAATGCAAGTATTAAGATGAATTTTATTCCATTGGCTGAAAGAATGCGGCCACAATCACTTAACGAATATATTGGCCAAAAACATATTTTAGGTCTCCAGTCTGGCTTAAGAAAAGCAATAGACTCTGGTCATATACCTTCTATGATTTTGTGGGGTCCTCCAGGAATCGGTAAAACAACTTTAGCTCAAATTATTGCTAATACCACAGATCGTCCATTTTATAATTTAAGTGCCATTAATTCAGGAGTAAAAGACATTAGAGAAATCATTCAAAAAGTTAAAAATCAAGGATTATTCGGTCAGCAAAATGCTATTTTATTCATTGATGAGATACACCGTTTTTCTAAATCTCAACAAGATTCTCTGTTGGGAGCTGTTGAACAAGGTTTAATTACTTTAATTGGCGCAACGACCGAAAATCCTTCCTTTGAAGTAATTTCAGCTCTATTAAGCAGATGTCAAGTTTATACTTTAGAGCACCATACTAAGGATGAGCTAATTTACCTACTTAATAATGTCCTAGAAACTGATTCTATTCTTAAGCAAAAAACTGTAGAATTGAAAGAGACTGAGGCCTTGATAATGACTTCAGGTGGAGATGCAAGAAAATTACTAAATGCTTTAGAATTAGTGATTTCGCAGATAGAAGAAGATGAAATTGTAATTACAAATGAGGCGGTTAAATCTATCATACAAAATAATTTACCCATCTACGATAAAAATGGTGAAAACCATTACGATATCATTTCTGCTTTTATCAAATCGATTAGAGGAAGTGATCCCAATGCAGCTGTATATTGGCTTGCAAGAATGGTAACCGGTGGAGAAGATCCTAAGTTTATAGCCAGACGCTTATTGATTTTAGCTTCAGAAGATATTGGATTAGCTAACCCAAACGCCTTGGTAATGGCTAACAACTGCTTTCAAGCAGTTAATGTCATAGGATATCCGGAAAGTAGAATTATTCTTTCTCAATGTGTTATATATTTAGCTTCGTCTCCAAAAGGAAATGCGGCTTACATGGCAATAAATGAAGCCCAAGAGATTGTGAAACAAACTGGTAATTTATCAGTGCCATTAGGTTTAAGAAATGCCCCTACCAAATTGATGAAAGAACTTGGATACGGAGATACTTATCAATATTCTCATCAACATCCAAATAACTTTGTTGATCAAGAATTTATGCCAAAAGAAATTACTGGTACATCCTTTTATAAGTCTGGGAGCTCACAACGCGAAAAAGATATTGCAAAGACCATTGCAAACCTCTGGAATAATAAGTATCTCACTTAGTCATTCTTAAAATCACACTATAGGTTCACCATTTTCGTTTGTGGTTAAAGCTTCACTCATAAAATCAAAAAATGGGCGCATAGCTTTAAAACATCCATTTGCCTCATTAACAAAATCCGGATGGAGTACTTCCTCATCACTAAAAGAACGTCCCAATAAAAATTGCTTATACCTCAGCAAGTCAATAGCCGGATGATTTTTATCAATACCTTTTGGTGCGGTTTTTAATTGATCTCCATCAAGGCTACCAAATTGTTTCTTAAAGTTTTTATCTGCAATTATAGCTCTGAATTCAGTTTCAAATTCAGCAATGTTAAATCGCATTTTTTTTAAATCTTTTGGCTCAGGACCCCAAAATCCACCACCAATAAAACTATTGCCTGGTTCAATATGAAAATAATACCCTCCTCTTAATAGCTTTGTTGCGCGCTTAAAAGAGCCAGACCAATGTGTTTTATAAGGGTCTTTGTTTTTCGAAAATCTGACATCACGGTAAATTCTAAAAATACTCTTCTTACCACTTACAGTTTCAATATTGTCATGTGTTTTCATCTTTAACAATAATTCATCTGCAAAGGCAATTACGTTTTCACGCTCCAATTCGTATTCTTTCTTATGCTCAGCAAACCATTCTCGATTATTATTCTTTGCCAATTTTTGAATAAAAGTAATATTTGATTTTTGTATTTGAGCCATGCTTTATGGTTTTATAATTTGATTAAATCCCGGTGTTCCATAAGTTTTCATAACACCTTGGTTATCGTTAAAAATAAGAAAAATATCCAGATCTAACTCAGGGTTATCTTCAATAAAATCAATAGACTTTTTTGGTCCCATCACCATAAACGCAGTAGCATAAGCATCAGCTAACGCGCATGAATTTGTGACAACAGTTGCACTTAATAAATGATGATTTACCGGATAACCAGTTTTGGGATTAAGGGTATGCGAATATTTAACTCCGTTTTTTTCGTAAAATTGCCTATAATTACCTGATGTAGCTACAGATTTATTTTCAAGTTCAATAATATTTATCAGCTCTCTATTTTGTTTATTGCTATTTTCAATAGGCTTATCTATACCAATAGTCCAAATTTTGCCTTGGTCATTGACTCCTTTTACCTTTACTTCTCCGCCAATTTCTACAAAATAATTTCTTGCTCCCTTCCTTTCCAAATAATTACAAATTACATCTACCGCCTGGCCTTGGGCTATTGCATTAAATACCAACTTAAAATTAGATGTTCGTTTAGTAATTTTAGACAACTCACCTGAAGTATTGCTTGGCATAAACATAAAGTGGTATTTATCTTCAAAGCTTACGTTTTTTAAAACGTTTTCAACAGCAATCGAATCTGGAATATCAGAAAAATTTTTAAAAAAGCCCCAAATTTCAAGCAGTGGGTAAACTGAAGGATCAAATGCACCATTAGTTTTATTGTACACAATTCTTGATAGCTTTAAACAATCATTAAAATAATTTAATGAGTCGATATAATAAAATGCGCCAGAAGGTGATTGATTAAACCTTGATACTATTGAATTATCAATGTATGTACTTAATGCTTGATCAAATTGATTTAGTAGGTCTTCAATTTCCTTCTTTTCAATTTCAATCCTATCATTACACATTACAACATATGTTGTACCTTGTGTTTGCCCATAAACTGAGCTTCCAACATCTTCATTCTTATTTAGATTAAAGCTATCCAATTCTGAAGGGTTAGAATTGCAGCCTATTAGCACAAAAACTAATAGAATTTTAGAAAAAAAAAATAAGTCTAATGATACGATAAACTTACATTTTTTTTTTGATCTTTCCACACATATTCATTTCTTGCTTTTTCATCTATACTTT
>JBGCFR010000044.1:0-65065 GCA_045107045.1 Crocinitomicaceae bacterium
AAAAAACTAGAACAATCCCATTCAGGCGATATCCAAAAAGACGTCCAAGAATTAGTCCAAGACGAAAATATGCAACTCAGCTTTTTTCAATTAGACGATCCTGTTTTAATGCAAATCAAAGAGCAAATTGAAGCCATTGATATTAATACGTTAACGCCTGTTGAGGCATTGATGAAGTTGAATGAGATTAAGAAGTATGTGGGGGCGAAGTGATGAAAGAAAGTGGTAGTTGTATTTTCTGTGGAGAAAAAGGTATGACAAAGCAGCATATCTGGCCAAATTTTTTAAGAAAGATTGTTCAATTTAAGAATAATGCAGTAAATACAAAAACTACTATTCATTATACTGATAAGTTTGTTAGTGTAACACCTAGTTATAAAAAACAACAAGGTGATATGCTTACTAAAAAAATTAGAAGAGTGTGTAGAGCTTGCAACAATGGTTGGATGAGTGTACTTGAATCTCAGATAAAGGAAGTTGTAAGTGGTTTAATTAATGAAGAAACTCTAGAATTAGAAAATAACCTCCAATCCCAATTATCAGCTTGGATAACATTAGTTGTGGTAATGGCCGAATTTTTAGATGAACATACGAAAAGTGTACCTACTAAAGATTTGTTATATCTGATGAAAAATATTAAAACTCCACAGGGCTGGAAGATATTTATAGGTAGGTATGAAGGTATAAAATTCTCTAGAAAATACACTCATAACGGGAAGTACTTGTGTAAAAAAGATGATTTAGCTAATTTTACGGGAACACCATCTGGAAATTGTCAAGATTCAATGTTTATAATTGATTCTCTATTCATTTATGCAAGAAGTATCCCAACTGACTTAAATTTTACTCCCCGAATTGATAATTTTTTACCAAAATTATCTGTTTACCAATTATGGCCAATTGCAAGTGAAAAATTAATTTTTCCTATAAAGAAACCATTATTAGATTATGACATTGATAATATTTTAAGTATTTTAACTTCTTCTGATCGGAAAATATAGATTGTTAAATTCAATAAAACCTTAGATTGTGAACAAATTTTCCCGTTTCTATCAAACCAAACCATTGGTTTCAATCCTAATTTTAGGTTTGTTTTTTAGACTATTGGCTATTATTTTTTCAAGTGGTTTTGCTATGCAGGACGATCATTTTTTGATCATTGAAACCCCTTGGGCATGGTCGCATGGATATGAGTATAATAATTGGTTGCCTTGGTTGCAAGAAGCTGGAGAAACGCCAAAGGCGCAAGGTCATAGTTTATTTTATCCAAGCTTACATTATGTGTATTTTGAAGTCTGTAATTTTTTAGGCATTGAAAACCCAAAATTACAAATGATGGGTGTAAGACTGTATCATGGTTTATTTTCCCTTTTTATAGTACTGTTAAGTTATAGAATTACACTCAAATTATCCAATCAAAAAGTCGCTAACATTGTTGGCTTAAGCTTGGCTTTAGGCTGGGCTATGCCATTTTTTGGAGTTAGAAACTTAGTAGAGATGGTTTGTATTCCCCCATTTTTATATGGCCTTTGGCTCTTAATTAAACATGCCCTAAAAGCCAACTGGAAAACGTATTTGGTAGCAGGCATTTGGTTCGGAATTGCTTTTTCAGTTCGTCTACAATTGGCCGTTTTTTATGTAGGCTTTGGTTTGTGTTTGTTGATATTGAAACAATGGAAAGGGAGTATAGCATTGTTCATAGGTTTTGTAGTAGGCGCTTTTTTAAGTCAAGGCATCATTGATTGGTATTTGTGGGGTTATCCTTTTGCTGAATTGATGGAATACATCAATTATAATAGTAGTGATGCCATGTTCGATTACGGAGGCACTTGGCAATGGTATAAATACATTTTGGTATTAGTTGCATTCTCTATTCCTATCGTTGGTCTTTTTTGGTTATTGGGTCTGTTTGCAGTAGCAAAAAAGTACTTCTACCTTTTTGTGCCCTTGGTCATTTTCACGCTATTTCATACCATGTACCCTAACCAGCAGGAGCGGTTTATTTTTCCAATGATTCCTATTTTTATTATTCTTGGCGCCATTGGTTGGCATCATTACAGAACTAGCAGGAGTTTTTGGCAAAATCGTCCAAAGCTATGGCCAAGATTGTTTGTTGCTGCATTTGCCTTAAATATTATTGTATTGCTATTTGCTTCAACTTATGCGACAAAGCAAGCCAAGGTAAATTCTGCTTATTACTTTTATGGCACACAAAAAGAAAATCCTTTAATTGTGATGCAAGAAGATTCTTTCGGGTCAGACCGTTTTTATGAAGGCGGATGTGGCTTATTGACTAAATTTTATACAGGTAATGGACAAGTCTATAGCTTTATTATTAATAATAAAAATGCTCGGGAAGATTGGGAAAAAAGTCAAAAAAATCCTGATTTCATTTTATTAAATGGGGGCTTACGTTTGGACATGCGTTTGGCTTATTTTCATCAATTTTACCCAGACATGGAAATTCGTGCCATCTACGAATCTGGAGCCATTGACCAGTTTTTGCATTATATGAACCCTAAGAACAAGAATGAAATGGTGACTGTGGTGAAGACGAATTATGTACGTCAATAAGTTGAAAATGCCGTAATCTAAAAAATTCTTACCTTTGTTAGGTGTTAAGTTTTAAAAATAGTTTGGCTGTATTTTTATTGATGGTGTATACCATCAGTTTCGGTCATTCTATTATTCCTCAGCATCATCATCTAGATGCAAATGGTGAACATAGCGAAGCAATGCATTGCGAGTCTGATGAAAACGACCATGAACACATTTCACATGATGATCATTTTGATGAGGGAATTTGGGATTTTTTAGGCTGCTTGATTGAGAATTTGCATCAGGAATTACCTGCCGATCATCACTCTTGTGAAACCATTTCACTTCTTTCACAAAAGGTAAAAACTGACCGTGTCACTATTCAAAAAGTTATTGATTTACCTATTGAAAATGGTATTTCAGCAAACCTAAAAGCAGATGGTCTAAATTATACCAATCCACTATTATCTGTTACATTTTTTGATAGCAGCACCTTTTCTAGACGGGGCCCACCACAATCATAATCTTTCTCGTATATCAGTTATTTTGAACTGGTATTAATTGATTCATTCATCAATGGCATTTCCAATTTGGAGAAGTCGAAAGATTAGTATTTTCATGTTAAACAAAATCATTTTTTTTAGTATAAAAAATAAGTTCGTTATTGGCTTATTTACACTGGCACTGATAGTTTGGGGCGTGTTTTCAGCCACTAAATTACCGATTGATGCCTTACCTGATATCACTAATAATCAGGTGCAAATTTTAACCACTTCACCTACATTGTCTACTCAAGAAGTGGAGCGGTTTATTACGTTCCCAATTGAACGGTCTGTTAAGTCTATTCCTCAAATTACTGAATTGCGTTCGGTTAGTCGGTTTGGTTTGAGTATAGTGACCGTTGTTTTTGAGGAAGATGTTGACATTTATTGGGCAAGAACTCAGATTAATGAACGCCTAAAAGCAGCAGAAGAAAATATCCCATCCACTTTTGGTAAGCCAGTTCTAGCGCCAGTTTCAACAGGGTTGGGTGAAATATTTCAATATTGCATTGAGCCTGCAAAAGGGTATGAAGACCAATATTCCTTGCAAGACTTAAGAACCATGCAGGATTGGTTAATTGCACCTCAAATTTTGGGAACAAAAGGAGTTGCCGAAGTGAATACTTTGGGTGGTTTGTTAAAGGAATACGAAGTAGCTGTCAATCCTGATAAGTTGAAAAGTATGAACGTGACCATGGCTGATATTTTTCAGGCCTTAACCGTTAATAATGAAAATACGGGTGGAGCCTATATTGATAAAAAACCAAACGCCTATTTTATTCGTGGAATTGGCATGATTAATAGTCTTGAAGAGATTCAAAAAATTGTGGTAAAGGTTGAAAACGACATTCCAAAATTGATGCGTGATGTGGCTGATATTCGTTATGGAGATGCCGTGCGATATGGTGCAACTACAAAAGATGGTAAAGGAGAAGTTGTAAGTGGGATGGTAATGATGCTCAAAGGTGAAAATAGTGCTGAGGTCGTTACATTAGTGAAAGAGAAAATTATGGAAATTGAATCTACTTTGCCTAAAGGTGTGGAGATTGTTTCTTTTCTAGACCGATCAAAACTAGTCGACCGAGCCATTGCCACCGTTGAAAAGAACTTGGTTGAAGGGGCATTAATTGTCATTTTCATTTTGGTGCTATTAATTGGAAATTGGCGGGCAGGATTAATTGTGGCTTCCGTTATTCCATTAGCACTTTTATTTGCTATTAGTATGATGCGTTTATTTGGGGTGAGTGGAAATTTAATGAGCCTTGGTGCTATTGATTTTGGACTCATAGTGGATGGTGCCGTTATTATAGTTGAAGCCATAGTCCACCGAATCTATTCAAAGAAAAAGGCAACGGCTTATACGCAATCTGAAATGGATGATAACGTATATGAGGCCGCTTCAAAAATCAGAACGAGTGCAGCATTTGGCGAAATTATTATTTTGATTGTATATCTTCCAATTTTAGTCTTGGTTGGCATTGAAGGTAAAATGTTTATTCCAATGGCACAAACTGTAAGTTTTGCTATTGCTGGTGCCTTTATATTATCGTTGACATACGTACCCATGATGAGTGCTTTGGTACTTAAAAAAACATCCACACATAAAGCAACTTTCTCTGATAAAATGATAGCGGTATTGAATGGCTTATATCAAAAACTATTACACGGAGCGCTTCAGTTAAAAGGATTGATTATTGGCTTTACTTTACTTTTATTTATTGGTTCCATATGGTTATTTAGCCAATTGGGAGGTGAGTTTATTCCAACGCTAGATGAAGGTGATATTGCCACACATATCATCATTCCACCTGGGAGTTCACTGCAACAGGAAATTGAAACAACCACAAAAGCACAGAAGTTACTGATGGATAACTTTCCGGAAATAGAACAAACGGTGGCTAAAATTGGTAGTGCTGAAGTGCCAACAGACCCAATGCCTATGGAAGTAGCAGATGTGATGGTAATTCTAAAAGATAAAAGTGAGTGGACTTCTGCATCAAATCAGGCTGAATTGGCCATGAAAATGGAGCATGTTTTAGATCAATTACCAGGTGTAACTACCGAATTTTCACAACCTATCCAAATGCGCTTTAATGAATTAATGACAGGTGTAAGAAGTGATGTTGGTGTAAAAATATTCGGTGAAGATTTAGGGGTATTAGAATCATATGGCAACCAAGCATTAGAAATGATTGTGGACATTGAAGGTGTTCAGGATGCAAGATTAGAAACCGTTTCTGGATTGCCACAAATTGAGGTAACTTATAATAAGGATAAGTTGGCTTTATATGGTTTAAATGTTAATGATTTAAATCAGCTAATTCAAATGGGGTTTGCTGGAACCAAAGCAGGTGTTATTTATGAAGGTGAAAAGCGTTTTGATTTGGTAGTTCGTTTAGAATCTGAAAAGAGAAATGACATTAGTGATTTAAAGAATTTGTATGTTTCACTCCCAAATGGCAATCAAATTCCATTACACCAAGTAGCCGAAATCGAATTGGTGAATGGTCCGGCCCAGGTTAGCAGGGAAGAAGGTAAACGACGTATAATTATTGGGTTTAATGTCAGAGAGCGAGATGTACAATCAGTGGTTGAGGAAATTCAAAGCAAAATCAAAACCACACTTGACTTACCAGAGGGTTATTATATTAAATATGCAGGTCAATTCGAAAATTTAGTGGCAGCAAATGAACGTTTGTCTGTTGCTGTTCCAATAGCATTAGCTCTTATTTTTGTATTGCTCTATTTTACATTTAGAAATTTTGGACAATCGTTATTAATTTTCACAGCTATACCATTATCGGCTATTGGTGGAGTTCTGGCCCTTTGGATGCGAGGCATGCCATTTAGTATTTCTGCGGGTGTTGGTTTTATAGCCTTATTTGGAGTAGCTGTTTTAAACGGGATTGTTTTAATAGGCTATTTTAACCAACTCAAAGAAGAAGGAATAACAGATGTTCTAAACAGAATAAAAGAAGGTACAAAAGTACGTTTGCGACCTGTTTTAATGACTGCAGGTGTTGCTTCCTTAGGCTTTTTACCAATGGCATTGAGCACAAGTGCTGGAGCAGAAGTTCAGAAACCACTAGCTACAGTAGTTATTGGTGGTTTGGTATCAGCTACATTTTTAACCTTAATCGTTTTACCAATTTTATATTATTATCTCGAAAAAACAAAATGGACTATGAAGCAAAATAGTAAAATAGGAGCGCTGATACTCTGCATAGCATTTAGCAATATTGGATTAGCACAAAATCCGACTTTAACTCTGGAATCTGCTATTGAAATGGGATTAGAAAACAGTTATGCTATTAAAGATGCTCAATTGAATGTGAAATTGAGTGAAGACAATAAGGGCACAGCTTTTTCATTGCCAAAAACCAATATTTCAGCCAGTTTTGGACAGGTTAATACGGCTGCTTTTGATCAGTTTTATGGAATTAATCAAGGCATTAATCCTTTTTTAATCATTGCAAAAAAACAGCTAGTAAATAGCAAATTTGTGAATAGTCAGTTGCAGCTTGTCAAACAACAACAAGTTCTAAAATTTGAAGTCAGGGAGGCTTGGACTGAACTCCTCTATTTATTGGAGCTCGAAAAATTGCTAAAATCAGAAGATGAGCTTTATAAATCATTTGCTAAAAAAGCGACTTTAAAGTTTAAAGCGGGTGAGGCGAGCAATATTGAAAAATTGACGGCTGAACAATGGCAAATTACCTTTGCACAGCAGGTCTATTTGGTGCAAAAACAGATTTTAAATCAAAAAATAATTATTGGGTCATTGATCGGACTTGATTCATATTTTTTCGTTGAAACTCCAATGTTTGAATGGTTAACTTGGCAATTTGAAGATGATTCTGCGCTCTATGATCATCCCGATTTACAATTGATTATCAATTCTCAAACATTAGCTGAAGATGAGAAAAAAGTGGCATCAGCTAATTTATTACCAGAAATTCAAGTAGGTTATTTTATACAGTCTATGAGAGGGTTTCAAGACGTTGAAGGAACACCAATTCTATATGATGGATCACCTCAATTTCAAGGCTTTTCGGTTGGGCTTAGCTTACCTATTTTTTCAAGTAGCGAGAGGGCTGTCTCTAAAATGGCTAAAACAAATATGGCAATGGCTGAGAATAATGCTGAACTCAAAAAGTTTGAATTGGCTCAGCAATTTAAAGCATTGGTATTGGAACAAGGTTATTTAAAAGAACAATTAGAATTATATCAAAACTCAATTTTACCAATGGGTAAAATGATCCAAACAAAGGCCACAAAATCTTACACAAACGGCGATATAGATTATGTGGAATATGGAAAGGCAATTGAAAATAGTATTAAACAATCCATTCAGTATTTAGAATTGGTAAAACAGAATAATCAAAAAGTATTTGCCATTCAGTATTTATTGAATCAATAAAATTTTAAAAGATGAAAAATATAATATATAGAAATAACCATCAGTCATTATTAGGATTAATCCTGATGTTAAGCATTTTAATTTCGGGATGCAAAAGTGAAAATGCAAGTGAAAGCCATCATAATCATGATGCACATGAACCACTTGCGGGGCATACAGGACACAACGATCATGATGAGGAAAGTACTACATCTGCTGAAAAAGTAGTAGAATTAACGGCTAACCAATATAAGTTTACAGAAATTAAGCTTGGTGATTTTGAATTGAAGAATATGAGTGAGGTTTTGAATGTGAATGGACATACAAAATTGCCCCCACGAAATCAAGCAGATGTTTCGGTTCATGTGGGTGGATTGATCAAATCTATTCGAGTTTTAGAAGGTCAATTTGTAAAGAAAGGACAAACTGTTGCCACACTTGAAAGTCCTGAGTTTGCCAAATTACACCAAGCCTACTTGTCATCTAAAAGTCAATTGAACTATTTAAAATTGGAATTTGCGCGTCAAAAACAGTTACAAGCGGATGAGGTAAATGCCAAAAAGACATTTGAAAAAGTGCAATCTGATCTAGAGGTGGAAGAAGCACAATTTGATGCACTGAAACAACAAATGCGTTTACTTCTTATCAACCCCGACAAACCAATTAGCACAACAGTGCCAATTATTGCTCCAATTTCGGGCCATTTAACGGAGGTGTTTGTGAAAATAGGATCGGCAGTTTCGCCAAATACACCATTATTTTCCATAGTAGATAATTCCGAAATGCATATCGATTTATTGGTCTATGAGAAGGATTTATACAAAGTAAAAAAAGGACAAAAATTACGTTTTGTATTAACTAATCAATCACATACTGAAATTAATGGGACTATTTTTAATATTGGTAAATCGTTCGAAAATGAAACAAAATCAGTGGCGGTACATGCTCATATTGACGACCATGATGTTGACCTAATACCAGGGATGTATATTAATGCGCTAATTGATGTTGGTAGCCAGCAAGTTCAAACTTTACCATCATCTGCAATTATAAACGACTTAGGAAGGGATTATATTTTTGTATTGGAATCTCATGAAGCTCCAAAAAAGTCACATGGGCATGACCATGGTAAGAGTAATCACGGCCATCATCACACAGAAGAAAAAACGCCAAAAACTGCACCTGATCATTATGATTTTAGAAGAGTTGAAGTAAAAAAAGGTGCCGAACAATTAGGGTCAATTGAAGTCCAATTAATGGGTGCTTTAAAGTCAAACGATAAAATTGTTTTGGATGGTTCGTTCTATTTACAAAGTCATTTGCAAAAGAATCAAGGTAATGGAGGTGGGCATCATCATTGATCTATTGTTCAATTAATAATATAGAACTATATTACCAATCTAGTTTCTAAATTATTATCTTTGTTTTAAGATGATTCGAAATGATATAATCTTTTACTTTAACGTACTGAATGGACTTAATAAATCAAATACCTATAGAACTAACAAAGCTACTTAATTCGTTTAATTCTGAGTTGAAAGAGAGAGAAGCTTTTTAAAATGAATGCTTCTAAAGCTTCGATTAGGTTCAATAATTCAAACTATGATCGTATAACAATAAGATACGAATTAATGAGCACGAATTTTTTTTTTGAAATTGCTTATTTGGTAAAAGCAGACACAATAAGTTGGAATTTTTATCCAAGTTCAAAGGATTCAACAAAAGATAAGAAGGAGGATAGGGTGCTATTGGTTAACGCACTACAAAGAAAAAACTTGATGAATGATTTTTTACGTTGGAAAAGTAATTTAGTAGAATTGGAAACCATAGATAATCCTTTAGAGTTTTTTAATATTGATGATTTCGTAAAATTTTATGCTGGAGAATTTATTGGAGAATTTGTCATAACAGAAAAAGATGAGATTGAACCATTGTCATTTGCCCAAAAATCAAGGATAATTGGATTAATATCTAAACAGTCTAAATTTTTGGATAACGAAATCTCCACGACTACTGAGATGTATCCGGAAAAATTAAATGATTTGAAAGTTTCCAAAGATGTATTGGAACAAATTCTTATTGACATGCCTAGGATGACAGTCTCAGAGGTTAAAAGAAATTTAGCTTTGCCGCTTGGAGCTATCAGAAAATGGTGTGAAGATAAATATATTGCTTTTTTACTCAGAGATAAAGAAAGTGATTATGAGCTTTCCAGATCACTAGGAAGTTTTATTGGTGGTTTATTTGGAGTCCCAAAAATTGGAGATTGAAAACCTATTATATAGAATTAGGCTCTACCAAATCCTAAAATCCAACTCTAAATTCTGTATTCTTGAATTAGGAATTTGCTTTCCGTTTGATAGGGCCTTTACTTTTTCAACAGTATAAGTTTGTAATTCCGTTAAGTAAATTTCTCCATCACCATTTAAATCGGCATAACCATTTTTAAGGCCTCTTAGCATACAATAGGAGAACAGACCATTCTTCCATTCATCACTTTCTAAAGCATATTCTGCACCACCTGCACTTGATATAACTGTAGCACCAGTTCCTCTTCTTAGGTCATTGAATAATTCATTCATTACCTTAGAAGGACTTATGCCAGTTGTTTTAGACTCTACTGATAAACCACCTGCTGATCGAAAGCTCACATTCTCATCTTTGACTTCATCTTCCTCTGCAAAAAACACATCTTCTTTATCTATTTCACCACTATGGCAAGTATCCATGATTAAAATTTTCTTTTTGGCCGCAATACCATCCAATAAACTCTCCAAGTCTTCATATACCAATCCTTTCAATTTAGGGTTATTAAACACCATAGGGTGGGTTGCAAAATAATAATCAAAAGATTCGTCGAGCACACCATGGCCTGCTACAAAAATAATGACCACATCATTAATTCCTGCTTCGCTTACAAACGCTTTTAGGGATTTTACTTGTTCAGTAGTTACCGCTTCGTTTGCAATGTTTTTCGTTAATACTTTTTCATAAAATCCACTTTGATTTGCACTAAATAGAGTTGACAAATCACTGGCATCTTTAGCAGCATAATTTAAGTTGTATTTAGAATCTAAATACTTAGATGTACCAATGGTCAATAGGTATAATCTTTGGGCTGGCTTATCTGAAACATTTTCAACATATACGGTTTCTAATAAACTTTCAATGCCTTGTTTATTTCTGCTTGCTATTTGAATTTTATTCACACCATGAACTAATTCAAGTGAAGCTTGTGCTTTAACAGCAGTACCTTTTATGTTTTTCCCTTTTTTACCATAAACGGGTACATTATTTACCCAAATATTATAAGATGCCAAGCCAGATTGATCTTTAAATGCTAAATTAAGATTCACATTGGTCGCTTTTGTAATGGCCTCTATGTCATTTTTATTTTCAATTTTGCAACTCGGTACACGAGTCAAGTCGCTAGCACTAGCGGATGCAATCCCAATTTTACTTAATCTTTTATCATGGGCTTTTTTATAAAGTGTCATTAAATTCGCATCAGTACATCCTAATTTCTTTAACACTAAATCTGGTCGATTGTAAATGGCATCAAACTGTTCAAAAGGATAGGCCTTGTTACCAATTCTGAAAGTCACCAACTCGTAGCCTTCTTTATTGACTTTATAATAGTTTTCATGTGTTTTAATAATTGAATTATCACCTTCACTTACTAACATAATTTCATCTTCTCCAGTGTCAGGATTTAAAATAAAGAATTGACCATTAATAAGAGTAATCCCAATTTTACCATCTGCTTTTGCTGATACATGTGATACCATATAGGGCTTAACGGGAATGCTTTTTACCACTTTATTAGTGGCAAGGTGCTCAAAATAGAGAAAGTCGTCCTTAATTGTAGCTGCATAATTACAAGGTTTATTAATCGGTAGTGAATGCCCTTTTACACTTAAAGTCCCTTCACTGTATAGTCCAAATGGTCTGGTGTTGAATAATTTTACTCCGGTAATTGTATTCACAACTAAATACTCTCCTTGCGCTGTAAAATTTGTATAAGCACCCTTAGCGTATCCAATATTACCTAATAAGGTATTTTCAAATTCCAGTCGCCATGTACTTGTATTCCAAACATAAGTCTTACTTGTATTAAAGCAAACTGCTAAATGTTTTCCATCAGGCGAAAAGGCAGCAGATTTTGCTTCAAACAATAGCTTAAAATTCTCTGGACCTGGGGTTGGTAGTTTTTTAATGAATTCCCCGGTTGTCAAATCAATTATAGAAACGGCTGAATCGCCTGATCCGTAAACCGCCATTAATTGGTCATTTTGATTAACTAAAAAACCATTAATAACGGGTTGATATGAAAAAATAGTCCTTAAAAGTTCAGGCTTTCTATTTTGAAGATTATACTGTCTTATTTCATCTTTTTTTAACTTGGTAAACAGATAATTCCCATCATTTGAATAGGAAATGATGTCCTTTTCAGCAAATGTTCTTTTTAAAACCACAGCTCCTATTCCTTTTACATCTGTATTTTTTCTGATATCCTCAAGATTTCCGCTTGCAATATCGCGTGCTTTATCAAGCAGTCTTTTCCCTTTCTTTAAATCTATTTTTTTAGATTTTGGAGGTATTTCTCTCTTGGCTTTAGGCAATGTATAATCTCCAAATTTTTCAGCACTGTTAAAGGTCCAAAACGTTAGAGCATTGTCCTCGCCTAAAAACACTAATTTTTGATTAACAGGGTTAAAATCGAAAGTTAAAATTGGATTCACTTTTCCCTCAAGTGTTTGGTGAATTATCCCTCTATTACAATCCCATAATTTAATTGTACTATTGGCTTTTCGACCTTTTAAACTTTCAGTATATCTTGTACCTGTACTGGCAATTAATGTACCGTCAGGCGAAATACAGATTCCAGAAATGTAAGATTTATCTGCTTCAGTTTTTCCCTTAAACTCACTCAAAGTTTCCCCTTTTGTATTCATTAATTTGAGTGTTTTTGCGGCTGTTGCAACTACAAATGTACCATTAGATGGGTGCACAGTAAATTTAGTATTCAATAAACTCCCTGTTTTAATAGTTTGCTTAATAGATAAATCATCAATGGCACAGATGGATACTTTTCCGTCTTTTGTGGCAACTACTAGGTTATTGTCTAGTGAATTGTAGCCAAAATCCAAAATTCCCAATGGACTAATTCTTGATGAAATAACAATTGTTTTCTTCAAAATATCCAGCATGGATATCATTCCAACGGCATCAGAAAAAACAAGCTGTTGACCGGCTAAGTGTAATTCGGAAATAGACTTAGGGTGGGTGTAAATAGTATCTTGTTTATTTAAATCGTCTTTTTCCCAGCTAAGGATGTGACCATCTTCATCAGCAGTATAAATTTCATCAGATTGACCATTAACCAAACTCTTAATGGATGTATTAGTAGTTATAGAATCTGAAATAGTCCATTTTAAAATATCCCAAACAATTAGTTTTCCATCATCACCAGTACTGATAATTTTGTTCCCAGAATTATTGAATTGAATGGCCGTAATATCATCTGTATGACCTTTTAGAGTACCAATCACTTTTCCACTATTTAAGTCCCATACTTTTAAGTCAAAATCACCTTTACCGCCTGATGCTAGTAAATTGCCATCATTACTAAATGCAAGCACTTCAATAGCACCTTTAGTTTTTTGCTGTGTGATAACCGAAATATCTTGGGAATTGCTTGTGAAAATGCTGAACAAAAATGCAATGAGAGATAAGTAATGGGTTTTCATGAAACGGAATTTTTTGGATAAAACAAAAATAGGTTTTTTTAAACGAATTGACTTACCAAACTATTTCTTTAAATTTGTACCATGGAATTGCCAATTGAAAACAAAGTAGAAAAAGCAAATATTAAGCAAATTGATTTAATTGATTTTGTAGGTAATGCACCTATTTATCCGTTCGACCTTAAAGGCGGTTTATGGCAAGGAATGGCAGTAAAGGAAAAAGAGTTTCGTCAATTTATTAAGGATACAGATTGGTCAAATTTTGCGAATCAATTGGTTACCATATATTGTTCCGTAGATGCCATTATCCCTGCATGGGCTTATATGTTAGCGACAACTGAATTGAATAAGGTGGAAGCCAAAGTTTTTTTCGGTGATAGCTCTGCTACTCAGGAGGCCATTTTCTTTCAGAATTTGCATCAGATGGATTTATCGCCTTTTACAGATGAGCGAGTGATGGTCAAAGGATGTTCTAATATTCCCAATCCAACTCGAGCTTATGTCGAACTCACTAATATTTTAGTACCGGTAGTTAAGAGCTTAATGTTTGGAGAACCATGTTCAGCAGTGCCAGTCTATAAGAAGCGATAAGCTTAAATAATTTGTGACCAATTTAAATTTTAAGCTTATACTGTATATCATGCGTAGAATATTTTTCTATTTATTACTCTTATTTTCGGCAGTGACATATGGACAAAGTATTGAGCAAATTATTAAACAAAATCGGCATCAAATAGATAGAGTTGAGGTAAAACTTTCTGATAGGATTACTTATATCTCATCCAACTTTGCCAAACCTCAAATTACAACTATCAATTTGAGAGATAAAGTAAAATCTTTAGCAGTATCTAAGGTCTATTATGTTTATACGGCTTATAAAAAAAGTCCAGGATTTGACCAATTTAAATTAGATCGACAACGATTCAATGAATTGAAGAGTCTTTATCCAATTTTATTCGAAAATAGTTTGATAGAGTGGGAGATTTTAGAGCAGACAGGCTTAGAAATTCATACTGAGGGCGAAGGATATTTTCACGGATTTATTCTAGTGCATAGACCTTTACCGTCAAAAATAGGACGACAATCAGAATTTGAGTTTGTATCACGTTTTTTAAAAGACCCAGAGTCTTCGGTAAAATTAGTAGAAGAAGATCCGATTTCAAAAAGATATAAAAAGAAAGAACATATTGTCAAATTGGAGATTGTTGATATTGAAGAGGCTGAATATGAAGGAGGAGGTCAATCATTGGTCAATCATATTCAAACTAGTTTAGTCACGCCAAATGACGTTTGGAAAGACAGGAAAGATTTTTGGGCAAAGTTTACACTTGAAATAGGAGATGATGGACGTCCTTCTGTTCCAAAATTTAAAGAAAATTATGGTAAATCAGTTGAAAGGGCAATCAAGGAGGCTATTGCTGAAATGCCGCCCTGGCATCCAAAGAGAATAAATGGAATTGGTTTAAAAGACACTGTTGAATTTGAATGGCGAATATCCTACTCTCCTCAATTAAAAGGAATGTTTTTAATGAACGGGAAACCACCAATTCTTGACCATAAACTGTCTGATTTAGATAGAGACCCAACACAATCTAACACAATTGGTGCAGAAGATATTGTCACATCTGCAGTTTATCAGGCATTTGAAAAAATACCTATTGACCAAAAATTAGCAGTGGTGATGGATGTGACCGGAAGTATGGCGAATCATATCATTTCAGCCACTTTTTGGTTGCATAAAAATAAGCAGCAATTGCCATTTACAAGCTATACTGCTTTTAATGATGGTGATGATCAAAAGAACCGTGAAAAGAAAATTGGACTAACAGGAGGTATATACTGGACCAACTTTTTTACTGAATATAGTGCAAATATTAGAACTGCTATGCAGAATGGTAATGGAGGCGATTACCCTGAAAATGATATTGAAGCGATTCTAAATGCAATAAGTAAAGACCCAAAAGCCCAAGGTGTCTTGTTAATTGCCGATAACATGTCCAGTGTAAAAGACATTGAACTATTGAACAAAGTAGACTTACCTGTCCATATCATGCCATGTGGTTTAACAGGCAGCATCAATCAAAACTACCTTGATATCGTTTCTAAAACCAGAGGTACTATTTATTATAAAGATCAGGTAATTGATTTAGACAGCTTATCAAGAGGAGACAATTTTAAAATACGGCGAAACAGTTATGTTTATACTGGAAAAAAAATAGAGGTGATTGAGAATTAAAATGGGGTTCTTATAAAAGTAGTGAGTATATTTTGAAGATTACAGGAAGTTAGATGGCTAGATATTAGAAGCTAGGCTTTTGCACATTTTTTTAAGCGAACTTATTCACCGAAATTGCGTAAACCTATTTTGAAAAATAATCGAAATTGCGTACTTTTGCAATTCAAACAAATCAGTATTTATGGGAACCAAAAATGAGTCTGTTTTAGCCAATGTTGATGCAAAGTTTAAATCTGAGGTATTAGAAGATTATAGAATTGCACGTATTTCGAGAGAAACATCTTTACTAGGACGTAGAGAGGTATTATCTGGTAAAGCTAAATTCGGAATTTTTGGTGACGGTAAGGAGGTGGCTCAGTTAGCCATGGCCAAGCAATTCAAAAATGGAGATTTTAGGTCAGGTTATTACCGGGATCAAACTTTTATGATGGCCATAGGCACATTAACTGTTAAAGAATATTTTGCTGCATTATATGCCCATACTGATATTGATAAAGAACCAGCTTCTGGTGGACGACAAATGGGCGGCCATTTTGCAACACGTTCTTTAAATGCTGATGGAACCTGGAAAAATTTGATGGGGCAAAAAAATAGTTCTGCAGATATTTCTCCAACAGCTGGCCAAATGCCACGTTTAGTTGGTTTGGCGTTAGCCTCAAAGATGTATCGCCAAAATGAAGCGTTACATGGTATGACTTCTTTCACAAATAAAGGAAATGAAGTGGCCTTTGGAACCATTGGAGACGCTAGTACTTCAGAAGGTCCTTTTTGGGAGTCTATTAATGCAGCTGGTGTTCTTCAAATTCCATTTGCTATTTCTATTTGGGATGATGGCTATGGAATTTCGGTATCAAAAAAATATCAAACGACAAAAGAAAATATATCAGATGCTTTATCTGGCATGCAGAGAACAAAAGGGTCTGCAGGCTACGAAATATTTAAAGTGAAAGGTTGGGATTATCCTGCTTTAGTTGAAACATATGAAAAAGCGATTAAATTATGTCGTGAAGAACACATACCGGTCATGGTTCACGTTTCTGAAGTCAATCAACCACAAGGACACTCAACATCTGGTTCACATGAAAGGTATAAGTCTGAGGAACGTTTGCAATGGGAGAAAGATTTTGACTGCATAGAAAAAATGAAGGCTTTTATTTTAGAAGCTGAAATTGCCACTGCTGAGGAATTAGAAGACATTGAAAAAGTAGCTAAAAAACAAGTGTCTGGTGAAAAACGTGAGGCTTGGAATGAATTTTTGGCAGACCTAAATGCCGATTTACATACTGTTTTACCTTGGTTAGAATCTATTGTTACACAAAGTGCCAATGGTGTTTTTGCTCAAAAAGTATTGGACACTCTAAAAAATGAAATGAATCCAATTAGAAAGGACATCATTTCATCAGCAAAAAAGATTTTAAGGTTGACAAAAGGAGAACATTCAGATGCCAGAGTAGAATTAAAAAACTGGTTAGAAACGTCTAAAGTTTTAGCAACCGACCGTTATTCCTCTTATTTGTATTCTCAGTCTTCCGAATCTCCATTATTGGTAGAGCGCATTGCACCAACATATGCTGATGAAGAGCTAGTAGATGGAAGATTGGTTTTACGAGATAACTTTGATGCCATGTTCACTAAACGTCCAGAAGTATTAACTTTTGGTGAGGATACAGGCAAAATTGGTGGTGTAAACCAATCAATGGAGGGCATGCAAGAAAAATTTGGCAAGCTAAGAGTTACTGATACAGGTATTCGCGAATGCACAATTATTGGCCAAGGCATTGGAATGGCTATGCGTGGTTTAAGACCGATTGCAGAAATTCAATATTTGGATTATTTACTGTATGCGATTCAAATTATGAGTGATGATTTAGCTACTGTTCAATACAGAACAAAAGGCGGACAGAAAGCACCATTAATTATTAGAACAAGAGGTCACCGTTTAGAAGGGGTATGGCATTCAGGTTCTCCAATGGGAATGATTATTAACGCCATTAGAGGAATTCATGTTTGCGTGCCGCGAAATATGACTAAAGCAGCAGGTTTTTATAACACTTTAATTAAATCAGATGATCCAGCATTAGTCATTGAGCCATTGAACGGTTACAGAAATAAAGAAAGAAAACCATCAAATTTTGGTGAATTTTATGAGCCATTAGGCGTTCCCGAAATCACACAAGAAGGGGCTGATGTAACATTGGTGTCTTACGGTTCAACATTTAATTTATGTACTGAAGCAGCTAAGCAATTAGCAGAAGCAGATATTTCAGTGGAATTGATTGATGCACAAACACTATTACCGTTTGATGTCAATCATATGATTGCAGATTCATTAAAGAAAACTAACAAGTTAGTTATTGTAGATGAAGATTGCGAAAGCGGAGCTACAGCTTTTATGTTGGACCAGATTTTAGTGAAACAAAAAGCATATTATCACCTAGATGCTGAACCTGTAACTATCTCAGCTCACGATCACCGCCCAGCTTATGGAACAGATGGCGATTATTTCTCAAAACCAAATATCGAAGACATTTTTGAACAAGTATATGGTTTGATGAGGGAAAGTGATCCTGCAAAATATCCGGAGTTGTATTAAAAGGAGTATAAAGTAGCTAGTATTGAGAAGAAAGTATTTTTTGGTTTTTCCTTCGAAACTGTTCTCGATACAATTTTTACTCAAGCTATCGCTTTTGAAAAGACTACTCGAACTGACTTTCATGGAAAACTTTGGAGGTAAGCCAACGTCAATTCGAGTGGTTCATTGCAGATATAAGCTATAATGAACCGTATCGAGAAGCCAGCGGTTCGAAATACTTAATACTATATTTTCACAAATCAATTCTTTTTTTGGGGATTATAATGAAAACAGAAAAAGCATTTCGATCGGCCAAAACCCAACAATATCCTCTTCCCAAAGGAAGGTTTAAAGACAAATGCGATCACCTTCCACAAAATTCGCAATAATCCGAGCTTGAATCATGTTTATATTCAAAATCAGGATTATACATTTGTGTTACCGTTTCTTTTAACTGTTCCTTAAATAACTCAAGAATTTCGTCCGTTATGTCCTGCTCTTTTCGACCTGTAAAAACAACATTTTGGAGCCATTGGTTAATATTTATCATAGAAACAATTCCAGCAGTAAAAGGACTTTTCTTCGGATGAGCATCTCTATACATAGTGGCATACATTAATAGCTGAATGCCATAACTTTTACTTGTATTTTTGAAAACACTTTCAAACCCACCCCCGTTTGCTTTTAACACTTTTGCAGGCAATCCAACTTTGTTACTATCACATTTACCAGACTTGTAATCAATAATACGGTAACTTGATCCAAACTGATCTATTCTATCAGCTTGGCCTTTTATTTTGATTGATTTTTTGGCTCCATTAATATCCCAATCAAAACTAGTTTCTAAATCTTCTTCTAGACCTAAAATATAAAGTGGAGCATCCGTTTTCTTTAGTTCTTTAATTTGCTCGTCAATCGTTTTATTTAAAAAAGTTAAACTCACATCAAACGAGAGCTTATTTTGTCCGTATTTAAGGTCAGACTTAGAAAAAACTTTCAAATATTCAGTTTCCAAATAGCTTTCTAACTTTTTCTTTTCTGCTGTTAAAATGGCAACATCTACTTTAGTTTTTGAATCGAAAAATTGTTTGAATACGGTTTCCAAAACCGCATGTATCATAGTCCCAAAAGTACTAGCCTCTATGGCTTCTTCTACTTCACTTTCCTCCCTTAAATTCAAAATATAAGTGTAAAAAAAGTCGAGTGGGCAACGTAAAAAAGTATTTAATGCAGAAGGGGAGAGTCCACGAGCAAATAAGGCATCCAGTTTTTGCTCAACTGATGCATTTACTTTGTAGACGGTTTCATCTGTGGTTGCACTATCATCATTAGCAACATATGTATTATTGGTTATTTGATGACCAATAGTACGGTCTAACTCGTTTTCTAATTGGGTAATAAATCTACTTTTTTCACCACTTGTTAGTCCATCCGCATGTGAATTAAAAGTCAGATGAATGTTTTCTGCTTGGTGCAATAGCCTATAAAAATGGTGTGCAAAAATAGCATCTCGGTCTTCTTCAACTGGCAATTGATGAAAGAGCTTAAGTTCTCGCATGAGTAGGGAATTACTAAAGTTATTCTTTGGTAGATTTCCTTCGTTCATGCCTAAAATAATCAAATTCTTAAAATCAAGAGTTCTAGTTTCTAGTATTCCCATTATCTGAATACCTTCTGTTGGGTTTCCTAAAAATGATAAAGATTCATGTTGCCAAAATTGATACAACAATGCTTTAAAAGACTTAACAGATAGATCATATTTAAACTGGCTATATATACTGTCAAACTTTTGTATACCTAATGAAAAATGGTACATAATTTCAAGCTCAACTGGGCGCTTATCTTTATTTGCTTTAAAACTATTGTAAAGGGTTTGAATTAGTTTTTTGATGGCTGATAAACCAGCATGAGTTTGATTTTTCCAAGGTGTAAAAACAGATTCAATTTTTGCTAATGATGGAAATGTGTCTGTTAAATAAGTAATAGTGAAATAAATCTTATTCTTATTTACCACCTCCGCTTCAAAACTATCAATGGCTTTAGTATCTCCAATTAGTTGCTGAATAAAAGGATGGTCCAAAAAATGCAAAACGGTTTTATGATAGAGTTTATCAGTACTAAATTTGACTGCATTATTCTGTCCATCAAATATAATGTCAATTAAACTTTTTAAATGTGAAAACTTAATGGGGTACCCCATGGTGATATTGGCACGTTCCAATTCTGCTGGAAGCGATCTACTTAGAGGAATTAATAGGGATTCATCTGCTAAAACAATTGCTGTTTGGTTCAATTCTTCTGTTGGTAGATTCTTTATAATGTCTCCAGCATATTTTGCCTGGGCTATTTGCTGTGCTGTTTCTACAATATGAAATTGCTTTGCGACACTATTAATGGCATTGGGCACGGTTTCTTTTACTTCCCATAACTGTTGAATCTTTCTATAAAAATGACCCGCTTCGTGATCTTTATGATTAACATAATGCTGATCGACATCCCAAAAAACTGTGGCTACTTTTTGACGAGTTAGGCCATCTATCATTAACTCTTCTGCTTTTGACAAAGCATTAAACCCCGCAAAATAGTAATGGTGATAGTTACCAGGTGTTGTTAATTGACATTGTTTCGAAAACTTTTGATAAGCTCGACCTTGGTAAGTTGATTTTTGATCATTTAAGGATTCATTTAAAAGCCTATAATAGTGAGGTAGTTTTTCCCAGAGATTTAAAAATTGTAATTGCCCGTCCGATAGTGATTCTTCACCATCAAAACTCCAATTATCAATATCCTTGATATCTTTTAAGTCCTTAAATATATCTTTTGGCTCAATATGGTATCGGTCAATTTCATCAAAGTCGGCTAAAATAATTTTCCCCCATTTTAAAAACTCATCAAAACTTTCGGATTGGTCTTGGTCGTAATTAACATATACTTTATAGAACAGAAATAATAATTCGGTCTGATTCAAAATACGTTCTGGTGTATGCGCATCAACCCATTCATTAATTGTAGTGATTTTAGGAGGAAAAAATGCCTTCCCTATTTTTTCGCTTAGGTACTTTTGAAGGTAAACGGCCGCTCTTTTATTAGGTATAATTACCAAAACGTTATCTAAACCAGTTGAATGCTTACTAATAAGTTGATTGGCTAGATGTTTTAAAAAAGCTGTCATTAAAAGGTATTTAAAGCTTGTTTATTAATTGATTGCAGACCTAAAGGTAAGATTTATTGGCATGGGAAAATAAAAAAATTCCGAAAATCTAATCAAGAAATAAAATTATTGATTACTTTTGTGTCAAACAATGATTAATTATTCGGCATGATAAAATTAACAAAAGGAAACGAAGCACCAAACTTTAGTGGTGTTGATCAGCATGGAAAACCAATTTCACTTTCAGATTTTAAAGGAAAGCGTTTAGTGCTTTATTTTTATCCAAAAGATTTAACCCCTGGTTGTACAACACAATCGTGCAACTTAAGAGATAATTATAGTGATTTAACAGCAAAAGGGTTTGAAGTCGTTGGTGTGAGTGCAGATGATGAAAAAAAGCACTTAAAATTTATTGATAAGCATGACTTACCTTTTCGTTTAATTGCGGATACTGATAAAAAAGTGATAGAAGCCTTTGGCGTTTGGGGACCGAAGAAATTTATGGGTAAAGAGTATGATGGGATAAATAGGACCACCTTTTTAATTAATGGAGAAGGGATAATTGAAGCAGTGATTCCAAAAGTTAAAACAAAGGATCATACAGCACAAATACTAGCAATTTTAGAAGAAAGTTAAATAAAATGACAAAGTTTTTTGGTAGACGTAAATAGATTACGTTCTGCCATCATTTCTTTGTCTTAAAATTAAATGTTATGGCAGAAGTAAACAAAGAAAAATTAAAAGCGTTACAATTAACACTTGACAAATTAGAAAAGTCATACGGTAAAGGAACCGTTATGAAATTAGGCGACTCAGCTATTGAAGATTTAGATGTAATCCCTTCAGGTTCTCTAACCCTTGATTTAGCTTTAGGTGTAAAAGGGTATCCGAAAGGAAGAATTGTTGAAATTTATGGTCCAGAATCGTCTGGTAAAACAACGTTGGCAATCCATGCCATTGCAGAAGCACAAAAGAAAGGTGGCATTGCTGCATTTATTGATGCAGAACATGCTTTTGATCAATTTTATGCAAAAAGCTTAGGAGTTGACGTTGAAAACTTATTGATCTCTCAACCAGATAATGGTGAGCAAGCATTAGAAATAGCTGATAATTTAATTCGATCGGGAGCTATTGATATTATAGTAGTGGATTCGGTAGCGGCATTGACACCAAAAGCCGAAATTGAAGGTGAAATGGGTGATTCTCAAATGGGATTACAAGCCCGTTTAATGTCAAAAGCTCTAAGAAAGTTAACCGCATCTATTAATAAGGCAAATACAACGTGTATTTTCATTAACCAATTAAGAGAAAAAATTGGTGTGATGTTCGGAAACCCGGAAACAACAAGTGGTGGTAATGCCTTAAAGTTTTATTCATCCGTCAGAATTGATATCCGTCGTTCGTCTCAAATTAAAGATGGTGATGAAGTGATTGGAAATAGAACAAGAGTGAAAATTGTTAAAAATAAAGTCGCTCCACCGTTCAGAAAAGCTGAATTCGATATCATGTACGGAAAAGGTATTTCTAAAACAGGTGAAATTTTAGATTTGGCCGTTGAAATGAATATTATTAAAAAAGCAGGTTCATGGTTTAGCTATGGTGATACTAAATTGGGTCAAGGTCGTGATGCTGTAAAAGCATTGATTGGCGATAATCCTGAGTTAGCAGAAGAATTAGAAGGCAAAATCTTTGAAATATTGACTAAGCCCAAAGGAGAAGAAGTTCCATTGGAAGCATAATATATTAGCCGGGGGAAATCCCTAATTTCAATGTTGTTTCATTGAAAAAATTCGGCAAAGAGTTTACTTCATGCCGAAGCAAATAGAAGGAGGTAGTTAGCCATTGGTTAGCGCCTCCTTTTTATTTTGGACAAATATTAATTGTGGCACTTTACTTGATGCTAACCATAATTAAATCAGAAGGGACTTAAACTAAAACATAGTTTTATATTTGTATAGTCTGTTAGAGGGTAGAATTTGGAATGAAGAATAAAAACCGACTTAAATTTGGATTGGCGCTAAGCACTGGACTTCTCCTTTGGTTAGCCGGTTATTATCTATACCATTTTGAAGTTACTAGTCCATTCTCAAAATATAGTATTGAAAAATTAGAGCGGAATCTACAAGCCAAGGAGCTTAATTTAACTGCTGAATTGAATGATTTTGCAAATTCTAGTAATATCAAAGGTTCGAAAGATGCTTGGTTTAATGCTGCCAACTCATTTAAAAGTAAGTATGGTTACGACCTATTCATTTATCGTAATAGTGACTTGTTAGTATGGACAGATAATGCTATTCCTTTTCCCACAAAGCTAGATTCTGATCATATGTTTAATACTGTGGCAAAACTAGATAATGGCTGGTATTTTGTAAAACAGAAAACAGTCAATAATTTTAGGTTTTGTGCCACTTTTTTGATTAAGCAAGAGTTCTCGTATGAGAATAGTGATTTAAGGAATCATTTTGCAAGTGAGTTTAATAAACAATTAAATGCGGAACTAAGCCTAAGTCCAAGTGATTTCAATGTGTCAGACAGTAAAGGTAAATTTTTATTTTCCGTTCAGCCTGATATGGAGCTTAAGTCTTCGCCAATGATGGAACTATTGGCCTTTACATGTTATTTGTTGGCCTTTTTCATTTTATTGCAATTATTAATTTCTTCTAGCCAATTACTATTATTCAGGAATCCTTTTTTACTGGTTATTTTTCCTTTGGCATTAGTTGTATTTAGATTTTTTTCAATCAAAAATCATTGGTTTAAAAGCTTTTCAAAATTTGAATTGTTTAATCCTGAACTATTTGCATCTTCAACTTATATTCCATCATTAGGAGACCTAATAATTAATGTATTTATATTTTACTTTTTAGTCAACTTTCTACTTAAAAGAACAAGAGACTGGTTAGTAAAAGGAGATGCAAGATTAAAATTAGTTTTGGTGGTTGTTCCACTATTTTTACTCAGCTTTTTCGTGGCATACCAAATCAATCACATCATCTATGCTTTGGTGTATGATTCAAAAATCAATTTTAATCTTGAACTATTATTTGAATTAAATGTCTATAGTTTTATTAGTATAGCATTAATTGGATTTTGTTTTTTTACTTATTTTAAATTGATTCAATTCATCATTATTCAGTTAAAGAAACTAAAATTTGAATGGAATATTTTAAGTTTAATATGGTTTTTAAGCTCAGTTATATTTGTCATTGTTGATCAGTATAATTTTGAGAATTCGTTATTGACCTCATTATGGCCAGTAATTCTATCTGGATTTTTGCTATGGTTTGAGTTCAGAAACACAACTTATAAATTTATACATGTTATCAGTATACTGGCATTTGTATCTTTTTACACAGCCTATATTTTGGAAGATTATTCTGATAATAAAGAACAAGAGGTAAGAAAAGTATATGCAGAGCAAATAGCTAAAGACAATGATCCTTTAACTGAATATGAGTACGATTTAATTGAAAAAAGATTAATAAAGGATAGTTTTTTAGAAGGATACTTAACAAAAAGTTTTAACGAAGCCGAATTTACTGATGACATAGAAAATCAATATTTCAGTGGGTTAAAAAATAAATATGATTTCAATTTTCATTTATTTGGTCCAGGGAAAAATAAACGCAGTAAACCTGGCGCTATCCCTACTGTAGGATATGAGAAATTGGAATTTATTGTTAAAAATAATGGCATTCCTTCCTCAATTAATCCCAACATTTATTTTATCAAAACCAATACAGATAAGTTAAGCTATGTCGTTAACTATCCGATAGAAGGCGAAAAAGATGTCATTGGTTATTTAATGGTTGAGTTTCGATCAAAAAAACTACCAAAGGAAATTGGTCTACCCTCTGTTTTATTAGAAAACGAAGGTTTTACAAATGCTGAATTAAAACATTATGCAATTGCTAAGTATGTCGATAAAACCCTGGTCAGTAATTCCGGAGAATTCGACTATCCTTTTGTGCCAGATCAATGGATATCAGTGATGAATAAATATTCTACATCTGAGGACTATAGTCATTACGTCTATGCATATGATGAGAATAGAATTACAGTTATTTCTAGAAAGAAAACAACGGCAATTAATGCCTTCACTACCTTTTCTTACCTACTGGTATTCTTTAGCTTTATTTTATTGATTCCGAATGCCTATCAATATTTTGCCAAGCATAGGGTGAGTTTTAAGAACATGTCATTAAACTTTAAATTTCAAAGCGTATTAATTGGATTAATTTTATTGACATTAGTAAGCTTTGGCATTGGAGCCGGAACCTATGTCGTTCAGCAATATCATCAAAACTCTAAAAGTTTAATTAAAGAAAAAGCAGGCTCAGTTCAAACAGAGCTTTATCATAAATTTGCTTCGGATACTGATATTGGTAGTGATCATGCCTATCTAGAATATTTATTAAAAAAATTCTCAAGAGTTTTTGTCACAGATATAAATTTGTTTGATGTTGATGGAAGTTTATTAGCGTCATCACAGCCCAAAATTTATTCAAAAGGACTCATTTCTAGAAAAATGAATGCAGAAGCATTTGTGGCTTTAAACTTGACAAAAAGAAGTGAATTTATTCATGAGGAAAATATAGGGGATCTTGAATTTTTATCTGCCTATTTGCCATTTGTCAGTGCTAAAGGCGATTTGCTTGCCTATTTAAACATTCAATATATTTCTAAGCAAGATGAACTTGAGAACCAGATATCAGGGTTTCTTTTAGCTATTATCAATATTATGGTACTTATGCTAGCCATATCAATTTTTCTAGCTGTAATTGTGTCTAATAGGCTTACGTCTCCGCTAAAAATTATCCAGTCAAGTTTAAAAGGAATGAAATTGGGAGCAAAAAACAAACCTATTTCGTATAAAGGACAAGACGAAATAGGGAGTTTGGTTCAGGAGTATAATGAAAAGGTTGATGAATTAGAGAATTATGCTGCGCAATTGGCGAAAAGTGAAAGGGAAAGTGCATGGCGTGAAATGGCCAAGCAGGTCGCTCATGAAATAAAAAACCCATTAACACCAATGAAACTTTCTATTCAACATTTAAATAGATCTATAAAATTAGCGGATGAAGATTCTGAACAAAAATTAAAAAGAGTATCAAGTTCTTTAATTGAGCAGATTGATGCATTGACCCGAATAGCAAATGAATTTTCGAATTTTGCTAAAATGCCGAAGGCACAAGAAGGAGAGGTGGATTTGGCAGAGATTTTAGAAAGCACTAGTGCTGTTTTTGCAGAAAGTGAGGGAGACTATGATTTGAGTTTTAATAATACTGTTAAAGAATGGCCAGTGATTTGGGCAGATAAAAATTTATGTTTAAGGGTATTTAATAATTTAATAAAAAATGCTACTCAAGCAATTCCATCAGATAGAAAGGGTGTTATTGAACTAGTATTGTCTGAAGATAATGATGTGTACCTAGTCACAATTATCGATAATGGAATTGGAATCAATGATGAAAGCAAAGCCAAAATGTTTATTCCTTATTTTACAACCAAGTCCAAAGGAACTGGACTTGGTTTAGCCATGTCTAAACAAATTATTGAAAACATGAATGGTAAAATTTGGTTTGAATCTACAGCCGGAGTAGGAACTAGTTTTTTCGTATCTTTCCCAAAAATCAAAAAATAATGTCAACATATACTCTTATTATTGCTGTTTCAGCCATTATTATAATTTCATTCTTTTTCAATATTCTTGCCAAAAGAACGAATATCCCATCAGTATTAATGCTCATTGGTTTGGGAGTTTGTATCAAGGAGTTTGGTGGTCGATTTGTGACGGCGGAATCAATAGCTGAACCTGGCTTGTTGGAAGTGATTGGAAATGTTGGCTTGGTTATGATTGTTCTAGAAGCAGCACTAGATTTAAATTTAAAAAGAGAAAAAATTGGAATGATTTTAAGGTCATTTTTTGTTGCCTTATTCGCTTTGGTTGGGTCTTCATTTGCATTGGCTTATATCATTCTACTTTTTATTCCTGGTGATATTTCCCTCTATCAAGCCTTAGTGTATGCTATTCCTTTGTCAATAATGAGTTCTGCTATTATCATACCTAGTGTTGGTGGATTGAAGGGAGCCAAAAAGGAATTTATGGTTTATGAGAGTACATTTTCAGATATTCTAGGCATCATGTTTTTCTATTTTATGCTTGAGGCTGAAACGGGAGCTACTACTAAAGATATCGCCATTGATGTGTCTTCAAATATTGGTTTAACAATTATTGTATCTATCGTATTGTCGTATTTGCTGGTTTATATATTCCAAAAATTAACAAGCCAAGTCAAGTTATTTCTTGTCATAAGCGTACTTATGTTGCTATATGCATTGGGAAAAACATTTCACCTATCGTCCTTATTAATTATTCTAACTTTTGGGCTAATCTTAAACAATACGAATATATTTTTCCGTGGCCGATTAAGCAGGGTTGTTAACAAGGAAACAGTCAAGCCAATTTTGCACGATTTTCATATTGTAACCTTAGAGTCTGCCTTTGTTATTCGAACTTTCTTTTTTGTATTATTTGGAATGTATATTACACTGAGCTCAATTATTGATTGGAGGGTGGCAGTTATTAGTTTAGCTATAGTAGCTGCTCTATACGTTGTCCGTTTTATTTTATTAAAAATAATAGTGCAACGAGATATCGTACCACAATTATATATAGCCCCAAGAGGCTTAATTACTATTTTACTATTTTTTGTAATTGACAGTCATATTGGAGCTGATGGCATCAACCATTTAAGGATTGACGGTTTTGATACTGGCATTTTATTATTTGTTATTCTAATTACAAGTATAGTCATGACTTTAGGACTGATTGTGTACAGAGGAGACAATGTGAAAGACGTATTACTAAGTCAAATGCCAGGAATTAAGATCGATAAAGACAATGATGGCATCAATGACAAATACGAGGATATTGTAGAAGAGAATGTTGAGGAATCAGACTTTAACGATATTTGATGGCAGACACTAAGAATCTTCAGTTAGGGTTTTAAATAGAATTTTTGATCCTAAAAGAAGACTTAGTTTAGCGAAAAAATCATCTTAATCAGAATTATTTTCAATTTTTTCAAGAATATAATCTTTTTTTCAAAAAAAGTATATCATTTATAATCAAATATTTATTCACTTAAATACATTTACAAACGACTAATAAACGTTTACAAGTATTTAATAGACGAATCGTATTTTGAATTGTCCTTTACTTTGCCCTGTCGAACAACAAATGCATGCTAATCATTGTAAGACATAAACAAAAACAATTTTAACCTGTAGCGTTTCAAAACAAACTGCGTTACACAAAACACACACAACATGAACAATTTAAGAAACAAAGTACAATTAATCGGACACATTGGACAAGCACCTGAAGTGATTGCTTTCGATAGCGGAAACAAATTAGCAAAATTAACATTGGCTACTAATGAGAATTATAAAAATGCTAAAGGAGAAAAAGTAACGGATACACAATGGCATAATTTAGTGGCTTGGGGTAAAACAGCAGATATCGTAGAGAAGTTCTTATCAAAAGGTCAAGAAATAGCAATTGAAGGAAAATTGGTTAACAAAAGCTATGAAACGAAGGATGGTGACAAGCGCTACAAAACAGAAATTCAGATTAGCGAATTACTCATGTTTGCTAGTAAAAAGTAAGCTTCAAAGGCATGATAAATAAAAGATACGGAGTTGGCAAACGTTGACTCTGTATCTATTCTTTTAATTTAAAACAAAACTTATGAATACGCTTAAAAATTCTGTAAATTTAATTGGCCGAACGGGCATTAACCCAGTCATTAGAACTTTCACCAATGGTGTAAAATTGGCTAAATTTTCAATGGCAACCAATGAAACAATAGTGGACCCGAATGGTAAAATTATTCAAACCCAATGGCACAATATTGTGGCCTGGGGAAAGAAAGCCGAATTAATAGAAAAATATGTCAAAAAAGGTCAAATGGTGGCAGTAGAAGGTAAACTAATTAATAAAGTACTAACTGATCTCAACGGAAAAAAATCAAAGCTGACTCAAATACAAGTTGATGAAATTTTATTGATTAATCAACAGCTAAAGCATGCCTAAATAAATAGGTGTGAGCTATAATTTAGAAGGTTATTGACAAAAGATCAGTAACCTTTTTGTTTAGATTAACTACACAAATTAGCTTACAATTAGCAGAACATAAACGAAAAACAAAGAAAAATTGAAAGGGTTAATACTATTTTTCGACTCATTTTACAATGACAACTGTTATCAAACCATACACCCCAATCAACTGTGCTTTTCATGATTATTTAGAGCACTTTGCTACCTTGGGTAAATTGGTGGCTATTGTCTACACTGATCACAGAACATCAGAAATAGAAACGATTGAAAAAGCAATTATTACCGACTTAACTGGAGGTAGAAATGGTGAGTATTCCCATATTGAATTCGATAATCAGGAAGTAATAATTCGAAATGATTTCTTAATATCTGTTGGTGGTATCAAAGTAGCAGATTTTGATAAAGGTAAGTGTGATATATAACCGTTATTAAATTTTTTTTTCTTCTTAGGGTTATGTATAACATTTTTAATGAAAGAAATTTTAAATTTCTCTTAGCTTGATTAAATCAATTGAACAATAGTAGTTTATTGACTATAAAGTGTTTAGTGAGAATTATTAAAATGAGGCAGCTGAAATCAAATAACCGATTGATTTAAATAGTAAGTACAAATAGTTACTTAACGATTACTTTTTCATTGTGGATTTTATTATCAAATAAAATTTGTATAAAATAAGTTCCTGGAGTAAAGTTTTCAATATCAATTGTAGTTAAATTACTAGATGAAGTTGGGTTATTGTTTACAAATACAACTTTTCCTGATAAATCAATCATACTAATTTTGTTCAATTCATTATCTTTAACATTAAATTCAATATCAATGTAGTTTGTAGCAGGATTCGGATAGATATTTACTACTGATGAAAAATCTGTTTTTTCAATTGCCAATATTGGTTCAATACCAATATTAATTGTAAATCCTTCACTTTCGATTATACCCAAAGAATCAACACTGATAGTGTCACAATAAGTATCTGTGCATCCAGAACCATCGGCAATCGTTAAACATAAAACATATGGTCCGTTCCCATTATAAGTATGTGAAAGGGTTGAACCTGTTCCTGCACTACCATCTCCAAAATCCCAAGCATATGTTAAATTGCTTGTTCCAGAAGTTGAAGAACTATCAGTTACAATTAGTTGACCAGGAATAGCTAAATTATTTACATCTAAGGCTTGGTTAGCCGTAAAGTAAGCAAAACAGTTGGTAGCTGTAGTAGGGCAATAGTCAAACGTTGTAAGGTTAATAATGGTATCAGCTAGAGGCAATGAATATACTTGAGCATCATAAATTGAATCTGAATTGCAATCTTGCATATCCAAAACTACATAGCCTGAATCAATTGTTGAAACATAGGTATGAGAATAGTATCCATTCGCATCTGTTGTCACGCTAAAAGCTGTGATAGTAGGAATGAAAGACCCCTCATAATAATTAAGTTGAACAATAATAGGCACTCCATTCGTATTGGTCAATTGTCCGTTTACATGCACATTAAATTGTGCATTTGCCATTTGCAGTATTCCAATTAGCATATAAATTGAAAATAATTTTTTAAGTATCATAGTATTACATTTTGTAATCCGCATCTTAAAGATAGAATTATATTATTGATTTACAAACTATTTAAGAACTTTACTAAGTTCTTTTTCTGGTTTTCAAGTTAAATATGCTCCTAAATCAATTCGAATTTTCCAGATGCGGAGTGAATCCTTTCATATGGTCACTATTAACAACACCTACATACCAAATACGTGTCCGTACTCTGCAATGTGAAATCCACTTTCTAATATAGTTTTCTTCTGATCACTCCCAGCATCCAACCCAGGATTAGTATGATTTAAATGGATAAAATAGATTTTGTTTTTTTCATTAGTTGGTACATCTTTAAACAAAGCCATGGTTTCAACGATAAACGGATGAGGAATTTCGGATATATCTCTATTATTAATTTCAGCACCGTCGTAAAAAGTAGCATCAATAAAAGCATAGTCTATTTGTTTTACTTCTTCAATAATATTTTTCTCCCATTTACTCCATTTATCAATGTCTGGAATGAACAAGGCAGATTTATTTGGACCAATAATTTTATAGCCAATAGTTTCAGAATATTCGTCTCTATGTGGCACTTTAAAAGGAATAACTTGTAATGCCTGATTCAATTGAATTGCAGAGTCACTTGCTATTGGCACTAGTGATATGTTATTGTTGTCTACTAACTGGCTCCAAGGGCCGTTATTTGTTAGGTAAGATGCCATTCTTGGCATAGCATAAACATTGACACCATTAGCATTCATAGCCTCTTTTCCCAGATACATTAAACCAGTATAATGACCTATGTGGGCATGTGTTAAAAATATGGCATTTGGAACTTCATTATTATTATTTCCAATTTTAGTTAAATGCTTCATTTGTGAGGTCATGTCTGGTGTGGCCTCAAATAAATAAGTCGAACTATCAATGGGGTCTATTAACCCAAGCGATACTACTTTTCTTGTTGGGTCTGGATTGATAAATAAATCTTTGCAACATTCTTTTTTACACGCCGCATGCGGTGAACCAGCATCTTGTACATTACCTAATACAATTAGTGAAGGAATAGTATTACTAACCTTTATAGATGGATCAATTTGAAGATTGATTTCTTTCTGTAAATTATTAGGCTGACAGGCAATAAAAAAGAGGGATAGAACAAAATAAATGCAGTGCTTCATGAAATCGCTTTCTACGATATTACTCATTTTTTACTGATCTAACCAAATTTTAAAAGCCTTCACTTTAGGTCGACTAACAATAAATTCGTATTCACGGACAGGTTTGAGCTCTAACTTAAGCCGGTTATTAAAGTAGGCGCTAATTTTTGTAATACTATCTAAACTCACAATTTCTTTACGGTTTATTTTAAAAAATATAGTAGGGTCTAGTTGTTCTTCAATTTGACTAATCGAGTCAGCAGTATAAATATATCTGCTACCTGATTTGGTAATAATAAAAGAGTAGCTGTCTTCAGAAATGAAGTAAGCAATTTCGTTTGTTTTTACAAAGCTTAATTCATCTCCCGATTTGATTAAAAAGCGTTCTTTGAATTGATTCTTATTAGGGTTTAAAAGCTGACTTAAGGCGTTTAGATCAACATTTTTAGGAGATTTTAATGACTTAAAGCGCTCAATACTTTTAACTAGTAGCTCTTTTTTAATTGGTTTCAATAAATAATCTAACCCATTTACACGAAAAGCATCAATGGCATAATTATCAAAGGCAGTCACAAATATAACTGGTGATTTGATTTCAAATTGCTCAAAAATCTGAAAACTATACCCATCTGCCAGTTGAATATCCATAAAAATAAGGTCAGGTGTTGGATTGGATTCTAACCACTTTATGGCTGAACTGACTTCATCTAATTGTCCAACAATTTGATGATCCGAATCAATTTCTCCTAGTAGTTTGATCAATCTTTTAACTGCTGGGGCTTCATCTTCTATAATTAGAATATTCAACATTGTTATTTGACTTCTTTAATATTTAGTATTGGTAATTCAACACAGAATTGATCACTCGTTTGCTGAACAGTAATTTTTTTATTTGCTAGTAATTTATAACGCTGTTCAATGTTTTTAATTCCAACACCAGTAGAGTCAATATAAGTTGTTTTCAATTGTAGATTATTACAAACTAGTAGCTTATTATTTTCAATTTTAATAGTAATCGTCAATGGTTTTGCTTTTGAAATAATATTGTGTTTAATCGCATTTTCAAGTAGCATTTGAACAGACAAGGGCACAATATGTTTTCCGTTTAAATCAGTCAAATTTTCAAATTTAAATTTAATGTGTTCATTGAATCGAATAGACAATAAAAATCGATAGGCTTCAATGCATTCTAATTCTTCTGCTAGCGTAATAATTTCTTTATCTCTAATTTCTAAGATATACCGGTAAACACTTGACAATTTTTCAGTAAAATTGACTGCAGTTTCGCTGTCTTCAGGTATAATCGAAATAAGTGTATTTAGGGAATTAAATAAAAAATGAGGGTTAACCTGATTTTTTAAAACATCTAATTGAGCTTGAGTATTTTTCTTTTCTAATTCCTGATTTTTTATCAGACTTTGTTTGTATAATTGGAACGAATAAATCCCTTCATATATGGTAATTATAATTGTTGTAACCACTAGACTACCAAAATAAATTTTGGCAAATGAGACATCAAAAACTTCAGGACGAGTACCAAAACATAATTCTACAATTTCGGATAACTGACAAAGAACTAAAGTGGACAAAACAACAGCAACCGATTGTATTATCAACCTCTTTTTATAGTCGCTGAATTTTGGATAAGCTTTGCGAATATAAATAACCATATACCTTTCTACAATCCAAAAAATGATGATGTGAACAAAAGCAACTGCGGTAGATGTGAAGAATAGGGCTAAACCATCAGAAGGTTTTAAATCAAAAACGAAAACCGGGAAAAAAAATGAAAAGACAGGAATGACAACTGCCATCAAAAGATAGTCGTTGAAACCGACTATCTTCATCCTTTCCTTTCTGTTGATATATTTCATGCCACTAAAGTCTGTGGTTCTAAAAGTAAGTGTTTATTATTAAAAATTTATTGCATACTGCACATTTGGAAAAAATCCTCGTTGGTATACGTACCCAATATCTTTAGTTGAAGGATTATATCCGGCTTGAAAAATATTTTGTTGCCCCGTTAAGTTTTGTAAATCGACACTCCATTTCTGAGATACGCGCTTTCCATTTAATTTAACCGTGGTTTTGAAATCTAATCTAAAATAATCAGGGTATTGATCTTCAAATAACTGATCTTCGTAACGAACTTCCGACCCTATTAAATTTGATGCCACCAAATTAACTGGTGTAAATCTTCTCCCTCCAGCATAAGTGGTCTTTAAATCAAAAGCAAGTGTCAGTTTTTTATTAATCTGAAATTCTTTTCCTGCAAGTGCATTAAAAATATAGTTCCCGTTAAATGCCGTATTTCTCTCTATGTCATCACTTCCCCTAAACTTGGAGTCGAAGAGTGAAGTAGTGAATAAAAAGTAAAAGCCTTTGTTTAAGAATTGTTCCAGAGTGATCTCCACGCCATAATTTGTTCCAGTTCCTTTATTAACATAACCTGTTCCGTTCGGTAATACAAAGTCTGCTCCCTGATTTAACATAGAAAAAGAAGAGGGAAATGAGTCAACAGGAATGTCGTATAAATATTGAAAGTAGGCTTCAGTTTTTAGTCTCATATTTTCTGAAATTCTAAAATCATAACCTATCACATTGTGAATAGATTTACTAAATCCAAGATTTTGATTGGGCAAAGTAATAGTATTCTTTACAGCTTCTTCAATAAAGTAAACTGTTATGGGTTGAATTTGAGAATGCATTCCCGAGCCAATACTTAAAGTATGCCTTGGATTTAAATTATATTTAAATCCAATTCTTGGCTCTATTACATTCGATTTAGTGAGCTGAAAATGCTGTGAATGAACACCACCATTAAACACTAGTTTTTCAGAAAATTTGTGCTGATAATTTAGATAAGTTTGCAGTAAGTTTGCACTACCTTCATTATCCGAAATCGTTCGATAATCACCAAAAGAATAAACAGTATCTAAAATATCGGTGGCAAAATTTTCGGCAATAACCCCAAATGCAACTGTGTTTTTAGCATTAATTTTATGATTGATTTTATAGTTTGCGGAAGCCTTCATTTGTTTTCTGTCAAAACCAACTCTATTAAAGTTATTACCAGCTTCAGTAATAGAGTCTATAAAACCGCCAGTGCTTGATAATGAGTAGGCTAAAATTAATTCTGAGAATGTGTTTTTACTAAAAAAGTATTTGTGTGATCCGCCGATTACACCGGTTTGAGATTGAAACCCTGATCTTTCGTTAGGGTCGTTGTAAAGATTTGTAGTATCTATTTCTTCACTTGGCTCAAAGTCAATATAACTTACACCACCAATTCCCCATAATGAAAATCGACCTGCTTTTTGAGTTGGGAAATTAAACTTGAAAGTTAAATCTTGATACTGAGGTACTGCTGCACCCACTCCTAAATCAATACCCAATGCACTAAGAACACCTAATGTTGAGTATCGGTAGTTAAATAGATAAGAAGCTCTACTTTTTTTAGAAAAATAACCTTCGGTTCCAAATTCGAAACCATTAAACCCGACCTGAGCTAAATGTTCTCTTTTTGCATTATTTCCGTTTCTCAGCCTTAAATCGAATACACCTGAGAGTGCATTTCCGTAATTGGCAGTCCAAGCAGATGTATAGAAGTCGGAATTTGATAAATTGTTGATATTTAACATGCTAACTGGTCCGCCAGTGGTGCCCAATGATGAGAAATGATTTGGACTTGGAATATCAATGCCTTCCATACGCCATAAAACCCCGAGTGGAGAGTTACCTCTAATAATAATATCATTTCTGCTATCGCTTACTCCACTGACCCCAGCATAGTTTTGAGCCATTCTTGCAGGATCATTCAAAGTTCCAGCAAACTTACCAGCTTCTTCTATCGAAATTGTTCTACCACTAACAGAAGTCATTTTGTTAATTGTCTCTGTCTTATCGTCTGTAGATTTTACCTCTACTGTTTTTAACATTGTTGTGCTTTCCTCTAATGATAAGTTAACCACTAGTTCTTTACCAGTTGTTAATTCTAAATTAGGGATGGTTACCATTTGATAGCCAATAAATTTTGCTTGCATGACAACACGCCCAACAGGTATACCCTTCAATTCAAAATTACCGTTTAAATCAGTTATAGTTCCTATGATCGGGTCGCTTCCAAAAATCGAAACTTGGACCCCTGGAAGTGGCGATTCAGATTGCTTATCAATAATGATTCCTCTTATGTTTTGAGTAAAATCTTGACCAAATAGTATAACTTGACTCATTAGTAATAATATCAAACTGTATTTTTTCATAATGCGCATTTTTGCTTGGCAATGATACATAGTCTCTACATTTTATTAAAATTAAATATGCTGAACTGTTGTTTTAACTGGTTGAATTGTATTATTTATCATAATAAAGAATTAAAGTTTAGTTAAAATATCTATTTTAGATACTCGCAAGTAATCTAAATGGCAAAGCAAAATGATCAGATTAAGAAGTTAAAGCAGGAAATTGCTGATTTAAAAAGTGAACTCTCATCACTTAAAAATCATCAGATTGTTGATTTTAAATGGTCAGAGAAGATTATTGACATGCTACCTAACCCTTTATTTATAAAGGATAAAAACCATGTATATGTTCAGTTAAACAAGGCCTTTACAGACTTTTCTAAATCTTCAAAAAGTGCAATGATAGGTAAGACTGATCATGATTTTTTTCCGGAAAATGAGTCTGAAATTTTTTGGGAAAAAGATTCACAGGTTCTTGAAACTGGCATCACCAATTGGAATGAAGAAGAAATAACAATTGAAGAAGAAAAATTCGTTTTGCTCACGTCGAAGGCCAGAATTTTTGATGGACATGGTGATGCCTATGTTTTAGGTTTGATAACAGATATTTCTGAAAGTAAAAGGCTAGAAAAAAGACTTCGTGATAAAAAAAAGCAAATAGAATTACAAAAAGAGAATATTCAAATTCTTTTAAAAGAAGTGCATCACAGAGTTAAAAATAATCTACAGATAGTAAGCAGCCTGTTAAATATGCAAATGACAAAGTTTGATGACGCATCAATTAAAAATGCATTTTTAGATTGCAAAAATAGAATAATGGCAATGGCGGAAATCCATGATGTTTTGTATAGAGAAGAAACCTTAACTGAAATAGACTTTGGAGAATACCTTTCTTCCTTAATTAGCAATATTTCAGTGGCTTTTAAAGCAAACGATAAAATAAAATTTGTTATTGATGTGCAAAATTTACGATTAGCAATTGATACCGTAATTCCATTAGGCCTATTGGTCAACGAAATTGTCACTAATTCTCTAAAACATGGGTTCCGTGCCGAAAAGCAATTGGAAATTTATATCAAAATTACAATTAAGAAAAGTAAAATACTGCTTTCTATTGGTGACAATGGAATAGGAATGTCTTTTACTAAAATTGTTGAATCGAAAGGCTTAGGAATGGAGTTAATTGCCGTTTTTTGTGAACAGCTAAATGCAAGGTGTAAACTGCATGAAAAGAAGAAAGGCGTTCATTATAAAGTGTCTTTTAAGATATAGCATGGGAAATTATTTTATTAAACAATAATTGATGTATCAATAATTGATGTATATTTGCTGGGAATGTAATCTACAATGAAAAAAATTGAGGACGTTATTTTGTTTCAAATTGACTTGACGAGTAAGGTATCGAAATCCTATTCGCAGAAGGAGTTTGATAAATTAAAGCTAGGTATTACTGTTGAACAATGGGTAATATTAAAAATCATATCAGAATGGCCTATGCTAACACAAAAGGAAATTGCTGCAAAATCATACAGAGACCCTGCTTCAATTACTCGTACTCTAGATTTGTTGGAAAAGAAGAAGCTATTAAACAGAGTTGCTATTCCAAATAATAGAAGAACGTATAATATTCAATTAACTGAAACTGGAAAAACATTTATTAAGGATAATATGAGTTTGATTAAATCGCAAAGGAAAAGAAGCATTAAAGGTTTATCAAAAAAAGAACTTGCTGATTTGAGTTTGATTTTATCAAAAATTAGAGAAAATATGATGTAAAAAAATTTGAATTTAAAATTGACATATCAATAGTTGACTATTCAATTTAAACCATGATTATAAACTTAAAATAGATTGCTTATGTAGAAAAACTTAAATACGATTGAACAAATTTTTAATAAATAATAATTAAAATAACATGAAAACACTAAAAATAATCACCTTATCAATTTTTACTCTATTAACATTCACTGGAAATGCACAAAATAAGGATATAAAAAACATAAAGAAGACCATCACCCAGTTTGCTTTGGCTGCTGATAATAATAATGATAAAGAATTAGCCACTTATTTAGATGACAATTACAGAATTGTAATGAATCGTTTATTTGGAAGCGAATCAATCAGTATTATGTCAAAGTCGGTTTACTTAGAGAAAATAAAATCTAAAGAATATGGCGGAGATACACGAACTTTGACTTTTGAAAATGTGATAATAAATGGAAACACAGCTTCTGCCAAAGTGATATTAAAAGGGGAAAAAATGACCTTTATATCATTATTCATATTAGTAAAAGACAATGATAATAACTGGAAATTAATCAGCGATACTCCAGTTGTAAGCTAGAGTCATTAGCGCACAAGCTTATAATAAGTTTGTGCGTTTTTAAAAAAAAGAGTAATTTATCTTAATATTTGAACTGGCTGATCTTGCAAAGATTTTGAACCGTCAGTCAAAGTAAATTCTATTACCACAAAATAAGTACCATCACTACATTCACCTCCAGCATGGGTACGTCCATCCCAAGTGCCATTCAATCCAAAATAGCGATAAACAATTGCACCATATCGATTAAAAATGCTAACGCTTAGTGTTTCAACATTGCTGAACGCTCTAATTTTAAAAACATCATTGATGCCATCATTGTTTGGTGTAAATACGTTTGGGATTACAGCAAGGTCTTGACTATAACTGATTGAAGATATAGAAAAACATAAAAGAAATATGTGAAAATATTTTTTCATTGACCAAATGTAAAGTTATGAAAAAAACCAATTACTTCTTCTATTCCAATTCTAAATTAGACGGATCGCCTTTTTCTATCGCTGGAACCCCGTTTTTCATCCATAAAGGCATAGGCGAATCTTTTAAATAGTAATCAAAGAACTGTTTCATTCTTAAGCTGAGGTCTTCACGATTTGCGTTTTGCATTAAGTTATGTGCGTCTCCGTTGTAATTTAATAGCCACACTGGTTTCTCTAAACGTCTTAGTCCCATAAACATTTCAATACCTTGATACCACGGCACTGCGCCATCATTGTCATTATGCATAATCAATAACGGAGTGGTGACCTTCGGTAAACCAAAAATAGGGGAGTTTTCAATATACAATTCAGGGCAATCCCAAATAGTGCATCCAATTCTACTTTGTGTTTTTTCATACTGAAACATTCTGCTCATTCCGCTTCCCCAGCGTATCCCTCCGTAAGCGGAAAACATATTACTAACCGGTGCACCTGCCATGCCACAAGCATACTTGCCAGTCATGGTGACTAATTGTGCCGTTTGGTAGCCTCCCCAGCTTTGTCCTTGAAGTGCTAGTTTTGTTGTATCAATCCACTTATACTTCTCTGTTAAATAGTCAGTCCCACTAACAATACAATCAAACGCTGACTTTGCCGGATGTCCCGGTGTATATAAAATATTTGGAATAAATACGATATATCCATTACTAGCATATTCAGTTGGATAGATAATTGAAGCTGTTGGACGTGGACTATGGTAGTTATGAAGTCTATCATCATATTTTTCGTAAAAATAGACGATCATAGGGTATTGTTTAGTTGAATCAAAATCCTCTGGTTTGTACAATAATCCATCCAATTTAAGACCTTTATAAGATTGCCACTTAACTTGTTCAACACTTGCCCAATTATAGTCCGTTTGTTGCGGGTTCGCACTAGTAATCTTTGTAAAGGGTTTAATAGGTGTGCCATAGGTACCATACTTATATTCCATTAAAAATATATCCGGATATAATCTCACATTCATTGGTCGGACCATCAAAAAATCAGATTGCTCTGCTTTTTGTATATCCAAAAAAGCATGGTCACCATCTAGTAGTCTTGGAAAGTCCACTAAAGTACTCATCCCATCATCATGAAAGTCCGGCGCATTTACAAAAAATTCGTTTTTCGTTTTTAAGTCAACACCTTTTATTATTGACCTGAATGGATTAATATACGCGGAGTCTTTATCAAAGTTGAATAATGAAAATTTAACTTTATGAAACCCACCTAATTCTTGTGTAAAGCACTTTTTTTCCTGTGCATCCGCGGGATTAAGCTCATAAATATCATATTCACTCTGAATAAGAATTCTTTCAATTCCCTGGTTATTTGACCATCCAATACTTCCTTCGGGAAAAGGGTTGGATGGGTTTCCGTTATTATCGGAATAGAATTTAGCCGATATGTTTTTTGTTAAGTTAATAGTTGTTTTTTCTTTAATATTTGTCGACATCCAACATGAATCCGAACCATTATACCAAGCTAGGTATTTTCCAGATGGAGACAATGAAGGAAAATAAGCTTGTTTTTCTAGGATTAATTCTTTTTTACCAGTTGTGAGGTCAGTAATAAAGTAGTCTGCTTTCCAGGGAAAATCCCATGAATTAGATTTTAAGTATTTATCCGTATCTCGACCTAATGCACTTTGTCTATTAATATTAGAGTTGACAAATACACGTTCGTTTTCTTTTGATTCTAAATGAATCAATTTTTGGTTTGCTATGTTATAATTTGTATTAAAACTAGCTTTTTTTGTTCTCCTTAATTGTCTTAATTGCTGAGGTTGAGTTTTTTTATCAGTCCAAGACCAAATATCTACTTTCGCTTTTTCTGAATCCAAAAGAGAGTCTTCCGGTTCTTGTTCAACTTTTATATTCGTACCAAAATAGATATATTCACCATTTTTCGAAAAATAAGTATTACTATATTCGGAAACAGCCCATCCATCATTTAGGCCAGCTGAGTTAGTATCTACTATTATTTTAGCACGTGAATCTCCTAATGTCCAATAAGCCAATTGGTATGTTTTGATTTCGTTAGTATCAGTTGTCGTAGTAAATGCCAATTGACTACCTTGTTCATCAATTGCAAATGAGCTAATGTCCAATTGATTTGAAATAACTTGGACTGTGTTCATTTTATTTAAGTCTAAAGCATACAGTGATATAGAATCAGATTCACCCTTGTAGCTTGTTGAATAGAAAAGAATATCCCCTTTTTTATTAAAATCGTAATTAACTACCTGATGAATTATTGAAGATTGTCCATTTATTGGGTTGAGGACAGTTAAACTATGACCAGTAGTTTTTGGTCGGTCACATTTTCGTTTCTTTTTAAAGATTTGCCATTTTTTGTATTCAGGGCATTTAGACCGATCATCTTTATCTATTAAATAGGCTAACCAGTCACCTTCTTCACTTATTTTATATGATTTAACCTGCGGTACTATCGTCAATGAGTCATTTTCGAACCAATATATTCCAAGTGAATCTTTAGGAAGTTTATTGGATTTTGTATCAGCTAATTTTAATGTCCGAATGGTATCATAGCCTGGCTTAATTGAAAAAACAGCAAATTTAGATTGGTAATGTATTTCGCAATTATTTCCTTTAAAAATTGAATCCTTTTTTAACGATTTAGCATTTAAAAAATATAACCAGCTATCTCCTTTTGCTGGCTGTATTTGATAGGTTAAAATTTCACCGTTTTTACTCCACTTAGTTTGCTTAATGCTGTTCCAACTATCATATGCATCCTGGTTGATTAACTTTTTGGATACTTCTTGCGACAAGGTTGGCAATGATAGTGAAATAGCCAAGCAGATTAGGAGTTGTTTCATATTTATGGTGTATTAATCATCAAGTTTTACAATTTGAATTTGATTGTCAAAGTAAGGTTTAAAGGCCATATCGTATACCATATTATAACTTTCACCATTCGGACTTTTATAGATATGGGTATGATACTTTTCATCAAAACCATACGCTTCTAAAACATCTTTTTTAATTGGAGAACTTCTATATATATCAAATACTTTTTGAAGAGTGGTCCAATTTTTATGCAAGGCTCTGTTAATATGTTTTACATGTTGCTCTTTGATTTTGTTTTCAGTATTATGAAATGCATTTTTGCATTTAGGCGTACAAAATTTCTGGTTAGATCTACCATCAAATTCTTTTTGACAAGCTGGGCAATTCTTCATGGGATATAAAAGGTTTTTAAAACGATTTCACAACAAATATAAAAACTTGAGAAAAATAAGAACTATGAACTTGTAATTATTTCACTTTTGTCCATTATTTCCAGCCACTCGTCAACAGAATTAGCATTTTTGACATCATATTCACCAATTCTTTCTCGTCTAAGGCTAGAAAGATAAGCGCCTGATTTTAGATTTTTACCAAAATCATTAGCAATACTTCTAATATAAGTTCCCTTTGAGCAAATAATCTCAAAGAAAACAATATTCTCTTCAATTTTAGTAACGTCAAACTGTCTAATTTCAATCCGCTTAGGTTTTAACTCTACAGTTTCTCCTTTACGAGCTAAGTCGTACGCTTTTTGACCATTGACTTTTTTGGCTGAAAAAATGGGAGGCATTTGATCAACTTTCCCTTCCATATTTTTGGCTGTTGTTTTAATTAGTTCTTCCGTAATGTGGTCAATGGGGTAGGATTGGTCAATGTCAGTCTCCATGTCATAACTTGGCCTAGTTCCACCTAATGTTATACTGCCTGAATAGACTTTTTCTAAGCCCATATAGCCTTCAATAGACTTTGTTTGCTTACCAGTACAAAGAATCAACAAACCACTTGCCAAAGGATCTAATGTACCAGCATGACCAACCTTTATTTTTTTAAGACCTAATTTGTTTTTGATTTTCCACCTCAATTTATTAACTACTTGAAATGATGTCCAATTTAAAGGCTTATCTACTAATAGTACTTCCCCCGATTTAAAATCATATGATTTTGCTTGTGACATATAATTACTAATACAATGTATAAACAATAGCAATGGTGCCAATTATAAAACAATAGATTGAAAAGTAAGATAATTTGGAGCTTTTAACTAATTTAATCATCCATGTACAAGCCAATAACCCTGTGGAAAAAGCGAAGATAAATCCAAGACTTAATGATAAAGTACTGATGGATGATGCTGTAAATTCATCACTCATAATGTCTTTTGCAATTTTTCCAAAAATTAATGGTACAACCATTAAGAAAGAGAAACGAGCGGCTCTTTCTCTGTCTATTCCAAGTAATACTGATGTTGATATTGTCGCCCCAGAACGAGAAATGCCTGGCAGTATAGCTATGGCTTGCGAAATACCAATAATTATGGCATGTCCAAAGCTGACAGTTTTATTAGTGTTTTTTGCTTTGTCTGCTAAAAATAGTAGCAAACCTGTTACAATAAGAAGGCAACCAACTAACAAAATCTTGCCACTGAAAAATACTTCTAGTTGATCGTTAAAAACAACACCTACAATTGCTGCAGGTATCATTGATAAAATAATTTTTAAGGAAAACTGAAATTCTTCATTCCACTTAAACTGGAATAATCCGCGAAGTATTTCTAAAATATCTTTTCTGAAAATAACAACGGTACTCAAGGCTGTTGCAAAATGTAAGACAACCGTCATCAGCATACTCTCTTTTGGTAAAGAGTCGTCGCCCATTATAAACTTTGCTAATTCTAGATGTCCACTACTGCTTACCGGCAGAAATTCCGTTAATCCTTGAATAATACCAAGGATGATTGCCTCTAATGCTGACATTAATTTTAGTTAGTTTTACGTTTTTTCATCACACCATATAGCACAACTAGATAACCTAAAATAACTAAAAATGGGGCGACAGTAATCCGCATAGGGCTAAATAGTTCATCAGCGTTGAATACTGCAGGGTCATCTGATCCACCACCCATCATTAATAGAAATCCTATCAATGTGACAACAAACCCTCCAATAATGAATAGTTTATTATCTTTTCCAAATACAAAATTGTCTTTACTCATAACGTTTAGATTATCCGTATAAACTATCCAGTTTTAAACGCAAATACTTTCGCAATGCAATACTGGTAGATATAACTGTAATAAATATGCCTAATAATATGATACCTCCCAAAACTATAAAAAATAATCGAATATCAGTCATGAAGATGACCTGAGGGAAGAATTGTTCAATTAATAATAAAAATCCGAATACAACTGCGCCTGAAATTATGCCTGCGAGCAGTCCTTGCCAAATAGCCTTCCAAATAAAAGGCTTTCTAATAAATCGAGGTGTTGCACCAACCAGTTGCATGGTTTTTATTGTAAAACGTTTTGAATATAGTGCTAGCCTTACAGTATTGTTTATTAAAGCAACAGCAACTAACAGCAACAGACCACATACGAAAAGAATAAAATACACGAATTTTTTAAGACCTACATTAATGTCTTTAAAAGCCTCTTCTCTATAACTGACTTCAATTAATTGATCCGGATATGTAGAAAGTAATTCTGCTTCAATTTTTTTCATGCTGTCAAGCACAACGTACTTATTTTTGAGGTTTATAATGATCGAATGATTCAATGGATTTTCATTATCAATCACCATCAATGCACTATCTCCTACAAATGCTTTGGTAATTTCCCAAGCTTCATCTGCTGATCTATAAAATGAACTTTTAATATATGGCTTCTGTATTAGTTCAGCTTCTATTTGTTTTAAATCTAATTCGTTCATTTGATTATCAAAGAATAAATCTACTTCTAGCTCTTCAATTTTTTGATCTTTTAAGGCGTTTACACCAAGAACCAGCCAAGCACTAATCCCCAAAACAGATAAGACCAAGACAATTCCAACTATTGTTGAAGCATAGGCTGTCTTTAACCCGTTCTTTGTATTTCTATTTTGTGATGCCATTCCTAATTGACGCTAAATTAAAAATAATAATGGGTTTGTTTTTCAGATGGTATTATTAAGTGCCAATAATTAAGATTTTTTGATTAATCCTTATTTAAAATGCAATTGTAGAAACGGTGTCCATCAAATAGGCTCCAAAATAACCTAGCGCGTTATCAGATAGATTCGATACTGGATTTGAGGGTGTTGCAGCAAATGGGCCTGTATCCGTATTATTGTCTAATGAAAAATAGTAATCATAATTTGTTTTGTCAATCGTCATCAATTCCATATGCACAACGTCCCCAGAGTCAACACTGGTGCCAAATAAAACTCCTCCAACTTCAATTCCTGAGCCTAGCACATCATTTCCATAGTAAAGAGTATTGTCTTTTTCTCCATTAACGTAAGCAATTATTCTATAGTTATCACCTATTGGTGCAGGGTCTGGAAAGAGGTAAAATACAAGGCGTGTTGTGTCTGGGAAAAACCCTAAACCGTCTTGTAATTCTTCAGGGAGTGCACCTTTAGGACCAGCAGCAAGAAAACTGATTGATGGCGTATTTGAACTTGTACTGGTTCCAGTAATTTCTTGTCCATCAGCTACAATCTTTATATCGTAGGTTTTGTTGGGTTCTACTTTATATCCTGGGTAAATGTAAAGTCCTTTTTCAACACTATCTTCTTTAAACAGAAAGTTATTTCCGTCGCTGTCAGTAATGAGGACATTTGCACCGGAAACGGTTTCAAAATTATTTGTGGTGTAAACATTACTTGTTTTCGTCAATTTTACATAACTCCTACCTTCAATATTTGAAGTAAATGCCTCAACAACTATTTTTTGATTGGCATTATTTAATGGAAGTTCTATTACCTCTTCGCAAGCGAAAAACCCAAAACTTAAAACTATTGCTAGGGTAATTTTTAAAATTTTTGTCATTTTCTTAAAATTTAAAGTTGTAAGTAACAGATGGAATAAACTTAAATAGAGCCAGTTTAACGGCTTCTGTTTGCCCAGTTTCTTCATTTTCTTGAAAGGTTATTGAATATGCATTTTCTCGTCCATAAGCATTGTATATAGAAAAGTTCCAACTAGACTCGAATTTCTTTCGAACTTCAATCTGATTATTTTCCGCATCCGTCACTATTTTAGTTTTCTTATTATTTAATGTAATTCCTAAATCTAATCTATGATACTCAGGCATTCTATAACCGTTTCTTTCTGTAAACTCATTAATCACTTCACCTTCTATAATGTATTTTCCGCTCGGGAAAGTGACAGCATTTCCAGTGTAGTAAACCCAAGCAGCACTAAAGTCTAGTCGATTATTAAGTTTGTACATCAGGACAATTGAAACGTCGTGAGTCCGGTCTTGCTTAGCTGAAAACCAATCAAAATTATTGATCCCTTCAATTTTATTTTCAGTTTTTGATAAGGTATAACTAACCCATCCTGTAAACTTACCTGTTTTCTTTTTCGCTAAAAACTCAACACCATATGCTCTTCCAATCCCAAATAAAAGTTCTGCTTCAACGTTAGGATTTAAAGTTACCTCAGCCCCGTCTTTATAATCAATCACATTTTGAAAATCTTTATAATAGGCTTCAGTAGAAAATTCAATTGTGTTGCTTCTAAAGTTCTTAAAGTATCCAACAGAATATTGATCGGCAATTTGAGGTTTTATAATTGGACTTGATGGTAGCCAGATGTCAGTTGGAGTTGCACTAGTTGAATTAGAAATTAAGTGCATAAACTGATATGTTCTAGAGAACCCTGCTTTTACAGAACTGCTTTCGTTTAATACATAATTGACCCCTAATCGTGGAGATAGTCCATTGTATGAGACAACCTTTTCATTAGTGCTAAAATATGAGGTTGAGTCAATGTCGCCATCTTCGGTAAAGGAATAAGTTTCACCAGGCCCTATTTGTGTGAAATTTGAATAACGTAAACCGTAAGTCAGGTTTAATCTATTTCCGATTTTTTGATCATTCGATACATAGAGTGCTGATTCTACTGAGTGTTTAACTGGAATATCGTCAATACTAAACCCTAAGTCTTCACCTATATTAATATCACCTGGTTCAAATGTATGATGGATAATATTACCACCAAATTTTAATGTGTTGTTTGAGTTAATAAAATAGTCGAAATCTTTTTTGAAGTTGAAATCCTGAATCTGCGAACCTAATTCGACTTTTGAAGTGCCTTCTCCGATACCAATTACGTAATTATATTTACTGAAAATAAATGTGGCATTTCCAAATAATTTACCATTGTAAATATGGTTCCAACGAGCTGTTGATGTTATATTTCCCCAATCGAATTGTAGCTGACTACCAAATTTAAATTGATCACGACCTATATAACCTGATAAAAAGACTCTGTCTTTATCTGAAATCCGATAGTTTGCCTTAGCATTTAAGTCATAAAAATAAAGTCCAGCACCATCAAGTCTCTCATTATTTGAGAAACGCAGGAATTGATCGACATAGGTTCGTCTACCTGATAGAATAAATGATCCTTTGTTTTTTACAATAGGCGCTTCTAATGTTAGTCTACTGGAGATTAGTCCAATTCCCCCACTAGCTGAGAATTTTTTAGAATTTCCTTCCTTCATTTTAATATCCATAACGGAAGATAATCTCCCACCAAATTCTGCTGGTGCCCCACCTTTATAAAGTTTGACATCCTTAAGCGCGTCTGAGTTAAATACCGAAAAGAAGCCTAATAAATGAGATGCGTTATATACAGGAGCTTCATCTAAAAGTATTAAATTTTGATCAGCACCACCCCCTCTTACATAAAACCCTGAGTTTCCTTCACCAGCTGATTTTACACCTGGTAATAATTGCATGGTTTTTAGAATATCTTTCTCTCCAAATAGTACTGGAATGCTTTCAATGTCTTTCACATTAATTTTTTCAACTCCCATTTCAGTTGTTTTTAAATTTTCGCCAAGTTTTTCGGCTGTGACTTCTACCTCGTTTAATAGTTCCGAAGAAATTTTTAATTCAATTGTCTTTGATATATTTTCGCTTAGGTCAACTTTTACAGATATGGTTTCGTAACCAACGAATTGGTAATTTATAGTATAGGTACCTGTAGGTAATGTCAAAGAATAGAAACCGTATACATTGGTAAGGGCACCTTTTCCAGGGATTTCACTTACCGAAATTCGTGCGCCAATAATGTCTTCACCAGTTGAATTATCTTTAATGTTTCCACTAAGAGTGAATTTGTCCTGAGAAAATGAAAGTAGGTTGAAGCTTAATAAAAAAACAAGTAAGGTACTTTTCATTAGTTTGTAGTTTGAGTGCAAAATTAGTATTTTAATCGTTTCAAGATGTTAAATTTTCTTGTCTAATAATTAATTTATTTCAAAATAATTGAAATAAAAAAAGCCCTTTTTATAAAAGGGCTTTTCAGTTAATTTATTGAATTTGAATACTAATCAAATAATCTTTTGAAATTTTTATATCTCCTAGTATTGTCTTTACCAGGTGCACAACCTTCATCCGTTGCCCATTTATGGTAATTTGCTACTCTATTTGCAGGACTAGGGTGAGTACTCATAAATTCAGGAGTTCTAGAGCCACCAGAAGCTTCAATTTTTTCAAAAAAGCCAGCACCACCATCTGCATCATATTCGGTACCACATAAGTAGTGAACCGACATTTGATCAGCTTCAGTTTCATGCGATCTACTAAATTTCAGCCCAATAATTCCAGCGGTAATCTGCTTTAATGCTTCTCCACCATTTATAGCTGATAACACAACTTCTAAACCATAAGTTTTTGTCATTTGTCTTGTGGAGTGTCGTAAATCTGCATGTGCCATTTCGTGTCCCATTACACCAGCTAATTCATCTTCAGTGTCCAAATATTTGATAATACCGGTATAAACGTAAATGTATCCACCAGGTGTACAAAATGCATTTAGGGTTGAATCATCATCAATAATTCTTAATTGCCATGCAAATTCATTGGCATACTTTACTTTGCCGGTAGCAATAATTCTATCACGTAAATTGTATAGAAATGCATAAGCTGCAACATTAGAAGCTGAGTCTAGAACAGGGTATTGGTCAGATAAAGAATCAAGTTGATGTGCTACTTGAGCGCCAAGTGCAATGTCTTGAGCGACAGGGAATAGATTGATTCCCCCCTTAGGTAGCTTGTCTTTTTTCCCTTCCTTAGAGGCACCACAGCTAACAATTAACAGTGCTGAAAGGAAAATAAATAATAATTTTTTCATAGGTGTATTTTTTGTAAAAGTATATAATTCTATAGAAACCATTCAAATTTCATGCAGAAAAATGATATAGTGAATCCGACAACCATTCCAAGTAATACTTCTTTGTTAGAATGGGCTTTTAAGAAGATACGACCGGCACAGACTAGCCCGCTAACAATAATCAAAATAAGTAAAAATGGAAGATTGAAATTGGCTTGGGTGTTAAAATAGCCAATTAGTGCTCCCGAAACTGCAAAAATGCCTGCAGCATGCAAGCTAATTTTAATATAAAAGTTGAATAATAAACACGAAAGCACAACTAATAAGCAACCAAATGTATAAGCTAAAAGTGAGCTATAGTGAGGCTGGTCCCCAACTAATTCTCGAAGATAGACATAACAGAAAATGGTGTACATTAAAACTGTTGAAATAGCGTAAATCCGTTCCGTTCTATTTTCCATAGTAATGGATTCAATTACCTTACTCCAGTACATAATTAAGATACTGATACCAGGTGCCAACACCATTAGAGTGGCAAAAATCAAAAAAATTGCAGTTTTAATATCTTGATCAATTGCGTAAAGAGATTTTTCAATTAGACCCGGTGTTAGGGAAGGCATAGCAAATAAAAAATACAAGCCAAATAATGGTAAAAATAAGGGGTGGAAAATGTAACTAAGCGTTGTAAAAAAGGATTTTATCATAATTCCTTTCTTAATCTTGCAACAGGAATGCTAAGCTGTTCTCTATATTTCGCTACGGTTCTTCTGGCAATATTGTAACCTTTTTCTTTTAATAATGCACCCAATTTTTCATCAGTGAGTGGTTTCTTTTTACTTTCGGCATCAATTGCGTCTTGCAAAATTTTCTTAACTTCACGTGTACTTACCTCTTCACCAGAAGTAGTAGATAAGGATTCAGAAAAGAAATATTTTAACTTAAATGTACCAAACTGGGTGGCGATATATTTGCTATTGGCTACCCTAGAAATTGTAGAAATATCCATATTAACTATTTCAGAGATATCTTTTAAAATCATTGGTCTTAACTTAGTCTCATCTCCTGACAAAAAGAAATCATGTTGATATTCTAAAATAGCATTCATGGTGATCATCAATGTATTTTGCCGCTGTTGAATGGCTTCAATAAACCATTTAGCCGAATCTAACTTTTGCTTCACAAACTGAACTGCATCTTTGGCAGATTTAGATTGTCCACCTTCGGCATAAGTTCGCAGCATATTTTCGTATGTTCTGCTAACCTTTAGTTTTGGCGCATTCCTTCCATTTAAACTTAGAATTAAATTGTCTTCTTCTTCAGTTAAAATAAAATCAGGTATTATCTGCTGAAAATTTGTGCTACTTGTTGATTCTTTTAATGAATTTCCTGGTTTCGGATTCAATTTTGTAATTTGATCAATGGCATCTTTTAAGTCATCATCACCAATTTCAAATTTCTTTTTTATTTTTTTGTAATGCTTTTTTGTAAACTCATCAAAGCTAGTTTCAACAATTTTTTTCGCCGTATAAATAGAGATATCACCATGATGTTTTCTCTCAAGCTGAAGGAGCAAACATTCTTGTAAATCTCGAGCGCCTACTCCAGCAGGTTCAAAGTCTTGAATTACAAATAGGACATCTTCAATTTCAGCTTCAGTCACCATTATATTATAACCAAAAGCTAAGTCATCAACTAAGGCTGGAAGTTCCCGTCTAACATAACCATCATCATCAATATTTCCAATAATAGTATCGGCAATAACTGCTTCTTTTTCGCTTAGGTTTCTAAGGCCTATTTGAGCTGATAATATATCGTGAAAAGACTTACCACCAGAAATAGGAATAGAATTGTCATCATCATCAGCCGAATAATTATTTGTGGATGTTTTGTAGGTAGGTAAGTCGTCGTCTAAATAGTCATTAATGTCAAACTCATCATTGGCTTGTTCTGGTTCGCTCTGATCATAATCGTCTGCCAATTCATCTTTAGAATCTTTTTCAGCACCTTCTTCTAAAGCTGGATTCTCCTCAATTTCTTCTTTAATACGTTGTTCCAATTCCATTGTAGGAACTTGTAACAACTTCATTAACTGAATTTGTTGAGGTGATAACTTTTGAAGTAATTTATGACTAAGTGATTGTTTTAACATAATAGTAAACGATTCCGCTTTCAGTCAAATATACAAAAAAATAGCCAATTATATAAAAGGGCTTGATTTTTGATAGGAAGATTATAAATCTTTAACAAAAAAGCACTCACCTATAAGAGTGAGTGCTTAACTTATTATAAACGATTATTTTTAAATTACTCTTTTACTATTTTTTTTGTGAAGGAATTATTACTAGTATTTATCTTAATAATATAGGTGCCACTTTCGAATTTGCTTAGATCAATTTTAAGACGACTTGCGTCAATAAATGATTGAGAAATTAGTAGTTTTCCATCAAGACTGTAAACCATCATCTCGCCGCGATCCATTTTGTCCAATTGAACAGATAACTGCCCATTGGTTGGGTTAGGATAGACACTTAAACTATTTGTTTTTACTAAACCTTTAGTGGTATTTATCTTTGCTCCAGATTTTGTGCAGTAGTCCAAAGTGAAAAACTGAGGTAGTGAAGATGTCCATGTTGGACCACCTGGCCATTGTGAACCAGTGGAAATGGCAACTAGGTATACCACTCCGGTAGAAAAATTAAATCCATTTGAATTAACTAAGCTTGTCAAGTTGATACTCGAAGGAATATTTCCAGATCCTGAGACCCAACCGCTGTATAGATTTGGTAAAATAAATGACCAACTTCCAATGTCAAATTCACAAATTCTTATATGGTATCCATTTTCATACTCACTGCAAGAACCATCAATAATTACTTCATTCGGCAGACAAATTTTATTGACAATCATTGGTCCATATTGTGATTCCTCTTCAAATTGAGATTGCACATCATTAATTTCAAAACAAGGTTTAGGACAGTTTTCTACAACTATGGTTTGAGTAGTACTACAAATTACTTTTGAATCACTGTCAGGAGTAAAAGTGTAAGTTGTTGTGCTAGTCGGTGAAACAATAATCGGGTTTGAAACAAATATTGCGATTGGATTAGTACCTTCAAATACAGTGACAGGAAAAGATGCTTGATCAACATAAAAAGAAATACTCTCACCATTACACAAATAGTCTAGGTCATTTGGATATTGAAAATTGACAATTGGAGTAGGTAAAATTTTAATCGTTTTATAAGTAACGCCCCAACATCCATTTGTAGCAGCACTTAATGTGACCAGCTTTATCCTGTAGTATCCTGGCTGCAAATAGTTTGCCGGCATATTAGTAGTGGACCCAGTATAGGTGAAAATTTCGGGGAACGAACCATATAACCAAGGCGTTGTGTATTCCACAGACCCTGCCAATACATTACCATTCTGATCACATTTCTGAATTTGCCACAAATGCTGTAAACTGAATCCTGCGACTAATGTCCCAGTAAAAGTTAATGGGTCACCCAAACAAAATACATTTGGCCCTGTTATTCTTGTCTCTGGACTAGTCTCAACAGTTACTGTTGCCCTTCTTTTTTCTTTACATTCATATTTACTTGACGGTACGAATGTATAGGTAGTAGTAGAATTTGGGTTTAAAATGATTGGATTCGAATTAAAGGTACCAACTAAAGTGGTTCCATCAAAAACTTGAACAGGCCAATTACTGGTATTGATATTAAATGTAGCTTGGTTACCAGAACATATCGTTTGGTTTGCAATTGGTGCAATTTGAGATGTTGGTCGGATAATAATGAAATGAGTTTCATCATCCCATGGTATTCCAACCCCTAATGTAACTTTGTAAACGACGTTTGGCTGAAAACTAGAACCATTTAAATTTGTCAAATCACATAAGTTTTTTGGACCCACTGTGCAACCTATACATACCCAATTATCAAATAATGCAGGACCTGAAGGTGCCCAGCCATTTAAATCCCATGGTGTTATTTCTATATGATATCTGTCTTCATATTGACTGGCTGAGCCATCAATAGTAACACAAGTCTTTGGGAAAGTTTGGCAAATTTGTGTCACTGGCATTGGGCCATAAACTGAATTTAACGTTATAGCAGTTTGGTTTGGGTTAGTGAAACTATAACTTGCCACTGGAGGAGGCCCTAATAGTGTTACATCATCCATAAAAAAGTAAGCTCCACTTAATACGGTAGACGTTTTAAACTCGATTCGGTCATACCCCTGTGCAGCCTGTGCTTGAGTGAGAGTAAAAGTCCCATTAACAATTTGCCAGCCACCTGCTGTTATTAATTGAGACGTGAGAATTACTAGACTGCTGGCACATGGATTAGATGACTTTCTTAATGTTGCTTGAACTTGCAGTGGATTTGAACTTGGCCCCGCAACGAATGAGCCACAATTCCAATGCCCTTGATTGCGCGCTACAGACATTTTTAGTGTATATGTTTGATTTGCCAATAATGTTTGACTTATTCCACATTTTATAGCCTCGGAGCCAGCCCACATACCTGCATACGTTTTCGTTCCAGGTATACTAGCTGGCAAATTGTTTGCCCATGCATTTGATGGGACTTTAGTTAAACAATCTGTATTTTGAGTACTGAAAATATCTGGAGTGGCAGAGTTACAGCCATTATACCAGTTTGGAACATACAGGTCAAAAAAATTGATTGGTGAGGTATTAGGATTATGATTGAAATTAGTTAAAGCCTCAAAGTCACCATTTAGAATCAAATTTGGTTGTGAATAAATCCAATTTGTACTTGAAATAAAGGCAAGCAATATCAGTAGTATATTTTTCATAATTTTAGTTTTTGATTAATTTTTTAGTGAATGTTTCTAAACCAGTATTTATCTTAATAATATAAGTGCCACTTTCGAATTTACTTAAATCAATTTCTAGACGACTTGCGTCAATAAATGACTGAGAAACAAGTAGTTTTCCATCAAGGCTATAAACCATCATCTCACCGCTATACATTTTGTTTAATTGAATTGATACTTCCTGTCCATTGGTTGGATTAGGGTAGATAGTTAGCATTTCCTTACTTTCAGTTAGTTCTATTGTGGGTTTGTATTCACGATTCGAAAGCTGAATAGGGACTATTCGTTCAATATCACATTCTCCAATATGGAAACACAATATATTTGATGCTTGTTGGCTTGCTATTCCTGAGTAATTATCTCTGAACCCTCGTAATCGAATAACTTGTGTTTCGGTGAGTGTATTTATTACACTGCTCGATTTTAACTGACCGATTATATATTCTTTAAATGTGATAAAGTCAATCATCTCTGATTTTATTGATTCAAGGGGAATATTTTCAACCTCAGTTTTAAGTTTGTCTAAGGAAATTGATGCCATTTTAAGATTTCCATTTCCCAGATAATAATCTATTAATTCCGCTTCTTTGGTGGTATGGTTTCTTAAATCAATTAATTCAATAATTTCTCTTTCATTTGCTTCTTTTTCAAGAACGGAAGTCAACATTCTGTTTGTCAGATATGGGTTTAGTCGTAATTCTGAATTTTTAAGTAGGTCACTCATAGATCTTTCATCATGTTGATTCGAAAAGCTTGACGCGCAGCTTTCATATCCTCCTAGAACTAATTGCACTAAACCTGCTGTTGAGGGACTAGGGCCAGAATGAAAATAAGTTAGCGTTTCCCAATCATCAGTGTCAATATTTACGGATCCGAATGGTGGATTTACGGTTAATGCGTTCATGGTTGGAGAATTGTTAGCTCCCTGTTCTAATCTAATTCCTTGAACTTCATTTATAGAATTGTTTAAAATATCTATTTCATTATTTTCATGGATATTACATAGGTATTGAAGGCCAGTTATAATTGAAGGTTCTGGATGTCGATTTTGTCCAACAGCATAGTTGCCACGTTTTAAATTTCGATATATGTTTTTACGAATCACATTTTCTTCGATTCCAGTGTTATCAGCCAATGTGCCGGATACATAGTCTGGCAAATCATTTTCAATTATGTTTCCTTCAACGCTGTATGATGTTGATTCAATCAAAGAGATAGCAGTTCTTTTGCCGATAGGTAATAATGAATTCCCTTCATAAATAAAACGATTTCTGGTAATCTTTGCATTATCTGTTCTGTTTGCAATAACTCCTTTATGACAGTTTGTAAATTCTACATGATCTACAATAAACGGTCTTAGTGAGCCTCCAGTCAGGTTTTCAATTCCTTTATACATATTAATAAATTTACCAACATTAAAGCCGGAGGTGTTGTAATATGGATGGGTAGAATAGGCGCCACTTATACTTTGTCCTTTAACAAAGTAACCAGCATCAATTGTGAAAATACCCACAGCTCTTTTAGCAATTTCAGTAATGCCTGTTCTCTGATCATCAAAAATACACCCTAGTAATGTTACCCCTAATACACCGTTCATTGTAATAGCCGGTTGAGGGCAATCTTTCATAAAGTCATTATCCCAAATAAAAGAACAGTTAGTGAATTTGCCTAGGTTATTATATTCAGGACAAGATTGACAATTACTGTTACGATAAGCTAGATACTGGACAGATCGATTATTATTTTTGAATATTGTATGTCGAGCACTAATAATTCCTCCATTTTTAGTGAAATCGCTATAATTTCCAGGAATAATTGCCTCGTTGGCATACTCAATAACCGAATTACTGAGTACAATTTTTCCTTGTCCACCAGTTCCTGAAACTTGATTGATATACTGGTCTCCTAAAACCTCTATGCCATCCCAAAATCGTTTATCACATTCTTGAATACAAGTTAATGTAGAGTTATTTACTATTAGAGTCCCACCTTTTTCAACAACGAATTTAGTAGTTAACCCCACAATTTGGGAATTTGCCATTTCAATTGTAGAGTTTTGAATAGTTAGAGTTGCCCCATTTTGAATTCTAACGATACCCTTGATTTTCATGTTGATATTCCAGGTCACATTTGTCCCTATAGATATTACTGTTTCACCAGGTTGAGGCATTGCTATAACAGGTAAGTCATAAGCTACATTTTGCTGACAATCAGACTCAATTAAAGCAGAAAAGTAATCGTCCACATTATGGGAGGAATTTCCAACTACAAATAGTTTTCCGTCAGGCCCTTCCGAAATTCTATACATACATTCTTGCTTTTTCAAATCACCTGGCACGTAATCTGGCGCTTGATCATCTGAATCAAACGAAGTTTCCCATTTTTTAGCAAAGTATTGGTCAAATTTTGCAACATAAGTATCAGTATTCCATGTGCCACCTTGATCAATTTGTCCAGTTGTAGAATTGACGCAGTTTGATGGCAGAATAGAATTTGAGTAGTTTTGAATTTTTTGTGAGTTAGGAGGGTTTGAGAAGTTTATTTGACCATTGTAAACAGAACTGACTACTGCAAAACCATTATCATTTGTTTTGGTAATTCCTATCTTTAAGTCAAAAGCACGGCAAAGTGTCACGTTATTGCCTCCTAGAAAGTTAAGCTGGTTGTCGTATTTAATGATTTGGGCTTTTCCTTCATTATATCCAGATGATAATCCTAAGCCGCCATTAGTAACCATATCAAATCCACCCACTACAATTTCAGTATTGTTTGGAGGACCGATAAGTTCAACATCTCCAAACAAACTGGGGTTAGTTGAACCATTTAAGGAGATGTAAGCAGGGTTGCTAGCCCAACTAGTGGTTGTGGTTATATCTGTACTTAGGTTGCTTTGATTGAATTGGTATATGAAGGCATCATTTTGCGAGAGGGGATTTTGCTCTCTACCACCAACAATAACACCAACTCCATTATGGCAATCAAATGCCTTTATCCAATGCACATTACTATTATCAAATATTTCTTTTTGAAGAACATTACCTAATGGGTCGATTCGAGCAGTAAAAATCATTTTTTGATAGCCACTAGGAAGATTGCTTTGTCCACCATCTGAGGCATTTCCAACTATGATTAGCTCACTTCCAGAGTCATTCATAGCTAAATCGAGACCCTCAACATCCATATTCATTATTTTTTCAGAATTTGAATTTATATCTGCACTTAAATCTTCAGACCCATATAAATGAGACCATAATGTGTTTCCATTTGTATCAAACTTATAGACCAAAGCCCGCTTTTTCTGATAGATTTTAGGATTTTCTGATAGAATTACTGGATTTACAAGGTCAACTAGAGCTGATTGGGGAGCAGGTAATCCAGTTGGATTGTAAATATACTTCTCTGGGTTTTGTCCATATTTGTAGGCCGCTTCGGTACTTCCAACAGCATAGATAGCTTCCGTAATTGGGTCTTGGATCACACTATTAAGTGCTTGACTATAATTTAACGGATGGCACCATATCATTTCCCCTTTTAAATTGAATCGAGAAATAACCTGCCGATACTGGGAAATTGTTTCACCTTTATTAAGCAACCTACTACAATCGTCAGAACTACTGCCCATTGGTGTGGTTGGGTTTAATTGATTAAAAAATCCTACTGGATTTAAATTGTGTTCTGAAAAACGCATGTTCCGATAGGTTGTGAAACCTACCACTATATAGCCAACTTGGTTTCCATTTTCAAGTAATGGTTTACAGTCGTACCACCAATCTTCAGCACTTTGAGTTTGACTAACTGGCATATTTTGTCCTATAAAATAGGGTGTCTCAGGAAATACTGCTGGACCTGATGGAGTCATGTTTGCCCACTGAATTTCTCTATGAACAATAGGAGGGGCTGGGTATTGAGCAATTGCTAAGCAAGATATTATACTTGAAATAATGACTAATGCTAATTTTTTCATAATAAATTTATTATTTAATATTTTTCATGAAGTACTTTACTCCTTGATGATTTTTTTAGTAAATGAATTAGTATCAGTTTTTATTTTTATAAAATAAGTACCACTTTCGAATTTTTTAAGATTTGCTTCCAATCTATCGGTTCCAGAAAAAATTGATGACATTAGTAATTTTCCACTTATACTGTAGATTTGAATGGTGCCTGATTCGCTTTTTTCTAAACTGATGTTAATTATTCCCTCTGTGGGGTTAGGATATATTGTAATACCGGTATTTTTATCTTCAAATAATTCTTTAAAGGTTTCAGGAGTTGCCTCTTCAAAAGTAGCTTGGTTTCCAACTAGTGCTGATTTTGTTGATACTGTTGGATTACATGGTGTAATCATAGCCCGAAATTTAGTTCCGCAAATAGCTTTAAAACCAGGCAATAGTTTTATCTCAGTATTTGCTTTATAATTAACATCAACGCCTACTGGAACTTCTGCAATTGATTTAATCACTCTCCCTTGTATAAGCTCATCGGTCGAATAAATGCCAGTTTCATAATAATCTATGTCGTTTGGGCATTTCAAATAAGTTTTCCAAATTCCTCTTCCAAAGGTGCCTACTCTCAAAGTCCTGTCCAGTTGGTTAATTTCCATTTGATTTCCATAGAGTTTCGGGTAGTTAGTACCAAAAGGCATCCACTCATTCATTGACGCATCACGATAGTATACATTTCTCTCGGTAACGGTATATAAACCATCTTCACTCATTGGGTCAACCACAATAGCAGTCGGATACTCATCTACTGGAATGCCTTTACTGTAATCTGTCCAAGTTTGATCATCATATTTTATCACTTTTACTCCAGGATTTTTCGGGATAGCAGTACAGGTCACGAATACCGTATTTTTATTGCTATTACTTTTTGCTATTCCCGTGTAAGAAAAAGTATTTAGGTCCTCATATGGCATATTACTTTTCACAATAATATTTGAGCCATTAACCCAATCAGGCGTGATGTCTTGCCAAGCAGGCGTGCCATTGATATCGTTATCTTCAAAGTTTCCTATTGTCATGGCTTCAAAATCATTCCCGGTAAACTTTGCAATTGAGCCACCAGTTTCAACATTGGCTCTTGTTGTAGTAATAACATGAACACTATTAGGGTCGTCTGGGTGAAATGCCATACCATGTAATTGTAGGTCCCAGACATCTGTAGGAGCATAAGGCCATTGGTCAGAAAATGCAATGCGACATTTCCAAATGTCAAATTTTAAGGTGTTTAAATTAAATTGATGTATTCCATATCCTTTATACCCTCTGAATAGTCGCTCTCTATATGGGTCTTGGAAATAATTCATTGAATTAAAATTAGCGGTAGCAGCTCCTTGTAGCACTGAGTTTATATTTTCACCGTTATCATTTGATACAAAATAATTATCAGGGCCGCCAGATGGGAGGCTACCATATGAACTTTGATCTAGGATGACAATGTTATCGTTAAATGCATCAATCAATCCCCCGTCATTTTCCCATGTAAATTGTGTATATCGATTAGATTTAATTTTTTCATCATAAAGGCTAGTATGAATGATGTGAAATAAGCCTACTAAGTAGTAGTCTGGGTCCTGCGCAGAACCTGAAAAACCATTGATTTCAGCTGAGTGGATTCCATGGTTTTTATGATTAAAAATATTTGGGCTACTTAAATTGTTATCATAGAAACCACCATCAGAAACCGCGTACAAAACTGATGGGTCTGACGGACAAATCATAACATCATGAACATCATCATGAACTCTAGTAGCTGAAAATGATAAATTAGATAATGTAGCATGATTGTTAATAGAGTTTGTGATAAGGTTAAGTGACCGTAATTTAGTCCCACCATAAAATAATCTGTTATTCATTATGTCAAAGTCAATTCCCATTCTATCAATTGTAACTGATGACTCGCTATACTTTTTTATTTGATCAACTATTGCTGAATTATTAGAGAAATCATAACTTACTTTATAGATTAAATAATAGTTTGCAGTGATATTTGTATTAATATTTTCGCATTCACTGCCATAGACATAAATAACTACTTCATTAAAATTTTCAGCTTCACCAAAGCAAAATATTGTGCCATGTTTAGTATAGTCAGGTTCATCTAGTTTAAATTGACTACGGAACTCTGTGATTTCTGAAAAACTCAAACCATCATCTCCCGAAATGCATAGAATTGGATCTCCCGTAGGGCCATCTTTTCCATCCAAAATAATTTCATCAGAATCTGAGAGGTCAATATCAGTACCTGTATAAAATATAGAGTAATTTGCATCAATTGGGTTATAATAGAAGTCTACTTCTTGGATGAATTCCTCAGCAGTAGACACTAGTAGCCAGATTGTGCCTCCATTGGTGCTTCTAAATAATCCATGAGAAGTGCCAACGAATACTAGGTCATTGTTTGTTGGATGGACTGCAATAGTATTAACAATGTAATTTCTTCCTGTCAATGGTATCTGTCCCAATGGCGTCCAAACATTTGTGGAAGGATTAAATTTAAAAACTCCATTTGTTTTACTTAGGGCTGAACCAACTTCAATACTGACTTGAAAATGCACATAATTGGCTACAATAATTTCGTCAGTATTATTAAAAGTAATGGCTGAAATACCATTTGTTCCAATTGGAATAGTTGGTACATTTTGCCAAGTCTCAGCTTTATCTGTCGAATGCCATAATCCTCCTGTTGTTCCGCTCGTAAAAATCTCATCTCCATTATTTGGGTTTATGGCAATATCGTTGAGTTTTCCAGTTTCAAATTTGTTTCCGTTTTGCAGATTTTCTGATATTGGTCCAACATGAGTCCAAAAACTATTATCTACTTGGGAATGGATTGTAGCTGGTAGCAGTATAATAAAAAATAAAATTAGCCTTGTCATAACCTTACTTTTTATAAGTATCTAATTCAGCTTGTAATGCTTGAATTTTCTTGTTTTGATCAATCATATATAGGGTCAACTCCTCAATTTTTTGAAGTAAAATGGCATCCATTTCACCTAAGTTTATTCCTGATTCTTGAACAGTTGCAGCTGAAGGCACATTTGGTAGGTGTTTATTTTTATTGATAAACGTTTCCACTTCATTTATTGGCATTAACCCGTAATTACTTGTAAAGACGAAGTCTGGCCAAAAGGTGTGTAATTTAACTGTTATTTCCTCTGCAATCATTTTACCTTTAACAGCCAATTTGTAGCCTTCAGAATTGTCAGTTCCTATACTGACATTACCAGCATCAGAAATAAACATCAAGTAATTACTAAAGTTATTACTTCCACTAGGTTTCCAAAAATTAAGTCCAGCTATATCTCCATTGTCATTATATTGTATCCCAAATTCGCCATAAGGCGCACCGGTTTCTGAGCCAAAAAAAGCGGTTGCTCCTCTGCCATCAAAAAGCCCCATGCCTAGCACATGCAAATCAATTAAACTTGAGTTTTTATCGGTTATAACAAGTCTCTGATTATTTAGTAAAGGATCATTATTTTGAATCCCAATTCCAACATTTCCATTGGTTTTAACTACGAATTTGGAAGATGTTACGGTTGAACCATTTGGTGGCGACCATTGCGTTCGAATATGAAAGATGTTTTCGTTAACAAGTGGAAGTCCGTCATTTGCTTGCCCTATACCATACGTAATTCTGAATAAAGACTCATCAGAGTAAAGAAAGTCATTGCTGGCCTTAATATCTAATCTAGCTGTAGGATTTGATAATCCAATTCCAACTTGGCCGTCATTCCAAAATAGCTTATTACCATTGGGATTAAACTGGGCAAAAGTAATGTTTACTGATGTGATAGCAAAAATGGATAAAAGTCCTAGGACAATATTTTTTGCTCTTGAATGTTTTTTCGTTTTCATAATAAAAGTATTAGTTTAAATTTTTCTAGAAGCATACTTTACTTCTTAGTTAGTTGATTAATGAATAAATCCTTTGTAAAGAATCAATATTACTCTTATTCTTACTCAGGGTAAAAGCAAGAGCGCCCAAATATGTGGTTGGACGTTCTTGCCGCTAGAATTGCTTTTAGCATTATTGCTTTACTACTTTTTCGACAATAGTTTCGTTATCAGTAGTAATTTTTGCTATGTAGGTACCTCTTTCAAATTGTGTTAAATCAGCTTTTAATCTTGATTGTTCTGAAAACGATTCAGAAATTATTATTTTGCCATCAAGGCCTAATATTGTTAATTTACCTGATGCCGTTTGATCGAGTATGAGACTTACCAGTCCACTGGTAGGGTTTGGATAAACATCTAAGTTTATGCTTTTGGAAGTTGTTTTTAAACGTCCTTCTGGATCAGGAAATTCGCAGCCAATAACCATATTATCAATGACTAAATTTTCACACCCCTTTTTACTAATGCTGACTGTTAAAATACCATCACCTGGGTATCCACCTTGTAATATTTCACCACCGATTTGAATAATATCTCCATCTAATAGCCAGGTAATAGTTACAGTTGGGTCATCACCATATCCTTGACCTATAATATGAAATATTGGGTCTTGACCAGGACAATAAATCATATTAATTTGTACTTCATCCGGACAACAAATTTTAAAAATTAGCCTAACATCATCTCTTACAGGTTCACATCCAGGGATTGTCACAACTACAGAAATATTTACGCTTGCAGTGTAGCTCATTTGCAGTGTAGTACCACCTGTTTGTATTAAATTACCGCCCTGATACCACTGAATAACAGTATTGGTATTGTCAAAACCTTGATTAGCAATAGTAATTAATCCATGATGGTCACCAATACAAGCTATAATATCTGGGCCAAGATCAGGGGTTGGTATGTTATTAGAAATAGTAAAAAAGTGTGTTGCTGTATGACATCCGAAATTATCTGTTATGGTTAAGGAATAATTGCCAGGTTGGGTTGGTATAAAGCAAGGATTTGTGCCTAAATTAACATTTGGATCAACCAGACCCCAGTTATATGTGTAAAGAACTCCCATAGGTGGTGTAGGTCCACATATCTCCAATTCATTTCCCTCACAGTTGTAAAATATGGACGGTAAATCAATAACAATGGGAGGAACTACAGTTACTACTATTTGATCTGAAATATATTCGTGTTTACATCCCGGCGTATATACTCTCACTTCTAGTACTCCACCATTTGCAAGAATGGATGTATTGCTAAAAACTGTACCACCAGATTGTACTAAGGTTGGGCCTATATACCAACCAATACTAAAACCGGTATCAAATCCTTGTCCAGTGATATCAATTTGAGGGAAATTAGTACCTGAGCAAAGATTTAAATCAGAACCTAGATCAACTGCGTAATTGCAACAGCTATTTATGTTTTGATTAGCTAGTGTTGCAAAAAATAAGCCATTTGTTGGTGAAGTGTAGTTTAAATTGTCAATTGTAAGATTATTATGGTAATATCCCACAAATTTTGCTTCATTATTTTGATTAGTTAATACATGTATTCCTTGTGCAGATTGACTATTTGCAAGAGAAGTAGACCAAAGAGCAGTCCCACTATTTTTATCTAGGATCGTTGCATGAAATTTTGCATTATTTATGCCACCCGGATGGTAATGCCCAGTTGCAATTACGTCTCCGCAACTATTATGATCTAGTTCATAAATAACGGTAGTTGTAGTAAGGTTTGAGGTCCAGAGTAAGCCACCATTAGAATTGTATGATGCAATACTATTTTTTTGACCGGATGCAATATTACCAGAAGTTTGATGTATTTTTAAAACATGCCTTGTGTTTCCAGATGCATTTGAATGCTGTTTAACTCCAAAAGCTGAATCGTAATTCCCTTGGTTGTCTAATTTAAGAAGAAATGAATTAGTTCCATTTGATGCCGGAATAGTTATACCACTTAAAGTCATGGTGTTAGTAAAATGTCCAGTAACATATATGTTACCAGAATTATCAATGTCTAAATCAGATCCTTTTACACTATTACCTGATGAAGTGATTGACTTTACCCAGAGTAATTGTTTTGGAGCCACACTATACTTAGCTACAAAGGTATATGTTGTATTTGAAGTTGATAAATTAGTCAATGTTGTGGTATTCACACCTCCATTGTCAAATGTAATAGTACCCCCTTGGTTTGGAAAATTCGCCCAGTATGTACCAACAATATACATATCGTTACCATCTACTTTGATTGATTCTATTTTACTGCTTGCTGTTCCTGAAAATGTTTCCCAATTTATAGTGGATGAAACATTGGAATTTGGGGTACTTAGAATCTTACCTTTATTATTTTCAGATCCACATATAAATATTTCGCTATTATTTCCATTAAATTCAATTGAGTTGCCTGAAGTTGTATTTAAATCATGACCAAATAATGATTTTGACCAAGTAAGCGTGTTGTTAGCATCATACTTCGCAATACCTTCTTTTTCGTTGGGGTGGTTGTAGCGAATGTATACATTGTTATTTATATCACTATTAGCGTCATACACGCTACTTAGAGTATTAAATTGATGTGTTTTAGTCTGAATATTATCCCATTGTCCAAAGGTTAGAAGGGACACTACAGATAGGAGGAGTGCTAAAATTTTTTTCATAATAAATATTTTAAATGGTTGAACTCAAAAGTAGAGATGATTAGAGCAGATAAGAATCGCAAAGAACTAGTTTGTTATGGCTAAGGTAGATTTTTGGGACGAGTTGAAATTGCCTTGTGATGAAATGGATGTGATTAGGGATAGATTTTACTTATCCATAAACACCTGTAAAACACAATGAAGAAACAGTTTAAATTATTTCAGCCCAAAAAACAACTATTCTGTCACAAGAAATAAGCACTATGTCATAATTTGCATGCAGTATAACCTCATCAATGATTACCTTAAGTGAAAATTAAGATTTGTAAGAATTTTGTATCATAATTAAGTGCGAACTATTAAAACATCAATTTGACTAATTCACTTTCATAAGTGCCACTCACTGGAATTTTTTGTCCTTTAACAGTCACTTCTTGCTTTCCTTTAGAATCCACTTTGTCAATTCTAATAATGTATGAACGGTGTATCCTTAAAAATTCTTTGGGGTCAGGAGTTAAT
>JBGCFR010000045.1:0-81934 GCA_045107045.1 Crocinitomicaceae bacterium
GAGGTAGAAATTGTTCAAAAACACCACCAGCGTTCAGGCGAATTAACTTGGGGAATCGTAAAGCGATTACTAACAAAATCTCCAAAGCATACCCATGGGATAAAAGTACAATTGGAAACAGGAGAAGTAGGTCGAGTAAAAACCATTATTTCTGAAGATGAATAATTCACTATCTTTAGCTTAATTGAAGCATTCACTTTATGAAACTAAGGATTCTTTTCTTATTTGCACTCGCTATTTTTCTCTCTTGCAATAAGTTTATAGAAGAGAAGTTGCCTGAAAAAATGAATCCCAATTTGCAACATTTTGGTTTTACACTAATTGATGTCAGTTGGGATGATCCAACTGATAAGTCAGCTAAAGTAAATTACTTAGATGAAGTCAAAGCCTCCTCAAATTTAGCAGATATTCTGGTAGTAGAGCCTACGGATGACATTCAAAGCAGGATACAATCTATGGCATCCTCAGAGGTAAAAGCTATCATTCATTTAAACGAAATATTTTTCGAAAATACAGGAACAGGGGGCACTACTAGTGGTTTTATTTATCAACTACGCAGTGATTATCAAACCCGTTGGGATGAGTTTATATTGGTAAATAAATTAGTGGAAAATGCTAATCAGGTGGCAGCACTTTATATTGGAGAGGAGCCAGCTTGGAATGGTATTTCAGAAGCTGATTTTACATTGGCTACGAATTATGCAAAGCAAACAGTTCCAGAAATTCCTATTTTATTGGTTGAAGCGTTTGCTATTGTTGAAGATATGTATATTCCCAAGTCAGTTGATTGGGTTGGATTTGATCATTATTTCTTAAAGAAACCAAGTGAAAATGATGAGTTTTTAAACGAGATTTCAACTATGAAATCAAAAATGGGAGTGCATCAACGGATACTTTTGATATTAGACTCACATTGGATAAAAATTGCACATGGTAGTTCAGGAATTGCAAAAGCGGATATGGATGTGGTTGCCAGAGATTATTATAATATGGCAAATGAGGATACAACGGTAATTGGAATTTTAGGATATTATTGGCCAAATGGATTTGAATTTAAAGGTGCACTTGGTGCAAGAGGTTTACCAGATAATGTTCAAGTTGAATACCAACAAATAGGGAAATCAATTACTGGAAAATGAGACAGCTATTTATTTTATATATGATCATTATTGGAAGCCCCCTCAGTTTGTTTTGTCAAAAGGATAAGGGTGCCATTTTCGGTCAATTCAATACCGTACTTATTTATTCTAATTATACAATTAATTACGAAACTAAAAGTCTTTTTTCAACTTCAGAAAAACACAACCTAATGCTAACAGCAGGAATTGGCGGATGGTCAACTTCGGCTTTTAATAAAAATAGTGGGGTGGTTGTAAACTACGGTATTAATTATTTATTTGGCAGTAATTCTCATTTGCTCGAGGTTGACTTAAATTATCAGAATCACTTTGATAAAGGATTGAAAGGGCAACTAATAGTATTTATTGGGTCAACATTCCGCCCTTTTTTGGGCTATCGTTATCAACCTAAAGAAGGAAAGGTGTTTTTTAAAATAGGAACGGGCTGGAGAGAAGTTTTGCAAATGGGTTTAGGTTTCAGGTTATGAGAGATAGATCAAAAAGTGCTGTTCACTTATTTAATAAGTACGCCGAAAAATACAGTTCTAAATTTAAAAACCTAGAAAACTATCATGATGGCTTTAATTTTCTTTGCAGCCATTTGCCTAAAAAATCTTCTCTGCTTGATATGGCCTGTGGTCCTGGTAATATTTCAAACTACTTATTGTCTGTTCGCCCGGATTTTAAGATTTTAGGAATTGATTTGGCACCGAAAATGATTGAAATAGCTAAAACAAGCAATGAAAATGCTGATTTTAAGTTAGGCGATATAAGAGAAATACATTCCTTAAATCAAACGTTTAATGCCATTGTTTTGGGATTTGGATTACCTTATCTTTCTAAAGAGTATGCTAAGCAGGTAATTAAATATGCTCATGCGTGTTTAACCAAAAACGGACTAATTTACATTAGCACCATGGAAGGAAAATATTCCGATTCCGGTTATCAAAAATCAAGTGATGGTAAGGATGAAATGTTCATCTATAAACACAAGCCCGAATATATTCAGCGGTTTTTAAAAAGTGTAGGTTTCGAAATTATTTGGGAAAAACATCAGCCGTATTTTGAGGGAGAGGTATTAAGATTTACGGATTATATTGTCATTGCAAAAAAAAGCTGATTAATCAACTCCTTAATCATTAGTAGCTTCGTTAAAAATTTTTACCTTCATCCAAACCGAGGACTACAAATATTTTTTGGTTGGACTTTTTATTTTTTTTGGCGGTTGTTTTCAATATAATCTATTTCTCTTTCTTCAATTTGGTATAAAGTATCATTTGCAGTTGTTATACAACTTACCCAGTTATCGTATTTGTCGTATTCGTACTCCCTAAAAAAATGTACTAGAGTGTCACCAGATTGCTTCATTAAAGTTTCCGATTCTATATTGCCCATGTCATTATAGTCAAATGTTTTGTGCATTACAAAATTATCATTCAAGTCTGTTTTTTTTGAGTCTTTAATATGTCCCAAACTGTCGTTAATATATATCTCTTTGTAGCTGCCTTCTGGATGTCCACCATGGATATATGTACTTTCGACGAGATCACCATTTTTATTATATTTCCACTCAATAGACTTATGAAAAATTGCATTATTATACTTAGTTATTCCTAAGATTATGCCTTTACTATTATAGTTATAAATAGTTCGGCTAGTATCATTGTTTTTTCCATATAGGGCATAAATTTCCTTCACTAATCCCCCAGAATTATATAAAAAATTATAATTGTTCCAATATTCACCCCAATTGTATCGGGTTGCTTTTAACTTTCTTCCTAAAGTATCATTGTCAAATTTAATGACCGAAGCTGTATCCCCATTCTGAATTTGATATTGAAGAGTACAGGTTATATCATCACTCGAATATACTCGTAGTGTAGAATGGTGAAAGTCACCAAGCCCTTCTGAGACGTACCTTATAGAATTTGTAAGCTTCGCCTTGTCATTATAGATAGCTGTCTCGGTAATAGTGTTTGTATCAGAATATCCGAAAGTTCTCGATTTGTAGTTAAAGTTACTTATGTTTCCATTCAACAAACTTTTCCCGTTAAGTTCAATTACCCAGTTCCACTCATATTGATGTATTTGTGCTTGCAAATTATTAAAGCCAAGTAAGATAACAATTAGTATAAAGTTCCTTGTCAATTTAATTAAAGTTTATTACTGTTAATGCTTGTGCAAATTTGTGTTGCGGTAAGGTACGAAACAGTAATGAAATTTACATATTGTTGTGCGGTTGTTATTTTTATCAATTATATGCCTGCCGAAATTCCAGGGGTGTTTGTTTGGTTTTAGATTTAAATAATTTGCTAAAAGATTGCGAATGTTCAAACCCTAATCCGAAGGCAATTTCATTGATTGATAAATCTGTTGTTGATAATTTGACTTTTGCTTTTTCTATTAATTTAAGATGAATGTGTTGTTGGGTGGTTTGACCTGTTAAACTTTTGAGCATACTGCTTAGATAATTTGGTGTAAGATTTAAATGATTTGCAGTGTCTTGAACTGTTGGCAAGCCTTTATCTCCTAAATTATGGCTAGTAAAACAATCTTCCAAAAACATTTCTAGTTTGCTCAAAATTTGATGATTACTCTTTTTGCGAGTCAAAAACTGACGTTGATAAAATCGTTCTGAATAATTGAGTAATAATTCTATTTGACTAATGATAATCTGTTGACTAAACTGATCAAGGTTAGCCCTGTATTCGTTTTTTATATTTTGAAATATTGCTACTATAATATCTTCTTCTTTTTTGGATAAGAAAAGAGCCTCTCGAACTGAGTAATTTAAAAAAGAGTACTTTTTAATATTATTAGCAAGCGAAGTGCCGAATAGAAAATCCGGATGGATGGCTAATATTAATCCTGAGGGAGTATTGTTTTCATCTTCGTTAGTGACTTGAACTGAAATAGCCTGTTAAGGAGAGAAAAAGGTCATTAACCCTTCGTCAAAATCATAAGACTGTTGGCCGTAACGGTATTTTCCAACTACTTTATTTTTAATAGATATAGTATAAAATTGTTGCACCCATTTCAATTCATTGTTTGTATGAGTGGGGTTTATTTTACCGTAATCAATTAAACTAATTAAGGGATGCTCCGGTGGAGTTATATTGTTGAAATTGTGGAGGTCATTTATTGTGTTTAATCTTGTTGGTTTCAAGTTTGACATATTTTCCTAATTTTTACATCTGTATATCATATATTACAGGAAATTGTTTTGGTATATCTTCTGAAGATTCTCCTAAGTTTTGTCTTAAATCAATTTCAATTCCTCTAGCTATTGTTGATATTGGTACATCATTTGCGGAACCCTCAAATGGATTTTCACCAGTTCTACCTATTTTTTCCATTGTATGAAAAATCCAAGCAATAATTGCATAAAAAGGAATAGAAAGCCATAGAAATAAAGGACCTAACGTAGAATGACTTTCAGTAATATCTGCACCTATTTCAGCAAACTGAGGCACCAAAGCTAAGGGCAATAACAGGATGAAAATCCACATAAAGTAATGGTTCAAAGTAGCAAATTGACGAGGATACGGAAAGTTTTTAATTCGCTCGGATTGTCCTTGTAAAGTGAATAAGTTTTTTAATACCCCTTCAAGTTCTAAGAAAGAGAATTCCCATACAATCCCTTGTTCTTTAAGTTCCTTTAAATGATGTGATTGTAAATACAATAAGGCTGTCTGTTTATTATTTTTGCTCATCACATACTTCAAGTCTTTATCAGAAAGACATGTTTTCAAGTCCTCTTCAAGCGTCAATTTCAATTCTGGTGGACTTATCATTTCACCCCATTTTTTGTTTGCCTTTTCTTTCATAACGGTCTCCCAAGGTTTAGAAACCCTCATTGAATGTCTTAATGCAGTCATCCAGGCAATGTGACGATAGGTTAGCGTTTTGATTTCTTTATTTAAAACTTCTTTAGATATTTTTTGTGCAGCATGTTCATTTGTAACCATATCTTGGACAAACATTCCAAAAGTTCGTGACGTATTCACAATGCCACCCCATATTTTACGAGCCTCCCAAATTCTACCATAGGCAGAATTATTCTGAAAACCAATAACAAACGCCACAGCTGTACCTATTAATGCTAGCGGTGTCCAGGGAATTTTCAACCAACCTAGATCAAAAAAATAGTATAGCGAAACTATTATTGAAATTAATATGACAAAGAAATAGGTCTCAAAACGAGTCCACATTGCCATATCTTTCACTCTATAAACTTTTTTTGTGTACATAGCATTAACTTTTTAATTTTCGATTACAATATACTTTTTTAAATACGAAAGCGGTTTAAAACCACTTTTGTATTAATTCTGCTTCTACTTTATATTCAGCAATTATCTGTCATATTAATCCTCAGTGAACTATTTTTAAGTTATTAAAATTAGAAAGGGAAATTTACTTTAGTTTCTTGCTTTGCCCAGTCCCATAATTTTGCATTTAACTCTTGGTCAAGCGCTGCAAAGTCTATTTTCGCTAGTGCTGGTTTACCTTTCTGTTCATTTGGTCCGTCTGGTCCCCAATACTGTCCTCCTTTTGCATTTGGGCTTAAACTAGCTACCAAAGTAGGTTGAGCGCCATCTTTTGCAGTCATTAAATCAAGTGATTTAAGCATCTCCTCTTCCATATTTACCTGTAAGTCCGTTTTGCTAAAGCCTGGGTGTGCAGCAAGCGACATCAGTTGACAACTATTTTTTCTTAGTCTTTTATCAAATTCTAAAGCAAAAATTAAGTCGGCCAATTTACTTTGTCCGTATTCTCTCCAGTTATTATACTCTTTTTCTAGCCTAAAATTATCAAAATCGATATTAGAACCCTTGTGAGCCAAACTACTTAAAGTAACAACTCGTGAACCTTTAGTAGATTCCATTAAATTAAACAAATGACCAGTGAGTGCAAAATGTCCAATAAAATTAACGCCAAACTGAATTTCAAATCCGCTTTCACTTTTTGATGGTGGAGGAATCATTATCCCTGCATTGTTTATTAGTAAGTCTAGGTTTGGTTCTGTTTCAATAATTTTTTCAGCAAAGGCATTCACTGAAGTTAAACTGGACAAATCTAAATGACCATAAATCAATTCTCCACCATCTGTTATACCTTTCATACGCTCAATTGCGTCTAAACCTTTTTTTTCGCTTCTACAGGCAATATATACTTTTGCGCCTTTTTGATATAAATCTAGTGCAGTTTCGAATCCTAATCCAGTATTAGAACCTGTTACTATTACTGTTTTTCCTGATAAATTCATGATTTCTTTTTTTAAATTATACAATACCACAAAATTGGCATTTTTTTAGGACTCCGCTGTAGTCAAATTTTCGGTTGTTGTAGTCAAAAATTACTATTTACCAATAGTATTAATAGTTTTATTTTAATGGTGCACAACAACCGGGTATAACCCATAAACCTGTAACATCTTGCTGCTATAGTCAATGAAAATAGTGATTTTATGTTACAGAATTGAATGTTCCGAACAACTGATAATCATATTCAATAAATAGCAATTGTTGTTGTTTATTTTTTCATTTCAAGGTATAATGCTTCCACTTTATCTCTTGCCCATGGGGTTCGTCTTAAAAACTTTAAGCTTGATTTTATGGAAGGGTCATTCGTAAAACAATTAATACGAATTTTATAACCTAAATGTTCCCATCCGTAATTTTCAACTAATTCTTCTAATATTTGCTGAAGCTTAACACCATGCAATGGATTATTAGGTTGACTGCTCATTATTTTTATTGCTTATAATTTCAATTTATAAATATACATAAAGTACCTTTGCCAAATGTCTTTATCAACTGCGAATCCTGCCAATATTATTAAAAAAATGGGGTTTTCTGCACTCAATAAAATGCAAGAAACAACATTAGAAGCGGCTAAAACTAATGCAAATATTCAATTAATAGCACCTACAGGTAGTGGCAAAACATTGGCATTTTGTTTGGCTGCCCTCTCAACAATCGAAGATGAAGCTGGGATTCAATGCTTAATTATTGCACCAACACGTGAATTAGTGATTCAAATCGAATCAGTTTTAAAATCAATGAAATTAGGTGTGAAAATTAATTCGTCATATGGGGGGCATGGCTTCGCAATCGAAAGACAAAACTTCACCGATCCACCAGCCATTTTAGTTGGTACACCTGGTAGGATAGAAGATCATTTAAATAGAAAAACATTTAGTCCGGATACGATTACGCATGTTATTTTTGATGAATATGATAAATCATTAGAATTTGGATTTGAAGAACAGATGGATTCTATTATGCGTAGACTAAAATTTGTTGACCGTCATACATTAGTGTCCGCAACAGCAGATATAGCCATTCCTAAATTTTTAGATTTAGACGATTTAAAAAAAGTAGAATTTAAGCCAAAAGAGTCTTCAAATAAAATGACCTATAAGCAAATGGTGGTTGAAGAAGATGAAAAATTAGAAGGTTTGGTCAGTATTTTGTCAGCCTTAAAAAAAGGTCAAAATGCCATTGTATTTGTCAATCATAGAGATGCTGCTGAAAGAATTGGGCATTATTTCAATCGTCTAGAAGTAAACTGCTCTGTTTTTCATGGTGGTTTAAAGCAAGAGTCTAGAGAATTAGAATTGATAAAATTTAGAAACGGAAGTACCAATGTTCTAATTGCAACAGATATTGCTGGTCGGGGAATCGATATTCCAGAACTAAATTTTGTGGTTCATTATCAAATGCCAACTACCGAAGCTGTTTATATTCACAGAAATGGACGAACGGCAAGAGTTGAAGCGAGTGGGACAGTTGTTCTTCTACTAAGCAAAGGCGAAGAAAAACCTAATTATGTCACTGAAAAACTAGAACTAATGAAGGTGAATGACCTTGCCTCCATTCCACAAACAAAATGGTCTACCATATTTATAGGAAAAGGTAGAAAAGATAAGATCAATAAAATGGACTTGGTTGGTTATTTTACAAAGTTTGATTTTATGGAAAAATTTGACTTAGGATTAATAGAAGTATTGGACTTTGTTGCCTATATCGCTATTGATTCCGTTAAGGCAGAAAAAATCTTAAAGCAAGGTAATAAGGCAAAAATTAAAGGTAAAACAGTAAAAGTAGAACTTGTACGTCCTAGATATTGAAGCAATATTTTGCTTAAAGGACTAACAAAAATTATGCTTTTTTTGGTTGATTTATTTCACATAAATACCTGTCTTTTAAGGTTTTGCGCTATTATATGATGACAATCCACATTTACTGTTTGATTACTTTCTATTTTTTTTTGTAAGGATTAAGAATTTCAAAGCAAATTTGTAAAACTATTGTCTTTTAAAAGATTAATAATTGACTTATGAAATTTTTTCTTTTTCTTATCAGTATGTTTTCCATGGTTGCATTCTCGCAAACAGAAGTTAGTGAAAGTGGACCAAGCTTAATTGATTTGAATCCAAGGTTAACTTATTTAATGACTGAACCTAATCAGGAACTTAGAAAAGAATTGGTTTTGTTGGAAGAACGTCAAAAAGGCTATATGGACAATCAAGGTTTAACCCTTGGTACACAGTTAATAGCTATTGGTAATTACCAAAAATCTAATAGAAACTCAAAATTTGGTTATTTAATGCGCCATCCAACTTCAGCCAACCAAATTGGCTTTGAAGTGTCGGAAGCAGTTATTCACTCTTGGAAATTATCAGCAGTTGGAAGCGTTAATAATTGGATTAGCGCCTTTGCTGAATTAATGTATGATCCACAACAAAGTTTTGGTGCAGGAGCAACTATTACTGGTTTGTCAAGGAATCAATTGCAATTACGACAAGGATATGTATTGTTTGGCGATTTAAACAAACTACCACTATACTTTTCGTTAGGTAAAATGAATGGTCCTTTTGGGCAGCAAGGTAGTGTAAGTCCGTTTACTAATTCTACAATGTGGCATGCTTTTGCACCAGTGGCCTACGGTGCACAATTAGGAATAAAAACTAATAATTTTAATGCCGTTGTAATGGCTGTTCAAGGTGGAGCTCAATTCAGATCCGCTAATACACCTGTAGCTGGAACAAATGTGCCTTCTCGAATTAATAATGGTATAGCTGATGTTAACTATACATTTAGATTTGGAGATAAAAGTAGCTTTAAATTTGGAGGTTCGTATATATTAGGTTGTGCCTACTGCTTGGAATTTCCTGTAATGCACTTTAATGCTTGTACTGAAGCCAATCCGGCATATACTGTTTATGGAAAGTTTTTAGTAAAGGAACGCTTGCAAATCCAAGCGAGTTGGGCAAATACAGTTAATGAATGGAAAGGCACTTATAATCCAACGCCGCCACTTGATATATTTTTGGCAGCTAAAGTAACAGCGTTAGAAGCAGGTGCTAAGTATGATTTTAAAATAGGTGATGAGGTCACGTATTCCCTATCAGTAGAATTTTCAAATTATATTGCTGGAGCACCAGGTTCACCATGGGAATTTCAGAATCAGTATATCACAGGTTTTTCAGCGTTAATTAAGCGGTCTTCACGTTTGTTTATTGAAGGCTTCAGAACTGAGGGCTTTGTGCCTTTAAACTTTTTAAGTGGTGGAAACCTCCCGCCGGGCCAAACCATTAGTGACAGAGGCGCAAAGAGTCATGGTGTGATAGTGGGCGCAATGTTGACATTTTAAGTTTATCTAATAAGTTGTTTTTACTGTTGTGATCTGTTTTATAGACTTTGATTATCTTAGTTGTAAATTAGTATCATGTCAGATAATTATATTGAGGTAAATAGAAAAGCTTGGGATCAAAGAACTACAGTTCATATTGACTCAGATTTTTACGATAATAAAAACTTTATCAAAACTAAGCAATCTTTGAATGAGATTGAATTGCCTATTTTAGGAGATTTATCCGGTAAAAAAGTATTGCATTTACAATGTCATTTTGGACAAGACTCTATTTCATTAGCACAATTAGGTGCTGAAGTGACTGCTGTAGATTTGTCGCCAAAAGCGATTGAGGCGGCCAATCAATTGGCTAAGGATACTGAGACAAATGTTAATTTTATTTGTTCAGATATTTTTGATTTAAAGCGGAATTTACAAGATGAATTCGACCTGGTTTTTAGCAGTTATGGCACAATAGGATGGCTACCTGATATTAATCAATGGGCAGAAATTGTATCTCATTTTTTAAAACCAAAAGGTAAATTATTGCTAGTGGAGTTTCATCCAGCGGTTTGGATGTATGATAATGATTTTAAAGGAATTGAATTTGGTTATTTTAATAGCAAACCAATTGTTGAAACCGAAACAGGGTCATATACAGATGAGAATGCGCCTATTGAAACTACTATGATAACTTGGAATCACCCTTTGTCTGATGTTTTGAATGCAACTATTGAAAATGGGATGACCGTTAAATTATTGAATGAATATAATTATTCTCCGTATGACTGTTTTACTGGAACTAAAAAGATTGGAGAGAAACGATTTATAATTGAAAAACTAAGCGATCAATTTCCGTTGGTTTACGCACTAGAATGTGAAAAGCAATAATAAAATGAAATTTGGATTGACATTAATATCATTTGGACTTTTTAATTTGTCATTCTCACAATCAACAGCGCTTGTTACTCCCTTGGCTCAAGATTTATCAGAAGCATCTGGTCTTATATACCTAAATAACAATTTGGTTACTCATAATGATAGTGGGGCAGAAGCTGCCTTGTATGAAATTGATACCTTAACAGGAGAATTTTCGCGAAAGGTGATTGTTTCAAATGCCAGTAATAACGACTGGGAGGATATTGCAAATGATGACACTTACATTTATATAGGCGATTTTGGCAATAATGATGGTACGCGGACTGACTTAAAAATATATAGAATTCTAAAAAGTGATTATATCAATACTGTAAATGATACTGTCCAGTCCGAAATAATCAACTTTAACTATAGCGATCAGACAAGTTTTATATCAAATGAATTTAGTACAAATTTTGATGCAGAAGCCATGATCGCATTTAATGATACGTTATATATTTTTACCAAAAATTGGGGTAATTATAAATCTAATGTATATAGTGTCCCCAATCAGCCAGGAACGTATAGTATTTCAAAAATCGATAGTTTAAACCCACAAGGTTTAGTCACTGGTGCAACCTATAATCCAATGACAGAATCTTTGATGCTTTGTGGCTACCAAACTAGTTTTTTTATTTTTGAGGCAAGTGGAATTACACCTCCATATTTTTCTTCAGGGAACTCTCAAAAAACGATTTTACCTGTACAAAATTCATTTCAGATTGAGGGAATTACTTCAATTGGGGCAAATTATTATTTTTCAGCTGAGCAAAACCTATTTGGTGCTGCTTCATTGTATCGATTAAATCATAGTAGTACGAATAATCTCTCTGAAAAAAGTGAGTGGTCTGTCAAAGTTTATCCAAACCCATGTCAAGACTATTTAATAATTGAAACTGATTATAAAGATTTTGAAATAATGATTTTTGATTCCACAGGTAAAGTAGTCTTGCGGTCACTTAATGCCTTTATAGATTGTTCTAGGTTATCAAATGGAATTTATATGATTAAATGTGTTGATAATGATAATAAGACTGTGATGATTACTGAGAAATTCATTATGGAATGAAACTCTTCAAAAAAATTCTTAAAGAAGTATTTAGCATTATCATTTTCACATCAATTGTTTGTCAATGCTAGATTTAAATGTTTAAAATTTTAATGTCCTATAGATTTGAAAGTAAATTGTCTATTTATAAAAAAGAGTTTACCTATTGGTAAACTCTTTTTTCATTGCTGATGAAAGCTATTTTGGTTAACAATTTACTAGTTGTGTTTAATTAATTTTCCATAGTATGTTTCATGGCCTCTTATTACTTCTATGATATAATAACCAGATTCAAAATGTTGAATATCTAAGAGAATTCTTGAATCGTTATCATTATTGAATTTTTGAATAATAGCACCATAAGCGTTTCTAACGGAGACTTGTGTTATTCCACTATAGGCATCAAGTATTTTTACTTCCACCCAATCAGATGCTGGATTTGGATAGATAATTAATCGGCTAGCCGTTTTTCTGCTATTGTTAGGATTAATCAAAATTTTTGCATCTATCTGTTTATCGCATTTAATCTTGATTTCATCACAATACGTCTTAGTTTGACATTCCATACCTAAATATTCGTAAGTGACGGTTAAGCAAACAAGGTAGTTTCCATTTTGAGAATATATATGATAAGGATTTGCTTGTGATGAGGTTGTTCCATCTCCAAACGTCCAGTAATAAGATGTTATATTACCTTGTACATTTGTTAAGTCATTAAACTGTATATTACAATCAGTACCCATTATATAAGTAAAGCTAGCTGCAACATTAGGGCAGGGTTCCTGTTGTTCACACTTTATATTGATTTTTTTACAATACGTTTTAGTTTGACATACCATACCTGCATATTCGAATGTAATGGTTAAACAAACCGTATAACTTCCATTTTGATTGTAGGTATGAAAAGGGTTTGCTTGTGATGAGGTTGTACCATCACCAAATGACCAATTATAAGAAAGTACGTTACCTGGAATGTTTGTAAGGTCATTAAACTGCACACTGCAATCGTCATTCATGACATATGTAAAGTTGGCTGCAATTATAGGACATGGTTCCTGCTGGTTGCATTCGAAATGAATATCTATACAATATTCTTTAGTTTTGCATTCATTAGCCCCATTTTGATAGGCGATAGTTAAACAAACTGTATAATTTCCATTTTGATTGTAGGAGTGAAGAGGGTTTGCTTGTGATGAGGTTGCGCCATCACCAAATGACCAGCTATAAGAAGTGATATTGCCTGGTACATTTGTTAAGTTAGTAAACTGGATGTTGCAATTTGCATCTATTATATAACTAAAGTCGGCTGTAATTTGCGGACATGGTTCATCTCCGCAAATGTAAACGTAATCTTCGCAATAGGTTTTATTACAGGTTATCCCTTGGTCAGTATAGGTTATTGTTAAGCAAACATTATAGGTATTATTTGAGTTATAAGTATGATTTGGATTTTGATTAGTGGATGTATTTCCATCACCGAAGTCCCAAAACCAATCTGTAATTGTGCCAGAAGATATAGACATATCACTAAAGTTAACTGAGCAGTTTGGCTCTAAATTAGAACTAAAGTTAATATTGGCTGTTATCTCTGAAACTATTGCTGTATGTGTTCCTGAACAATTATTTTGGTTGTCAAATACGCTGACACTATAGTTACCAGCAGTTAGGTTGGTACGGTCTTCAAGAAATGAAGTGCCCATATCCCAATTATAGGAGTATGGTGCAATACCACCAGATACTGTCAAGTCAATGCTACCATCCGAGTTCCCTTCACATGTTGGTATAGTAAGCGCTGTTAAATTAAGATTTCCAATACTATTTACTATGTAAGTTTCTGTTATGTTGCAGCCATTAGCATCTGTGATTATAACTGAATATGAATCCGGAGTTAAATTGGTAATTGTCCCTGTTGAATTTGTTACTCCGTTTGACCAATTATAAGTGAATGGACTGTTTCCTGTAACATTTAGGCTGATGCTGCCATCAGTACCATTAGAACAATCAAAATCTATGATGGTTTCTTGTATCGAAATTGACGAACAGGTCGGATCACTTATGAATTGTAAATCATTAAATTGAATAGTTGAAGAAATAACATCTCCGCAGTAAGCCAAACCATTGAGCATGATGCTTGGTCCATTTGTAGCTGTATTGCCGCAAGGAGATATATATTCATAACTAAAATCAATACAAACTAAATTATTCAGTTCATTAAAATTCCAAGATGGATCTAAATCATAATTATATATATTATTTCCACTAGATATTAGATTTGGTGTAACTGTTACAATTGTGCCATTGCTGTTGGTGTAAGTGGCTTGTGGAATGCCAGATAATTGCATGCCATTTGGCACGGTTATAGAAAAGTCTAAATCTTCTATATTTCCTATTTCGGTTGTATTAAAGCAGGCTTGGAAGTCTGCCGTTCCGCAGTCAGTTATATTGGCCGATTGATTGTTATTAGCACCCGTAATATTTACATCTGCTAATTCCAGAGTTATAAAAGATGTATCCTCCCAACAACCAGTTTCATTTAATGTTTGAGGATAACCGTTACAACCGTATCCATACCTTACAGGAATAGAAATAGTTGTGCCTGCTAAGCTACAGTTGAGTACTGAAATATCAGCAGTCAAATTTAGAGTGCTGTTGCTTCCAGTGTTTCCTAATTCAAAAAAACCTGAAGGGCTTACGGATATTGACGTGTTGCCTATTTGTATATTATTAATTTGGATGATACTTGGATCAACCCATATATAAACGTTCTCTATGTAACTAGTTTGATTAATATTACTAGTAATCTGAAAATTAATATTAGATGTACTTGTTTGTATTGGAGGATTGGTAGGATCAACCAAAGACATATTGGTTTGAGGTTTAATAAATAAGGGAGACCATCCAGGTTCAACAGTCTCAGATGTCAGGTTTGATCCGCAGTAATTAATTTCCCATTCTTGGGTTACTTCTAGACCTGTTAGGTCTACGGTATCGTACTGATCGTCACAACTAGCAATGGGCTCATAATAACTATAAATCCATTGATCCCATTTTTCATCACCCTGCATAAGAATATTGTTGTTAGTGGCGTACGGATCATAGTATGTGTTTCCCCATAGGTGAAAGGAACTAATAATACCGAGGTTCCATGCCGGATTAAAAACTTGAGCATGAACATAAGGGTCATTAGAATTAGTAAGAATAGGGTTATTAGTGGTGCCGGTATTTTGAAAAGCATCTAAGTTTAACAAATATCTTCCAGACATAACTGTGTTGTTAACATAAACGGGTATATTAGTTAGTGCTGTTGATCCCGAAAACTGATAACCTGGAATACTTGGGAGTTCTAGACTTATAAAATTAACATCTATAGGTCTGTATTCGTAAGGGAAAAAATTAAATTCGCTTAATGGAGTGGATACGCTGATCTGTCCCCCAGTTCTTACAGATAACCTACTTCTTACGAGTGATCTGCAAGTGTTATAGTTCCATAGACCACCAAAATTTCGCCCTTTATTATGCCATGAATGAGATGTGCTTTCGTAAAATCGAATTAAATTAATGCCTCTTCCAAATGCTTCACAGTAGTAAAGTAAATCTGGGCTTGAATTTGTAGCTCTATTAGTACAATCTCCAGTTAGTGTATTATTATGATCGGGAGCGGTAACAATGTTTGTTAATGCATTAGAATTTTGGTCAACACCAGCTATCCATGAGAAACAATCCACTGTTTCGAGTATCATTGAACTTGAGGCGTCATAATTGCCACAAATTTTAAAATCAATTTTATGTTCGAACTTGTCATCAGGTAAAAATTCTTGAGTATTGGTATACAAACCAGCGGTTTGAAGGTCGGCTAAGGTATATTTAAAAAAGAACTGGCCATTATTAGTAGGGTTGGGGATATAGGTTCCAGTAATACTGACCCAGTTTGACCAATTTCCATTACCATTGTTTCCATTCCCGTTATTGCCTCCAGTTCCAGAGTTACTAACCAATACGCGAATTGAATCCGTAATGACAACCCAGTTAAATTTAGCGGCTTCTGCTTCGCCTGAATTTAAATGAACATATAAGTAATCTAATTTATCACCACTATGAGCATTTTGCCAACATGAGTAATCGAAACCTCCAGCATTATCCCCGTCTTGGAAATAACTACTCATGGTCACTTGTAAAGTGTCGCCTGGCATGGCTTTATTGGCATTTGATTGAATTTGTAATTGTGTAAAGTCAGTAATAGAAACATTTGAATTGTCTTTTAGACCATTATTGTCTAGGTCTTCCCAACCAAAATTTGTCCTTTTAATATCCATTGATTCTACAATAATACCAGGCGTAACGCAGCCAGGGCAAAGAATATTGACTTGATAAGATACCCTGGTTAATGGAATAAAACAATTGGCACAATTTGTCACATCTGGATTAATAGACCATTTAACCTCATAGCCTGATTGTCCTCCACCAAAAGCACAGTCGGGTGTTAAGGTAAAACGGATGATTGAGTTTTGCATGAACTGTTGTAAATCAGCATAATTTAAAAATTGGGTATTTAAATTAAATGTAAATTCAATGGTAGTTTGGTTACTAATATTAGTTGTAATAATAGGGGTTAATAAATTATCAGGTATTTTGGTACCTCCTGCAGAGATCAATTCAATGTCATTATAAAACGAGGGGAGAAGTAATAGCCCGTCATCTAGTGTGAGTTCAAATTTCAATTCACCATTCATTTGTCCACCTGCACTTTGTTCAAATAATTGTGCCATTCCCAAGTTCTGCAATGAATTATTAAATGCAGTATGCAAAACTTCAAAAGTTTCATTGCCTCCAATATTCGAGGTGCCATTTGGTCCACCAGTCATATTGACTACTGTACTCAAATTTTGTGAGGACATAAAAAGGGATCCAGGCTTTTCATAGTGAGGGGAATATAAATTGTTTTGAGGGTCATCTGTGCCGCCTGCATAAACATTGGAAGTATTTACGATACCACATTCATTTGAAAAAAAATTTCCTGGAAAGGCTGTAAAGACCCAAGTGTCAATATTTACAGCTAAGTTATAAAAAGCATCATCCATAGGGCAGCAACGAAATATTTTATAATCAATGGTTACTGACTGTCCTGGGGCCAATTCTGGTACGTTCCAGGTAATACTTTTTAAGGGCTGTTGTCCATTTGCTAAGGCCTCATTTACACAAATCGCGTTATCAAATGCTCCAATATTGTAAGTGTTATTTGGAGGCAATATTACGCCTCCATTGCTTAATGTTGCGCTAGCATTGCCATCAAATAAAAAATCAATATTAGTATTTAGTGAATTCACAGGGTCTTGAGTAAGATTTATTTTAACATCAAAAGCCGTTGCCGTGCCTTCATTCACAAATACAAAACTTCTATTCTGATAATTGCTATTCGGAATAGAAGTGCTAATATCAGAAGAATTATTCATGCAAAACTTGTCATGCGGATTAATCCCGGAAGGTGTTACTCTGTAATAAACGACATTTGGTTGTTCTGTATCTCTGGTAATACCAGCATTAATTCCATAGTCTGAGCGGCATTGGTTGTTAGCAACACATCCCCAGTCCAATTGAAAATTGGATTCAGCAGTACTATTTGGACAATCATTCAAACAACCAGTTATGTCTACTATCTCTGTAATTCTGATTAAAGCATTATTAGTTGCTAAGTCTAAACTTCCTTGGCCGTTCATGTCAATGATTAGTTCATCTATATTGGCGTCATAGATAGAAGTAAGTAGAGAGGTGTTACCGTTTACAACTAGTTCTGCTGTCATATTTGTTGGATCAGCAGCATTGGTACAATTTAAGACGTCTCTTAAGGTTAAAACACCTTCAAATGGAATAATGCCAGTATTTGATATTTCTATGATTCGTGTGATTTGCTCGTTTATATGACTGGTGGCTGCATGAGATGGATGTGTATTGACTATTAAATAAGGAAATTCTATATTGTAGTTAACAGAAGCTGTGTTTACAATTGTATTTCCAGCATCTAGAATTGTAAATTGATCGGTTTGATTTAAAGGGGTAAAGCCAGTGATGTTATTTGTAGTGGGGATAATATCACAATCATAATCAATACTGTAGTTAATAGTAGTTATACCAGTAGCATTGCTAACAGGTAAAACTGCTGTATTATTGGTTGTTGTTCCTCCAGCAATTTGAATATCTCCTCCAACTATTGTTGTAATAGATAAGCTGCCAGAAAATGGTGTTGGACCAAAATCAATGATGACAGAATAATTTTCTGTTTCACAAGTATTAACGACAGTTGGTTGGGGTAGGTTCGTAAATGTTTGTCCGCTTAAATAAAGCGTCACAAAACTTAGCAAGAAGGTGATTAGTTTTTTCATAACAATTTAAGATTTAGAATACTTTACAACTCTGATTTATTGAAGCTAAACTAAACTAAAATTGAGCAGAAAAAAATGGCAAATATATATGTTGAGGAATCTAATTAATAAACGTCGATCTAGGACCTATATTCGTTTTATAGTAATAAACTAATATATTAGTTGATTTCTAAAGCATTGACGAATGGAGTTATTCTAAATATTTAGCTATTTCAAAAAACCACCATCTGTATAAGCCGTCAATCGTCCATCTCTACAAAACCCAATCAGGTTTATCCCAAACTCTTTAGCATAATCTATCGCTAAACTACTAGGCCCTGAAATAGCAATAATCGTTTTAATTTTTGCTCTAAAAGATTTGGTCACTATTTCATAAGAAATTCTCCCGCTGAAAAATAATATATTACCTGCTGCTAATTTTTTTTGCATCAATAAATCACCTATGGCCTTGTCAAGCGCATTATGTCGCCCAATATCCTCTTTACAGGACAATAGTTCGCCATTAATATTAAAAATTGCAGCACCATGAATACTGCCTGTGTATGGAAAAATAGCTTGCGCTTGGTGCATCTTGTCCTGCAATTCGAATATAAAATTGGTGTTAATTTGGTCACTTGGTTTTAATGAAGTACCATTGACAGTTAAATCTGATAAACTTTGCTTGCCACAAATGCCACATGAAGATACTGATAATAAACTTCGGCTTGATAGGTAGCCTTTGCCCAATTGATCTAACTCAACTGTAAAGTTTATCTCTGCAATTAATCCTTCATCATCTTTTCGAAGTTCCGTTTTATAGGCGGTTTTTTTGGAAAGGACATCTTCAGAATAAAGCAAGCCTATAGCTAATTCTAATTCATCACCAGGTGTTTGCATAACCACTGTAAACGACTTATCGTTAATAGAAATTTGCAAAGCTTTTTCAACCGTAATCGGATCTACAACTTTATTAAATCCTTGATGATTAAACTTTATACCTTCATAATCTAACTGCCCACTCATGGTTTAAGATAAACCTGAAATTTTCCCGTCATTATCAATAGACATGCCTTCAGAAGCAGGTGTTGCCGGTAAACCTGGCATACGCATCATGTTTCCTAAAATTGGAATAACAAAACCAGCACCAGTAGCAAATTCAAATTCTCGTACCGTAATATTAAAGTCGGTTGGTCGACCAATAAGTGCATCATTATCTGAAAATGATTTTTGGGTTTTAGCCATGCAGATTGGTAATTTATCCAAACCTAAGGCGTCTAATTGTTTTAGGTCTTTTAATGCTTGTTTAGAATAGTCAACGCCATCAGCGCCATAAATCTCTTTTGCAATGGTTTCAATTTTTGTTTTTATTGGCAATGTCCAGTGGTAAAGTTGCTTAAATTGATTCACACCAGATTCTATTTCTTTAACAACCGCTTCAGCCAAGTCTGTCATACCATCACCACCCTTGGCGAATCCATGGGCAAGAATGGCCTGAACACCTAATTTACCGCATTCTTCTTTTACTAAATTTACTTCTGCATCTGAATCAGTAGGGAAGGCATTAATTGCTACTACGGGGTTTAAGCCAAATTTCTTAATGTTTTCAATGTGTTTTTTTAAGTTCTCAAAACCTGCAGATACTTTCTCAATACTTGGTGTGTTATATTCATCTTTAGTGGCACCACCATGATGACGCAATGCCCGCACTGTTGCAACTAGTACAACTGCTTCAGGCTTTAATCCACCTGATACACATTTAATATCCAAGAACTTTTCAGCACCTAAGTCCGCACCAAAGCCAGCTTCCGTTACTACAAATTCAGATAATGACAAGCCCATTTTAGTCGCTAATATTGTATTGGTCCCTTGTGCAATATTGGCAAAAGGCCCACCATGTATAATAGCAGGGTTTCCTTCCATAGTTTGTACTAAGTTGGGTTTTACTGCATCTTTTAACAAAATGGCCATAGCATTTTCCGCTTTTAAGTCGCGTGCATAAATAGGTTCCTTTTTAAAGGTTAATCCAACATAAATATTACCTAAGCGAGTTTTTAAGTCTTCAAAGTTTTCGGCCATACAAAGTATTGCCATCACTTCAGATGCCGGGGTAATGTTAAATCCATCTTGACGTGGAATACCATTTGCAGTTCCTCCAAGTCCAATGGTAATTTCTCGTAATGCACGATCATTCATATCCATGACTCTCTTCCAACCAATTGTTCTTGGATCAATATTTAAATTTTTAGTTTTTGATTGTAAATTATTATCTAGTAGGGCAGATAGTAGGTTATTTGCTTTTTCAATGGCAGCAAAATCGCCTGTAAAATGCAAATTAATATCTTCCATTGGAATGACTTGTGCGTAACCACCGCCTGCGGCACCGCCTTTAATGCCGAAGACAGGACCTAAACTAGGTTCACGGAGTACAACTGTTGTTTTTTTTCCAATTTTATTTAGCCCTTCAGTTAAACCAATTGAAGTGGTCGTTTTTCCCTCACCAGCTGGTGTGGGTGACATAGCTGTAACAAGTACCAAATGATTTTGTTTTACTTTGGCTTCGTCTATAAAACTTAAAGGCAGTTTAGCCTTGTACTTACCATACATTTCAATATCATCTTCTTGAATGTTAAGCTTGGCAGCAATGGTTTTTATATGTCTTATTTTTGAAGCTTGTGCAATTTCTATATCTGATTTCATGCTGTATTTTTCTTAAATATTGGATTACAATATAATGATTCTTACTGTTTTTTAATACGTAATCTTAAAAAACAAATCCAAACTACACTTACTGATTTTTACTTTGAGTTGGGAACAAAAATTTTAAGACCATAATAATTTGATTAGAAATTGAAAACTAGTTTTTTATTAAACGAATAATGTACTATCTTTGGGAGAAATTATAAACTATGAAAAAAATTACATTATTATTCCTTTTTGCATAGTTAACGGTAAGCCCGCTAGCTTTGAATGCACAAGATAAAAAAGTAGCATTGACCACTTTTTGGGTGTCAAAGCATATTGGTTTTGAAGCACTAGGTGGTTCTGCTGGCTTAATTGCGGCTGTTGGTTCACTTTCTGAAGATCCAAACTTTAATCTTCAACCAGTTTTGGATAATTTTTATAATGTCTTTATGAATGATTATGCTAAACTATTCCCATTTAAACTGTTACCTGAGGAAGACGTATTGAATAAACCAGAATATATGGCTTTTGAAGGTCGATTTGGTGAAGAAGATGATAAAGATGCAGGTAAATGGTTCCAAAGGTTTTTATTCCCAAAAACGTATAAACCACTTCAAGAATCATTGTTTAACAACGAAAAAAGTAACCAAATGCGAATGGTTCAAATGTTTAAAGACCAGGCTGACGGTATTATGTTTGTATCAATGGGATATAACTTCATTAAGAAGCCAGTGCCATTTACTGCAGGTATTCAAGCGTATGTTAAAATTAAAATTTGGAACAAAGAAGGTAAAAAGGTTTTGGCAATAAATGAATATGGAACGTCAAAAAAGACTGTGGCTCTTGTTGCAGGAATTCCTGTAATGAATCTGGAAGAACTATTGCCAATGTGTGAAAGTGCTTCAGAAAAATTGGTGCTTGACTTAAATAAGAAAATTAAAAAAATGGCTGCTAAATCTGCCAAAAAACTATAGAACATTTCTATTTTAGAAAAGGCCATCTGTTTAACACGGATGGCCTTTTTTTGTTATTTTATTTCAACAGGTAATTTATCATAAACAGACCACCCACCAATCTCATCAATATTTACATTCAGTTCATCTGATGTATTAATGTCTTTTAGATTTACATTAAACATGTCACTGGTAGAAATATCAACTATATCTACCTTCAGTTCGTCATATGACGACAGTTTAACAGTAATGCTTCCATCATTATTTAAAGGCACTAAACCGTATTGGTTTTCATGAATTTCTGGATAGTCGTAATCAATTTCGTTTGCATAAGTTGCAGTACCGAATCGATTATCCTTGAATGCAATAACTGTCAAATTGATAGCAATAATTGCCAAAAGTAATTTACTTATCTTGTCTATTTTCATGATATATGTTTTTAAAATTTCTATTTAAATAACATATATTGTGCCGAAGGGGGGAAAGTAATTTGGAACTAGAAATCATCCATCTGTTCACTTCTGCTATACACTTTTTGATAGTTGTTGAGTTTTAAAGAAAATGTCAAATTTACCATTGGGTAAAGAGGCTGCCAGATATCATAGATTTCAACACTACCAGTAGAAATTTCACTAATCACTTTTTGCGTGTTTAAAATATTTCTTCCTTGAAGAATAAAGCTATATTTATTCTTTTTGAAACTCTTTTTTATAGAGGCATCTTGCGTAAAATATCCTGTAGATTTACCTTGTGTAGTGACGGTCGGGCTTTCATAACGCGACATCAATTGGATGTCAAATCCTTTAACCGTGAATGTATTAGTAATTCTTCCATTATAGTTTAGAGATTGACGGTCGTATGAAACATCCTCAATTTCTCCTGTCAACGTAAGGTGTATTGCATTTAGAGCGGCATTAATTTTCCACCATTCAGTAATTTTATAATTTATTGATGGTTCAAAACCTAAAACTAAAGAATTACCAACATTATATGGTTGCGAGATTAAAACTCCCGGTGTATACACTCTTGATATGCGTGTGATAATGTCACTCACTGTTCTGGCATAAACTTCAAAGCTTAAATATCCTTTCTTTTCTTTTATTGGTTTTATGAAACTAACTTCAAATGCGTTAATATATTCTGGAGTAAGGTTTGGATTACCCGACCTTACACTAAATGGACCTTCCCATGTTACAAAAGGTTCAAAGAAATAACTCCTAGGTCGCTGAATTCGGCGAGAATAGCTGACCAATACTTGACTTTTATTTTTTAAACTATATGAGAAATGGGCTGAAGGAAACCAGTCTAACCGATTAATTGTTGCAAAACTCCCCAAATTAGTTGAGGTTATGCTTCTGTCAGTATATTCTGCTCTTAAGCCAAGTTGATAACCAATGCCTTTTGTTTTTCCACTGAACATGGTATAAGCAGCATGTACATTTCTAGTATAAGCTACTTCTGAACTGAATAATTCATTCAGTTCATATTCCATTGTTGCTAAATTTAGATTAAAATTTTTGCCATTATCAGCACTGGTTCCAAATTGTGATTGTAGTCCAGCTTCAAATTTTCTGTCTTTTTTTAATGGCAATTTATAGTCAGCATTGAAGCGATATGAATTAGAAGGCCCTGTTTCGGTATATAAATTACCTTCAACAATATCTCCATCATTATTAAAACTTGTAGTTGAATCGTCTTGAGTAACATCTCTTAGATTGGCTATGGCTTTAAATGAGATATTGTGCGCCTTATTTCGTTTTATGTTATATTGATAATAGAGACTAGTACTTGTGCCAAATATGTCAATATAATTGTTTTGATCAGTAGAGAATTCTGAGACGAGAACATCATTATTAAATTCTTGATAATTTCGTGCAGAATAAGGAACCATTAAACGACCATTTACTCTAGTTCTAACAGATAAAACATGGCTATTATTTGGAGTGTACATCAATTCCGCTTTAAAACCTTTTGAACCCATTTTCCAGTCACTCACACCATCGTTTACAAGTTTATTAGTCAACGTGTCATAGATACTTTTTCTTTCATTATAGCTATCACTAGGTCTGCTTCGTTGCCTAAAATTACCTGATAAATCGATTGTAAATTTTTCCTTTTTTAAATTGATAGCTATATCACCACTGTAATTATCAAATGTACCAGCACTGACATTTGCTAGTAAGCTAATGCCTTCTAATTTGCTTTTTTTTGTAACAATGTTAATTACCCCACTTGTGCCTTCAGCATCAAATTTAGCAGATGGGTTAGTAATAATCTCTATGTCTTTAATAGTACTAGCTGGTATGATTGCTAGCGCATCATTTGCATCCATTGCTGTTGGAATCCCATCAATTAATAATGTAAAACTAGCACTACCTCTTAAGCTTACGTTTCCGTTAGCGTCTACTGTTACTGATGGGGCATTTTGCAAAACTTCTAAAGCAGTTTGACTTACATTTGTATTTTGATCTTCAACATTAATAATTTTTTTATCAATTTCATAAGTGACAAGTGGAACATCTCCAACCACTTCCACTTCTGTCAAAATGGTTGAAGTTAAACCAATATTCTTAAATTGGTATGTCGTGTTTTCAGCATTGATATTAATGTTTTTTATCTCTTTCGTCTTATACCCTACAAAAGTCATTTTTAGGGTGTATACTCCTGGTTTTAGACCAGAGATTGAGAAGTTACCATTACTTTCTGTCACCACGCCACCAACCATGGATTGGTCCGATTGTTTGAGCGCGAGCACTGTAACATATCCTATTGATTCATTTGTTGCTGAATCAATAATACTCCCAAAAATTTCTCCCTCAATAGATGATGGTCTACCTTTTGCACCACTAGGTCTCTGTGAGAATCCCGAAAAGCAAATTAATACACTGATGAAAAATAAGAATAGTACCTTCATTTGATAAATTGTTACATGTAATTTGACAATTGAGAAGTATTATTCCTTCGCTGTCAATATCACGAATGCAAAGTTAAGTACATATAAATGATTTATAAAACCGCTCATCCTATTTTTTTGCGTGTTTTTAAATCTAGCATAACTATAAATGCAGTTAGACCCCAAACGGGTACTGTTGCTTTGTCCGTGTCTAAATAATTGTTCAGAAAACCATGCGCAAAATAGGTTATCAACCCTAAAACCGAAACCAATAGAATCGTTTTTATAGGAGAGTGGACCATCCTGATATAAACAGAAATGCCAATATAGATGATATAACCAAAAAGGGCTAAGACTAATAACATTCCAATAAAACCTTGTTCGGCTAAAGGGCCTAGGTATTCAGAGTGTGCATTGCCTCTATTACCGGAACTAGTTGAAATAATGGTTAAATTTCTTGCCAACTGAAAAGGAGCATAAACCATGGCGTAGGTGCCTGGTCCCCAGCCAAAAAATGGGCGTTCTTGCCATAGTAAAACTGCTGATGTCCAGCGATTAATACGTTCAAGATTGGAGGCGTCAGATGTAATATTGGCAACAGATTCTAATCGTTCATCTAAGTTTTCGGTAGCATGTTCCGCATTATTTCTTTCTAAAGCATGTCCAATTTCAACTGCATTAACCGCTAGGTAAATTATACCTACTAGACCAATTACAGCCAGGTATTTAAACTTGATTTTAAATTTAATAAGTAGAAATACTACAAAAGCTCCAAAAATTGTGACCCATGCCGCTCTCGTGTAAGACATAATAATGGCTATCGTAAATAGTGGAATCAGTCCCCATAAAATTGCTTTCGTGTATATATTATTTCTATTAATAGCGTACAAACCAAATAGTAAAGGGTAGGTGAGGGCTAAAATAGCCCCGTAGGAAGTATGATCTTTAAAGAATGGAAACATTACCCAATGCCCTGCTGGTTCAGAGAAATCATTTAAGGCATGATTGAACAGGGTGTATACTACCACAATAGTCATTGCTGACACAAATAACCATACAAAGTGAAATATGCGACGTTCGTTTTGAATAAAAAAGAGGATACCATAAAAGTAGATAGGGATGAAAAACCAAAGCTTAGTCAATAAAAACTTAAAGGATACAAGAGGAAGCTCACTATTAATTGCAGTAATTAAGATCCATATCAGTTGCAGAATAATGAGAATGCTGATAGGGTGTTTAATAATATTAATGCTAAACTGATTTTGCCTGGTTTGGTTTAGAATAATGAGCAGCAACATACCGAAAAGCAACGGCTCTGTAGGTAAGAATAGACCCACATTAGATGAGACAAATTCTTCAATATTGACAGATAAAGGTGTGAAAAAAACAAGAAAGTAGAATAGAGATTCAAAATGATACAAGGCCACATAAACTATGACTAAGGCAAATGGTAATATGTTAAGTAACATATTACCCCTAAACATAAGATAACCATTGGCTATTACAAAAATAACAGCCAAAACATAGGTCCAACGATTTGCGAGTAGGGCCTTCAAAATTGATTATTTTGTGGCCTTCAATTCAGCTATTCTTTCCCTTGCCAATAGTATAAAAATAGTAAAAACAAATCCTGACAACGTTATTAATAGTGCAATAACTGCCCTTTTAGGTTTCGCTTTTTTATCTGGTAATTCCGCTGCACTATGTCTAATCGTTTGCTGAATATTAGTGGTAGCGTACTGCCTAGATTGATCATTGACATCTAAAATATTGGAATACCTTAAACTGAAAAACTCAGATAAATTGGAGTATATATCATAATCTGCCCCAAATTTTTGTGAGGCATCAATTTTGGTTTTAATCTCTTGTGAGGTGAATTTATCTCCAGACTTTTTTGCTGTTAAATAGTTGGCATATAAATCTCCTCGTTCATCTTTACTCACTACACCAGAATCAGACAGTGCTTTTAATCGATCAGAATAATCTCCCATCTCCTCTTTAATTAATGATACTTCGTGAGCAACAGCATACATGGGGCCAATAGCCCTTTGTCGTATCATTCTGTTCATTACGGTATCTACCAATCTAACAATGTCATTAGCCATGTCGGTTGCTAATTCAGGGTCTTTATCGAAAACATCAATATTGATAGAGTTATAGCGAGTTCTGCTAAAAACAACATTGTTTTCGTATACTTTCTGGAACTCAAATTTAGGATTAGATTGATCTGGTTCTATTTCGTAATGGCTATATAGTTCATAAGCTGCTGTTAAACTATCCCTAATTTCAGGCGAGATTAGCACTTGTAAAAGTCTTTCAGCATCTGCTTCATCACCAAATTCAACAACACTATTTCTAGAATTATTATTAAAATCTACTGAATTGGATTTAGTAGGAAATACAATCGCTCTTGCCATATAGTAATTTGGCATTAGCAAAGAGACACCAACACCTACAACAAAAGCAATTGCGGTAACAATAATTATTGTTTTACGCTTAAGCCACAATAGCTTTAATAATTCGTTTGAATTAAAGTTTGAAGATTCACTCATGTTTCAAAAGTATTTGTAATGCAAAAATAAAAAACTATCCCTTAAAGCATCATTTTAAGTGATAATTCATAGTGAACGTAAAAAAAATGGTATTCGTACCTAGGTATTAATTTTAATTGACTTTACTTTTTCAATATCTGAATCAGTAATGTGTAAATGTGTCACCAACCTCAGCCTGCCTTTGCCAAAAGCCATTAATAAAACATCATTTTCCTTGTATTGATGAATAATTTCAGCTTGTTTGTCAAAATTTTGCAATACAATGACTACAATATTGGTCTCTACACTAATGACAGTTTTTACCCATGATTCATTATTAAAAAATGACTCTAAGTCTTTAGCTCTTTTATGATCATCAGTCAATCGGTTAACATTATGTTTTAATGCAAATAAACCACCGGCTGCAATAATTCCTGCCTGACGCATTCCGCCACCTAAGTATTTTCTAACTCGGCGAGACTTAGTAATAAACGCTTTACTTCCGAGCAGTATTGAGCCAACTGGAGCGCCTAACCCTTTTGACAGACAAACTGATATACTGTCAAATGGTTTTGCGTATGATTTTATGTCTATATTATTTTCTGTAAGGGCATTAAATACTCTAGCGCCATCTAAATGCAACTTGAGTTTATTTCGAGTACAAAATTCTTTTATTTTTAAAATGTCATTAAAATCATACACCGCTCCACCACCGCGGTTGGCAGTGTCTTCAAGACTAACTAGTTTTGTGATAGGATAGTGAATATCATTTGGATTGACTTGATCATCTAATAATTTAGGAATAATCCGACCTCTATTATCTCGAATAAAACGTGGAGAGGCTTGAGAATTTATCATCATGCCACCTCCTTCGTATCGGTATATATGCGATTCTTCATGACAAATTACTTCATCACCAGGTTGTGTATGAACTTTTATGGCAATCTGATTGGTTTGAGTACCTGATGTGCAAAATAAACTTGCTTCAAATCCAAATAATTCGGCGACATATTCTTCTAATTCAATAATGGTTGGGTCCTCCACAAAAACATCATCTCCAACAGGAGCGCTCATCATAAAATTGAGCATTTCAGGGGTTGGTTTTGTGACAGTATCACTTCTAAAATCAATCATTTTCTTATCTGGTTTTACTGGTGTGAAGATAACAGTTTTAAACCAATAATTTTGAGATACTCGCAAACTAAAGTATCATCACTTGTTAAACTAATTATCTGCTATTTTACTTTTAATCAGCTTCCTCCATAGAAACTCAAGTGGACCAACAGGTCTGAATTTTAAATAGAAAAAGCTAAACCCTAAATTAATACTAAATATTAGGAATGAAATCAATACTAGGTCAGTAGGACGTAACTTTGCATAGTATCCCAAACCATAGCCGTAAAAAATAATTACACATATTAATGACTGTATGATGTAATTCGTTAATGCAAGCCGTCCAGTTTTAGATAGAATTCTAGTAAAAAAATGATTGCTTTGAAAAATAAGGCTAAATCCAAAAATGTAACCAATTCCCAATGTAGTTTCAAAAAAGACGTTAACACCTATTAGAATTGGTCTCCAAATTGGTTGTGAATCAAGGTCAATTGAATGAAATAAATCTGATTTATAATAAATCCATATCAAGCTAATTGTAATTAGTATGCTTGCGCTAGCAAGATATTTTTTTTTATTTCCTTTTATGCTAGCCAATAGAGATTTCCGAGCAGCATAAATTCCAATTAAAAAAAGTCCAAATGTCTTAGGGATATACCAAACTAAATTTTCAGGCATAAATGCCACTAGTTCAAGCATCCTTAATTTAAATATCTCAATATAAGTTCCTTCCTGAAAAACAGTAATGAATTCATTTAATGTGGCTGGTTTTTCAGATTGAATCATGGGCCAATCAAAACTAAGTACACCCAAATAGTAAATTGGTCTAAAAAATATGAATAGAATACCTATTGTTAAAACACTTTGATTTGATAATTTTATTAGGGGTAATACTAGTAAACCAAGCAAAGCATATGAGGCAAGAATATCTCCAAACCAAAAAAGTAAAATATGTATTAAACCGAAAAAGAGTAGAGTAATCATTCTTTTTACAAAGTAGGGTTTAAATTCTATTGGCTTAGAATGCTCTTGTAGTACAATTCCGTAACCAAATAAAAAAGCAAAAATTAATAAAAACTTACCTCCTGCTAACTCCACTACTATGTTTACTGCTGTTGCTTGAATTCCCTCAAATGCCCCATAAAAATCACTATAGTAACTAAGAGGCGCATGAAATACAAAAATATTGACCAAAAGAATGCCAAGTAAGGCAATTCCTCTCAGTGCATCCAATTCTTGAATTCTGTTTCTGACTGGTCTGTTAATCGACATGTTTTAAGAAGGATTAAAGCTTGAGTAAATGTAGTTATTTTAATAATGTTGCTGATGCAATTAAGTTTACTTTTTGATGCTTATTTAGACTTGATTTACTGTCTTCAACAAATTAATAGTAGTCTGTTCTGCCCCATTTTTTCCTTGGGTGCTCTGTGAATACAAGGATTAGTTTGACTTTTAGGATGATCAACTGCCAATTTCCATAAGTTGCCAAGTCCAAGGTTTACGGGATTTGCTTCAGGAATAGCTTGATAATGCAGATCAAGGAAATACTCACTTAAAAATGATTCGAAACCTTCATTTGTTCCATCATATATTTTTTTTAATTCGGCACGCACCTCAGGAATGAGTACTTTTTGCTTAGCTTGTGCATTCGGCAATATTTCACTCGATTCACCAAAGTAGGTGCATAAAAAAGTGTCAGTAGGTATGGGTGAACGATCAGCATGCCATGAATAAACATCAGTTGGGAAAAATGAATCGCTATCATCTCGTTCGTATGAGCTGATTAAATTAAGAACTGGAGATGCACCATGTGCTTTCAATAGTTTTAAGTCATTTAAAATCGTTTTGCGAGCTTGTTTTCCTTGCTTACTGAGCTGAAGTTCTAATAACTCCTCTCTATTAATTTCAATCATACTATCATTGAGTTCGATTTTGGAAACGATTTCAGAAAAATCACCTGTTAAAGTCCGTGCCCAGCAAATTGCATTGACCTCTCCATCAAAAGGTGTCGAAATTAGATCCTGAAAGTTAGTGACATTTAGAATTTGATTCTTAGTATGAGGTATATACACATTAGTAGTTTGAAGTTAGTATAATTCGTTTTTAAATGGCTTAAAACTGTTAAGTTGTGGCAGCGGACTTATATGTACTTCTTTTTCAACTTTCAAAGTAATTTCTGACGTTTCTTGGTTTTTAGACTGTTTCTTGTACTTCCCGGTTAGCAGATTAAATTTTGTTTCGGTAATACTTATGCCATCATAGGCCACATAACTAAAATGAGTGAGTTCAAATTTTCCATTCTCAAATAAGAATTCATAGCGAGAGTTCCCTTTAATGTAAAAGTCTAGCTGTAATTTCCCTTCTTCAATATAAACATCCGGGATTTGGCTTCCATTATGACTTCCATTCTTTTCAATTGGGTACATAGCTTCAACTATTTCAGTGGACGAAAAAAATAAACTCTGCATTCCGTTTTGTTGAGAAAAGAAGATTTCCAGTACTAAAGGTTTTGTTTCGTTCAGCGTATCCATAGATATGATGACCTTGTCCAATAAGCCATCATTGTTTAGATCACCTTCAGATTGTCTTATTATACAATTAAAACTTTCATGCTGCGAAAAGACATTTACGTAGGTCAAAAGTATGATAGCAAGAGTAAACGTTTTTTGCATTTTATTATATAGGTTTAAATTAAAAGTTCTATTTTTTATAATGGTTTATTACTCAAAATCAGTTAGGATTTTCCGACGTTGAGCTAAATTAATTAATTCAATTGAATTTCCTGCGAGGAAATTCCGCAATAACTAATTATACATGTTGTTACATGCTGGCTTACTGAGCAAATACTTCAGTTCGTTTTTTGCTAAATGAAAAGTTAAGTGGTTTTAAACTCATTATAATTACTATTTCCGTATTGTATTTTGCTTTATATTTTTTATTCTAATATATCTTTAAATATTTCTGTTCTTCAATCGCCTTTCAAGCTATTTGTAAATATAACATACTTCGGGCAGCTATTTCAAGCGCTTCCCTTTCCAATTAGTCAATAAGGTCACTAAAAGCACAACAGAAATAGAGCTCAAAGGCATAAGTATGGCGGCAACTAATGGTTTTAAATGTCCAGTAACAGCAAAACTTAATCCCACCAAATTATAGCATAATGAAAATACGTAACTCCACTTAACTACCCCCATATTATATCTGGCATACTGAATATATTGGTCCAGGTTTTTCAAATTATCACCATTTAAAATCGCATCTGATGAGGGTGAAAATGAATACACATCATCTACCACACTAATTCCAATATCAGCAGTTTGGAGTGCGCCAGCATCATTTAAACCATCTCCTAACATCATAACCGAAGCTCCAGATTGCTGCAAAGCATCAATATAGGCCAATTTGTCTTCAGGTTTTTGATTAAATTTATAGACGGTATCTGCGGGCATTAATTCCATTAACTTTTCTCTTTCAGCTGAATTGTCGCCTGATAAAATATGGAGTTTAAACCCTTTCTGTTTTAAATGATGAAAGAGTTCAGTCATGCCATGACGGTAAAAATTTTCAATCACAAATGCGCCTTTAATTGCCGCGTTTATTGATACACTAACCCGTGTTTTTTGATCAGTAAATTGAGCACCAATCCAATCTTTATGGCCAATTTTATATATGGATTGATCAACTTTTCCACTAATTCCCTTGCCTTGAATTTCTTCAAATTCACTTAAGTTGCCAGTATAGGCATCTTTAATATAACCAGAAATTTGCCTGCTTAATGGATGAGCCGAGTTCATTGTCATCCGCTTAATAATAGACATTTCAAGTTGACTTAAATGGTCGCCTTCCCACCTTATTGAACTCAAATTGTTTTGTGTGATCGTTCCCGTTTTATCAAATACTATATGGGTGACTTTGGCAATTGGTTCCACTACATGAACTGAGCGCAAATAGAAACCTTTCCGCCCAAATACACGAATACCATTGCCATATGTGAAGGGGACAGATAGGGCTATTGCACAAGGGCAAGCCACAATTAATACCGATACCACAACAAAAGCTGCTTGACTGGAATCTATGAAATACCAATACAACCCTGCTGTAGCTGCAATTAACATTAAATAGATGGTGAATCGCTGGCTAATAACATCTGTTAATGTTTTTTTTTCTTCTTTTTGATCAAAAATTGGATTATTCCATAGTTGTGTTAAATAACTATTTTCTATTTTTTTATCAATTATGATTTCTATTGCTTCTCCAGTTTGTCTGCCACCAGCATACAGCTTATCCCCACTTTGTTTTTCTATGGCAATCGACTCGCCAGTTACAAAACTATAGTCAATTCTGCCATCACCTAATTTTAAAACTGCATCAGATGGAATCAGTTCGTTATTCCTAATACGCAACACATCACCAATTTCAACATTCCTTAATGAAGTAATGCTTTCCACATTGTTAACAACCTTTGTAACCGCTATTGGAAAATAGGATTTATAATCACGTTCAAAATTAATGGCACTGTAAGTTTGTAGCTGAAACCATTTACCAATTAATAGAAAGAAAATGAGTCCAATAAAAGAGTCAAAATACCCCGCGCCATGCTCTAGGAGAACCTCATATAAGGAACGAAAATATAACGCAAAAATGCCAATGGTAATAGGTACATCAATATTAATTCTGTGGTTTTTTAATGCTTTGTAGGCAGATACAATATAATCTTTAGCACCATAAACTAAAACTGGTATTGAAAATATTAAGTTCAAATAATTAAAAGTTTGTTGAAAATTTTTATCTCGACTACCAATTCCAAGGTATTCAGGAAAACTAAGTAGCATTACATTCCCAAAACAAAAACCAGATAATCCAATTTTAAAAATAAGCGATTTATTAGATTTAGTTTGTTTGACTTTATCATAATCCTCAAGAGTAATAGACGGCGGGTAGCCAATAGAAGCTAACAGTTCAGCCACCGCTTTTAATGATGTTTTGGATTCATTAAAAGAAATTTCTGCTTCCTTTTTAATGAAAAACACTTGCGAAGACATGATGCCTGGTGCCAGTTTGTTAAGCCTTTCTAGCAGCCAAAGACAAGAGCTACAATGAATTTGAGGCAGAAATAATTTAATTTTTATGGTGGTTCCTTCTTGAAAAAGAATGAGTTTGTCTTTAAACTCCTGTAGGTCCAAAAAATTATATTTACCTCTAAATGTTTTGTTCGCTTTTATACCTGGAGTGCTATCTTCAAAATTGTAATACGAATCCAAATCTGACCCACTAAGAATATCAAAAACGGTTTTACAGCCTTGACAACAAAATGTTTTATCATCAAAATAGACTTTCTCTTCGCAATTATCTCCACAATGATAGCATTGAGTCATTAATTATCATTTATAATTTGGGTAAAATTAATTAGGAAGTCCTAACTTTAACCTATCAAAAATCATAATTTAAAATGACTTACCCAAACCTTGTTAATTTCGAAGAAAACAATCATTTTTTCAAATTGATATTTAAAAGTATTGAGGAGGGACTAATTATTTCAAATGCTGATGGAGTTATCGTATTTATTAATTATAGAACGCAAGAATTATTTGGTTATGATGAGTCTGAACTTATTGGTCAAAAAGTTGAGGTATTGATTCCTTTAAAGCATCATCATAATCATGCTGGACATAGGGAGTCGTATGTTGAAAAACCCACTAGAAGAAGCATGGGAAGCGGCCGAACCTTAGAAGGATTGAGAAAAAATGGGTCCACTTTTTATACTGAAATTGGTTTAAATCATATCGATATTGAAGGGCATAAATATATTGTAGCCTTGATTACTGATACTTCAAAAAGGGTAGAAGCTGAACAAAAAATAAGACAACTTAATTCAGACTTAGAGACAAAAGTTTTTGAGCGAACAAAAGCGTTAGAAGAGAGTCAGATTTTATATACTGCTGTTGCCCAAAATTTTCCTAACGGAACCATTAATGTTTTTGATAAAAATTTGAATTATATTTTTGCTGAAGGAAAAGAATTGTTTAAACTGGGTATTACATCAAAAAAATTAATAGGTACCAGTTATTTAGCACGCTTATCAGCATCTGTTAGACCAATGATTGAGTCAGCTTTAAGGGAGGTGTTCAAGGGAAAGAAAAAGGATTTTGAGGTTAATTATAAAGACGAGTACTACAACATTAATGCTGTTCCTTTGTTTAATGAGAAAAAGAAAATAGATAAAATTCTAGTCGTAGAAAAAAACATTACCCAGCAGAAATTGGCTAAGCAACAATTGGAGGATGCATTAAAAAAAGAGAAAGAATTGAGTGAAATGAAGTCTCGTTTTGTGTCAATGGCTTCGCATGAATTCCGTACTCCTTTAAGTACAATTTTGTCTTCCAATTCATTAATCGAAAAATATATTGAGGTAGGGGATTACCACAAGACAGAAAAACATTTAAAAAGAGTAAAAAACTCAGTAAAAGGTTTAACTGATATTTTGAATGATTTTTTATCTACTGATAAGCTTGAAAGTAATTTAATTTCTACTAACCCTGCTTATTTCGATTATCAATTATTTGTAGATGAGGTAAAAGAAGATTTGCAATTGATGTGTCAAGAAGGGCAAGAAATTGTGAGTGAAATTGTGGGAGATTTGAAGATGGAAGTATATACGGATCGTAATATCTTAAAGAACATTCTATTTAATTTACTGACCAATGCTATTAAGTACTCCAGTGAAAATCAAACTATTTATTTTAAAAGTAAAATTGATAAGTTTCAAATAGAAATCAAAATAATTGATAATGGTATAGGTATTCCCAAAAAAGATCAAGAAAAACTCTTTACCCGTTTCTATAGAGCAGAAAATGCAACCAATATAAAAGGAACTGGTTTGGGATTGGTGATTGTAAAAAGTTATTTAAATTTGTTAAATGGTGTTATCACTTATGAAAGTATTGAAAATAAGGGATCAACCTTTACCATAATTATACCTAGTACTCCATGAATAAAATTGTATTAATTGAAGATAATACTGATGTCAGAGAAAACATTCAAGAAATTCTTGAATTAGCAGACTATGAGGTTTTTACTGCCGAAAATGGTAAGTTGGGAGTCGAATTGGTAAAAAACGAAATGCCCAATTTGATTTTATGTGATATCATGATGCCTGAATTGGATGGATATGGTGTATTATATATGGTTAATAAAAATCCGAAAACATCTGGAATTCCATTTATTTTTCTAACAGCAAAGTCTGAGCGAGAAGATTTTAGAAAAGGAATGAATATGGGAGCTGACGATTACTTAACTAAACCATTTGATGATACCCAATTGTTAGGTGCGGTTGAACGGCGACTAGAGCGTATTAAAACCTTTTCAGCAAAGGAGGAGGGCAATGTATTTGATAACTTTATGAGTAATGTCGGAGGTATTAAAGAATTGGAAAATTTATCTAAAACCAAACGACATAAAAAGTATGTTAAAAAGGATACAATATTCTATGAAGGTGATAGTCCTAATTTTCTGTATTTTATAAGCTCTGGTAGAGTAAAGACGCATAAAATGAATAAGGATGCCAAGGAATTGGTAACTCATTTGTATAAAGCGGGTGATTTTTTGGGCTATAAAGCTTTAATAAAAGAAGAGGCCTATACAGAAACTGCTACAGCGCTTGAACCTACTGAATTATCATTAATTCCAAAACAAGAATTTTTGGATTTGTTATTTTCGTCTAAAGAAGTCTCTCAGAAATTTATTAAAATATTAGCAGGTTCAATTGACGAACGCCAAGTTGAGCTTTTAAATTTGGCTTATGATACAGTTCGTAAAAGGGTAGCTGACTCTTTATTAAAACTGGAGAATAAATATAGTAATGCTGAAGATGATCAACCTTTTACAATGTCAATTTCACGTGATGATTTAGCTGCCATGGTTGGAACCGCCACAGAATCTGTAATACGAACATTATCAGAGTTTAAACAAGACGGATATATAAGCATAAAAGGATCAAATATTACAATTTTACAACGTGATAAACTTAAAAATTTTAGATTTTAAAACAAAACAATGAAAAAAACAATTTTTGCATTTGCCGTGTTAGGCTTGATGGTAAGCTGTGGCTCACCAAAGAATGAGTTAGATTATGAACCAACAAAGTATGATTCAATAGCCATAGCGTTTACTGATGAAAAAGGATGGGAAACCAATAGACTTGAAAGCGGTATTCATATTTATACCGAGAAAGAGGGAAGTGAAGAAAAACCAAAATTAACCGATTTCGTGACCATTCATTATAAAGGATATTTAATGGATGGAACTCTGTTTGATGGTACACAGAATGATCCAGCAACTTTCCAACTTGGAGGCTTGATTCCAGGATGGCAGCAAGGCATTCCTCAGTTTGGAAAAGGAGGAAAAGGTGTATTGGTTATTCCACCAAGCTTAGCCTACGGAGAAAAGGGTATTGGCCCAATTCCACCCAATTCCATGTTGTATTTTGAAATTGAATTAGTTGATTTTTCAGCTACCCCTCCTGAACCTGCGCCTAGAGCAGATTATTCACCTCAAATTGAAGCCTATGCAAAAGAAAAAGGTTGGGATGCAAAGCCTACAGGAAGTGGCCTGTATTTTGCTATTGAAAATGAAGGAGGTACTGAAAAACCTCAGGTTTCTCAAAATGTGACTATTTTCTATAAAGGCTATCTTTTGGATGGGACAGTATTTGATAGTACAAAAGATGGTAAACCGGCTAATTTTCCTCTGGGTAACTTAATACCTGGGTGGCAAGAGGGAATTCCTAAGTTTGGAAAAGGCGGAAAGGGTAAATTAATTATCCCACCTTATTTAGGTTATGGATCTAGAGATAGTGGACCAATTCCAGCCAATTCTGTTTTAGTATTCGATATTGAATTAGTTGATTTTGACGGTCCAATTATAGATCAGTAATTGACATACCGTTTTACGATTTAAGAAATCCGTTTATGAATATAGTGGCAATGGATGCAAGTTGTATTCCAGTTGAGATAGCTCATAAATATCATTTGGTAGCTGATGATTTTAAAAATCCTAGATGGTGGAAAATTGTGACTATGACCCATGTAGAAAAACATTTGATTGATAAATTTTTAATAGCTTTGCAACAAGCAAAAACAGTGTTTAATAAGTACCCACTTTAAAAAATTATCTCATGAACTTACGTGTCACCAAAATTTTTGATTTCGAAACTGCCCATGCCCTTTGGGGATATGACGGAAAATGTAAAAACATTCATGGCCATTCTTATAAATTAACGGTGTCTATTTCAGGACCAGTAATAAATGATGAATCACACGTTAAAAATGGAATGATAATCGATTTTGGAGACTTAAAGACCGTTGTGAGATCAACAGTTGTTGAACCTTTTGACCATTGCTTATTGCTAAATGGTAATACTCCGCATAAAGATTATGCTAAAGTTGAAAACGGATTTTCTAAAATCATGCTTTGCAATTATCAACCAACTGCAGAGAATATGTTAATAGATATGGTAGGAAGAATTTTACCTGAATTGCCAAGCCATATATCACTAAAATACGCCCGTTTGCAAGAAACTGACAATAGCTTTGTGGAGTGGTTTGCTGAGGAAAACTAAGTTTTCCAGTTCTGTGTTTTTTTGGTTATTAGTTATACATGTGGTTGATAAGTGTTTTTTAATTCATCCGAAATTGGATAATAAGGATAAGTGAAATTCCCATTCGGCTGTGCCTCTTAATTCTCTATTTTTAGCTTTTTGTCTCTCAATTCTCTCCTCTAAACCTTTAATCCTTCCGATTCAATTTATCTTTAATCTTATCAATTAATTTCACCTTGGCGCCTTCAATCACTTTATCGTAACTATTGCCCAATTTGATGGTGTCATCATTAACGTAAGGTGTTTCACTGTCTCCAAGTGTTACTTTTATACAACGCTGCCCTTCTTTACTATATGTGGCATTCTTAAATTTTGAATTATTGGGGATCTCCATTTCTACATTAAATTGTGATGAAATAATGACCTCACCATTATCCGTTAATCCAAAATCTGTTACTTCTCCAATTGTCTTTTCATCTAACATTATAAAATCACCAACTTCAAGTCCTTTGGCATCCTTAGTTTTAAAGTGAATATTGGTAGTTTTGCTACATCCAAGTAATAGCATAACACCCATTATTGCCATAAATATTTTGCGAGTCATAATGTTTAATTTAAATCAAAAATAGAGATAATTTCAATACCTTAGATTTTATTTGAATTTCTTATGTTAACTCAAGTGCAACCCTTAAAAATTTACAATGCTTCAGCTGGTAGTGGTAAAACATATACACTAGTAAAAGAGTATTTGAAAATTGTGCTGCATACTGAAGATCCAATGAAGTTTCGCTCCGTTTTGGCCATGACTTTTACCAATAAAGCCGCCAATGAAATGAAGGAGCGAATTATTGAAACATTAATGGATTTGGCAAGGGCGCCACATTTCAAAACCGAAACTCAAACTAATATTTTGGCCGATAAAGCCAAGGAGTTAAAAATGGTACCAAAGCTAGTTGAGTCTAGAGCAAAAGCTGTACTAAATAAAATCTTGCATAATTATAGCAGTTTTTCAGTAATGACTCTGGATAAATTCACACATAAAGTAGTGCGGACATTTGCAAAAGATTTAGGCATTTCAGTCGATTTTAATATTGAAATGGATATTGAAGGATTCCGAAAAAACATTACTGATTTATTAATGGATCAAATTGGGCGGAACGAAAAATTAACCCGTTTAATGAAGCGCTATGCTAATGAAAATTTGGACGAGGAAAAAACATGGAACATCAGCAAAGACATTTTCAGTTTTACCCAATTATTGTTTAAGGAAGATGCCATTGATGCTATTAAATTATTGGAAGATTTAAAAGATGAGGATTTCATTACCATTGCCGATAATTTAAAAAAGGACAATGCCAAAATTATTTCTAAATTAGATAATATCATTGCAGAAGCTGTTAGTTTAATTGAGTCGAAGAATTTAACAACGGATGACTTTGCGAGCAAAGGGTCGAGTGTTTTGGCTTATTTAAAAAGACAACCCACTAAAAAAGGATACGAATTACCAAGTGCAACCCTTCAAAAATATCATGCTGAAGACGCCTGGTCACATAAATCCAGTCCAAACAAAGCAACTGTAGATTCTATTGCAGATTTAATTAGCCAGTACTTTAATCAAGTGTTTCTGATTATTCAAAACGATTTGCCGCAATATAAATTGAATAAAAGCATTTTACAAAACATCAATAACCTCGCCTTATTAAAGTATTTATTGGAGCTAATTGATAAGGTAAAAGAAGAAGAAAACATATTGTTGATTTCTGATTTTTATAAAGAAATTGCGGAGATCATTACCAAAGAAAGAGTCCCTTTTATCTATGAAAGGTTAGGGGTGCGGTATCAGCATTTTTTGCTAGATGAATTTCAAGATACGAGTGAACTGCAATGGATTAATTTAATTCCATTAGTGCATAATTCTTTGGCACAACAGCATAAAAATTTAATTGTAGGTGATGGCAAGCAGGCTATTTACCGTTGGCGAAATGGAGAGGTAGAACAATTTACGAAATTACCAGGCCAAATTCATAATCCAGGGAATATCCCCTCATTGGAAGATGCAGAGCATATTTTTAAAGAGATGGGTGAAAAAATTACGCTAGAGCATAATTACCGTTCGGCTCCCGAAATTGTAAATTTCAATAATTACTACTTTGGTGAATTGGCTCAACAATTAGATGAGTCACTTAATTATATATACAACAACCATCAACAAATTCCAACTAAAACATTTAGTGGTTATGTGGAGGCTTTATTGAATAAAAAATTGGAGGATGAAGATCAAATTGAATTTGTATTGGAGTCAGTTAAAAAATCAATTGCAGCAGGCTTTCAATTAAAAGATATTTGTGTGATTGTACGAGTGAATAGTGCTGGAGCAAAAGTGGCAAGCGCATTAACTGAAGCCAATTATGCCGTTATTTCGCCTGATAGTTTATTTGTGAGTAAAGATAAAACGGTTCAGTTTTTGTATTTTTTAATGCAAGGTTTAAGTAATGAGAATGACAAGAATGCTAAAATTAAAGCCATTGAGCATTATGCCGTTTTATTAGGTAAACAACCAGCTGATTTAATCATTTCTCATCAAGAAGAGATTGCTGGCCAAACTCTTCATGCTTATTTTAAAGCCAAAGACATTGAATTAAAAGAAGCCGCTTCCTTTCATAATTTATACGACTATGTTGAATACTTACTAGAAGCGTTTGACTTTGATGCGACTGAAAATCCTTATTTACAGTTTTACTTAGAATCTGTGCACCAGTTCGAAACCAGTAAATCAACCAATATTCGTGATTTTTTAAATTGGTTTAATGATAAAGGCCGAAAAAAATCAATAATCAGCCCTGAAGGAGCGAATGCCATTAAAATAATGACCATCCACAAATCAAAAGGCTTACAGTTTCCGGTAGTAATTTGCCCATTTTTTAATTGGAAGTTAGATGTGTCGAGAGAAATAGCATGGATCAAACAAAGCGACCAACCTTTGCCTGCTTATTTTATTAAAATGAAAAAGGATTTGGTAGACTCTCCGTTAGAACCTATCTTTTTAAAAGAGCAAGCCAAGTATAATCTAGATAATTTTAATCTACTCTATGTGGCATTCACAAGACCAGAAGTCGCCTTGTTCATTTCTGGTCATACAGATTCAGGTTTAGCCAAAACATTTATTGAGCCCATTTTCAAAAGTGCTTCAGTGATGCAAAATCCTGATGAGGGTGTTTATTGTCAAGGAAATTTAGAATTGCCAATAACAAGTAAAAAAAAGGAAGAAGACAATAGTATCAAAATTCAGTTTTTAAAACAGAAAATGAACAAACCGGAGCTGAGTTATAAAAGTGCTTTGGATTGGGATATTGAAGAATTAGATCAAAAAAGACATTTCGGAACGTTGGTACATGATGTATTGTCGAAAATTGAAAGTCACGCTGAATTAGCTGAAACAGTCCATAAAATGCAATTAAAAAATGGCTGGTCAACCACTGAAAAAGAGGACGTGCTAAAATACATTGATGCCCTTTTTAAAAATGAACGATTTGCCAATTACTTTATAACAGAAAGCTTTAACGAAAAGGAAATAATAAATGACAAAGGCCTAAAACTAATTCCAGATAAACTCATCAAAACAAGCATTGGTTTTAAAGTCATTGATTTTAAAACAGGACAAGTGTCACCAAGTCACCAAAAACAAGTTGAATCCTATATTAAAGTGTTAAAAGACATGGGCTATTCAGATGTTAGCGGAGAGCTGTGTTATACGGAAGAGTTAGAATTTGTGGAGGTGGGTTAAGTATAGATTCTAGGCGCTAGAACCAAGAGCCAAGACTTTTCTGCTAAGAAATCATTTTGAATTTTCTTTTATTTCATTCTGCTTACACCTCACACAAATAATTGTTTTGCTAACCTGCACTGAATCCCCTTGATTGTTGTAGGGATGCAACAACATTAAAAATAAGTTTGAAAAGAATTAATGACATTCCAAATTATGTCTTCTGCTGAAAAAATTGCCCCTATTATGTCCTTCAAAAAAATAATATCCCTTTTGCAAGTTTTATCATATCTAGTTGAACTATAGCTTTTAGCAAAAAAATGAGTGTTTTCAGTATCTGAGCTCCTGTTTTTCGTATTTATCTGAAAAATAATATGTTAAAAAATTAGGGTTTATTCTATAAAATTTTAACCTTAGAGACAGTATTAATCAATAAATGAATCCGTTATGAAGAAATTATCACTATTTATAGGCTTTTTAGGAGCTTTTTCCATAGGTATGGCTCAAAATTATTTACCTCATACAGGCGCTGTTCTAGGGGGGCCAGTTGTATTTGGTTTGGCAGCACCTGTTTCAAACTCGTTAAATTTCCAAATTCATGGGGTTGATGATTATTGCTTTGATCTTATAGGTGAACCTGAATTGCCCTTTGGTCCAGAGTCTGAATTAGCATGTGCTGGCTTGTCTTCTCTTTTTACAATGACCAATCCTGTTACCGGTACTAATACTACTGATGGAATGCTTTTTAGGATGAGTGCTTTAAATTTTGTGATGCAGAACCAAGAAGGTAAGAATATTGACATTAAATCTGGAGGGTCTAAGCTGCGCTTGGATGGTGCTGGTAAAAATGCATGGTTTGGTAGCCCATCCACCTCATTGGCAGGTACACATGTAGCAGCAGTCAATGTATTTCCGAACTACAATGCAAACGGAATGTTGATTAAAACTTTAGGTTCTAGCGCTGTAGGTTTGACAGTTAAAGGTGGTTCCGACGATAATATTGCAATTCAAGTGGTTAAAGGTACTACCGGTGCCACGAATTTTGTAGTTCAGGGAAGCGGTTTTGTATTTGCTAGAAAATACACTACTACTTTAGCAAGTATCCCTGATTACGTTTTTAAACCAGATTATGACTTAATGCCATTATCTGATTTAAGAAATTACATTACCAAAAACCAACACTTACCAAATATTCCTTCAGCGAAAGAATACGAAGAAACAGGTGTTGATTTGGGTGAGTTAAATCGTTTGCTATTAGAAAAAGTAGAGGAATTGACTTTGTATACTTTGCAGTTAGAAGAAAGAATGAAAAAGCTAGAGGAGAAGTAGCTCAACTAATATTGTTTTTTATTAAACCCTATTTTTTATACTAAATCATTTTTTAATGAAAAAAATTACCGTTCTAATATTATTATTTAGCGCCAACTTGTTGAATGCACAAACCGATTGCAAGAACCAGGTGAGTACTAGCCCTCTTAATCCAACAAATAATAGTTTACCTGCTGTCAATGGAAATTACTATTTAAATGATTTTGATTGGCTAGAACAAAATGCAGGGGTATATTCACCATATACAATGACAAATATTGTTGATGCATTTAACTTGCCCTATAGCCTGATTAATAATATAATGTATACAAACACTTCTAATAATTATTACGACTATTTATTAGATTCCCCAATACCTTCAAAAGAAAATGGATGGGAGTTGCTGCTAGTTAATTTAGGGCGTTATGCTGATAATGATAACAATTATCCGCAAACTGGATTAGAATCAGTACCATATATTGCACTATATAATAAGTATACAAGCGTAATTCGGGTATTTTTTAGAATATCAGAAGCAGGAACATCTTCGGGTGATGCTGTAGAAGTCAGCCTTAGTTTTGCGGATAATATAAATATTTCAGGGCAGTTAAGATATTACAATGGAATAGATCAGGCGTTAAATGAACCTACAAGTGTAACAAAAACAAGTACAGTTTCATCACTGCCAAATTTATCATTTTATTGGGCATCAGCTGATTTTGTAATGGCTTATGATCCTTGCGTTTGTAAAAATCCATCAAAGTTGAGAATTGAATTTGGCAAAGTTTTTACAAGTGATAAGAGTCTAAATGACTATAACAGCTCTTATAATAGCTTACTTTATGATATAAATACATTTGGTTATTATACAAGTTTGCTTAATAAGAATTATATAGAGGGACATGATTATACAGATAATAGCAGTGAGGGAGGCCTGGTTCATGAGCATCAGTTAAGTAATTTGTTAGGGTTAGCTGAGCAAAGTGCCGAATCAGATGAAGAAAATATTCTTTTTTATACAAGAATGGCAGCAGTTGAAATAGAAAATAATGGTCAGTTAAGCGCTAATTTTTGGGCACCTTATTTAAACAACCCAAATCATTTAAACGTATTGACTGCAATAGGTGTAACTACTAGTAGTTTTGGGCAAAACAATGTTGATACAGAATTATTGTTTAACAAATGTAAAAAGGTTTTAGTAAAAAAAAGGACAAAACTTTTAATTACAAATAATTTTGATGAAAATTCATTAGATGAGGCGCCAAGTGCTTCAATAATTTCTACTCCGGAAATGTCTTTTTCAGGCTCTGTTTATTCTGGTAGTAACCCTCCAATTGAATTCTATACACCCGGAACTTATGGGTCTTCAGGTACTGTTATTCCCAGTAATGATGAACCTATAACCGAATATCCAATATATAATGAAGTTTTGGGAGTATTTGCCCTCCTAAGGGAACCCCGTGTTCAAATATCAAAAACCTATATTGAAGTTGAAGATAATGATGACGATTTTGATTATTTGGGTCTTGCGCAACGAGATTATTGGGGTATTAATCAAGGAAAAGTAGCGTTAAAGGCTCATACTACATGGACTACTAAATACCAAATTAATTTACTTGAAAATCTAAAATATGCTTTTAATGATGTTCTACAAATAAAAGAATATAGCATAAATGCAGCTTTTGAGGTAAAATTAAATCCTGAATCTTTTGATAATTCTGGCTCACTGGGCATCTTGCAACAAAGATATATTTATGGATGGGAAGATCCTGATTACTTTGCAAATATGAAGCATGATTGGACTGGCTTTAACGATTATATTTCTATTGCTTCTGGTGGCTATTATTTTAGAAACTTTTGGGATGAGTACCCATTAGTGAACCCGTCGGGACTAACTTCGGTTCTGCATGAAAACCAATCCATAAATGGAATCTTCCCCTATAATACGGATGTGTTTTATAGCCCTTTTGTACCGGTGGACGCTCTTAAATCAATGGTTTGTGGTTTGGGTATTAAAAATGAGGTGTTAACTACTGCGTTAACATATATGGATCAAGATCAGGTATCAGAGTTTTATTTTGATAGCGGTATTTTTGGTACATATGGTGATGAAATATTTGCTTACAATCAATTTAATACCCCTAATGGAGTAGATGTAACTCAACAGCCATATGAGGATTGGATTCAACCTGGAATAATCGAAAGTTGGGATAAGAGGCTATATCACTATGATTGGCCTTATCAATTTGCTTCAAATACTAATTATCCGCCAACTATTGATCCTGGGCAGGCGGGAGTTAAATACAATTTTGAAATTACACTAAAATTAATTGTTGATATTGAATTTAATGAACTGAACGAAAATGGAAATCCGCATAAAACGACATTACTTTTGTCTTATCCTATCAATTCGCAAGATATTATTTGGCAAACACAAGATATAGATCCTAATTTAGATGGAATGCCAGAGGATTTGATAATAAATAATGAGATTTTTAATGGCCAACAAGTAGATGGCTGTAATTTAGATAATAATAAGTATACTTGTAGAGCTTGGAATAATATGTATGTAAGTAACACTTCCATGCTAAACGGTTATGAGGTTGAAATGACAGCAGGTACTGCAATTCATGTTGATCCAACAACTACATTTTCTCCAGAATCTGTTTTGAAAATAGAATCTTGCCTAAACGACTTTAGCTCACCTTCTCCTGTGGCTTCTATTAATTATGTTCGAAATTTTTGTGATGCAAATAGCAATCAAACGAATGCCTATGAAGCTAATAGTACAAGATTCTCTCTTTCTGATAGTTCAAAATCTACTCAAAATCCTATTGTAAATGAGGTTGAATCGGATCCAGTTATCACTATTTTTCCTAATCCAACAAGTGGTTTAATAAATATTAGAATTGATTCGAAATACGACGAAATTCCGAAAAAAATTGTACTTTCTGATGTAACTGGAAAACTAGTATTAAATGAAATAACCAAATTAGTAAATAATGCATATTTAGCAGATTTATCAAGTTTAAGACCTGGTATTTATTTCATGACATTTTATTTTTCTGAAAGCAAAGCTGTTAAACGAGTTGTAGTGAATTAAGAATGATGAGAAAGGTTGCATCAATAGGATTTTGTATTTTGTTAGTGGGTTTGTCCGCTTGTAAAAAAGAACAAGCTGAATTGGCCGACTTTAATGTCAATTGCAATAATTCGATAGAGGTTTCTGCCAATTTTTTAATTGAAGAATATTTAAAACCATTGGGTTTATCAAAAACACAAATATTTGTACCAACAGATACCATTTATGCTGGTAAAAATGTTCGTTTTACAGCACAGGAGATTAATGCAGATTATACTTGGTATTTAGGATCAGAGGTTATTAAGGAACCAACTTTTTCTCGCTTTTTTGGGTCAGGATTAGCTGGAGAGACTATACCTGTAAGTTTGGTGGTGAAAAAGAAACCAAATACCATTTGTAATCCATTTGATGATGGGGTCGATTCTTTAACTCAATATATGACCTTTGTTGAAACTATTGGATCTGAAATTGAAAGCAAGTCTCATCTGTACCAAGGCAATTTTCGCCTGCTAGATTCCTTGGCTCAAAACGATAGTGTTGATGTAATAGCTGAGTATAAATTAAGTGGTGAGGATGGTAAAAATTATAATAGAATAGAATTTACCAACCTATTTGGAGAGAACGTAACTTATGATGCAACAGCATCATTTGGTTTTTATGCCTACAGAATGTGGGAATTAGAAATGTACTTGTGTGGTGGTAAAACCTTTTTAATATCTCATTCAAAAGAGGGAGAAGTCCGAATTTTAATGAAGGCTATATTTGATGATTTAAAAGTGGTACATTCTTTTAAAGGCCGCAAAATATATTAGTATGAAATTCAAAAAAGTATTTTTTTTATGTTTGTTATTGTTCTTTTTTTCATGTAAAAAAGAGCAAGCAGAATTGGCTCAATTTAATAAAAATTGCGCTAATGCTTCCGCAGTTAGTGCTGATTTTATAATGGAAGAACTTGGTGGGACGATTAATGACTATGATTTAGGAAGAAACTCGATTACAGATACCGTTTGGTCAATAGGAGCTGTGCGCTTTTATGCACTTGAAGATAGTGCGGAGTACACATGGTATATAGGCAGTGAAATTATTCACGAGCGCGAATTTTTCAGAGATTTTGGAGATGAGTTTTCTGGTCAAACTTTTCCCATGACCTTGGTAGTTAAGAAAAAGCCTAATGCTATTTGTAACCCAAATGATGATGGTTACGATTCAATAGTTAAAAACTTAACGGTTATTCAACAGCCAAATAATTCAATTTGGTACGATTATTTCCCTCAGTTCGAAGGAACGTTTAGAATCAAAGAATTACATGCTACTGATAGCATTGATATTAATGTTCAAATACGCCGTTTCGAATTTACCGATAAACCGAGTTGGGGCTCTTTTTATGTCCAAAATTTGGACCAATGTGCGGAAATACATGGTGATATATCTAGTACTAAAACTTACCGTAAACTATGGTTGTCGAATGCTATTGCTTATGCTTACGAGTCGTGCCTTCCTATCAGTGGGTTTCATTTTTACCATAGAATGGACAGGGTTGTTGAGCTTGTCATTTTTATGAGAGAGAGCAAAGAAATACTGTATTATTATGGACGTAAATTATAATTTATGATTAAAACTTATCTAACTTTTGTACTATTATTGTCTTTTAGCGCATTATTCAGTCAAACTTGTGTTAATAATGTTAATACTGATCCACCAAACGCATTTAATAATGCTTTACCAGCAAACCCTGACGCATTAAAATACCTAAATAATTTTTCTTGGTTCGACATGAGTGCCCCCTATACATTAACCAATATGTATCAGTTTAACCAACTTCCGTATCAAACATTGTCAAATGTCTGGGTAAATCAGTATCATTATTACAAATACATCACCGAAGCACCATTGCCGCTGCCAGAAAATGGCTGGGAGTTATTAACGGTGAATTTAGGAAGGTTTCCGGATAATACCACGGCACATACTTTTACAAATGGTGCTTTATCAGAATCTGTTTATTACCCATATATTGTTCTTTACAATAGGTATTCTGGGGTAATTAGGGTGTTCTTAAAGTATGTCCTCTCAAATCAATCAGCCAGTGCCGCTATAAAGGTAAATTTGGAATTTGCAAACAATCAAGTGTCTGGTTTACTCAGATCATATAGAGGATTTGAACCAACCTTAGCTTCTTTAACTGACGTTACAAAAGTATCAGCCACAGTTGATATGACAAATAGCCCAAATACTTGGGCAAGTGTAGATTTTCAGGCGACCTATGACCCATGTACTTGTTCCTACCCTTCATTGTTGAAAATTAGCTTCAGGCAAATATCAAGTTCGAGTGTTAAAATATTTAGGCATGATGATACACCGTATGCTGGTAATGCTGGACAACCCATTATTGAAAATGTTGGAGGCCTGCAATTTGTAGAAGACTTTGCGAATAATGTAATCCACCCTGACCTTAATTGGTTCCCAGGTTTTGCTTTTAATGAGGGAGTGAACGATTTTATTAATATTAGTAAAAGCTATGGATTAGTTGCAAATAAAAATATGTATCAGTTAATTCAAATTTTACTGTATAAAACACACATATTTAGTGCCCATTTAATTAATAATTTTGGGCAGCATAGTAAAGAACGGAAATTACAAATGGCAGTTCTTCGCTTCGGGAAATATATATTAAACGAAATAATGAATTATGGCACAACCATAAATTCTACAATTCTAGCCGCTGCTGAGCAAGCAGCTATAGCAGAAAGTAGCGTTTTAACTACAAGTGAATCAGATAAGCAATTTTCTGGCATCTCTGGATCAAACTGGTATGATTTGGTTAAAAATAACCGCCCCGATATACTGACCCATATAAACGGACAAAGGATATTTAATTCTGAAAACTTGTTTGCTGAAATAAAAACAATTTTATCAAAATATAGTCGTTTTGTAAATGCTAGTAATTTAGATGAATCATCTATAAAAAGTGCACCCACTGAGCCAATCTCAAATTTATTGGGCCTTAATTATTCAGGGCAAGACGAATCTGTAAGGGATTTTAGTTCAAATTTTTTTACCCCTGGAACGTATGGTAGTGCAGGAACAGGTTCGCCAGCATTAACATCAGTTGCAAATCAGACCCCGGCTTTAACTTATCCAGTTTATAATGAGGTTCTGGGTACTTTTGCAGTATTGGAAGCGCCAAAGGTTAAAATTTCTTCGAAAGTTATAGAAGATAGTAAAGTAAATGAATTATCGTATTGGAGAATGATACTTGACGGAAGTACCAATAACCCTAGAGGTTATGTTAATACACAGCGTTATCAGAGTTGGCAAGATGAATACCAAGTACAAATAGATGGTGATCTAAAATTCGTTATTAACCCTGCGTTAGATGTGAAGTCATATTCTATTAAGGCTGGTTTTGAGATTTTCGAAACTTATAATAATGATTTTTTAAACGATAAGGGAAGCTTGGCTGATGATCCTAAGCGGAAAAGCGCCACTTTTTCTTTTCAAGACGGGCAAGGTTTTTCTAATGTCAATTCAACTAACACAAAAATGACTAGTAATTCACACTTATTGAGTGATGGAAATAATTTTGGAAACTATTCAACTAATCCTGATATTTACGATTCTTATTTCAGTACTGATTGGGCCAATCCTGTCATTCCAGATATAGAAAGAGATGGCATCAAGACATTACATTTTAATACCGAGTTAGTACCCCTTGAAAATTTTAATGACTTTGTTGCAGGAAATAGAATTTTAAATGAATTTATTTCAATTACAAATGAACCAGTGCCTACTGCAAATTTCAATAATGTTTTTAGTACAACCCAAAATGGACAAGGTAATACTCATATTAATGTAAATAATTTATGGGTTTTGCCCTCAGAATATGTGGCCTTTAATTTACAAAGAACAAATGTGTCAGTAAATTTAAAGCTTGTAGTGGATATTGAGTTTAATACGCTCAATTCTGATGGTCATCCAAATAGGACAACGCAAATACTTACTATTCCAATTTCTGGTAGTAATATAACGTTAGTCAATGGTTCAAATATTGTTCCTTCTCCTCCGTTGGTGAACTCTAGTTTTGGAAATGTTATTTTTGATGGGACTCCAGTTGAAGGTTGTGCATTAATTGGAACAAATTATGAATGTAGAGCAATTAACACTATAACTATTTCTGATGATATAGAAACTAGTAATGGTTTTACTGCCGAGTTTATTGCTGGCCAAGAAATAAATGTGATTAATGAATCAGAAATATCTCCTGAAGTTATCTTGCGAATTGATAATAGTACATTCTATGATCCGATTTTTGCTGCTGACCCTACCTTTGTGCAAAATTTTTGTGATGGGATTACAAGCGGAAGCTATAAAGCAAATGCCCCTAAATCAAGTCGGGTGAACACAGAAAGTGAAAATGGTAAAGTTGACGAAAAGAATCGAAAAGATTATGTAAATATCGACTTCACTCTCTTCCCAAACCCAACAAATTCAGATATTGTTAGCTTACAATTAATTAAGGGGGCTGAAATTGACAGCCCTATAGAAATAACAATGCATGACTTGGCAGGTAAGTTAGTAAACATTCAAAGTGAGTCAATGGGTTCTGGAATGTATTCTATTGATGTTTCAAACATTGCTCCGGGCACTTATTTTGTAACTGGCAGTACTTATGGTAATAAAGTTACTAAACGTTTAATTGTACTATAGTAGATGAAAAAAAAAACAATTCTCTTTTCGCTTAGCTTATTGGTTTTGCTCGCTTGCAATAAGGAACAAAGGTTTTCCAAAAAACTAATGAAAGGTCAAACATGGACAGTAACTAGCATTACAGTAAATGATGAAGCCATTGCCACAAAAGGACAATGGCTTATCACTTCAGATGTTGATATTTATGATTCTGTGCCAAGTACTAAGTGGATAAATGGCTCAGAGGATGCTATTTTTGAATGGCAATTTCAAGACAAAGGCAAAGTGTTTGAGCTTAGCTACGTCCAACAAAAAGATGAAGTAGATGGCAATTTCTTAGACACATTAGATTATTTCGCCTACTATTTAACAGGTAAATATGACGTTGAGGTGCACAATAAAGACCAAATGGTATTTACAAGTGAAGAAACGATTCAGTATAACGGAAAAATGGTTAGGATTGAAATTGAAAAGTGATTTTTTAGATTGCTAGTTGCCAGAGACAAGACTATAGATCTTTTTATAAGATAGTTTTTTGTTATCTATAAAATGGATATGGAAAATGCTTAAATTGAAGTCAAGAGTGAAGGATTTACTATTACCCCCTTATAATTGAGATTCCCCAGATATGAGAATACGTCTTACTTCTTGTAGTAGTATGTTTTGCTCGTAGAAAAGATCAAGCGGAATTTGCTGAGCTAAATAAAATTTGTAGTTGCGCAGAAGAGGTGAGTGCTGAATTTCTGATAGAGGAACTTACTTCACCAATCCCTGTTTTTCCAAACATACAATAACAGATACTATTTTTAAAAATAGAAATGTCCGTTTTACTGCTTTAGAGAAAGAAGCAAAATATACTTGGCACATAGGTTTAGAAGTCCTGACAGATAGTTCATTTATTCGTTATTTTGATGATAGTCGGGTGGGTGAAGATATACCAATTAGCTTAGTTGTAAAAAAAGCACCAAATACAATTTGTTTGCCAAATGATGATGATTACCATTCTATTACCAAAGTAATGCATGTATCACTTTCCATTTCTATCAAGGTGTATATATTGACTTAGGGCCTTTGGAAGGCAGTTATAGAATTAAATCGAACCACCTCTCAGATAGCTTTGATATTGTATTTGATGTCGATTATGCTCCTTTAGGATACGAGACTTTTAATAATAGAAATTATGATGGTTTAGGTTCAGACTGCATAAACCAGGCTGAGATTTCCGGTGCCAATTATAGACAGGTATGGACAATTGTTGGAACTTCTGTGCAACAATGTGATTACCTAAAGGGGAGTATTCATAATAGGATAGAGGGTGTAACTGAAATGAAATTTAGCTTTGGAGCGAGTTCATCAACCAATCCAAACTACAACGAAAGAATTTATTTAGGAAGAAGACTTTAATTTTAAAAAATAAACCTCAGTACTTGATAATTTTGTCATTCTATCTCACACAGTCATACCTCATCATAATCATCATACTTATCGCCCCCTTTTCCTGATGACCAATCCCACAGGTAACCAATGACAATGGCTATGAGTAACATGGGTAAAAGAAACCGAACAATTCTGATAAAGAACCAAATGGCTAATAATACAGAAAATACAATTACTATTTTAAATATTAAAGGAGATCGCATAGTGTTTTGTTTGTGAAGTCAAATTAAAAATTAGCTTAGTTTTTAGTAATCGTAATCTCAAACCTTCCTTGTCCGTATAGGCTATTTTCTAAAAGGACTGAATAATTATCTGAAGTGTAGGTCGCCTTATTCATAGGTATCCTATCTTTCGATTTATACCCCATTGCTATAAAGTCTTTTTCATATTCTTCAAAAATGTCAAAACCTGGAGTTGTAAAAAATAGTTTCTCACCTACTTTTAAATCAATAATACTTTGTTGGTCTTTAGTAAGCCAAACTGAGTGAGATATATCATATTTCCAGTGGACTAATTCCAATAAAGAGGCTGCTCCAGCACTGTCCAATTGAAATACCATCATTAAGTCGCTGCCTCGCAACAAACCGTTATTTGCATTTTTCGGTTTGGTGTCAAATGTGATAATATTAGGATTCGAACTTGAATAAATCAATTCAATTTTATCACCAATTTGGATATTTCGGAATTGATCTTTAGAAACGGATTCTGTCACAGTCATTTTAGTTTCATTTTTAGTATAAAATGTTACCTTCAAATCATAAATCGTTGTTCGTTTTGCTCGCATTGAACTTTTATCTATCACAATACCAGTAGTTAGAATGCCGTTTTTTTCAAGTTCAGAAGATTCCTTCAAACTAAAAATGATAGTAAAAATAATAGCGAAACCAATAAAAGTAAATATCGGAAGCAGAATCGAGGCAAATGATTTTAAATGTTTTGAAAACATAATAACAGCGCCACAGACAAGTCCTCCTCCAATAAAACTAAGCAGTAATGGAGATGATCCGGAAATTCCTATTGGTAAGTTTGCCCATAAAACGACAATTATAATAGCTACTAAAAGCCAAACGTACTTAGTATATGTGTTTTTAACTTCTGTCATTTAAGTTTAATTGCCAATAATCTTAAATTCTGTTCGTCTATTGTCTTGACGACCTTGCTCAGTATTATTGGAAGCAACTGGTTTCATTGAACCATAGCCCTTAGCAACCAAACGGTATTTTCCAATACCTTTTGCCGTTAAGTAACCAACTACAGCTTCTGCTCGAGCTTGAGATAATTTGTCATTTAATGAAGCAGAGCCTGTATTATCTGTATGACCAGAAATTTCTATTTTCAGAGTTGGTACATCTTTCATTAATTTAATTAACCTATTTAATTCAGCATTCGATTCTTGACGCAGGTTCGATTTTCCTGTGTCGAAAAATATATTTTTTAGGGTAACTGTATTCCCAACTTTAACATTTTTAAGTTCAATAGTCTTGTTTACCAAATTATAGGAACCGCCTTTAACAATATCAAAATTCTCAGAATGGAACATATATCCTTCAGCTTTTACAGCAATACCATAATTTTTACCGGAATTTAATGATATTAAAAACTTTCCAGTGGCGCTATTGGTTGTGAATTCCTCAATTACTTGGCCAGTGCTATTGTCAGTTATTTCAATGACGGCCTCTACAGCTTTTTTAGATAAGTCATCAATAGTTTTACCTTTAAATACAGTTAAATTGATTGATTCTGATACCTTAACTGCGCTTTCCAATTGAGGGTCATTGATAGGCTGAGTAATTGAAGCTAAAAGAAAGTCTTCAACACTTAAAGCAGGATTTTTTTCAGGGCCCCAAAAGGTCACTCTATAAATATCATTGCCTCCTTTTCCACCAGCCCTGTTACTGGTAATATAGGCGTATTTACCGTTAGCAGAAGATGAAAAGAATAAATCATCATATGGTGAATTGATAGGGTATCCCATATTTACAGGTTTACTCCATTTTCCGCTAGAATAAGTGCATTTAAATATGTCGTATCCGCCAATTGAATTAAATCCTTCTGAAGCAAAATACATGGTTTTACCATCAGGGTGCAAATAAACTGGACCCTCATTAAAAGGCGAGCTTGAATTCATTACTTTATTAGGGGTGCCATATCTTCTCTCAGAACGATTCATCACTCCAGAAATGTACATGTCGTAGCCATTACTGCCAGTTGCTGTTGCTTTAGTATAGTATATGTAAACATCCTTTGCACTGTATGACGCATACTTATCATCACTCTTTAGATTAATATTCCTTGATATACCGACCGGGTCAGACCAAGTGTCACCTTTTAAAAATGTTTCATAAATATCATAATCCCCATTTTCATTTCTTTTACTAATTAGCATTTTTGTACCGTTGTACGAAAAACAGTTGGATAATTCGTCGGTTTCAGAATTAATAGCACCCTTTGCTACTCTAGGATCTGTCCATTTACCATTTTCAAATGAACACGTGTAAATTTCATTATCGTATTCATCATATTCATTGACTTGATGAGAATTAGGCCTGTCAGATGTTAAAACCAACTCTTCGCCATCCATGGTGATTGAGGGTGCAAAATCATTAAATGGTGTGTTAACTTCGTCCAGATTATCTATCCATGCTCTAATTGGCGTTTTGGTTATTTCCATGGCATGCTTACATTCTTTTTTTCTTTTTTTGACAAATTTGACAAATTCATCTGCTTTTTTGTAATCTTGCTCAAAGCGTTCGTAGTATTTTATGCCTTCAACGTAGTTGCCCTCTAATTGGCTAACTAGACCCATATAATAATTTAAAAATGGGCTGGCTTCCGGATTGAGTTCATGTGCCTTTTTTAAATAAGCTACAGCCTTAGCTTTATCTGTGCTATAGATATGACAAACCCCAATTTTGTAATTTAAGATAGCACTGTTCGGGTTAAAATCAAAAGCTTTTTCGAATTCAACTAGCGCCTTGACAAAAAGCTGTTTCGGATTTTTTACAGCAAATACTGCCTCTTCTCCTTCCAAGAATATAATTGAACCAGCATCAAGTGCATCACGCGCTATTTTGAATTGGTCTTTTCTGTCCTTAAAGTTACTTGATTTAAATTCAACATTTTGTCCAAATGCACTAATTGTGATGCTGAATAATATGATGCTTGATAAAATTTTCATAAATACTAGTTTGAACAGTTTGTTGATTGATAATGTTTGCCTAGTGCTGATCCAAGCTCTCTTGCTTTTTGCCAATCTGCACAAGCACCTGACATATCACGAAGCATTTCTCTAGCCATTCCTCTATTGACATAGGCGTCACTCAATTCTGGATTTAATTGAATGGCTTTATCTCCATCCATTTTTGCTTTTTGGTAGTCTTTTGTTTTGAAATATGCACCTGAACGATTACTGAAACCTGGCGCATAGCTATCATTTAAGCCGACACACTTTGTGAAATCTTGAATGGCTTCGGCATATTTTTCCATTTCCATTAAACAAACCCCTCTATTATTATAGGCCATATAAAACCTTGCGTCAATACTCGTTGCCCGATTAAATGCTTCCAAAGCTTGGTCGTATAAACCTAGTTTAGTTTTAGTGGAACCAATATTGTTTAATACAAAAGCTAAATTTCCATTCATTTTCGCGGCTTTTTCATAGTCAACTATAGCTGCGTCATATTTTCCTAGCATTCTTTTGCACGATCCTCTATCATTATAAGCAAAGGCATCACCGGGATTGAGTTCAATTGTTTTAGAAAAACTAGCCATAGCACCTTTATAGTCTTTTTGCAAAAACTGAAGGGTGCCAAAATTGTAATGTACTTTGGCATTAGCAGCTTCAAACTTTAACGCCTTTGCGTAATCATTTTCGGATTTTGCATATTGATTCAAGTTTTGATAAGCTAAAGCTCTATGGAAATAAGCTTTCTCAAAGGTCGGATCTATTGTCAACAATGTACTTAAAGATTTGATGCCAGCCTTATAATCTTCATTTGCCAATTCAGCTATCCCTTTATTAAAGTACGGTGCTACAAATAAAGAGTCTGCTTGAATTGCTGCAGCAAACTTTTTAATGGCGTCTTTATATTTTTTAGCTTCAAATAAAGTAATACCCATATTATAATTGCTTTCTGCTAAAACTTTGGCAGCATTGGCCTCATTAATTTTGGCAATCGAATCTTGATAGGCTCGTTCGGTAACACTAAGTGAGTCCTGAGCCAAGGCAGATATAGAACTTAATATAAGAATGGAAAATAATAATTTCATGTGGTCATTTTTTATATAAAATGAAGTTAGTCTATTTTTCGTGGTTAGAGTATGATTGTTAAAAATTTAAGCTCTATTGTTGGTAAATTAGAGTTATCGTCTGTTCTGATACGTTTTTCATTTTGTCAATGGCTTTTATTTTTAAAACATTTTTACCATTCACTAGATGAATTTTTGATCTAGTATTTAGAGGGATAATATATCTTTTTTGCTTACGATTATAGTATGCAAGCACCCATTTCCCATTCAGGTATGCTTTGTAGCTTGAAAGGCCTGATAAATTATCAGACAAATTAAACTCTAATGTTGAATACTTTGAAATGTTTTGATTCTTTTTGTAATCCAGTGCTTTGATTACTGGCGGAATGGTATCTATTGCCAAAGCAAAATGACCGAAATGCCTAATTTTATGAGTAATCCAATTGTCTTCAGGATAACCACCTTGAAAATATAGCCTATTCCTATTGTCTATTAACACGATTCCCATTTTTTGTTTTGGCAATGCTTTATATTTTTTAGGAATTTCAATTCTCATGTTTATACCCGACTGAACAGGTGTTTGGTATTCAAATAATTGATAGGTGTCACTCAGTAAGTTTTTGTTTGTGCTAGGCTTGGCAGATACAATTTTTTCAGCAGGTTCGTAAAATTGTCCTTGTTCAATAATGGCTTCAAATCCTATTAGGTTAATCGTGTTAATTTGATTCGGATAGTAGTATTCCTTTTGCTCGAATTGATTTTTCGAAGCCTTTTTTTTAGTTTTCTCAAGTTTAAAACTTAATTCACTTTGGTTTCCATGAACATCTTTCGAAATGAGTTGATAATCTGCTTTTACTCTATTCCATGATATATAACCATTGTTGTTTGGGTAAATAGGAAGAGGGTTAATATCATTGGTAAATTGCTTGTGAATATGCTGTTTAAGGTGCTTAAATGCAAAGTAGTCTTTGTGGGTGTTTAAATATCTACTCACATCAAAATCCATAAAATTGATTTCTTGAGAATGAATCTGTGTGTCATTTTGTATTAATTCACTACTGTATATTCCACAGTTGTTATAGGCACCATCTAGTTTGTCAATAGCATAAAGTCCAATGCCAAGTTGTGAATTTTCCGTGAATAAGGTATCAATGTTAATCGTTTTATTATTGTTTACCACAAATTTTTCTCCCTCTCGTTTAACTTGAAAATAGAGAGATTGACCAGGAATCATATAACCATTTTTTGTGATAGCATACAATTTTAGACCTCTAATCTCTGGTGGCGTATTGTCAGTAATTTCCTTCTTGTAGCATTCAAAAAGTAAAGGGTTTATAGCATGCTCGGTTTTCGTTTCCCTTAATTCAAAATGGAGATGAGGTGCCGAAGAAGCTCCTGAATTACCGGAATATGCAATTATTTCTCCTCGCTTTACGGGTATTTTTAAGGGCAAAATGTTTTCATCTATTATAGCTGACTCCTGGTTTTTCTGTATTGTATAAATTAAAGAATCAAGTAATGGAGGAAATCTGCTGCAATGTGCAAATACGCTGGTAAGACCATTGTTATAAGATACGTAAATGGCTTTTCCGTAACCCCATGGTGAAATTTTAATTCTTGAAATATAGCCGTCTTCAATTGCGTATAATCTATAACCCTCTTTTTTATTTGTCTTAATATCAATTCCTGTATGGAAATGATTACGCCTCATTTCGCAAAAATTTCCTGCAAGAATCATGTCGATTTTTATAGGTAATCCTAAATCCATGCTATAATCATATGGCTTTTTTTCTTGACTAAAAAGCAATAAAGATGTAAAGGAAATAAGGATGATTAAAACTTGTTTTATCATAGCTTTCTATTGTTTTCAAAGGCAGTTGCAAACATAATGCCTTAAAACGCTAAAGTGATCTTAGCACAGTCAATATTATCAATAAAATGTTTTTAATAATTCATGTCTGTTTATTTTGATTATGAATTTTCAAATTGTATTTTTGTCTCTTAAAATTTGATTTAGATTTATGTCAAGTTCGAGCCCGAAATTGGTAGACTTAGAAAATGGAGTTGATTTATTATTAAAAAAAATAATAGCATTAACAACATTGGTAAATGACCAAGAGGAACGGATTGATTTATTGACGAATGAGCTGAGTGAAGTCAGTAGTCAAAAGGCAGGTTTAGCGTCTGAAAATTTAGCATTGTTGGCTAAAGTTCAAGCGCAATTACCACAATCAAACCCGGCAGTCGTTGACCAAGATGCATATAATCGAAAGATAAACGAATTGGTGAAAGAAATTAATAGTTGTATTTCTTTACTCAATACATAATTTATGGAAAAAGTTTCTTTAAAGGTAATTATTGCAGGTAGAACTTATCCTCTTACCATTAAAAAGGAGGAAGAGAATGCTATCACAAAAGCTGCTGAAAGGATTAACTCGAATATAAAAAAACTGCAAGGTAATTATGCAGTAAAAGATATGCAGGATTTGTTAGCCATGACAACGCTGCAGTTTGCGGTACAAGTAAATGAAGATAAAAAGACTTCATCTTCTGCGCCTTCTTCCATTGATGCTTCTTTTGAGCAAGATCTGAATCGAATTTTGGAAAAAATAAATACACAGCTAGATTAGTTGTGAGTATGAATAGCTTATGAAGTAATTTTCTTAAGCTCCAAAAAAAATTAAATGGATACAACAAGTATAATTATTGGAATTGTTATTGGAATTATTGCTGGCGGTGTAATAGCCTTTATTCTTCAAAAAAGTGCACTTAAAGCTAAGGCAAATGCTATTTTAAAGGAAGCTGAAGTTGAAGGCGAGTCACTAAAAAAGGACAAGATTTTGCAAGCTAAGGAACGTTTTTTGCAATTAAAGGACAGTCATGAAAAAGAAGTTCGAAACAGAGAGAAAAGCATCCAAAGCCTTGAAGATAGATTAAAGCATAAAGAGAAGAGCTTTAATCAAAAAATTGGAGAGGTTAATAGAAAAGAAAAAGATATTGATGGACTGCAAGCGAAAATTGAATCTGAAAGAACGCTTTTAAAGGATAAGCGCCAGGAAGTTGAAAAATTACACCAAAAACAAGTAAACGAATTGTCTAAAATTTCTGGCCTATCACCAGATGAAGCAAAGAAGGAAGTTAAAGAGGCCTTAGTTGATGAAGCTAGAACTGATGCCATGGCGACAATAAAGGGGATAGTAGAAGAAGCCAAAATTAATGCAAGTAAGGAAGCCAAGAAAATTGTGGTTCAATCAATTCAGCGTGTCGCTACAGAGCAAGCTATAGAAAATTCTGTATCCGTTTTTAATATTGATTCTGATGAATTAAAAGGAAGAATTATTGGACGAGAAGGTAGAAATATTCGGGCATTAGAAGCAGCAACGGGTGTGGAGATTATCGTTGATGATACGCCTGAAGCCATTATATTATCATGTTTTGATTCTGTGAGAAGAGAAGTAGCACGTTTGGCTTTGCATCAACTTGTTTCAGATGGTAGAATTCATCCTGCCAGAATTGAAGATGTAGTTGCAAAAACGAAGAAATCATTAGAAGAAGAAATTATTGAAACGGGACGAAGAACCTGTATAGATTTAGGTATTCATGGACTACATCCAGAATTAATGAGAATGGTGGGAAGAATGAAATACCGTTCTTCATACGGACAGAATTTATTACAGCATAGTAGAGAAGTCGCTAATTTATGTGCTATAATGGCAGCTGAACTTGGTCTAAACGTGAAAATTGCTAAAAGAGCGGGGTTGCTGCATGATATAGGTAAAGTACCAGAAGATGAGCCTGAATTACCACATGCACTATTGGGAATGAAATTGGCGGAAAAGTATGGTGAGAAACCGGATGTTTGTAATGCAATTGGTGCTCACCATGATGAAATTGAAATGACAACCTTAGTCTCTCCAATCATTCAGGTGTGTGATGCTGTGTCAGGTGCCAGACCAGGTGCTAGAAGAGAAATAGCTGAATCTTACATTAAAAGAATAAAAGAGCTTGAAAATATTGCACTTGGATTTGAAGGTGTTTTAAAGTCATACGCAATTCAAGCAGGTCGTGAACTTCGTGTATTGGTTGAAAGCGAAAAAGTAACTGATCAGCAAGCAGATGAATTGTCATTTATTATTTCACAAAAAATTCAAAATGAAATGACTTATCCAGGTCAAGTGAAAGTAACCGTTATTAGAGAAAGACGAGCAGTTCATTATGCCAAATAATCAACAAATTAACAATTAATAGTTTTAAAAGGGATATGGCGTAAGTCAATCCCTTTTTTAAATTTCATAACTTTAGGTTTGCTTAAGAAAAAATAAGAGTTAAATAATATGAATGCCAAGATCCTTAACATATTACTTGCATTATTAGTCTATTTACCTACCTGTATATTTATTCCATTGAATCTATATTTTGTAGTATTTGGAATAGTGATTTATTTGAATTTTGATTTTTTAAGGAACTATTTTTCCAATTTAATTAGGTTAAAATTAATTGATAAGAATTTTACCTACATTCTACTATTTAGCTTAGTAGCGTTTTTATTAAGATTGATAGATATTGAAAGTTGGCATTCAACAAAAGATATTTACAGCTTTGCTTATTTATTTCCTCTGACCTATTTAATTGCAAAAACTTTAAAAGGACGTGAGGATATTTTTAAATACCTCATCTACTTTTTTATTATTGAAATGTTAATGTCTGTCGTTGAATACAGTATGGGAATTAATACTGTTTTTAGTTCCTCAAGGAGGTATCGTGTATTTGAGCAATATGACTTATTGTACTTTACACGAACTTTTGGATTAAGTCCTAATTCCTCTGGGTTGTCGTTCAAATATATCTTTGGTTTAATATTGCTGGGAATAGTCGATTTTTCAAAAACGAAAAAGATAATAATAGAAACCATATTTATTATTGGTTCCATACTGACATTTGGAAGAATTGCATTGATAGTGCTTTTAGTATTTTTACTTTTAAGGTTGTTTGATGAGTTGTTTTTACGCAAAAAAGTTCAAATTATTAGATATTTACCACTCACGCTCTTAATTCTTTTTTTTACGGTAAATCCTAATTGGTCTGTTAAACAATTTACACGAGGAAATACGATTGTTCAAAATGGAAGAATTAATGACCTCGATATGCTGGAGGATGATAAATTATCAGATCTTGAAAAATTAGAACTAACTAGAATGTTAGGATTAGATAAGATAGATATGTCAGGTAGAAATGAGATATGGAACACATTTTTGACTTATTCCGCTAAAAATATTCATTTCGGTAACAAAGGAAAGAAAATGCTTTTCGGGAAGTTTCATGCTCATAATTCTTTTATAGAACTGCTTGCTTCAGTGGGAATTTACTTGTTTGTTTTCATGATTTTTATTTTTGCACGAAACGTGACACATAATAATTATGTTTTTATTCTTACAATTTTAGCTTTAGCCATGGGGCAATATTTAATTTTTTGGGGCACTTCTTTCTTCGATATAATTTTTTATTATTTACTATTTTTTTACAAAAAGAATGAAGATAAATAGTATTATAGAGGAGATTGAGAGTAACTACGATACTAAGAGTGTTGATCGCAATGGGTTAAATTTTTGGTTAGAATTTAGGAATCGGTTTTTTTATAGTCTTTCAATAGGAAAAGAATCAAATTTAATAATTAATTCAAGTGTATACCTCAACGTTATTAGGTCTATTTTTTACGGTTTCTTCAATTGGTTCAAGGGTTACGACTGTTGGGTACTTAGCTCAAGTTTAAATCGTGTGGAATTACATAATGGGTATTATGACAAGTTGTTCGATTACCCCGCTTTAAAATTTAAAAAAACCTTGTTTATTGAATTAGCAACTAATGGGCATTATAAAAGATCAAAAGTAATTTCAAAGCATATAGTATCAAGAGCACCATTAATTATGTTTGAGAAACTGATTTCATTGTTTATTTCAGTAAAAAAAATTGATGTCTCGCTTTTAGATCTAATTCAACAAGAATATAAAACAGTTATTGACCCAAGTTATTCTATAAAAAAAATGGTGTCTCAATATAAAGCCATGAAGCTGCTATTACGACTGAAAAAACTCCCTAAAACAGTCTTTATTGCCCCCTTGTATATGTCTTTTGGATACGTTAAAGCTTTAAAAGAAAGGGGAGTGGTTGTTGTTGAAGCACAACATGGTGTAATTAACAAAGAGCATTTCGGATATAATTATCACACAGAATTTGATTCGAATTATTTTCCCGATTACTTATTGTCATTTGGCGAAAGAGAAAAGGAAGTATTTACAGAACACAATAAGTATATTGACTCCAATAAGGTATTTCCTGTTGGTAGTTTTTATATTGATTACGTTAATGATAAATACAAATTGGATATTGATCACAGCAAATATCGATTGAGCTTGTCTGTATCTATGCAAGATTGTGGAATTGGAAGCAAAGTGCTGCCGTTTTTAATTTCAGTTTCTGAATTAAATAGAGATTGCTTGTTTTTATTAAAACCTCGTCGAACTTCAATTTCGGAGTACAAATCCAAGTATAAAATTCCAAGTAATATCGTTTTTGTGGAAGATTTGGATGTTTATCAGACCATTCTAAGTTCCGATTTCCATATCACAGCATATTCTTCATGTGCTCTAGAAGCACCGGCTCTAGGAGTTCAGAATATTTTGCTGAATATAGAAAATAAAGCCAAAGAGTATTATTTTGGAATTTTAGATGAAAACACAACATCATTCGTTGATACAGAGGAAGAGTTTAATAATTTAATTTCTAATTTAACGTCTGAAATTAAACCAGAGGTTAAAGGGTTTCATACACAAATAATTAAAACTGACTATAAAAAGAATATTGATGAATTTTTCAAATTAGTACGTTAAATATTTAACGAATTAATAGACAATATGCAATGGTAGACCATATCAAAAACTATTTAGAGAGAATAAGCATTGGATTGTTGTCAATCATTGTTTTCCTTTTCCCTATCCATCAAAAAATTATTTCTCCATTTATCGTTTTATGGATAGTTTTTACAGTCACTTATTTGATTCTAATTAAACCAAAGTTTACTTTTAGTAAATCATTCCTAGGTCTACTTGTGTTCTATTTTTTTTTAATTATTGGGTTGTTGTGGACCGACAATTTAGACTCGGGAATATTTGATTTAGAAGTTAAATTATCATTGGCTATATTTCCATTATTTATGTTGTTTTTACAATATGAACTGAAGTCTATAAAATGGATAATTTATGCGTTCTTTCTGGGTCTATTAATCGGGAGTTTTATTTTGCTATTTGGCGCCACCGAGCGATTTTTAATGTACCCTAGCTATACCTATTATTTTTATATTCAATTGTCAGATCATATTCATCCTACATATATGTCCTTGTATTATGCAGTAGCCATTGGTATAATATTAGCTGATTTAAGCAGAGTTAAAACTTTGTTCTTTAAAAATAAAGTACTTGCAGTTTTAATAGTTTCCTATTTTTCTGTTTACAATTTCTTACTATTGTCTAAGGTTGGAATTATTGCAACTTTACTTATTATTCTAGTTTTTCTTGTAAGGTGGTCTATTATAAATCAAAGAATCCTATACCTAGCTTCTGTTATGCTGCTTATTGGAATAGTTTCTTACACTTCTTACGAGAAGTCAAGTTATTTTAAGCAAAGAATGAATGAACTGGTCTCCGGTTTAATAGTAAGTGATAAAAATCCGAATAATGGTTCAACTGGGATTCGGCTACAAATATGGGGAGAGAGTACTCACTTGATCAAGGAAAAGCCAATTTTTGGATATGGAACGGGAGATGTTAAAGATGTTTTAGTGAATCAATATAATAAAGTTGGGATGATAAAGGCTTCGGAAACTAGTCTAAATGCCCATAATCAATTCTTTCAGATAGCAATTTCTCTTGGTTTAACTGGTCTACTGTTATTTATTTTCATTTTGTATGAAGCAGTAAAAACTGGAATCAAAAATCATAATGTTTTTATTGTTAATTTTGTTTTACTATTTTGTTTATTCTTCATTACAGAATCAATGCTAGAAACCCAAGCCGGTACAATTTTCTTTGGACTTTTCTTTAGTTTATTGAGTCAAAAAGCACTTACGGAAAAATGAGACTTCTAATTTTAACGCAGTATTTCCCACCTGAAACAGGCGCACCCCAAAATAGGTTAATTGAATTAGCACTTCGATTAAAATCCAAAGATGTAGATGTTGAAATTCTTACGGCAATGCCTAATTACCCTAAAATGGAAATTTTTGAGGCGTATAAAGGCAAAAAGAGGGTTGATGAGGTAATGGAAGGGATGAAAGTTTATCGTTCTAGAATTTTTGTCTCAAAAAGTAAAGGGATAGTAAAAAGACTTCTAAATTATTTTTCATTTGTTTTTACTTCCTATTTAAGGGGGAGAAAACTCGGGGAGTATGACTATATCCTATGCGAATCGCCACCTCTTTTTTTAGGGTATTCAGCAACCAGATTGGCAAAAAAACTGAAGGCTAAATTAATTTTCAATGTTTCAGATTTATGGCCCGAAAGTGCTGAAAAAATGGATATTGTCACCAATAAATTCTTTTTGAAATTGGCATATAATTTGGAAGCGAAATTGTATAAAAAATCATTTTTGGTAACAGGCCAAACACAAGGAATAGTAAAGGATATTAAAACAAGATTTCCTGAAAAAGAAGTTTACTGGTTACCAAATGGAGTTGATGTTTCAAAATATGACTCTTCCAAAGTGACACCTTATGGTTTTAGAGATAAATACAATATTGATAAAGATGACATTGTGTTCTTTTACGGCGGAATAATAGGGCATGCACAAGGTTTAGAGTTAATTGTAAATGTGGCAAAGCGATTTCAAAACAAACCAATTAAATTTATTTTAATGGGTAGCGGGCCTGAAAAAGATAAACTAATATCTCTCCAGTCTTCTTTAAATGCAGATAACGTCATATTCTCTGACCCAGTTGGAAGGAATGAAATAGGAAGTGTAATAAAGGAGATAGACATTTCACTTGTTCCTCTCAGAAAATTAGATTTATTTAAAGGCGCAATACCATCAAAAATATTTGAAATTTTGGCTATGGAAAAACCAATTCTTTTAGGAGTTGATGGTGAGGCCAGAGAGCTTTTTATCGAAACAGGAAATGCAGGATGGTATTTTGAACCGGAAAATATTGATGAATTGGAAGAGAAAATTAATGACTTACTTTTGGATAAATCAAAAATTAAACAAAAGGGAGTTAATGGACGTGAATATGTTGCAAAGCATTTCAATAGAGACATTATTGTGGGAAATTTCTATAATTTCTTAATTAGTATGGATAAAAAAAACACTAACTAAATAACAAATACTACTTTTATACAAAGAACCTAATAACCCTTGCCATTTAAAATAAATGATCGATTAGTACTATGAATATTTTAGTTGTGATACCAGCAAGAGGTGGCTCGAAGGGAATTCCAAGAAAAAATCTAAGATTACTTGGCGGCAAGCCCTTAATTTATTATTCTATTAAAAACGCTTTAAATTCTAAGTACTCATTGGACGTTTATGTTTCAAGTGATGATGATGAGATACTGAATACGGCTCAAAAAATAGGGGCTAAAACACATCAAAGAAACCCTAATATTGCAGATGACAAAACAACCTTAGATCCCGTTATTTACAACACATATTTATATGCGAAAAAAGTTGAGCAGAAGGATTTTGAGTTAGTTGTTACTATGCAGGCAACTTCTCCATTACTATCCACAAACTCACTTGATAAAGCAATTGGAAAAATAATTGAAGATAGTACAATAGATACAGTTATCGCTGCAAAAGACAATACCCATTTATCATGGAAAAAAGAAAATGGCAAATTTCTTCCAAATTATACTGAACGACTCAATAGACAATATTTGACACCGGAATATACAGAGACTGGTGCATTTTTAATTACCAGAAATTCTATTATTTCTGAAAATAATAGAATAGGTAAAAATGTTGAATTAGGGTTGTTAGAAGGTGGTGAAGAAATAGATATTGATACCTATGAAGATTGGAATTTATGTGAGTATTATTTAAAAAGGAAACACATTTTATTTGTTGTGACAGGAAATAGCAAGGTTGGACTTGGTCATGTGTATAACACATTACTAATTGCAAATGATATTTTGAACCACCAAATATCATTTTTAGTTGATAAAGAAAGTGAATTGGCGTTTGAAAAAATTCAGTCAAAAAATTACCCTGTTCAAATTCAAAAGTCAGATAGTATCATTGACGACATTAATGATATTGCACCTCAAATCATTATTAATGACAGGTTAGATACCAGCAATGACTATGTGAATTGTTTAAAGGAAAAAAAATATGTGGTGATTAATTTTGAGGACTTGGGCTCAGGGAGTCTAAATGCCAATTTGGTCATCAATGCTATTTACCCAGAAAAAAAAATAATTAAAAACCATTTTTATGGACAGGACTATTTTATTCTAAGAGACGAATTCATTTTATCAGACGAAAAAACGGTCACACAAAAGGTAAAAAGTGTACTAGTTACTTTTGGGGGAGTCGACCCCAATAATTATACTAAAAAAGTGATTGAAACGATTCATAAATATTGTACTGAAAATAAAATTAGCATAAATATTATTGCTGGTTTCGGCTATGAAAAATTTGATACTTTAAAAGGCTTTTCAAGTATCAATGTTTTAAAAAATGTGTCCAATATATCAGACTATATGTTAGAAGCCGACTTGATATTTACTTCCGCTGGAAGAACGGTGTATGAGGTAGCTAGTATAGGTACACCTACTATCGTGTTGGAACAAAACGAAAGAGAATCTACTCACTTTTTTGCCTCAAATAACTATGGTTTTTTTAACTTAGGCCTAGGGTATAATTTAAGTAACGAAGAATTATTTAAGGAGTTTACTAAACTTGTAAATTCGTTTGATTTGAGGAATGAAATGAGTAGCCGGATGAAAAATCAAGACCTAAAATCCGGGAGAAATAGGGTGCAAAAATTAATACAAGAAATTATACAGGATTATGAGAATATCAGAGTTGATTAGTAAGGGAGTTGATAAGAATTCACCTATAGTAATACCATACATGATTGCTGAAGTAGGGGTAAATCATGAAGGCTCTATGGAAACAGCTAAAAGATTAGTACGTGAGGCCAAAGAAGGCGGAGCACATGCTGTTAAATTTCAATCCTATAAAGCTGAAACATTAGCTTCGAAACACTCACCTGCCTACTGGGATACTACACAGGAACCAACAACATCTCAATTTGAATTATTTAAAAAACACGATTCTTTTTGGAAAGATGAAATGCAAGAATTAAAAGATTATTGTGATGAAGTTGGTATTGAATTCATGAGTACACCATTTGATATTGAGTCGGCAGATTTTTTGAATGATATGATGGATGTTTATAAAATATCATCTTCCGATATTACCAATAAACCCTTTATTCAATATATGTGCGGTTTTGGCAAGCCAATCATTTTGTCTACTGGAGCCAGTAGTTTAGCAGAGGTGCAGGATGCGGTAAATTGGATTAATGAATTTAATGTACCACTAGCTCTTTTGCACTGCGTTTTGAATTACCCTACACCTGATGAAAATGCAAATCTTGGAATGATTTCAGGCTTAAAAGACGCGTTTCCAAATAATATTATTGGCTATTCTGATCATACATTACCAAAAGATATGAAAGTGTGTGAAATGGCAACTATGCTAGGTTCAGTGATCATTGAAAAACATTTTACACACGATAAAACTTTACCAGGTAATGATCATTACCATGCTATGGATAAAGAAGATTTAAAAATGTTTAACTCAAATCTTGAAGCCACTTTTAAAATTCTTGGAAACTTTAAAGTTGAAGCTTTAGCAGATGAAGATAAAGCAAGAGAGCATGCCAGAAGAAGTTTGGTTGCGAAAAGAAGTATTCCTAAAGGCAAAGTAATTGAAAAAGATGATTTAACTTTTAAAAGACCTGCACACGGTATTAGTCCTAAATTTATTGATGATGTTGTAGGTAAGGTTGCTAAAATAGATATAGCTGAAGATGATATAATCATTAAAGATTTAATATGAAAAATCAATTTGTAATTCTTACTGGGAGTAAAAATAATGCAGGTGATTATTTAATTAAATTGAGAGCTAAGCAGTTGTTTGCAAACTTAAGACCTGATAGGGAGATTATAGATATTAATGGATGGGAAACATTGACTGAAGAGAATTTGAAAATTGTTAATGATTCGAGAGCTTTAATTTTAATGGGTGGCCCTGCTTTAGTAGAGAATATGTTGCCAAACGTTTACGGAATTTCAGATGCTTTAGACAAAATAAAAGTGCCCATTATTATGATGGGACTTGGTTGGAAATCTGTTCAAGGAAATTGGGAAAATACTTATTCATATAAGTTAAGTCCTATCACTAACAAACTAGTTCAACTTGTAAGTAATTCTGGTTTCCTCTCAAGCGTAAGAGATTATCATACATTAAATTCGTTAAGGTTTAATAATTGTGATTCTGTTTTAATGACTGGTTGTCCTGCATATTATGATGAGCAATTTATTGGAACTGATTTTAATGCTAAACCAGTTGAAAAAGTAGCTTTTTCATTAGGTGTTTCATTTGTGGAGTCACCTTCAATGGAAAAATTGATGAAAGAAAACATCTTAGCATGTAGGTCAAAATTTGCCGATAAATCATTTGAAGTTGTTTTTCATCATTCTTTAGATAGAGAAAAATTTAAGGGTGCTTATCAACCTGCATCAACTCATGTAAAAAAGCATCATTTATTTGTGGACTGGCTTGAAGCAAATAAAATTAAATATGTTGACATTTCTGGGAGTGCTGAAAACCTAATGAATTACTATTCACAAGTAGATTTACATATAGGATACCGAGTGCATGCTCATATTTTTATGAATAGCACGGCTAGACAAACCATTTTAATCAGTGAGGATGGAAGAGCGAAAGGAGTTAAAGGTGCAATTGGAGGAATTGTTTTAAACGGATATTCTCATTTTAAGAATGGATTTATTTCGAAAGTCTTTAATCGCCTGTTTTCATTTTATGATAGATTTTCTTCAAATATATATTTGACAAAAGAATTATTAGCAGAAATTGACTATGAAGAAAAAACTGAGTTTTCAAGAATGAAAAATTCGAGAAAGACAATTGATAGTAATTATTTAATTATGCAACAATTTTTAAAGCAATTGCCTTAGTCAATGAAGGTAATTCAAAATTCAATTATCTATTTAGGAGGTAGCGTTTTAAATAAAGCTATTCCTTTTTTGTTATTACCAGTACTTACAAAGTATTTGACACCAGAGGAATATGGAATACTTTCAATTTTCCAGCTCATGATTGCATTTTTTTCTGCATTCGTAGGTATGAATATGTCAATGAACATTTCGAAAAACTTTTTCAAATATTCTAAGGAGCAAACAGCATTAATGATTGGGAATATTCTATTAATCCTTTTAGCAACTCTCGTGTTTTACACAATGGTAACCTTTGGTCTATCATTTTTTTATGACAAAATCTTTTCTGTCCCTACCAATTGGATTATTGTTGTACCTGTAATTAGTTTTATGCTGATGGTAAACACTATGAATTTAACGATTTTAAGAAACGAAGAGAAGGCTGTGCTATTTGGGATTTTTGAAATTCTTAATACAGCAGTAAACATGGGAGTAACTATATTACTATTGTTGGCCTATAATTATGGTTGGTATGCTCAAGCAATAGGGGTTATAATAGCCTATTCAATTTTCTTTATAGTCTCACTTTTGTACATGAACAAGTATAGGTTTATTACACTTAAACTCAGTAAAGGGGAAGTGAATAAGGTTCTTAAATTGTCTGTACCTTTAATTCCGCATGTTCTTGGTGGGATTGTTTTGGCATTGAGCGATCGTTTATTTATTGAACAAATGATTAGTGTAAAAATGGCTGGAATCTACTCCGTTGGATATACTTTTGGAATGGTTGTGATTTTGTTTACTGATGCTTTTATTAAAGCATGGTCCCCTTGGTTCTATCGTATGTTATCGGACCCTACAGATGCCAAAAAAAAGAGAATTGTTAAGTATAGCTACCTGTATATTCTTGGTACGTTTGCCGTTGCTTTTGGCATCTCAATTTTTGCAAAGTATGTTTTGCCATACGTAGTTGACGATAGATATAGTGCGGCAAGCAAATACATATTTTGGGTGGCAATGGGTTATGCAGTTCATGGGGTTTATAAAATATTTTTCCCTTATTTAGTGCACATCAATAAAACGGCCTTTTTAGGTTTAAGCACAGTGATTGCCGCTATCCTCAATTTAATATTCAATTATTTTTTAATCCGTGAATATGGTGCAATTGGAGCTGCCTACGCCACAGTTTTAGCTTTTCTAGTAAGTGCAATTTTGGTCTTTTGGTATCAAAATAAGCACTATAAAATGCCATGGATAAAGTAGTCTAGTCTTTCTTTCCTATAGGATAAATCAATTGTTTCCAAAAGTTAGATTTTGGAAAGTGTTCGTCGTTTTCAAACCCTATAGGAATATCACCACTCTCATGAGGAATGTAATTAGTATTAAATATGTAATCCCATAGACTTAAGCTTATGCCAAAGTTCATACCATGCTTTCGATTGGAAGGCAAATTTTTAGAATGATGCCACAAGTGCATCACAGAGTTGTTAAACACGTATTTTAATGGTCCCCAAGTAATCTTAACATTGGCATGATTTAAATGGCCAATAGCGATAGTGATAAAGTGAATGATAAAGGCTTGTTCAGGTTCAAAACCACCAATAATCATTACGACCAATGTTTTAAATGGTTTATAAAATATATTTTCCATCCAATGATACCTTAAATGGGCAGCAAATCCCATCTCTTTAACCGAATGATGTACTTTGTGAAATTGCCAAAGAAAATTGAACCTATGCAATAATACATGAGTAAACCATTGCACAAAGTCATTTAAAATAAAAAATATAATTAATGAAATCCATGTTGGCCACTCCTTAATATTGAATAAAGCAATTTGATTAACATTACCGCCATAATAATTATTGACTAAGAAATATAGACCACTAATCGCAGAAGAAAAAATAAAAAAATTGAAAAACATATAGAATCCATCTAACCAAAAATCCTTGCGGATCAATTTCTGGGTTTTACGCCAAGGAAACACTATTTCAAGACTATAAACTAACAAAGAAATTATAATTAAGCCGTAGAAATAATTATCGTACCATTCTACATTAAAAAATATTTGTTTATACACCCAATCAAAACTGCCTATCATTTTGTCGGTAAATTCTGTTAAAAAAGTGGTCATGGTTGGAATTTAAATCAAAGGTATAATTACCAATTATATCTCTGGGTGATTAATGTCACAATTATTATAATCCTAAAAAAAATTGTACTTTTGCTCAAAAAAAATATGATACCGTTTTCACCACCTCGTATTGATCAAGTAATAGTTGATGAGGTGTCAAAAGCTTTACTGTCAGGCTGGATTACAACAGGTCCTAGAACAAAATTATTTGAAACAAAGCTGACCGAATATGTAGGGTGTAGAAAAACAATTTGTCTAAATTCTGCGACCGCAGGTTTAGAATTAATTTTAAGATGGTTTGGAGTCGGACCAGGTGACGAAGTGATTATTCCTGCATATACTTACTGCTCAACTGCAAATGTGGTTATTCATTGTGGAGCAAAGCCGGTAATGGTTGATTCAAGTGAATCAGATTTTAATCTTTCTGTTGATGCTATTAAAAAAGCCATAACACCGCAAACAAAAGTCATTATGCCAGTTGATATTTCTGGTTTTCCAGCGGATTATGATAGCATCCATAATTTAATAAATCTACCATCAGTAAAAAAACAATTTTCGCCAAATTCGCCAGTGCAGAAAAAATTAAATAGAATTTTGGTGTTAAGTGATTCTGCGCATAGTTTTGGAGGAACAATGAAAGGTATGAAATGCGGCTCATTAACTGATGTTTCAGTCTTTTCCTTTCATGCTGTAAAAAACTTAACTACGTCAGAAGGTGGAGCTGTTTGTTTAAATTTACCATCTGAATTTGATGTAGATGAGGTATATAAGCATCTAAACATGACTTCTCTACATGGTCAGTCTAAAGATGCTTTAGCAAAAACTCAAATAGGGAATTGGCGTTATGATGTAGTTGAGCCTGGCTATAAATGCAATATGACTGATTTGTCAGCTGCTATTGGTTTAGTTGAACTGGAAAGATATCAATCTAATTTGGATAGACGAAAAGCTATTTTTGATCAATATGTGGAGGGTTTTAAGGATAAACCATGGGCCATTATTCCAGCCTATAAAACAACTGAAAAGGAAACGAGTTATCATCTATTCTTGCTGAGGATTAGAGGGATTAATGAATCAATTAGAGACGCAATAATGCAATTAATATTTGAAGCAGGTGTATCTGTTAACGTTCATTTTCAGCCTCTCCCATTGTTAACCGCCTATAAAAAAAGGGGATATAAAATGTCCGATTTTCCAACAGCATGGTCCAAATATGAAAACGAAATTACCTTACCTGTATACTTTAATCTAAATAATGAACAAGTTAGGACTGTTATAGCAACTGTTATAACAGCCGTAGAATCTATAATTAAATGAAAATACTAACTGTTATAGGCGCAAGGCCACAATTTATCAAAGCAGCGGCATTGAGCCGTGAAATTTCTAAACATTCTGATGTAGAGGAGGTAATTGTTCATACAGGTCAACATTTTGATGCAAATATGAGTGATATTTTTTTCGAGGAAATGCAAATCCCTAAGCCGAATTATAATTTAGAAATAAATAGTTTAGGTCATGGCGCAATGACAGGTAGGATGCTCGAGGGAATTGAAGAAATTCTTTTAGTTGAAAAGCCTGATGTTTTGCTGGTGTATGGAGATACTAATTCAACCATTGCTGGCGCTTTGGCGGCAAAAAAAATACATATTAAAGTGGCTCATGTTGAAGCAGGTTTGCGGAGTTTTAACATGGCAATGCCAGAAGAAGTTAATAGAATTTTAACTGATAGAATTTCCGACTATTTGTTTTGTCCAACTGACACTGCAATTGAAAACCTTGAAAAAGAAGGTTATCACAATATCGACTGTCAAATTGTTAAGTCGGGGGATGTAATGCAAGATGCTGCTATGTTTTATGCAGAGGGTTCAAAGGAAAAGTCGAATGTGATTGCTGAGAATGAACTTGAAAAATTTACTTTAGTAACATTGCACCGTGCTGAAAACACTGATGATGTAGGTCGGTTAACTTCTATTGTTGAAGCTCTAAATGTAATTCATAAATCAATTTGTCCAATAGTTCTGCCACTTCATCCACGCACAAAAAGTAAATTAAAAGATGCAGGGTTAGCATTAGATGTAAAAATAATTCCGCCAGTAGGTTATTTTGACATGATTGAACTAATTAAGAATTCAGAATTAGTAATGACAGATAGCGGAGGACTGCAAAAAGAGGCATTCTTTTTTAAAAAAAATTGCGTAACAATGCGAGATCAAACAGAATGGGTTGAGTTATTAGAGAATGGAGTTAATGTTTTAGTAGGAGCGGTCAAAGATAAAATCGAATCAGAATTTAAAATTATGCTAAACAAATCATCTGACTTTTCCAAAAACTTGTATGGCAATGGAAAGGCTAGTGCAAATATTCTGAACAAACTTAAAACAGATCTAAATTAATTGTATGTATGCCATTGTAAAACGTTTTTTTGATATCATATCTTCAATCACAGTTTTACTAGTGGTAAGCCCATTTTTATTAATAATATCAGTTTTAATAATTTTGGATAGTAAGGGAGGGGTTCTTTATAAACAAGAAAGAATTGGCAAGAATTTGAAACCTTTCTATTTACTCAAATTTAGATCTATGAAGCAAGAATCTGTTAAGTCTTCAAAAATCACCATTGGTAATGATCCAAGAATTACAAAAATAGGAACTTTCATTAGAAAGTATAAAATTGATGAATTACCTCAGCTAATAAATATATTGAAGGGTGAGATGAGTGTAGTTGGGCCTAGGCCGGAAGTCAAGGAATATGTTGATCTATATTCTGAAGAACAGTTAAAAGTATTGTTAGTTAAACCAGGTCTGACCGATTTTGCTTCAATTAAATATTTTAGAGAACAGGACCTTTTAGGTAATTCAGATAACCCACATCAATTGTATATTGAAGAAATAATGCCACAAAAACTTGAATTAAACTTAAAGTATATTTCTAAAATGGGCTTTAGAACTGATGTTTTAGTAATTTTTAAAACATTGGCAAAAATCCTTCAATAGAAGGGAATCTTAATAATATTTGGTTTGTTCAATTTAATTTACTATGTTTGCATAGTGAATTAATGTAATGTTTGGCACAATAAATGTTAGGTGTTGTGAGAATATAAAATTTAATGCAATATTTGCTTAGTAGTCTTTTTGAGTAGTAAGCAAACCTTGTAAGAATTAATATGATGTCGATACGCTCTAAAAGTTTAGTCTACAAAAGTCTATTTCTTTTAACTTTTGTTTTAAAATTCAATATTGGCTTTAGCCAATGTCCAGTAATCCTTCCAACTGTTACCGATACCTGTTTTTATGGTGCACAGTCGGTTACCTTAAATGCAACAGGTAGTTCTGGAAACTTCGCAGCTTATGATGCATTAGTTGGAGGTAACTTCTTAGGGAGTGGAAACCCTGTTAATGCAGGTTTAATTAGTTCAACTACTACTTTGTATGTTGCTGCGCAAGAAGAAAATACTTCATTAGATTTTGATGGTGTAAATGATAGGGTAGCTATTCAAAACTATTCTTACAATGCATCAGGAATGACAGAGTTAACTGTTGAGGCATGGGTAAAAACAACGAGTACAAGTGCAATGATAATTGCCTCCTTCGATAGAAGTGAATATTGGCGTTTAGGGATTGGTAGTACAGGAGCAAGTTCCGGAAGAGTTTCATGGAATGTAAGCACAGATGTGGGTTATCTAGATATGGGTGGAAGTACTTTCGTAAATGATGGCCAATGGCATCATGTCGCTGGTACATTTGATGCTGGTACAGCGCGAATATATGTAGATGGTGTTTTGGATGCTACTAGCACACTTGGTGCAACATGGGGCTCAGGAAGTACCCGATTTGGCTTTATAGGTGTGGGGTCAGAAGCAAACTCATTTAATGGTAGTAGGGGGCCAAATAGTTTCATGAATGGAGAAGTTGATGAACTAAGAGTATGGAGCGAGGCTAGGACTGTTGCCGAACTATCAAATAATATGAATAATTGTTTATTGGGAACTGAAACGAATTTAGAGATATACTATAAATTGAATGATGGTACGGGTTCAGGTACTTCTTCAGATGAGGTATCGAATTCTGATGGCACCTTGGTAAACATGAGCTCAGCCACAGATTGGATCATTAGGAATAACGCCTTTTATTCTTGTCCATCTTGCGAGTCAGCGAGAGTACCAGCAATAATTACAATCGATAATTCAAATCCGTTAAGCATAACTGGGGCTGGAATTTCTCCTTCGTGTGTAGGTATTCCTTTGCTAGATGCTGGTTCTTCCTACAGTACTTATTTATGGAGTACAGGTGCAACTACACAAACAATTAACGCTAATACGGAGGGCTCATATTCTGTTGAAGTGACAAATGCAGGTTGTTCTGCTAAAGATACAGTAGAAGTTTCTTTTGAAGGCGGAAATGCTCAAACAGCAGGTTTGCTGGATGGTGGAAATGATCGCATTGCAATTAATGGATTATTTTATAATTCTACTACTATTAGTGAGCTTTCAGTTGAGGCTTGGGTCAAGACTTCTGATGCAGGTAATCAGATAATTGCGTCGTTTGATAGAAGTGAGTATTGGAGATTAGGGATTAATGGTGATGGCGCCGGTGCTGGTCAAGTGTCTTGGAATTTACTGACGTCTGCCGGAATCTTAGATTTTGGTTCTTCTACAAGAGTTGATGATGGAAAATGGCATCATGTTGTAGGAACATATAATTCTGGATTAGCATCAATTTATATAGATGGTGTTTTAGATGCTACAGCTACTCGAGGTGTAACAGTTGGATCAGGAATAGTTCGTTATGGATTTATCGGGTGTGGTTCTGAAGCGCCATCTTTTAATGGTAATAGAGGTCCAAATCAGTACTTTGATGGTGAAATTGATGAATTGAGAATTTGGAGTAAAGCACTTACGATTGCAGAAATAAGGTCTAATATGTGTCAAAATTATTCTGGAAGCACTACAGATTTAGTCGCATATTTTAAATTTAATAATGGTTCTGGTGATATTATAAATTCAGAAATCGGATCAGCTTCGGGACAGACAATTTCAATTAATACTTCAAGTTTTTGGGCAAATAGCGGGGCTCCAATTGGTGATAACTCAGTATATCTATACCCAGCATCTTGGACAGGGAATTCATTGTCACTTGCTTCTTGCAGTGGAGCGGAATTAACAGTTTCAGATGTTTTTGGTACGTCACTAGGAGTGCAGCTTTACTTGATTGAGGGTGATCCTTCAAACTCAACTGGTATAGACAGTTTTGCGGTAGGTAATCATTATTATGGTGTATTTTGGGCTAATAATAGTGCAAGTGCGAATTTTAAAGCTACCATTGACTATAATACACACCCTCTAGTAAATGTAAATAATATTCAAGGTCTAGCAATTTTAACTCGAGAAGATAAAACAGCTAGTGCTTTTACCCAGGAAAACGTAGCTAATAATGTGTCAACAAAAGTAATTGCTTCAACTTTAACAGATAGGAACGAAATAATTCTAGATGCTTTCTATTACGTGTGGACTGGAGATACAGATACGGATTGGTCGGTTGCCTCTAACTGGGAACCAGCTGTCGTACCACCTTCTGAAGCAAATATTCTTATTCCTGATGTAATTAATCAACCAATTTTGGATATAGATCGTATTGTAGGAAGTTTAAAAATAGAAACAGGAGCTACAGTTGATTTAGATGGGAATACATTAGATCATCAAACCAATTTAATTGCAGATGGACTAATACTTTCTAATGCAGGAGGGTTGGATTTCTCCGGTACTTCGCCACAGTTTTTTATATCTGGAGTTGAGCAGACAGTTGATAATATTACATCAACTAATCCTACCAGTTTAACACTCGAAAACAAAAGTGTTAGTCTCACTAATACTCTGACAGTTCAAAATGGAACTTTTAACACCAATGATTCATTAATTTTAATTTCAGATGCAATCAGAACAGCAAGAATAGATGAAATTACTGGAGGTGGATCAATTGTTGGCGAAATTGAAATGCAGCGATATATTGATGCAGGTGAAACCTACTGGCGCTTTTTCTCGTCAGCAGTTCAAGGTGTAACAGTAGCTGATTATCAGGGTGATTTTATTACTTCGGGTTATGTGGGAAGTGATTTTCCGAGTTTTCCTTTTACTTCAGTATATACGTATGACGAAGGCACAGGTTATGTAGGTGTTAGTAATGCAAATCAAGTTATTGACCAAGGAGAAGGCTTGATGGTATGGAGTGGTGATACCATAACAGGAACAGACCCATTTGTAGTTGATTATAGAGGAGTTCCCAATCAAGGAGATATCAATATGCCTGTTACATTTACACCTACTGATGGGTGGAACTTAGTTGGTAATCCTTATGCCTCAACAATTGATTGGGACTTAATAACTGGTTTGGATAAGCAAAACTTAGCCAACGCAATTTATATATTGAACCCAGACACAGAGCAGTATGCTACTTATATAAGTGGTGCAAGTGCAAATGGTGGATCAAACCTGATTGCAAGCCAACAATCTTTTTGGGTCGGAGCCATTGCAAGCAGCCCTGTTCTAACAATTAAAGAGTCTCATAAATCATCAGTAGATCAAGCTTTTTTTAAAGCTGGTTCAACAATTAGCTCTGGGGTACATATTTTATTGTCAGGTAATAATAAAACGGATGAGGCCGTTTTAAGACATGTTGATGGCGCCACTGATAATTACGATAGTGAATTTGATGCAATAAAGAGATTTGCTTCTTGGGCTGAATACCCTCATATTTCGATTTTAAATGCAAATGATGAGGACTATACAGTTCACTCTTTTGACAAATCGTTTCAAGAATGGTCTCTGCCAATCAGAACAATTGTATTTCAGAATGGAGACTATGATCTTGTATTTAATGATTTAAGTGAACTTGATGTTCCATGTATTAAACTTGAAGATACTTATGATGGTCAAATGTATGATGTACAAGATGGTATTCCAATGACTTTTACAATGTCCGATACAACGTACCTACCTAGGTTTATTTTACACCTAGGTAAAAACTACGAAGTAGAAGCAATCGAGGCATTGTGTAATGGTGATTTTGGTGCTGTTTCAATTGGTTTGGATAGTCTAGAAAACGGGACATATGATTTAGTAACAGGAGGAACAATATCATCAGGTACTTTTAACGGTAATTTACAAATTAATAGTCTTGCCGCTGGAAATTATTCAATTGCTATGAATGGTTTAAATAACTTATGTCAATCAAACCAATTCAATTTTGAAATAATTGAACCATTAGAAATAGTAATGGATGTGACTATTTCTCCAGAGGTATATGGAAATGATGGCTCAATCATAACTAATGTTTCGGGCGGAACACCTGGGTATTCATATTTATGGTCTACCGGAGATTCAACAAGTAATATAGAAGGATTGAATGCTGGGATATATGAATTAATTCTAATAGATAACAATGGATGCAGTAAAGGAACCATTTTTGATTTATTATCTGTTTTAGGAGTTGATAACAAGGAGATAAACGAGGGAACTAACTTTGTCTATTATCAAAGTGAAAATAGAGTGTCTTTATTCGGCAATTTAGATCCAAAATATTCTTTATTAGATATGACTGGTAAAGTAATATCTGAGTTTGAAATTAGTAAAGGAATTGAAAAATCAAACATTAATTTGCCAAATTCCTTATCGAAGGGCACCTATATTTTAGCGGGGATTAATAGTTCTTTTACCTTTATCAAATAGAATTAATCAGCGGTAAAATTTGTTAAAGAATAATTTTTAGAATTGAAATTTTGAGACTGAATTTGAGCGTTTAATTAACTTATTCATGTTACTTTTTAGAAAATATTTCTTGTATTTCTATTCTAACAATAACTTTTACTATGCATACATAATAAAAATGCAACTTTATTAGCATTTAGTCGTAAATTATGTATATATTTAGATGAATGTTTGTTTAGTTGTTTTTACAATAGCCAAACAAATACTTCCCTATGATGAGTTTGATTCGATTAAAAACTATTGCTTTTGCTGTGATATTAATATGCAATGGAATTGCATCAGCACAAGTAACTTCCTCAAGTAATGGTGATTATTCAAATAATAGTTCATGGATTGGCAATGCACCTAATTCTTCAAATGTTGACATTTTAATATTAAATGATTTAATTTTAGATGTCAGCATTACTATTAAAAAGGATTTTGAAATTCAAGGTTCGCTAGTTGGTACTTCTGGTGAAACAATTGAAGTGAAAACTTCTGGCGTTTTAACTATTGGAAATTTGAATATTGATGAGACTTTAACTATATCGGGCAGTGGGCAGTTGAATATTAATGCCGGTGACACAGTTTATTTAGATAATTTGCTCTTATCAGGAAGTGCAATTGTAGTGATTGAGAGTAACGCTGTTGTCTATATTGATGCCGATTTTGAGGTTAAGAATACTGTAGACTTAACAATACAGAGCGGAGCGGAGGTTTATGTAGGTAATGATTTTATTTTAACGAATAGTACTACTCCAGTAATTGATGGTGATATTTTTGTTACAAATGAATTTATCACTAAAAATAGTGTAACTATAACAGGGAACGGATCAATTGCAGCAGGCTCTCAAACTCAAATCAATAACTCTTCAAGTGTTTTCGGAAGTACAACAACTTGTTTTAATTGTGTTTATTCTAATGGGTGTTCCTATAATTCAACGATTAATACTTGGACTGGAGCAGTAAACAATGATTGGTTTAATCCAGCAAACTGGACAAATGGTATTCCGCTGCAAGATGCTCAAATTAATATTCCGGTTTCATCAATACCAATAATTTCTGGGGTTGGAGCAAAGTGTTTTCATTTAATTATTGAATCGGGTGCGACCTTGGAAATTGCTGATGGCGATAGTTTGTCAATTTATGGAGACATAACTGTTAATGGTTCTTTGATTTCAAATACTTCCATATTGAATTTTACTGGAGATTGTTGGCCAACAAAAATATCTGCAGCAGATACTGTTCGACTTCATTCACTTGTTGTTAGTAATATAAATAATGTAGTGATTAGCTCGGGAATTTTCGAATTATCTGGTGATCTGACAGTTCAAAACGGGACTTTTAACACCAATGATTCATTAATTTTGATTTCGGATGCTACCGGAACAGCACGAATAGATGAAATTACTGGAGGTGGATCAATTGTTGGCGAAATTGAAATGCAGCGATATATTGATGCAGGTGAAACCTACTGGCGTTTTCTCTCATCAGCAGTTCAAGGTGCAACAGTAGCTGATTATCAGGGTGATTTTATTACTTCAGGTTATGTGGGAAGTGATTTTCCGAGTTTTCCTTTTACTTCAGTATATACGTATGACGAAGGGACAGGTTATGTAGGTGTTAGTAATGCAAATCAAGTAATTAACCAGGGGGAGGGCTTGATGGTATGGAGTGGTGATACCATAACAGGAACAGATCCATTTGTAGTTGATTATAGAGGAGTTCCCAATCAAGGAGATATCAATATGCTTGTTACATTCACACCTACTGATGGGTGGAACTTAGTTGGCAATCCTTATGCCTCAACAATTGATTGGGACTTAATAACTGGTTTGGATAGACAAAATATGGCCAATGCAATATATATATTGAACCCAGATACTGAACAATATGCTACCTATATAAATGGAGCAAGTGCAAATGGAGGATCAAATCTTATCGCAAGCCAGCAATCTTTTTGGGTAGGAGCTATTGCAAGCAGCCCTGTTCTAACAATTAAAGAGTCTCATAAATCATCTGTAGATCAAGCTTTTTTTAAAGCAGGATCAGCAATTAGTTCAGGTGTTCATATTGTATTGTCAGGAAATAATAAAACGGATGAGGCCGTTCTAAGACATGTCGAAAACGCAACGGATGGATACGACAGCGAATTTGATGCAACTAAAAAGTTTGCCTCTTGGATGGAATACCCACATGTCTCGATTTTAAATGCTGCCAATGAAGATTTTACTGTTCATTCTTTTGACAAGTCATTCCAAGAATGGTCTCTACCAATCAGAACAATTGTTTTCCAGAATGGTGACTACAACCTTGTATTTAATGATTTAACTGAACTTGATGTTCCATGTATTAAACTTGAAGATACTTATGATGGTCAAATGTATGATGTACAAGATGGTATTCCAATGACTTTTACAATGTCCGATACAACGTACCTACCTAGGTTTATTTTACACT
>JBGCFR010000046.1:0-40355 GCA_045107045.1 Crocinitomicaceae bacterium
TTTTAAAGTCAAACAAGTCCTTCAATTACTTATTTTAACTGTTAATACCGTATTTTATTATAATATAAACCTCTAGCATTAATCTAGGACAAATTTATTAACCTAAAAAACGCCATCCAGCAGCTAGGATTTTCCCCATGTATTTAGGCAACTTATTAATAGCTAAATCATCAGAAAACTTTCGTCCCGTTTCCTTCAAATAAGTTGAGTTGATAATTCGTGTGCATGAACCTGTAGGATAAGTTTCGTATTCAAGTCTTAATTTTTCGCAAACACTTAGAATTGCAAATTCCATTCTAACCCGCATCTTTTTTGAATCTTTGCCACCCTCGCATAAAACAACTTTATCAATATTTAAACTCTTCAAATAATTATCAAAATCAGATTGAAACGATAAAACACCTTTCACGGATGTATCTTCTTTTAGTATAGATAATGGTTTACCTAAATTTTTAACTGAAAAAATGTTTTGATTGCCATCAATAATCAACATACCAGTTGCATTACTCATTACTTCTATTGCTAGTATTTTCATTTTTTAAAGCTTTTGTGAAACTAATCAGTATTATTTATTACCTTTTTTTAGTACTTCTAAACATCTCAGTTAATCATCAGTGTTCCCAATTGAATATTATCACAATACTATTCGGAATTTTAATTTGTTGGTTAAATTGCTATTTAATTAATCGATACAAATACCGCTGAGTTGACAATGACATGACTATATCCGGCTGTATTTTTTCGACTAAATTCATAAGAATCTTAGTCCTTCTAATATAAATAACTTTGCGGAAATGTAAAGAAAAATATTGAACTAATGCCTCGGTAAAAGAATCTCCAAATATTAAAACCGTATTTGTATTATTACAGTTTTCATTTACAGTGATAATGTTTTTCTTAGAATACTCCGAATTACTTTCTTCAGTAAATGTAATTTCTTTATTTTTTAATTTAAGTACGGGGCTATTATCATAATATGATTTGATTTGTTTGATTCCAATCATATTTGTCAAATCTCCTACTCTCAATTTTTTATAGCCAATATCAAAGTCTATAATATCATATGGTTTTATTTTTAATTGGTCGAAGGTCTGGTTAAAGAAAGACATATAGCCAATATAAGCGCCATAAGAATTCCAATGCGTATCGAACTTATGATACAATTGAGCTTGGTTTTTTGCCATTAACAAACTGTTTCTAACATCTACAATTGGAAACTTTTTTTCTTTAAAATAATCCACTAATTGACTTGCTAGAGATTTACCATTTTGAATTTGTAGTCTCATAGATAATGGCAATTTTTCAGAGTAAATAGTATGTTTGTTTGGAAAGAATCCAAGAATGTATTTTATGTTTTTTTTTGCTAATGAGTTTTTAATATTAAGCTGATTTCTATAGGCCTTCTCAAGATTATCGATACTAGCCGTATCTTTATTCGAATAGCTTTCATAAATACCATCAGTTTTCGAATTATAAAACATGAAGCCATCTTTACCAAAGATGACAACATCAGGATTTGGCGAAACTTTAAATAAATCAAGCTTTACTTTGCTGTTCCAATTAACAAACAATGTTCTTAGCCCAAAATTGTCATTATAATATTGCTCATATTCTCTAGTAAATGAGGCATCAAAATCAAATTCCGGTTTTGATGATAGCTCTCTTTTTTCTTCTAAGGACGATTCAATATTGATCTGGAGCAAATTCGAAAAAAACGGAATGATCAAAATTATTATGAAAATAAAAATATACAAATTCGAATAAATACTAACCTTTTTCATAATTAAAATCGATAGTAAATAAAAGGATTATAGGTTGTTTGAGCCAGCTCCATTATTGACAAAATGAAAATACAAATTAAAAAACTATGCTTTACTGAATTTAATATCATTTCATTGCTTATTATTCGTTTAAAATGCTGGGACAGAATTTTTTTAACAGGCATAGTAAAAGTTATGCTCACCACAATAATTGTAAGGATATAATTATTAATAAATAAGTAAGGATAATTATCCGTTCCTGAAGAAAAAGAGAACATTTTACTTATAAATCTCAGTGCATCTTCTAAGCTAGAAACCCTAAAGAATACCCAACCAATAATAACGACTAAAAGCAAATAAACTCTAGATAGAATATTTAATTTACCTTGAAACTTAATAATTCCAAGTCGTTCAATTACAATGAAAAACCCATGAAAAAGACCCCAGATTACAAAACTCCAACTGGCTCCATGCCAAAGACCAGTGAGAAAGAAAACAATTAAAAGATTAAAATAAGTCCTGAATTTTCCTTTTTTATTTCCACCAAGTGGTATATACAAATAGTCTTTAAACCACGACGATAATGAAATATGCCATCTCCGCCAAAACTCACGAATTGATTTAGAAATATATGGATGCTCGAAATTTTCTTTAAAATTAAATCCTAGCATTTTACCTAATCCAATGGCCATATCTGAATAGCCAGAAAAATCATAATAAATCTGTAGTGAATAACAAACAATACCAATCCAAGCAAGGGGGGTAGATAGATCATCAGGAGCGATAGCAAACACTTTGTCGGCAATTAGTCCAACATTATTAGCTAGTAATACTTTTTTTGCAAATCCTACTATAAAACGTGAGATTCCAGTTTTAAATAAGACTAATGATATTTCTCTTTTTACAATTTCCTTTGAAATATCTGCATATCTTACAATTGGGCCTGCAATAAGCTGGGGAAACAATGCAATATACATTCCGAGATTTATAAGATTTTTCTGACCCGTTACAGTTCGCCTGTAAACATCAATTAAATATGAAATACTTTGAAATGTAAAAAAAGAAATACCTATTGGAAGAGTCACCTCAGACATATCAATATCCAATTCAATTCCAGTTTGTTTTAAGCTTTCAATAAAAAAATGGATGTACTTATAGTACGCTAGTACTGACAAATTAATTACTATTCCAAGAATAAGGAATATTTTCGAATGCTTTTCATGTCCCCTATTTAGGTATGTTGAAATAAGATTCCCAAATACGTAGTTAACACAGATAGAACCCATCATTAAGAGAACTAAAATATGCTCTCCCCAAGCATAAAAGAATAAACTTGCTAAAAGAATAAATAAATTTCTATGCTTTTTCGGAATTAAAAAATGAAACGCTAAAAATGCAGGTAGAAACAAAAAAACAAATAGAGTTGAACTAAATATCATGTCTTTTCATTAAAATTATATTACCTAAAGTGAATTAGAATAGTGTTCGTATAAGTTTTAGTTGCGGCACGACATTTCAAGAAAATAATTAATAACAAAAAAGACTTTACAGATCCGCAGCAGTAGCAATCATTTCAGCAATGTCCATTACTTCAACTTCTTCCTCTTTATTAAAGTTTTTAATACCATCTGTCATCATTGTATTACAAAAAGGACATCCTGTTGCAATAAAATCTGATTTGGTCTCTAAAGCATCCTCTGTGCGTTCTACATTAATTTCTTTATTTCCCTTTTCTGCTTCCTTAAACATTTGCGCTCCTCCTGCTCCACAGCATAAGCCCTTAGACTTACAACGCTTCATTTCAACCAATTCGGCATCTAATTTTTCTAAAACCATTCTTGGTGCCTCATATTCTCCATTGGCCCGTCCTAGATAACAAGGATCATGAAAGGTAATTTTCTTTCCTTTAAAACTCCCTCCTTCTACTTTCAATTTCCCTTCTTTAAATAGTTGCTCTAATAGTTGAGTATGGTGCATTACTTCGTAATTACCTCCCAGTTCAGGGTATTCGTTTTTTAAAGTATTAAAGCAATGTGGGCAAGCTGTCACTATACGTTTCACCTCATATCCCTCTAAAACCTGAATATTCATCATGGCTTGCATTTGGAATAGAAACTCATTACCTGCTCTTTTTGCCGGATCACCGGTACATGACTCTTCTGTGCCTAGTACGGCAAACTTAACATTGCAGTGGTTTAATAGTTTTACAAAGGCCTTGGTTATTTTTTTGGCTCTATCGTCGAAACTACCTGCACAACCAACCCAAAATAATACATCAGGTGATTCTCCGGCAGCCATCATTTCGGCCATTGTTGGTACTTTTAAATTGCTCATGCTATTATTTTTTAAATGCTTGTATTTTAGCGTCTACGTCAACTAAGTCTGTAAATTTACCTTCATATCTTGTGGCTCTCACTATATGATTGTCTACCCAATGGTAGTTGCCACCTCTTGGTTTTCCCATCATCATACCATGAAATTTAAAACCATGTTTGTTTAACCAGTCTTCTGTGACTTGTCTATGCTCTTCTAACCGCGACGTAAAAAAAGTAATAATATGACCTTGATCATACCATTTATTAAGTGTTTCTAGAGCATCAGGATACAATTTTGCTGTAGCCATTCTTTCAGGTTCCTCGTTGGGAATATCGTCACAAATGGTGCCATCAATATCAATTAAAAAATTTTTAACTTCATCTGGCAATACAGGAGAAATGGCTTGACCGTCAACAATTACTTTTTTTAAGGTTTTATTACTCATCTTTCCAGTTTAAACGGTCAGACGGCGAAAACTGCCAAGGTGCTTGGTTATTTTCAATATTAGTATTCATAGTCGCTAATTCTGAAGGAATTTTAGATTCTTCCATGACTAAATACCGTCTTAAATCCATAATAATTTCAAGTGGATCTATTAATACTGGGCATTCTTGTACACAGGCATTACAGCTTGTGCAGGCCCATAATTCCTCCTCTGAAATATAGTCTCCAAGTAAGGATTTACCATCATCAAAATCTTTACCATTTTTTCTAATGCCAGCACCAATTTCTTCAGCTCTATCTCTCACATCCATCATAATTTTTCGAGGAGATAATAATTTTCCGGTTGTATTGGCAGGGCATGCTTCTGAACATCTACCGCATTCGGTACATGTGTATGCATTCATTATATTTACCCAAGTTAAATCAGTTACGTCTTTAGCACCGAATCGTTGCGGAACTTCTCCCTCTGCTGGTGTCGGTGCGGCAAATGGATCTGCATTAGGATCTAGCATTAATCTCACTTCATTTGTTACTGCTTGCATATTAGTCATTTGACCTTTAGCAGTTAGTTTTGAGAAAAAAGTATTCGGAAATGCCCATATAATATGTAAATGCTTTGAAAATGGTAAGTAGTTCAAGAATGTAAATACCATAATAATATGTCCCCACCACCCTATTCTTTCTAATAAATGCAAGGTATCAGTTTCAAATCCTCCGTAAATTAATGGCCCCATCCAACTAGTCATTGCAAATCCAAATCCACCTTGGTTTAAGGCATGGCTTTCACCTCTTAACGCTAAGACTTCATCTGCTCCATTCATTGTAAAAATACAGCATACCAAAACAATTTCCATATATAGAATTAAATTTCCATCAAGTTTTGGCCATCCGGTCATTTCTGACATATGAAAACGTGGGATTTTCAATAAATTTCGTCGAGATAAGAAAATGAATGTAGCAATTAATGCCAGCAGTGACAATACTTCTATTATACTTATTGCGAAAGTATACAAACCGCCTAAACTCGGTTGAAAGAATCGGTGTGTTCCAAAAACACCGTCTACCATAATTTCAATCAATTCTATTTGCGTAATGACAAATGCCACATAAATAATAATGTGAAAGAATCCTGAAATTGGTTTTCTGACCATTTTTGATTGCCCCAAAGCTACTTTGGCCATAGTCTTCCAGCGCAAGGGTTTATTATCTGTGCGATCGACTGACTTCCCTAATTTAATGTTTTTAACTGTCTTGCGAATATTGAGTGCAAAATACGTACCTGCAGCAATAGTCAGAACTAAAAAGATAATTGTGCTCATAAAATATTAATTAGACATTACTTTAATTTTTGGCTTTTCTTCCAAAAAGAGAAAAGTGAACGTATTTGTTAGGATTTGCTTCCATATCATCCAATAAATTTTGAACAGATTGATTGGTTTCCATTAATTCTCTATGCAGACTATCCGTATGAAGTAAAGCTCCTAATGAGCCTTCTCCACTATTCACTTTAGCCAAAACATCATTTAATTCTTCTAGCGTCTTTCTTGTACTTTCAACAACCGCTTTAATGTCAGTATCAGCTAATGTAGTGGAAATGCTTTCTACATTATCAATTGTTTTACCAATGGTTGCAGACTTACTGGCTAAATTACCAGATATACTATCTACGTTCATTAACACTCTGTCAACAACCGCAATTTCTGCATTAATCATTACAGTTAAACTGCTTGCTAAATTTCCAAACTTCGAGATCCCTTCACGGAACTCGTATAAACTTTCATCTATTGTGTAGGCTGCTGAAGTATCCCAAAAGGCACTGATTGAGACTATAATTCCTTCTACTGATCCAATTAATTCTTCGGTTTTTTTCTTCAATGGCAAAATCTGCTCATTAATTTGCGCAGCAATATCTTTTTCAACATTTGATTTAATTGTATCTCCTCCATTATAGTACTTTGGCTGAGTTGTAGGTTCCATATTCATTTTCATTGACAATGACTTAGTCCCCAACAAATCACTGATCATCCATACTTCTGAGCCCTCAGGGATCATAATATCGTCGTTAATTATTGAAAAAGTAACTAGAATTTTTTGAGGTGAGCTAGGATGTAGTTCTACTTTTTTGACCAACCCAACTTTTAATCCATTCAGCTGAACTTCATTAGAAACGGCTAAACCATTGGAATTATCAAAAGATGCATAATATGTTCTATCATCTTCGAATATGGAATTACCTTTTAAGAAATTTACACCAGAGTATAGGAGCAAAATGCCCAACAAAACTAATACCCCAACTTTAAATTCCTTTGATATTTTCATTTCAATCTTTTTTAACAAATTTAATAGCTTTTTCCAAACTAATCCTCTCATTTTTCTTAAAAGCAACTATAAATGCATTTTCAAATCCTTCCCCTCTCAGGAGTTTCTTCAATTCATTCGCTTTTTCGAAGCTTTTATAGGCACCAGCTGTATATTTATGAAAGCCTTTATCAAAATAAACCCAAACAGGCAGCATTTGGAAAGAAGTATCACTAAAGTCCATATATTCAACATTTGTTGCAATCTGCACTCTAAAAATAACATCATCTGGTTTAATCTCAAGACTTTTAATGCCAAAATCTATCTCATCCCATTTCTCTTTAGGCGTTTTCGTTTGATCTTTTATGGGTAACACTTCATTTTCATTCTCATATCCACTCTCATAATAAGTTTTGTAGCTATTGAAAGCATTATAAAAAGACTGAGCCATTATTCCTTGATTAGCTGTATCCATTAAAAACATTTCCTCTTCCTTATTCGTTAAAAATCCAGTTTCAATTAATACACTTGGCATAGTTGTTTTATAAAGCACTAAAAAACCAGCCTGCTTAACCCCCCTATTTACTCTCCCAATTCCTTCCATTTCTGACTGAATTCTTGCCGCAAAGGCAATACTATGGTCTAAAAAAACAGATAATTGTAACTGACGTGCAATAATAGCATCAACTGACAAATCAAAATCTTTATATTTTTCGCCACCATCTTCTTCCAAATGAATGGCTGAGTTTTCTCTTTCCGCTACTTTTTGTTGCGATTCAGTTCTATTCAAACCTAAAACAAATGTTTCAGCGCCACTGGCATTTGATGCTGCAGAATTAGCATGAATACAAATAAATAAATCAGCTTGATTTCTATTCGCTATTTGCGCTCGCTCATCTAACTCAACAAATACATCAGTTTTTCTGGTGTATACCACATTTATATCAGGGTAATTTTGTTCTATAAACAAGCCCAGCTTCAGTGCAATTGCAAGTGCAATATCCTTTTCTTTAGCAGAACTCCCATGACAACCTTGATCGTGTCCTCCATGACCGGGATCAATAACAACGGTTTTAATACCGCCGTAAAAGTCAGACTGTGCTTTTAAATTTGAAAAAAAAATAGTGAATGCAAACAATAAAATAAGATTGAATTTGTTCACAGAAATAGCGCCCATCATAATAAAATTTTAATTTTGCATTTACTATAACAAAATTAAGACCATAATTTGACCAAAATAATTTCTATACAGAGATTTATACCCTTTGCATTGTTGATAATGCTATTATCTTTTCATTTCACTGTCAAAGGTCAAGAAGTGATTGAAGGTGATTTTGGTTTAGGTGCCCCTGTTTTTTATTCTGCAGATGATTCTATTGTGGTCGACGTTCCCAACCTTATTATTAAACTCTATGGCAATGCAGATGTAAAATACGAATCAGTACATTTAACGGCTAACTTAATAGAAATTGACATTGAAAAAAGTGAGGTTGAAGCCACTTATTCACTTGATTCTTTAGGAAAACCGATTGGAAAACCAGAATTTACTGATGGCACTGAGAATGTTAAATGTGACGCCATGAAATACAATTTCAAATCAGAAAAAGCTATTATTACGGAAGTTAGGACGCAACAAGGAGAGGGTTATATTCATATGCAAACCTCCAAACGCCAACCAAACGAAGAATTACATTTCAAAAATGGAAAATATACGACTTGTGATAGAGAAAAACCACATTACCATTTCCAACTATCTAAGGCTATTGTCGTTCCTGAAAAGCGTATTGTAACTGGACCGTTATACATGAGAATACTGAATGTACCCCTGCCCATTGCCGCACCATTTGCTGTGCTACCTAATTCGGAAAAAAAGAAGCATGGAATTATTTTACCCCGATTCGCTTTAGGCGGAAATTATGGCCCAGGATTGGAGAATTTGGGCTACTATATTCCAATTAACAAACACTGGGAAACCTATATATATGGTACTATTTTCACAACTGGACGGTGGGCTTTAAACAATCAATTCAATTACAAAAACAAGTACAAAAACAGTGGCACATTTAAATTGGGTTTTGAGCGTTTAAAAGGCTACTTTTTTGATGAAAATATCAGCAATAATTACTCTGTTTTTTGGAACCATAACCAAAACCCCAAAGCGCATCCTAGTCTGAGGTTTAGCGCGAATATTGATTTTAGATCCAACAATAACCCAAAGCAAAGTATTGAAGTGATTGCCAATGATCAATTCAATACTTCTTTCAATTCCGCCATAAGTCTAAACAAAGGTTGGAAATTAAAAAAACTTAGTGGTACATGGAGTTCAAAAGTGTCATTACAACAAAACTCACAATCTAATAATTTTGTATTTGAATTGCCCAGTTTTAATTTTTCAGTTAATCGATTTGACCTAGGCGTATTGAGAAAAAATAAAATAGGAAAAAAATGGTACGAAAGCATAGCTATTACTTACACGGTTAACAGTTTAAATAGAGTGACAGTTAATGATTCTATTGCTAGAACGTCATTTGCAGAGGGTAATTTTTCATTCCTAAATGATTATAATTCAAGTGGAGTCAAACAATTCGCGGTCATCCAAACCAACCTTAAACCAAAGTCAGGTTGGTTTAATTTTAACCTAAAAACAGATTATACAGAGAATTGGAATTTCCAAACTTTTAATAAATCATGGAATTCTAATACCGAGTCAATTGACACCACATTACTCAACGGATTTGCTGCTAATAGAAACATCAATTTTTCAGGTGGACTAAGTACAAATTTATACGGGTATTATAAAAGTAAGTTTAGAAATGGCTTAAAATTACGTCACGTCATGGCACCAAATGTTTCATTTACATACCGGCCTGATATTGGACAGCATCAAGAGATTATTCTGGACACACTGGGTACAATGGGTTATTATTCTCCATTCGATATTAGTCTGTATCGAGAAGCCTCAAGAGGCGAATCGGGCCTCCTTAGCTTTGGCTTAAGCAACACGCTTGAAATGAAAAAAAAATCAAGAAAAGACACATTAAATCAAGAGTTTAAAAACACCAAGCTAATTGATAGGTTTAACATTGGAGGATCCTATGATTTATTGGCTGATTCCCTGAACCTATCTAACATTAGATTTAGTTTTCAAACTACCCCCGTTAAGAGGGTAAATATCCAATCAAGTTGGGTACTTTCTCCGTATCAATGGATTGATTCTTTAGGTCAAACAACAAGCACTTATGCTTGGGATGCAAACCAAGGTATTGGAAATATTTCAAACGCTAACTTTTCAATCGGTGCTAGGCATGATATAAAGCCAGATAAAGGCGACACACTTCGTAATTTTGCCAATTCGGTGTGGACATTTAATATACAATATAACTTAAATTTCAGGAGGCAAAATGGAATTCTATATGCGGATTCTGCCAATTTTGATGTAGATCATACGGTTAATTTTTCTGGCACAGTTAATCTATGGAAAATTTGGAATATTACTTATGATGTGTTAACAGACTTAGAAAGCTTAGGGAGTATCCCAAACCCATCACTCCGTTTAGGTATTAGTAGAGAATTACATTGTTGGGAAACCAGTTTAAATTTTACAAAAAATGGGAATTTTTTAAAATCAATATTTAGCGACCCTCCTGGCACCCCAAACTATATTATTAGCTTCAAAATCAATATTAAATCCTCAATGTTTGATGCCTTTTTACCTGAGATCAATCCAAGAATTCCTGGATTCTAAAAAGTTAAAAACATAACCAAAGCGTAACATTGGCAGACATTTTATCATCAAGAAATAAAACACTAGCATGCTATTGGAAGGCTCCACTCAACCAACAAACTCTAATTCTTTGGACTCTGTGGAAATAGTTATCTGTCTTGATTTTTTAACAAAATAGCTTGAAATGATAGATACAATGACAAAACCTAAAAAGAAGTAAAGCCCAATTAATGTTGCTGCACCTGTATCAACTCCAACATTCATATTTGAAAACGAGAAATAGGCTAAAAATATCCCAGCCACAAAAACATCTGCCATACTCCACTTTCCAATTCTTAAAATGATATATTCGACTTTGTTGGCATATTGGCTATGAGACCATATTAAAACAAATAATGACGACAGTAATTTAAACAATGGAAAAACAATACTGAATAATACTAAAGCCAGACCAACCAAAACGTTTCCACCTGAAAACAATAAGTACACAAGCTCAAATACTGACTTATTTTGATAAAAATATAACATTTTACCATCAAAGGTTTTTTCAAAAGTATGTTCGAAAAAGCCTAAATCTACTGGAATTTTAAAAGCTAAGTTATTACTAAACGCTTCTATTTCTAAAAATGGAGCCTGCAACCCTAAATAAATTAAACACAAACTGACAACAATTAATCCAATACCAAACATTTGATTAAAAAAGCTAACTTTCCAGTAATAAATTGCTACCACCAGGAGATATACGATTAAGCTTCCAAAAAGGATAAGCCCGTCATAAACCGCAGTATGATAGAATTCATCTGCTGAGTTTTGTAGTTTATCATAGGTTTTTAACTTAGATTCAGCAGCATCACTAAAAGGATTCCATTCTGACACATTCATCAGACGCTCTTCAAAGTTTAGCTCCCTCGCTATTGTCTCCTTCTCTTGTTTGTATTGATTAAGCGATTCAAGTATCAGATGCGTAAATACAATAGCTGTAATACCTATCAATAGTGTTAAAATAGAGATAATCAGGTATTTTTTCATCACCTATTATTAATCCTCCTAATTGTTTTATTAAAATCACTATATATTTCGCTTTGATTAATGTGTTGTCCAGATCTAATTAATAAGACTCCGTTAGCAATTGTGCCATACTGCATTGAAGAATCAGAAGCATACACCATTGTATTTAGAAGATTATCAATTGACGCTGTACTCATCAAAGGATGATTAGCATCTAATAAAACAGCATTCAGTTTTTCTCCTACCCTAAAATAGTCACCATTATAATTTCCCATAGCTTTTCTACCTGCAATAAGAGATTGCTTAATAGCATATTCGCCACTATTTCCTTCAGATTTAGAATTGAATGTATTTCGAGTATGTGATGTTAGGCGCTGTCCATAGTCTAAAATTCTTAATTCCTCAAAAGGATTTAATCCAATATGGCTATCTGTACCTATACTCCACTTACCATCATAATTTTGAAACTTTTTTAAAGGAAATATACCATCTCCAAGGTTCCCTTCAGTGCTTGGGCAAAGCACAACGTTCGCTCCAGACTTTGCAATCCCTGCTGTTTCATCATCTACTAAATGTGTAGCATGGACTAAATGGTATCGATCCGATAAGTTAATCTCGTTTAACATCCATTCAACAGGTCTTTGACCTAAGTATTGAATTGAATCTTCTATCTCTTTCAATTGCTCCGAAATATGAATATGGAAAGGTAAATCTTGAGGGCCTTCAGCAGCCACTTTTTTTATCAATTCAGGCTCTACTCCTCGCATGGAATGGATACCAATAGCTAAGTTAGCATTCTCATATAATTCAGCGGATTTTTTGGAAGCTTCTAAGAGTTTATAGTAGGTATCAATATCTTTTGAGATAAACCGTTTTTGACCACTACTAGCAGGTTTTCCAAATCCTCCTTTTTGATAAAAGATAGGCACTAATGTTATACTAATCCCCACTTTCTTTGCGGCTAAAACCAGTCTCTCGCCCATTTCAGATAGATTTTCAAATACTTGACCGTCCTTTTGATGGTGGACATAATGAAATTCAGCTACTGAGGTGTAGCCATGTCTTAGCATTTCAGAATACAACATAGTGGCAATGGCCTCTAAATCATCTGGCGAAATAGACAAAGCTAAGTGATACATAGCTTCACGCCAGGACCAAAAATCATCCGCTTTTTCACCACCTTTATGTGTTTCTGCCAAGCCAGCCATGGCATATTGAAAGGCATGAGAATGTGCATTTTGAAAACCGGGAATTGCATAAACATTCAGCTTAATAGGTAATGCTTCAATATCAATATCATCACTAACACTAATAATATCTCCATTTTCATCTACTTTTACATAAGCAGGCGAAATCCATTTATCGTGTTGCAGCAAGCCTTTAAACTGAAATGTTTTCATGTATTTATTCTTTCTAAACTGACTTTGAATTCTAAAAAAGCAATAGGATTAATATCAAATAAACTATTCAGAATAGTCTATCATTTTGTACTCTATCTCAATTCCTTTAACAATATCAAGCGTATCAAAATTATCAATAGTAAGCTCTTTCAAAACACTATATACCTTGCCTATTCCCTTTGCGAAAACGTCATATTCCTTATTATAGTCTACAAAGCTTGTAAAATCCTGATGGCCAACCGTACATGTGGAATCAAAACTATATTTTGTTACATTAAAAGGCTCATGGACATATAAGAATTTACTTTCTTTAGATGCTAAAGTATTCAAAGCATTTGCATCCCAAGACTCGTCTAAACCTGGAGCAAAAACAAAATCAATCAGTCTTCTGTTTTCCTCTATAATCTCAATTCGCTTCCCTGTATTCTTTGTGTACCAAACATCTTTCACCTCCCAAGCGGCTTGTGAATCTTCACGTATAAATCGACGAATTTTAACAACAGCACCACCAGCATCATCAAGAAATGACTCTCCATATTCAATTTTGATTTGATAGTAAGATGTATCATTTGCAGGCACCAATGCTATATCATGAAAAATATCTCGCACCTGGTAAGTTATTGACAACCCTTCATTTGAGGGTACGTAATCGTATCCTAAATCAATACCAGTTTTGTCTTTTTTACAAGACATCACTCCAATTATAAATAATATGAAAACACCAACTCTCAAATTAAGCGGTCATTCTTTTATAATTAACACCATACATAATAATAAATGCTATAGACACAATAATATCCATTAGTGCAGTTGCAGCACCAATATAATATGATGCCACTCCTATTGCAATAGCAGCGTAAAGCACATACAAAAAGAAACCTATTTTTTTGAGAGTAAACATTAAATACACAGCCAAAACACCAATTAATAATGCAATGATATTACCTAGATAGATTGCATAAAAATTCTCTATTGTTCTATCCAATACAACCATAGCTTGTTCCAATACCGACTTCATAAAACCTGATCCTTCAGCAGATCCGAAAGCGTCTTCTGCATCACTCTTTGCTTCCATTAACTTTTCTGGTCCACCAAAGTAAGCACTAACATTTGAAAAGAGTTGCAGTCCCATCCAAATCCACGATAAAATACAAAGCACCTTCAAAAACGTGCCTCTTCGTTCATCCAAGGATGCATTTCCTTCATCATTCCAAGGTTCAATAATTTGGCTATTCTCTGACATATTAAAATTTTAAGTTCTCAATAAAGGTAATTGATTTTTTTATTTCTGGGTGCATATATTTGTCATCCTCCACCAATGGTACCAATTTTCTATAATTATCGACAAAGTGTTGGATGGTTTTGCTTGACTTCAAAGGTGATCGATAAGACAATGCTTGAGAGGCATTAAATAATTCAATCGCTAAAATCATTTTTAAATTCTCAACAATTTTAAAACATTTTGTAGCTGCATTCGCCCCCATGCTAACATGGTCCTCTTGCCCATTTGATGATTCAATAGAATCAACAGAAGCTGGTGTTGCCAACTGCTTATTCTGGCTTACTACTGATGCTGCAGCATATTGTGGAATCATAAAGCCAGAATTTAAGCCTGGATTTTTTACCAAGAATGCCGGCAAACCTCTATTTCCACCAATCAATTGATAGGTTCTTCTTTCCGAAATATTACCTAATTCAGCAACGGCTATGGCTAAGAAGTCTAATGTAATAGCCAATGGCTGTCCATGAAAATTTCCTGCTGATACAATCTCATCTTCATCAGGAAAAATTGTTGGATTATCTGTAACTGCATTAATTTCTCGTTCAAAAATCGTTTTTGCATAAGCAATAGCGTCCTTAGTAGCGCCATGTACTTGGGGTATGCATCTAAAACTATATGGGTCTTGGACATGCTCTTTTGGTTGTGTAATAATTTCACTCCCTTTTAGCAGCTCTCTCACCATCTGTGCAGTCACCACTTGACCTACCTGGTTTCTAATTGCATTTACATTCTCATTAAATGGATTAATTCTTGCATCAAAACCATCAATACTTGCGCAAGCCACCATATCAGCAACCATTGACATTTTTTCTGATTGAAGAATATTCCAAACACCATAAGCACTCATAAACTGAGTACCATTCAGTAAAGCCAACCCTTCTTTAGATTGCAAAGTGATAGCCTTCCAATTCATGATTTTCAACATCTCTACTGATGGCATTTTTTCACCATTATAATAAACTTCTCCTTCCCCAAGGAGTGGTAATGCTAAATGAGCTAATGGTGCTAAATCACCAGATGCTCCCAGAGACCCTAATTCGTATACAACCGGAATAATATTATGATTATAGAACGCTATTAAGCGTTCAACAGTGAGCAATTGCACACCTGAATGCCCATACGACAGTCCTTGAATTTTTAACAAAAGCATTAATCTTATTATGCCGTGTGGTACTTCATTTCCAAGTCCACAAGCGTGAGAAATCACTAAATTTCTTTGTAATTGACTCAATTCAGAATTCGAAACAACTGTATTGCATAATGAACCAAACCCTGTATTAATGCCATAATGCACAGCATCAGTTTTTGAAATTTGATCTAAATAGGACCTACATTTAACAATTTTTCGTTTTGAAGTCTCACTCAAAGTTAAAGTTGCTTTTGAATGTACTAAGGCTTTTATCTTGTCAATTGACAGAAATTGATCATCTATGCTATGCTCCATTAGTTTTGATTTAAATAGTTTATAAATGTATCATAATCCGAACTGTATTGCTCACCTGTTAGCATATCTTTATATGACAATGTTCCAGACGTCATTTCATTTTCTCCAATCATTACTGCAATTGGAATTAATTTATCGTTAGCAAATTTCATTTGTTTCTTCAGTTTAGCAGCAGATGGATACACTTCTGTTGCAATACCTAATCGACGAAGTTTTAAGGCCAAACTCATGCAATGAGATTGTTCATTTTTACCAAAATTAATAAACAGTACCCGCGTTGAAGCAGTTAATTGAGCTGGAAATAGCTTAAGTTCTTCCATCACGTCATAAATTCGATCTGCTCCAAAAGACACGCCAACTCCTGACATACCTGATAAACCAAACAATTCAGTCAAATTATCATACCGTCCACCACCACAAATACTCCCAATCTTAACTTCATTTGTCACTACTTCAAATATGGCACCAGTATAATAACTTAGTCCTCTTGCTAAAGTGACTTCAAATTCTAGTTTTGCTTTTTCTAGACCTAAAGCATCAATCGATTCAATTACAAATTCCAATTCCTCAATGCCTTTTAACCCAATTTCAGATTCCGTTAAAAACTGTTTCATAGTTTCAATTTTATCTTGATTCGAACCATTGAAACCAAACAATTGGCTAATTTTTTCAATGGCAGTTTCCGAAATTCCTCTATCTGTCAATTCCTTAATGACACCAATTGAACCTATTTTATCTAACTTATCAAGTGCTACAGTCATTTGCACAAGTTTTTCAGATTCTCCACAAACCTCTGCAATACCTGTTAGTATTTTTCTATTATTAAATTTGATAGAAAAATCATTAAAACCAAGATTAGTTAAAACGGCATCAAATATTTGAATTAACTCAACTTCGTAAACTAATGAATCACTTCCAACCACATCAACATCACATTGAAAAAATTCACGATACCTACCTCTTTGTGGTCTATCCGCTCGCCAAACTGGTTGAATTTGATAACGTTTGAAAGGAAAAGTCAAATCATTTTGATGTTGCACAACAAATCTGGCAAATGGTACTGTTAAATCATATCGTAATGCTTTGTCAGAAATTGAGTTGGCAAATTTTGGTAATGAATTATCTGCCAAGGCATCAATGTCGGCATCCTTTAGTTTATCACCAGAATTTAACACCCTAAAAATTAAACGATCACCTTCTTCGCCATATTTCCCCATCAATGTTGCAGTCTTTTCAATAGTTGGCGTTTCAATACCAACAAAACCATATGCCTGAAAAACGGTGGTAATAGTATTAAAAATATACTGTCGCTTAGCAAGCGTAGCTGGTAAAAAATCTCTAGTCCCTTTTAAAATACTAGGTTTAGTGCTCATTCTTTGAATTTTTAAACAAAAGTACAATTTTGTTTGAATTAGAAGAACCTAACTTTACCTGTCTTTGAACAATTGAATTTAGAGAAATACAATTATATTTATGAAATTAAATTGAACTGAATGAAACTTGGACCGGATGTGCCCTTAATTGCATCACTACTTTTTATTTTTTCTGTCATTTTTTGTGTCTTTTCATTCTATTGGATAGCCAAGGGAAGTCATCTTTTAAGTGCAAAGTTGAATGCAATAAAAATAAGCATAGGCATTACCTTCTGGCTATTTATTCAAATGCTTTTAACCCAAACTGGAATATACAGTTCAGGGATGACAACAGTTCCACCAAAGATTATTCTGTTTGGTGTATTACCTGCATTCATAGCCATTATTATTATTTTCAATACTAGAAAAGGAAAGGTATTTATAGACAGCTTACCTTTAAAAAGAGTCACTACTATTCATATTGTCAGGATATTTGTTGAAGTAGGACTTTACTATTTATTTATTGGAAAAGCAATTCCCGAAATAATGACATTTTCTGGACAGAATTTTGACATTTTGGCCGGAATTACAGCTCCTTTTATCATTTACTTTGGTCTTTACAAAAAGACTTTAAATAAACATTTGATACTAATTTGGAATATAGTATCATTGGGTCTACTAAGTTATATAATCCTATTGGCAATATTGTCAGCTCCGTCTCCCTTTCAACAGGTTGGTTTTGACCAACCAAACATTGCCATTTTTTACAACCCATATAGCTGGTTACCAACACTTATAGTACCAATGGTTATATTTATGCATTTGGTTGCAATCAGACAATTAATTTTTAAAAATGAAGAGTAAGATTAGAATTTTTTTGTTTATTTTCTTTGTTACCACTTTTAACCTGATCGGTCAGCGACAGAGAAAGGAAATTTTGAAAAAGGTGGAACCACTATCAATTGGTGATAGATTAATCTTTGATTCAGATATACTTAAAGAAGACCGCATAATTAACGTTTACCTCCCTCATAGTTATGCGACGGATACAGCAAAAAACTATCCAGTTATTTACCTTTTAGATGGTTCTATAAACAAAGACTTCATGCATATTGTGGGAATTGTCCAATTTGGCTCCTATTCTTGGATAAATTTTGTTCCAGAATCAATAGTTGTAGGCATAGCAAGTATTGATCGCAAAAAAGATTTCACATTTGGAAAACAAAAAAATGGTAAACGAAAAAAAGACTCTCGTCGCTCATCTGATTTTATAAAATTTATTGATAATGAACTTATCCCAGTGATTGATAAAAGATATAGAGTGGAATCGGAAAGTACGGTTATTGGGCAGTCATTAGGAGGCCTATTAGTTAGTGAAATATTAATCAAGAAACCTCATATTTTCGACAATTACATTATTATTAGTCCAACCTTATGGTGGGACAATGCTTCACTTTTGCATCAAGAACCGGTCAATTGTTTGAGCAAAAAAACTATTTTTATTGGAGTTGGTATAGAGGGGCGTGTAAAAGAACAATCAACTAAAGTAATGTATCAAAAGTTTAAAGACCTTAATAGACCGAACTTTACAGTTTACTATGAATTATTCGAAAATCTTGACAACAGTAATATCTTGCACCTAGCAGTTTACAAAGCTTTTAATATCATTTTTAAAACGAGAGAATAATTAACATTGACTACTAAAATTACCGTATCAAATTAACAGTCCCATATTCAGTAATCACTTCGTCTAGATTTAAGATACTATAATCTATCCGCCAAATATAGACTCCTGAAGAAACTTGTTCTCCATTATATAGACCGTCCCATCCGTACATTGGGGCTTTTGAAATAAGTAAGATTTCTCCCCAGCGGTTATATATAATTAATTGATAATTGTAAACATCAATACCAGCAGTCATTACAGGATTAAACTCCTCATTTGAACCATTGCCATCAGGCGTAAAGCTATTAGGCACGTAAAAAATTAAATCATCATGAACTTTAATAATTCTAATCGTTTCATCTTGACATAAACCATTATCGCTTAATGCAGTTAAACTAATTGCATAGGTCCCTGGTTCTTTTGGAAAAATTATAGTTGGATCAGTATCTAAGCTGTTTTCAATTTCAGAGCCAAAACTCCAAATATAACTACTTGCATTTAACGATTCATTTATAAATTGAACACCATCATCTTTTACTGAGACAATTTGTGGTGAATACCTAAATAATGCCTCTGGAGTTTTTGTCACACTTACTAAGCCATCTTCTAAAATTGATGATTCACATCCAAATTCAGAGATAACTGTCAATTTTACATCATAAATGCCGGTCTCGAAAACGTGATTTACAGATCCACATTCGTTTGAAATCGTTCCATCCCCAAAATCCCAAATACATTGTTCAATAATATTATCTTGCATTTGAGATAATTTAACTTGAAGCGGACTACAACCCTTTAATGAGTCTTCCAAAATGCTGGCATTTGGTGTTTCATGAATGGTTAAAATTTGTGTATTACTAGATAAACATCCTAAGTCTGATGTCACTTCTAAAACTGCAGTATATTGACCACTAATCGGGTACGAAAATGATGGAGGATTGATAAGTGTTGAATTAATATTATTTTGAAACACCCAAGAATAGTTCATTATTCCAGAACTAAGGGTTGACACATTATCAATTTCAATAGCTTCATTTTCACAATGGTCACTCATCAAAAAATTAGCATGAGGAGATGGTGAGATAGTATATAGAGTGTCAAGTGTATCTCTACAACCTTGATCAGTAACAACTATTAGTTCAATTAAATAGACATTAGAAGAACTATAAAGATGGTTTATATTTTGCAACGTAGAAGCATTTCCATCTCCAAAATGCCATTCCCAATTAGTAATCTGGCCTACTGAAACTGTGCTTTGATTACTAAAATTAATGCTATCGTTTTCACAAAATCCAGAAATTATAAAGTCACTTATTGGAAGAGGATTTACAACTGCTGACTTAATAATTGAATCTTTGCAACCTTCCGTGCTTTCAACAACTAACTTAATATCATAATTTCCAGAAAGGCTATAATGATGTTGTGGTTCAAATGCACTACTTTGATTTTGATCTCCAAAATCCCAATTATAACTTGAAATGGTGCTAGACACAATGCTGCTTGTATTTACAAGACTGACTATTTGGTTTTCGCAATAATTAGTATCAAAGATGAAGTCAGCAAAAGGCCTTTCCAACAGTTCTATTACAAACATTAAAGTATCTTTACAGCCTTTAGTAGTTTCCAATATAAAGCTCACATCATAAATTCCAATTCCAGCGAACTGATGCGCTGGATTTTCTAGACTCGAAGTGTTTAAATCACCAAAATTCCATTCGTAACCTATAATTGTGCTTGGTGCTACAGCTGCTGATAAATTATTAAAAAAAAGTGAATCATTACCACAAACAGTTATTGTATCTCCATACACAGGTTGATGCAAGTTCCCATTAGCTGAAAATTCAAATTCTGCTGTTGGTACGTCAAATACATTTACAGGAACATTAATACTGTCCTTACAGCCATCTTCCGATTCAACCACGAATTTAATATTATAATTACCTGGATTTTGATATTCTTTTGACACATTAAAAACTGAAGGATTAGGTGACCCATCCTGAAAATCATAATACCATTTGTCAAAAGCAACTGTTGTTAAAGAAGAGTCTCCTAACAAGATGGCATCCTCACCTGCGCAGAGACTATCAGTAAAAGGAATGACATTTGCAATTGGATAGAGCGGAGCTTTTACTTCATGATCAATACAACGCCCTACTCCATCTTGATTAAAACTGACAGTGTAGATACCTACTGGATAATTAGAAATATTTAAAGAAGAACTATTTTCTCCTACTAGGGCAACTTTATTATGATACCATTGAAAGTCGGAGCCGTTAATTGCACTCAAGCTAAGTATTAAATTTCCTTTGCAATATTTGCCTTGACTCGAAATTGAGCTAAATAAATTAGTCTCATTTAATGTTAGTTCATCAGCATAATAATAACTTACTGGATTTGAAACACTTAGGCAAGTCCCTCCAATAGCTACCGCGTTAATGTTGATTGTGGGAGTAAAAGTAATAGTTGTCTGCTGCCAAATACCGCCTGCTGTATGCACTACATTCTGGCTGGCAATTTCTTGCCATCCACCTACGCCAACAGGACACGAAACAGAACTCCACGGTAAATCTATGCAGTCAGGCGTACCGAAAATAGCAATATCCACGCTTACATTTCCTAGTGCAAGAGCTGTATAAAACGAAAGAGTATAAGAAACACCTGCCATCATGGTTCCATTTAAACAAGCACCAACATATTCATTAAAGGCATTAGCATTACCTAAACCAGCATAGAATCCGACATAACCGGACCCATTTCCCGGAATTGGAGTTTGAGGTGAAACAGAACCAACAAAACCTGTAACAGTACCACATGTATTATAATAGTCACTTGTTCCCCAAGATGCCTGTATCCAAGAGGAAGCGCATGACAATTCAGAATATGATGTAGGACAACAAAGCGTATTTTCGAATGAAGAATTTGGTATCAAAGATAAAGGTGGTAGCGTTAGTAAGCAATTACAATCTAAAGAATCTTGTAAGTCAATCAATCCGTCTCCATCATCATCAATTGCGTTATCGCAAATTTCTTGCGAAAACGAAAAATAAGTTATTAAAGTAAATAAGAATAAGGATATATATCGCATATATAACTATTGCTTTAATAAAAGTACAATTTTTAAATCACACATTTGTATTTTTCACTTCCGTTATTAAGACATCTATTACCACAATATAAATTTTGAAATTGTATTTTTGAACAATGGAAGAGAAGAAAAGTAAGAAGTGGATGGGGTATATCTGGAACGGGCTGTTTCTGCTAGTCATTCTAATTTTGTTGATTCCATCTTGGCGAATCAAATTTCAAAGCACTATTCAAAGATTATTTATTACCAGCGTAAAACTTGAGGACAAAGCAAGCGAGGCGATTAATATTGCACCAAATGAATGGGTAATTTATGACATCAATAATGAACCCATTTCTTTTCATGAACTAGGAAACAAACCCATTATTTTAAACTTTTGGGCTACTTGGTGCCCGTCATGCATTGCAGAGTTACCAAGCTTGTATGAATTTTATGACGCAATTAAAAATGATGCACATGTTATTGCAGTTTCAACAGAATCAATTAAACAGCTTGATGAATTTGGAGCTTTTGATAAATATCCTGGAATGATATATAGAGCAAAGCATACCATTGCAAAATTTGATTTTTCTGTCTATCCCACTACATTTATAATGGGTCCTGATTTCAGAATTATTTCAAAAATTGAAGGTGCAGAAAACTTTGCGACTGAGCACAATATTAATTTTATAAAGCAATTAAAGTAAGCCAATATCTAGATTCTCCTAAGCTTAGTAAATCGTTCGGACAATATTACTAACTTTGGTTTTAGTTTTGGAATACGCAATTGTAGATATAGAAACCTCAGGAGGTAAACCTAAAGAAAGCAAGGTCATTGAAATTGCCATTATTATTCATGATGGTAAAAAAGAAATAGACCGTTATGAAACACTTATAAATCCTGAAAAAAACATTGATTGGTTTGTCACAAAGTTAACTGGCATTGCGAATAAGGATGTTTCAGGATCTCCTAAATTTTTTGAAGTCGCTAAAACTATACATCAGTTGCTTGATGGGCGAGTGTTTGTAGCTCATAATGTTGGTTTTGACTATCCAATTGTAAGAAATGAATTCAAGTCTTTGGGTTTAGATATTCGTTTACCACATTTATGTACCATTCAAACTGCTCGGATTTTAATTCCAGGTATTGAATCCTATGGGCTTAAAAATTTATCAAACTTTTTAGAAATTGACTTAGATGCACACCACCGCGCCATGGCGGACACTCAAGCAACGGCTGAAATATTCTCACATTTATTTAAATTAGGAAAGGGAGACCTTAATACCTTCACAAGGCATGATGTTAATCCTAAACTATTACATGAAAAATTAGATTTAGGACAATTTGACGATATTCCAAATAAAGTTGGGGTGTACTTTTTTTATAATGATAAAGATGAACTTATCTACATTGGTAAAAGTATTCATATTAAAAAAAGAATAGAACAACATTTAAAGAACAATAAAACGGAAAAAGCAATTCAAATGCGATCCGAAATTGCAAAAATTGACTATCTATTAACTGGAAGCGAATTGATTTCACTCTTAAAAGAATCGGAATTAATTAAAGCGCATCAGCCAAATTACAATAGAGCACAAAAAAACACACGTTTTAACTTTGGGCTATATACTTATATAGATGGAAAAGGTTATATCAACCTTACTATTAAAAAAGTAAATGCAACTGAGCAACCCATTCATACATTTACAACTACAGCCTCTGCAAAATCTCATCTTGAAACGTGGGTTGAGGAGTATGACCTTTGTGAAAAAATGGCTGGTCTATTTAATTCCCATGGCGCTTGCTTTAAATTCTCAATAAATGCGTGTAAAGGAGCTTGTAATGGTACAGAAATTGCTAGCTCTTATAATAAAAAAGTAATGCAACTCATTGACAGATTAACTTTTAATCAGAAAAGTTTTGTCATTTTTGATAAAGGAAAAAGCAAAGCTGAAGTAAGCTTTGTTTGTATTGAAAAAGGTCAGTATATTGGCTATGGTTTTGCACCAGGATTTATTTTGAAAAAAAATGCTAGGTTATTTAAAAAATACCTCAAACCGCAAACCAGTAATAGGGATTTTAAATCGATAATTAATATGCAATTATCTAAGAATTCCAAATTAGAAGTGATAGAATTTTAAGAATGAAAATTTCTCAAGCCCATATTAAAACAGAAAAAAGCCGTTTAAAACCATGGCAAAAAAAGGTGCACGAAATTATTTTTGGGGCTGATACCGCTGCTGGAAAAGCATTTGATGTTGGATTATTAATTGCTATTATCATCAGTATTATTGTTGTAATGCTAGAAAGTGTACCTAGTTTAAACTCAAAATATCATGATATTTTCTATATTATTGAATGGGTATTTACTATTTTTTTCACTCTTGAATATTTAGCTAGAATAGTAAGCACTGGCAAGCCAACTCGTTATATTTTTAGTTTTTATGGTATTATTGACTTGTTATCTATTTTACCAACTTACTTAGGATTATTTATAGTGGGGTCACAATCTTTAATGGTAATTAGAGCGGTTCGTTTATTGCGAATTTTTCGAATTTTGAAATTAGCCCGTTTTGTTAAAGAATCTAAGCAATTGGGAGATGCTTTGAAGGCCTCACGTCATAGAATTTTTGTTTTCCTATTGGCCGTTTTAACGCTTGCAACTATTTTGGGAACTGTTATGTATATGATAGAAAGTGCAGATAGTGGCTTTACAAGTATTCCAAGGAGTATTTATTGGGCTATTATTACCTTGACAACAGTGGGTTATGGGGATATTGCTCCTATAACTGCCGTCGGTCAATTCATTGCCTCCATTGTTATGATTTTAGGTTATGCCATTTTAGCAGTTCCTACCGGAATTGTAACCTCCGAATTAATGAAACCAGGTGATTCAAATCAAGTTTCATCAAAGTCTTGCAGTGAATGCTCAGCAGAAGGACACGATACAAATGCCATTTATTGTAAAATTTGTGGTGAAAAGCTCTAGTTTTCGAAAAAAGAAATCAACATAAATTGTTGATAGTTTTCTATAAAAAAGAATACTTTTTAACATTATAGTAAATACTTTACCGTAATTTTGTTAGTCTAAACATAAGCTATTGCTTGAAACAAAAATTTATGAATGTTTACGGAAAAAAAGCTGAAAATGCTTCCTTAAAACAAATAGGATTAGAAAATGTAGATACTACATTTTGGAACTTAACTCCTGCTGAATTAGTTGAAGACATTGTCATTTTAGGGCAAGGTGTTTTGACAGACACAGGAGCAATTGCCATTGAAACTGGTGAATTCACTGGGCGTTCTCCACAAGATCGTTTCATAGTGGCTGATGAAAAAACAGAAGATGCTGTTTGGTGGGGAAACATTAATAAAAGATTTGAATCTGATAAATTTTCGGCCTTATATAACCGAATGAAGGCATACTTGGCCGATAAAGATCTTTATGTAAGAGATGCCTATGCATGTGCTGACGAAGATTATAAATTAAACTTAAGAGTGGTAACTGAATTCCCTTGGTCGAATATGTTTGCCCATAATATGTTTTTGCGTCCAACAGACCAGGAAATCGAAAGTTTTGAACCTGAGTGGCATGTTGTATGTGCACCTGAATTTATGGCTGATCCAGAGGTTGATGGCACTAGACAACACAATTTTGCCATTATCAATTTTACTGATAAAATGATTATCATTGGCGGAACTGGCTATACTGGTGAAATCAAGAAGGGTATTTTTTCTGTATTAAACTTTGTATTACCGCATGAAAAGAATGTATTATCAATGCATTGTTCAGCAAATGTTGGCCAAGATGGTGACACGGCAGTTTTCTTCGGTTTATCGGGCACTGGTAAAACAACTTTATCATCAGATGAAAACCGCAGATTAATTGGAGATGATGAACACGGATGGTCAGACAATGGTGTATTTAATTTTGAAGGTGGCTGCTATGCAAAAACAATCGATTTAACTGAAGAGCATGAACCACAAATTTATAATGCTATTAAGTTTGGTGCTATATTAGAAAACATTGGGTTTAAAGATGATTCTCGTACACCAGACTATACTGATATTGAAACGACTCAAAATACCAGAGTTTCCTACCCTATTCATCATATCAATAATATAATGGTCCCTTCAAAGGGAGGGACTCCAAAAAATATATTCTTTTTAACGGCTGATGCATTTGGCGTTTTACCTCCAATATCTCTATTAACTCCTGGTCAAGCCATGTATCACTTTATTTCTGGCTATACGGCTAAAGTAGCTGGTACAGAAGCCGGAATTACTGAACCAACAACCGTATTTTCTGCTGGATTTGGTGCACCTTTCTTGCCACTACACCCAACAAAATATGCTGAAATGCTAGGTGAAAGAATGGAGAAAAGTAATGTAAAAGTCTGGCTAGTTAATACAGGCTGGTCTGGCGGTGAGTATGGAACAGGTGAAAGAATTAAATTACGTTACACACGTGCTATGATTACTGCAGCATTGGAAGGTAAACTAAATGACGTTGAATTTACAAGTCATGAGGTATTTGGATTAGCAATGCCAAACGCATGTGAAAATGTACCAACCGAAATGCTTCACCCAAAAAACACATGGGCTGATAAAGCTGCTTACGATACTAAGGCCAATCATTTAGCAAACGAATTTGTTAAGAACTTTAAACAGTTTGAAGACAATGCAAATGCTGAAATAATGGCTGCTGCACCAAAAGCGTCAGTAAACGCATAAAAGTATAAGAATACAACAAATTTAAAAGCCCATTGGTCATAGACTGATGGGCTTTTTTTGGTGATTAGTTTTCATTTTTTGACAACCAGATTAAACACTCGTTCTTTTGGGTAACGAAATCTAATTTATGCGAATTTTATTATTATTCACTCTTTTCATTGTTAACTACAGTGTTATTTCATGTAAAAAAAGACAATTGCGAATCAATGGATGCAATGGATTGCCCATTATTTTAACAGAATATACTAAGAATGACAGTATTTATTTTTTGGCTCCAAACGTTTTTCTACCAGGTAATGAAAATGATGCAAATTCCAACTTTAACATCTTCATTAATAAAGGTGAATTAACTCATTTAAAGATTTATAAAAATAGAAAACTTGTTTTTACTTCAACTGATATTCTTAATGGGTGGAATGGTAAATATGCTGGAAAAACGAGTTCAACCGGTAATTATAAATATGAAGTTTATTTAATTACTGATGCAGGCAAAGAAATAGAATTAGAGGGAGAAGTCACATTAATTAACCCGGATGAATATGATAACAAATTGGTTAAAGTTGACAATTGTGAATCATGCATTTTTCCTGATATGATCGACCCATACTTAGGAGCAATATATTATACATCAGCTGAAAACATTATTACCTGTAACTAAAATGAAACAAAGGATACTCTATTTATTATTAAGCGCGTTTTTTAGCGTTTTTTTAGGTTCTTGTAAAAAAAGCATAAAGCGAAATTATATACTAACAATATATGTTGTAGATGAGGAAGACAATATTGTTGAAAACGCTGTAATCAAGTTATTCGCAGAATCTGACAGTATGCAGTCACCTGAGATCTATCGTGAGTTTGCCCCTCCTTTAGCAACTGATTTTGAAGGTAAAATATACCTTTATAACTCAAGAGAATTTAACATGACAAGAGCAGGGTATCTACTCCTTAATATTGAAGGAACTCTGCCAAGCTATATAACTGGAGCAGATTCATTGATTGGAAGTGGATTGATTAAGATTGAACCAGATATTGAAAATGAATATAAGTTGATTGTTTTACCAGCTTAATTCATCTGGTGAAAAGTGGATATTAGAGAGAGCATGATTAGAATTAAGTAAAAGCACCATAATTATATAGTTATTTTGTACCCTTCAATGAGTCAAATTTGAAATATGAAAAATTTATCAATTATTATCCTTGTTTTTATAGCGGCAGTATCTTGTAAAAAAGAGCCTTCAGAAAAAGCATTTTTATATGGCAGATTGATAGATGGTTGTAATGGAAAACCTGTCAGTGGTCAAACTGTTCAATTCTATCGAAACTTTAAAAAAGGAGCAACTATTTTTGAGTTAGATACACAAACGGAATTATTGGAAGAAGTTTCAACAGATGAAAACGGATTCTTTTACTTTACAGGAGATGAGTATACAAGCAAATCAACAGTAAGTATTGGCAATAGTTCAGTTAGACTGCAAAAAAGCACGTATTTAGCATCTGGAACTTTAGGAAAGGGAGATGATGCTAAAGAAGGAGACGGCACATTTTTGCACAATGTTGGTGATGTTTTATTTGATGGAATGCCAGTAGACGTTAATTTTAAAATTGAAACAGGAGGTTACGATTCTGTTAAAGTGTTTAATAGCTTTATTGGCATAAACATGACCTTATCAGAGGTTCAAAATAATTATTTTGTTGGAAATCTTGCTGATATAAAATTGCGCGTTAAAAATTTCTGGGCCAACTAGAATGATACTAAATATAATTTAGATTTAAGATATGAATTCTATCAATATAGCCCAGCAGAACTGTCTTCACCAAAGTATCAAGAATACTATCTTGATCAGTGTACACCTTCAGTTGATGTAGTCTATGAACATTAATTTTTTTATTAAGGAATAATAAAATACTATTCAACTAACTTAACAAAAGTACACTCTTCACCACTTAAATTAGCAGTCCCTGACCAAATAACATCTCCCGAACCGACATCTACAACCTTATAATCTACTGTCTTTTCTTTTTCCGTTTTTAGGTCAATTTCATATCTTTCAACACCATCATCACCGCATGTAATTGAACCATTCCAATAATTCTGATGTCCAACTGAGCTCATTAAAGTCTCATCAATATAAATATAAACGCTGTAGTAGTCTTCATCAAACAAATAATTCGAAACAGCTTGATCCCAATAAAATATGACATCACTTTTATAGTCTTTTATAACTTCCTCATAAGTACAACTATTATCATCCTTCTTAGCCTCTACATTATAGTTTAATGCCGTCGGATCAGTACAGCCTTCTTTTTTACAGCTAATTATTAATAATAAAAAAGCAGGGATAAAAAATATTTTTTTCATTTGAATCAGTTTTACAATTAGTTAAAACAAAGCTAATAAATATTTTACAGAAATAATCTAATCTGTTACAATAACCAAATACTTTGACACTTTCCAAAATTTACTTGGGTCAGAAATTGAAAGGATATGTTTAGTTCCATTAGTCTCTATAGAATAGGAACTTGAAGAATGGTCAGATACTAATTTGATTTTTTTACCGCCACTTACTTCAATTTCTGATACTTTATTTACATCAATTTCAGTAAAGTAGTCCTCATTAAAGTTAGCGTTTAATTCGGTCTTTTTTCCAATACCAATAAAGCCACCTTCCTTTACAAGCACACCATTTGACTCTAGTTCATCAAATGAACCATAAGTGTAATAAGCCGTGTTCAATTCTTGAATAGTTTCGGCAGTCAGAACTGATTGTTCTTGATAGGCTTCTAAAAGTTCAACATATTCTCTATCCAAATCAGATAATTCGGTTCTTAGTAATTCAATTTCTTGGTCTTGTAATTCAATTTTTGAGGATAAGCCACTAATTAAATTTTCTAATTCCGTTATTTTGCCAGAACTATTCTTTAATTGCTTATTCAATGTCTTTATTTTCTTTTGATTTGCCTCCCTTAAGTAATTAATATTTTGAATCTCTTGCAGAATCCATTGCTTACCATCCTCTGCTAGCTCCACATCTTTAGATTTGAAGCGAATTTCATCTTCTTTTAAGTTAATCTTTGCTAGATTCTCTTCAATTTCATTAAACAATAAAAGCGATTCATTTAAAACTGAATCTTTTTCAGATAAACTGGCTTGTAATGCTCTATTCTCTGATTTTAATTTAGCAAGTTCTTCTGCATCCATGGTATTTGGTGCATCAGTCGTATTAGTTGTACAGGCTATCATCATTAAGCCAATAAATGCAGTAAAAAGAAACTTATTCATGTTTTTTAATTTATGGTATAAGCAAATTTAATACTTTTACCAATGAAAAAAATAGAATTGTCTGCCTTTTTAATATTAAATTTGATTCAACTGATTATTCTTAACTTTAAATAACCAACCTTGCTAAATTTGCCAACTTACATTCTTAATTTTATTAAAAAGTTTGTACTATTTGCCATTGCATTTTCTATAGCTAGACTATTATTTTATATTTTCAATTTGTCTCAATTTTCTAGTGTTGACATCAAAGAATTTATTATCGGTTTATGGTTCGATTTGATAACCATATCCATTTTATTTTTACCACTATTAGCAATAGAGCTCTTTCCGCAACATTGGCGTAAAAAAAACTGGCATAAAATCGTTTTAAAATCGTTTTTTTTACTCCTACTACTACCGAGTTTACTAATTAACATGGCAGATATTGAATATTTTAAATTCACCAGTACAAGAAGTACCTTTTCCACATTTAAAATGCTATCATATGGTTCTGATTTCACTAATCAACTCCCCTCTTTTGTTAAAGATTATTGGTATCTTTTAATTATTCTTATCACTTTGTGTTTTGGTATAAACTGGTTATATAATAAATGGATAAAAGACATTAAAGAAGAAACGCCAATTTTTAAACAATTCACCTTCCTCATCATTATCAGTATAGTTATAATTAGCATAGGACGAGGATGGTCATTAAGGCCAATTTCTCCATTAAACGCATCCCAATATACTGCAGACCAAAATACTCCTCTGGTACTTAATTCAGCATTTACAATCATTAAGTCAGCTGGTAAACAAAGTTTAGATGAAAAGACATTTTTTAAAGACAGTATTAGTATTAAAAACTGGTTTAATCCCATCAAAATTTATAACTCGAATGCAAAACTGAATCAGCCGAATATTGTTATACTCATGCTTGAAAGTTTTTCTGTAGAATATATTGGTGCCATAAATCATGAATTAAGTACCCAAACCCCCTTTCTTGATAGCTTGATTCAACAGAGTTTAGTCTTTGAGCACTGCTATGCCAACGGAAAAAAATCAATTGATGCCGTGCCATCAGTCGTTTCCTCTCTTCCAAAATTAATGCCAGGAGAATTCATTACATCATCTTACGCCACTAACCAACTAGAATCTTTACCCGAACACCTAGAAAAAATAGGATATACGTCTACTTTTTATCATGGGGCAACCAATGGATCAATGAATTTTACGGGTTTTACATCTAAAGTTAAATTCAGCAACTATATGGGCAGAACTGAATATGGTGATGACAAAGATTATGATGGTACTTGGGGCATATTCGATCATCTATTTCTTCCGTGGGCTGTAAAAGATATGTCTCAACTTCAAACACCATTTTTTAGTACAATTTTTAGCTTATCCTCCCACCCACCATATGCGATACCAGATGATTTAAGAAAGCGATTTAGTGGAGGGCTAACAGACATGCAAAATTCAGTGATGTATTCTGACTTTGCACTCCAAACATTTTTTAATGAAGCCAAACAAACTGACTGGTATTCTAATACACTTTTTGTAATTACAGCTGACCATACACCATCCACAAGAAACCCGCTGTACTATAACGATATGGGAGTCATGCATATTCCCTTGGTTTTATTTCATCCAAATAATGAACAATTAAAAGGTGTTTCGAAAAAAATAGTCGGTCAAATAGATATTATGCCTACCGTCCTTGATTTAATAGGATATCAAGATCCTTTTTATAGTTTTGGTGAAAGCGTATTTTCGGATCATGATGGGTTTACTGTCGTTCAATTGGGAAATAAATACCTCGTTTATGGCCTAGGTCATTTTATGGTGTTTAAAAATGGGAGAGCGACAAAGATGTATGAAATAGATGACAAATCGTTGGAGAATAATTTATTAATGGATAAGCCGGAACTAGTAAAAGTGTTAAAAAACAAACTATTAGCCTATATTCAGACTTACCATAATGGAATGATAAATAACACATTGAGCGCGAGTGAATAGAAAGAAAAACATATTATTTATTATTAACCCAATATCAGGAATTGGTAAAAAAGATATTCTACCTAAACTAATAAAGGGTGGCATTGACCATGATAAATTTTCATATCTGATTAAATATACTAAGCATAAGAAACATGGTGCTGAAATTGCTATTTCTGAAAAAAAGGATTACGACGCTATCATAGCTATTGGTGGTGATGGCACTGTAAATGAAATTGGAACGGCCTTACTATTGTCAAACTGTGCATTAGGAATCATTCCTACAGGCTCAGGGAATGGAATTGCAAGACATTTAAAAATATCCAGAAACCTAAAAAAAGCACTTGAACAGATTAACAGATTTAAAATTGAGACAATTGATACAGGAACTTGTAATGGCAAGGCATTTATTGGCGTATGTGGTTTTGGATTTGATGCCTATATAGCTGAGGCATTCGAAAACTATCATAAACGTGGTATGCGCAGCTATGCAAAATTGATCAGAAAACTATACAAAAAGTATACACCCCCAGTTTTTAGTATTCATGGAAAATCATTTTCGATTAATAAGCAAGCGTTACTAGCATGTGTATCGAACTCTTCAGAATATGGAAATGGTTTCGCTATTTCACCATATTCTGAAATGCAAGATGGACGCTTTGAAATGATTTTAATTGACAAGTTCAGTTTACTATCTGTTCCAATAATGCTTACCAGATTTTTTACAAAAAAAATTGATAAATCAAAGCATCATACAGCTATAAATTTTGATTCAAATATTCGATTAGTTGTCAACGGAGATGCACCCGTATCTTATCATTTGGATGGCGAACATATGCGCAGTGAATCGAATGAATTCAAAATATCAGTTAAGCCAAAATCTTTAAGAGTATTAGTTTAACAAAAAACTAATTCAACCTATTATAGCTATTTCCAGAATAGTTTTAAAATTACTGGTTTATAAACAATTAGGATTTTGTTGTTTGACCTACTCTAAACGATTTTATATTTTTAAACACAAAAAATAGACCTATCGCAACAAGCGGAATGCTTAAGTATTGTCCCATATTTAATCCTTCTAAATTTTGATCAATACCATCTTGATTTTCTTTGATAAATTCAATAAAAAATCGGGCCCCAAATACTAAAATAAAGAAAACGCCTAATAAGAACCCCTTTAATTGACCTGCATTTGTTTTCCAATAAAACCACATCAGAATTCCGAAAAACACTAAATAACATATTGCCTCAATGAGTTGAGCTGGGTATCTAGCAGGAATAGCTGCGAAAACCTCTGCATATTTTGTCGGGTCTGCTGCTACAGCAGAATAAGCCTCGTTTAATTTATCGCTATAATTATCATTTGTTAAACCATTTGTATTGGTCGCATCTATTACTAAACTGTTGATCTCTGCTGACCCCTCTCTTAAAAATTTAAAACCCCAAGAGGAGTCTGTCACTTTTCCTAAAATTTCATGATTAAATAAGTTACCTAAGCGAATTAAAAAGGCAGATAATGCCGTTGGCACTACTAACCTATCTAACACCCATAACACACCTGTTTTAGTTACGTTTTTACTAAGTAAAAAAGCGGCTATAATGATTCCAATAGCTCCACCATGACTGGCTAAACCGCCTTCCCAAATGTATAATATTTCAATTGGATTACTTAAATAGTAACCTGGTTGATAAAACAAGCAGTGTCCAATTCTTGCACCTAACACACCACCTATCAAAACATAAATAAATGTTTTGTCCATCCATGCTTCGGGTGATTTTTCATGTTTATAAATTCTATTTAAGATCATAAATCCTAAATAAAAGCCTAATGCCCACATAATACCATACCAACGTGGTGTATTCCATGATGAGATCACACGAGGGTCAATAGTCCAATTAATGAATAGTAAATCTGTCATTCGAATCGTTTTGACGAAAATAATCATTCTTGGTTAAAAGCGTCAAAATGTTGATAAAGTATTCATGAAATTAGATTTATTTATGACAATGAGTCTCATAAATTTCCCCATATTTGCAAACCGAATTTAACCTTAAAAAATCGGTATGTCTAAACAACACAACTTTGGTGCAGGTCCATGCATCTTACCTCAAGAAGTTTTTGAAGAAGCTTCAAAAGCAGTACTTAACTTTAATGGCTTATCAATACTTGAAATATCTCACCGAAGCCCCGATTTTGTAGCTGTTATGGAAGAGGCTGTTAGTTTAGTCAAAAAGGCTTTAAATGTACCTGAAGGTTATGCCGTTATGTTTACGCAAGGCGGTGCGAGTTTAGGTTTTTTGATCTCCGCTATGAATATGGCCAGAGCAAATAAAAAGGCCGCATATATCGATACGGGTGTTTGGTCAACCAAAGCAATTAAAGAGGGGGGAAATGCAGGATTAGATATTGAAGTAATTGCAAGTTCTAAGGAAGATGGTTATAAAAGTATTCCGAGCCTAGATAATATTGATGGTGCACACGATTTTGTACATTACACATCAAACAATACAATCTACGGCACACAATTTAAGGCTCCAATTCAGTCTAATATTCCTGTAGTATGTGATATGTCATCTGATATTTTTTCAAAAACAATTAATGTATCAGACTTTGATATTATTTATGCTGGCGCTCAAAAGAATTTAGGACCCGCTGGAGCTACTTTATTTATTGTAAAAGAATCTATTTTAGGGCAGTCTTCTTTGGAAATTCCTACCTACTTAAATCTAAAAACACACTTTGATAAAGAAAGTATGTTTAATACTCCACCAGTATTTTCCATTTATACATCAATGTTGAATTTAAGATGGTTAATGAAAAATGGAGGCGTTGAGGCCATTGAAAAAGTGAATCAAGCGAAAGCAGACCTATTATACAATGAACTTGATACTAACCCATTATTTAAGGGGAATGTTAGCACTGAAAATCGTTCAAATATGAATATCACATTTGTATTAACTGACGAAAGTTTATCGGATGATTTTAATTCTGCATGGAAAAATGCAAATATTATTGGTCTAAAAGGACACCGTTCTGCCGGAGGTTATAGAGCCTCTATGTATAATGCATTGCCACTATCATCAGTTGAACATTTAGTGAATGTAATGAAAGAATTCACAGCAAACCACAGCAAATAAATATGAAAATTTTAGCAAATGATGGAATATCCTCAGAAGGTGTTGAGGCACTTGAAAAAGGAGGATTTACTGTATTAACCAACAATATACCTCAAGGTGAATTAGTTGAGGAGATTAATAATCAAGGTATTTCTGGCTTATTAGTCAGAAGTGCAACAACTGTTAGACAAGATTTAATTGACGCCTGTCCAGGCCTAAAGTTGATTGGTCGAGGTGGTGTTGGAATGGATAATATTGATGTAGATTATGCCCGATCAAAAGGACTTCATGTCATTAATACACCAGGGGCGTCCTCTCAATCAGTAGCTGAATTGGTAATGGCAAATCTATTTTCGTTATCACGAAGTATTTTTCACTCTAATAGAGTGATGCCTACAAATGGTAATACTGAGTTTAAAGCATTAAAGAAGAAATATGCTAAGGGCCAAGAACTAAAAGGTAAAACAATCGGAATTGTTGGTTTTGGTCGTATAGGTCAATCATTGGCAAGTTATTGTTTAGGTTGCGGAATGACAGTGATCCCTATTGATAGAAGCGTGAAGAGCTTTAACATCCCTTTAAATATTAATGGGCAAGACATGGATTTTAATTTAGAATCAGTTTCTGACTTTGAGGCTACTTTACCATCACTTGATTATATTTCTTTGCACGTGCCGAAACAAGCCAATGGAAATGCTGTAATTAACCAATCTGAGATTGATAAAATGAAATCTGGGGTTATATTAATTAATGCGGCTAGAGGTGGTGTTGTTAATGAAGATGCATTGATTACTGGAATTAATTCAGGTAAAATTAGAGCAGCTGCCTTAGATGTATTTGAAAATGAACCATCTCCTCGAGCAGATTTATTAGCCCATGAACAAATTGCTTCTACTCCACATATTGGTGCGGCAACAGTTGAAGCACAGTCACGAATTGGGGAAGAATTAGCTGAACAAATTATTTCACTTTTAAAATAAGTTATTATGCCTATTATATCACCATCTCTCTTAGCTTGTGACTTCGCAAACATTCAGTCGGAAGTAGAAATGATCAACCAATCTAATGCAGATTGGTTTCATATTGACATTATGGATGGTGTATTTGTTCCCAATATTTCTTTTGGAATTCCGGTATTGGCTGCTATGTCAAAGCATGCCACTAAGCCAATGGATGTGCATTTAATGATTGCAAATCCGGATCAATATATTTCTGATTTCAAAAAAGCCGGGGCGGATTGGCTAACCGTTCATTATGAAGCGTGCCCACACTTACACCGTACTATTCAAGCTATTAAATTAGAGGGTATGAAAGCAGGAGTAGCCTTAAATCCGCATACACCAATTAGTGTGCTCGAAGAAGTAATTAACGACCTCGATTTAGTACTCATTATGTCAGTAAACCCAGGTTTTGGTGGGCAGAAATTTATAGAGGCAGCGGTTGACAAAGTTGCAAAATTGAAAGCCCTAATTACTGAAAAAGGAGCTTCAACATTGATTGAGATTGATGGTGGTGTAAATAACGAAACTGGAGCAAGACTTATTGCAGCTGGTGCGGACGCTTTAGTAGCCGGGAGTTATGTATTCAAATCTGACAATCCAACAGCCACTATTGATATTTTAAAGGCACTTTAGAATCAATTTACAGTTTTGCCATAAATTTTTCAATCTGTCTCCTATGTCTTAAAATATGGAGAATGGCGTGCTCATATAATTGCTCTACATCATATATTTGACCCCATCTGACTTTAATTTTACCTGAGGCAGAATATGTTTCCAGCTCAACATCAGGATAGTCTCGGAATAACTGAATATTATACTCAAACATTTTATCTAACGCCATAATGTAATCTTCAATTGAATATAAATTCTCCTTTTGTTTATAGGCTAATTCCTCCCCTAACCATTTTCTAATTTCAATAACGTAGGTGTAACCTGACTCAACTACATGGCTTAATACAGATTGAATAGATACACAATCTGGGTCTTTGGTAGTTGAATCAACTACCATTGCGAGTTTACTTGCCGGAATGTTTGAAATCACATCAACGAAATGCGCTATTGAAAGGGCATACTCACTTAATAAAGCTTTGACTATATTATTTGTCGATAGGTTTAGAATATCGGATGAAGCATTCATAAAATATTGGTTAAAAAAATTGAGATATTCCAGAAAATTGAGTGACATAACCTGTTACTATGCCTCTCAACCTTAGCGAAAACCAAATATGGATCAGAAATACAATAATTCCCAATGGGATAATGACCTTAGCATGATTTCTATTTCTTTGAGAATAATAATACGCCGACTCTCCATTTGGTAACGTGCGCTTGGCTCCTAAAATTATAGCCCCGAGAATGACTCCTAAAACAGTATCTAAAAAAAATGCACAAACATACGCAAATATCCATAAGGCATTTGTATACCGAGGTTCATCTAGACTTTGATACCTTTCATCTTTAAACCGTTTTAATTGTTTATCATCAATTACTTCACCTTTATCTCGTAGTATTTTTTGTGCTAATAGATAATCCGTTGGACTCCATTCATCCGGTTTCTGTATAATCCCATATAACTCTTCTTTTGAAAATTCATAGAGGTAGTGAGATTCATCCAATTCTAAAATGATTGATTTAGCATTATCTTCTAGAATTTGTTCAGCTTTCTCAAAATTTTCAGGGGCAATTTGAATTTCAAATTGACAATGAGAAATACCTCCCACATTATTAATGTCAAATTGGGTGCTTATATCGGTTAAGTCAGAGTCAATTTGATGATCAGCCAATTGACGTCTTATATCATTGCCTCGTTCACGATCCAGCACCCTTCTAAATTTTACATAATTTGCTGCCATAAACTTAAAAAAACTTATCCCACAATATAGCAAAATATAGACTAATAAAACAAACTTTCAATCAAGCAAAAGATGGCTTTACTTGACTTTGCTAGCATATTTTTCCATAGTGTACCAGATAGACAAAAATTCACGTACCATTTCCCTACTTCCTCTCACATCACAATTAGTGATTAAAATTCTGCCAATTCCAGTAGCTGGATCAAACCACATATATACAGTTCCTCCCATTGGATTTCCGCCATTATGCCAAATATTACCATTTGGAGCTATATGCCAAAAAACGCCTATATTATCAAAATTTTTTCCTGTCTCGCCCGAATTCGCAACCTTTTCAGATAACAAAGGTGTCATCATTTTTCTAAATGTAACCTCCGATAAAAGTGAACTTTTACCGTTATAGCCTTTTATCATTTCGATTAAATAATTACTCAGATCTTCGCAATTAGTATGCACTCCGCCATCAGGATAAGTATTGCTTCCTAGAATTGGTGTAGGAATAAACTTTTCTGACACATATGCCTTAGCCAAAAGATTTGATGCCACTTTTGTCCCATCTAAAGTTGTTTTGTCCATTTTTAAGACACTTAAAATATTCTCTTCAATAAAGTCATTATAACTTACACCACTTGCCTGTTCAATAATGTGAGCCATTAATACTGCTCCCAAATTTGTATACGAATAGTGATTCCCTGATGAAAACTTTTCAAATGTGCCTTGGTCATACCACTTTCCATTTTCCGAAAAAACATTTTCACAATACTCTTTTATTGTAATATTCTTATTGGCTTTTTGAAGTTTAAACCAATCTAAATCATCCTTTTCCATCCTACTATCATCAAGGTTCGTATTTGAGGTAAAGTATAAACTTCTAGAGTCATAATTATTATCTGTATCAATAATTCCAGAGGTATGGCTTACCAAGTGTTTTATCCTAATAATAGAATCCTTAAAAAGTGGATTATAAACATTATAAGGAAGAAAGTCATTTATTGGAGACTCTAAGCTTAACGTCCCCTCTTCTTCCAATTTCATTACAGCATAAGCAAGCATTGTTTTTGAAACGGAAGCCACACATTGAACTGTTTTTTGGGAGTACAACTTTTTATTTTCAAGATCAGAATAACCATATGCGTTTTTGTAGATTACGCCTTCGGAATTAACTATTGCGACCGCAAACCCAGGTAATGATTCGTAATTGCCGAACTTCTCTAGTTTTAAATCTAAGGTATCCTCATAATTCTGACCAAAGCCTTGAAATGCAAAAAGAGCCAATAAAATCGCTAAAGTATTCTTTTTCATCCTATTATTTTAATTGGATTCAAGTAAAGCTTGCTGATTAAATTAATTCAGCAAATTAGGTTCACAATTTTAAGACGGAAATGGAAGTTAAAATGTTACTCTGCAATATAAAATCATTATCACTTTACAAATTAATTAATAGTTCTGTGAATAATTTCGCAGGGCTATTTTCATTTTTAGGGAGATTGGGAATTGGGAGTAACGTTAAGTATAAGAAATCGTAGGGCAGGTGATAAGCACTATCGTTTCGGTTTATTACTTAGCTAAATATAAATATTTTGCTTTTATCTTTTCTTCTATAAACGCCAAATTTTATATTTAGCGGACTTTGTTAATATGCACAGACCTTTCGGTTTAGCACAAACGCCCTATGTTTTTTATACCGTGTTGGTAGTAGTTTATTCCTCATCAACTTCCATAATCTTTAAGTCGTCATTAAACACCTCTCCAGTTGACAATTGCGGTGAACAGTAAAGCCCAAAATGTGCTTGAGATAATTTATTAGTTATGTTACCGATTTCCGAATGGGAAACTAATTCACCGTTTTGCCAGACCTTTGCATATCCATTATCTCGAAAATCCAGATATATTTTTAATTCAACCCACTCTTCTTGTGGAAATGCTATGTTTGTTGTTTGAAAAATACTTGTTTGTTCTCCCTGATTAGTTGTGTGCTGTAGATGTACAAATCCATCTGCACTTAAATTCACTAATACAGTCCTATCCCAATTGTCAGTTTCATCATCCGTGAACGTTGCAAAACTAAACCAATCATCCTCACCTGTTGTATTTTCATTTAATTCCATATCTAACCAAACTCTTAAAGAGATATAGCAAGGAGTCTGGAAAACACCTTCAGTTGTGTTTTGAAATTGAATAGTAGGATATCCTCTATGATTATTGTCTCCTGAGGATTGAAGATTATCTCCATCTATCCATGCCCGATGGGAATAAATTCCACTATGGACATTAGATTCCGTAAGTTCGTGAAAAGTAGTGCCAAGATGACTTTGAGGTGTTATATAAAATCCATCAAAATCATTCACACTTTCAAATGAGCTTAAGAACTCTCTTTTTTGAATATTAGAAGTGCCATCAATAGTTTTATCACAAGAGTAAAATGATAGACTTATTAATAGGCTTATTATATTTACTCCAATCATTTTTTTCATATTCATTTTTCGAATTACTACCAACGCTTGAATAAAAATAGGCATTTATGCCGAACTGCGATAGCAGTTATTTTTATTTGTTGTTAGCGGTTCGTTTTTTTTATCAAAGGCCGTTCTTTTTAAGCCACGCTTGAGAATATTCCGCAATTTCATTCCATCCACT
>JBGCFR010000047.1:0-42559 GCA_045107045.1 Crocinitomicaceae bacterium
TAAAACGTATTGTTATTAAAAACGAAAAAATTTACCGTGGTAGTAGGAATATAACGAATAAAAACTGCTCCACCGCTATCAACAGCAGTATTTTCTATAAAAGAAGTTGATTGAATATTTGCGAATAGCGCCGTACTGTCAAAATAAATAGCACCACCATTATTGGGAGAACTATTATTGTAGAATGATGACCCCAAAAGTCTAACTGAGCTACCATTTTCGACACTCAATGCCCCTCCTTGACCATTGCCTGCGTTTGGCTGGCATCCTTCAAATAAACAGTCAACAAAACTAACACCAGAGTTAATTAATGCTGCAGCCCTTACATCAAAAGAAGCGGCAAAAAAATGCTTAAATCCTAACCCTTTAAATACAATATTTGTACTATTTATTATTTGAAATAATTCAGGAACAGACACGCCCTCCGCTGAAAATGAATTATGAACTGGATATGGTCCAATAATAGTTAGTTGATCCTTTCCGCTTATTTGAATTGGGCTAGTTAAGGCAATGGCTCCTTTAAAATTTATAATTACTGAATCCCCAATACCCGAAGTTGCAATAGCGTCCCTCAATGTACCAGCTCCACTATCACCACCATTAGTCACAAACAGCACTGTTGCGTAACTTTGGGAAGTTACCAAAGCGAAAAGAAACAAGACGATTAACCTTTTTAAATTCATTATTACAGGGCTATAATGTAATTACGTTAATATATGGAAAAAGGTTTTCCAAAACAATTAATTATTCAAGTATCTGTAAAAATAACAAATTCCCTGATTTATTCGCGCCTAAACACCAAATCTTTATCCGTACTCTCTTGTGGATAAAAATAATACCCTTCTGCATCAAACCCTTTTAATCCTTCTAAGTCATTTATATTTTCTGTAATAATGTACCTTGTCATTAGTCCTCTGGCCTTTTTAGCAAAAGTCATAATCATTTTATAATCTCCTGATTTTGAAAGATCCTTGAAAATGGGTGTGATAACGGGTGCTGAAATGTCATTTAATTTTGCGGCTTTAAAATATTCACTCGAAGCCAAATTAACAAGTAAAGGATTAACATCATTTTTTAATTCTTCATTTAGCTGTTTTAAGATTTTATCACCCCAAAACAAGTATAAATTTTTAACCTTTGGAGTGACTTTAAAGGAAGTGCCCATTTCTAACCGATAGGGCTGAATTAAATCTAATGGCTTTAACAATCCATATAAGCCTGATAGTATTCTCAATTTCTCTTGACCCACCAGGCGTTGTTTTTTTGTGAGTTTCGGAAACTCTAGTCCTTGATAGGCTGCCCCAGTAAAAATATCAGCAGCTGGTTTACTGTTGCCTCTAGTAAAAGGCACTTCCCAGCTTTGAAATCTGTCTTTATTTAAGTTGGCAATATCAGTACTCACAGTCATTAACTTAGCAATTTGCCTTGCACTTAGTTTTTGTAGTTTATTCACTAAATAGGCCGATTCATCTAGAAAAATAGGCTGTGTTGCGTCTTCAGTATTGTTTTCAATATCAAAATTGATAGATTTTGCTGGTGATAGTATTATTTTCATTTTAAGAATTTGCGATTGTGTACAAAATTAATGATTTCAAAAGTATTATCTTTATCGCAAATTAACCAGAAAATGGACTCAACCATTCAAAGAAAATGCAATCAATGCGGCACTTGGAATTTAGATGTCGACTTTTGTGCTAACTGCAATGCAGCCATTTCTATTAAAGCTATTGAGAAAATAGAAGCCACGGAAAAGAAAGCAATCGCTGATGCAAAGCCAAAAGATAAGTTTGATGTCATTTTTGAAAAGCTAAAACACCATCCCTTTTTTCTAGTCCGTTGGGTCTACTATATTTTAAATTCAATTTTCATGTTATTTATGGGCATAGGATCACTTATTGCCTATTTTATTGCTTGGACCGCGGGATGACTAAAAATAATAGCATACTATTTTTTATCAGCATTGTTATTTACACTATTATTCAGTTTTGGAGAATTTCAAGTTACACCGTCCCCACCCTATTAAACAGTTACATTACAGACTTAATTTGCATGCCAATTGTATTTGGAATTAGCATCATAATCATTAAGAAGATAAAAAAAAGAAGAATCATACATATAAACTTCGCCACAACTACATTTTTAGCACTATATTTTGCACTGATTTTCGAACTAGTTTTACCCTTAAATTCCTCTGTTTACACAAGCGATTTTTATGATGTGATGATGTATTTATTAGGCGCTTATTTATACTATTTTATTCAGTTTGATTCATGCCAAATTAAAGCAGACGATTGCAAGATTTTAGCATAAAAAGGAATTACATTTTTATTTGATCAAAAAATTGTATCTTTGAAGTACAGGTCAAATCGCATGAAATTACTATTTATTTGTATTATTACTCTAGCTATAAACTTCGGATTTTCGCAACGTACAAACTCGGAAGACCATACTTATTTTACCAAGTACAATCCCAAGCTAGTTTCTCCGGAAACTACTCAAAAGCATATTTTTTCAATTGGAACTGGTGTTTCCTCATTTACAAGTGAAGCATTCTACCCTGGACTTAAAGTAAATGAGGATGAACTGGAATTAAATCCTCAAATAATGGTTCGTGCAGGAATCGGCTACCACTACTTATTTTTAAAAAACAAAAAACTGAAATTATATAAAATAGAACGCTTTGAGCACACAGGATTTGGGATTTATGTTAATATTTATGGCTCCATATTAAATAAAGGTAACTATTTAACCAGCAGAGAATCAAATGACACTATTAGATACACGAAAAATCAATATGTATTCCCTCAAAACGAACTTCGACTAACCTACACTAATCCTTTCTTTTCGTACCGTGGAAAACTGTTTAATTTTTATTTCATTCACGAATATGGTTTTTCAGTTTTTCGAGCCAGCTCGTCTCCTTATGAAAATGTCAGTAACTTCAACCCTAAGTATTACTTAAATATTTCACCACTCTCAATTAAGTTTGGAACAAACCCGGTTTACTTTAAAAGCACTTTAAACCTAACCAGTAAGAACAATATATTACAATCAAAAAAATTAGAAGCCTACGTTGGTATGGAACTTCAAATTTATTTTTATAAAGCTAAGAAAGATGAAGATTAGGCTGACCCTCATATCCATTTTAATTGGCTTAAGCGTATTTGGTCAAGACGTTAATTTTGGAATTAACTTTGGCACAAACCCATACAATAGACTGGTGTTAAAGGGAGATATATATCAACCAGTCAATAGCTTTTATAGTTATACATCAGAAAAAAAAGGATCTGGTTTTGTCATTGATGAACACAAACTTTTTAATACTATTACTTTTGGTGCAAGCGCTAGGATATCAAGAAAAAAAATAGGACTGAATATTGACCCTCAATTCTTGTTTGAATACATTCGATTTAATTTTAAATCACCCTATCAAAGTAAACGTGTGATGAGCAGAAGAGGCTTTAGGCTCCCAATCTATTTCACTTACCATCTATTCAATAATCCCGAAAGTATCCACATCAATGCCGGTTTTATTTTGAGTGGTGAAATCAATTATGACTATCAGGTAACAGGTGTGAGTTATTATTTTTCAGAGGAAGAACCATTCGAAACAAACCTAGACTATAGTCAAGACCACTTTAAAGGAGTATTTTACTCAGGTGATGGAAAGCCAAACTTTCAATACATGGTAGGTTTTGGCAAACGAATTAATAAACTAGACTATAATTTGCGCTATGTAACAAATTTAGGTTCTAAATTACAAGGGTCAAGGTGGCAAGTTGAAATGAGTATTCTTTTCTATTTTATTAGTAAAGAAGAATTCTCAACTAAAAATTATTTATATGAAGAATAGTATTTATCTCATCATACTCATTCTAGTCTTTAACGCCTGTAAAAAAGAAGGAGGAGAACCAAGTGATATTGTTCACTATTCTGGTGATGCAGTTATATATAAATCTGCATCCGTTGATACATCAATGATTGTTAGAGACACTCTTTTTAATCTAGATTCTTCCTTTGCGGCATTTCTGTTTAATTATCCAATTGAACTTGATTTATATTTTATTAAAAATCTTGACTTATCATATCCAAACAATCCTCTCAAAGTCAACTTCTTCACATCAGACCCTAACCCAGTGGTGCTTGACACAAATCAATTACAAAAACCACCAATAGACACAACAGCTTTTTATTTTAAAGATAAAAATTACGGGCATTTAATCCTATTTAATTCCGAACTTGACAATGACATGATGTATTACGCCAGTACAGGTTTTTTTCTTGAACAATATATTAGGCAATACAATGGTCAAAACCTTACATTAGGGTTCAGCGACGCCCTAGGACAAGTTGACTTTATTAAGACGGATCTAATGCCTTCGTTCTATGATAAGACACGAGAAATTAATAAAAGTAAATCGGTAGAACCTCAGTTTAAATTTAAAGACCAAAATTATATTGCGCTTATTAAGTCTATTAAAAAGGGTATCCAAGAATTAAAAAAATCTAATAATTCTAAAAAACACTTAACGTTAATAAACTACTCTCGTCTCAACCCCAGCTCATTAGATTCACTAGATTTAAAAAGTTTAAGGGACGAGCTTAAACTCAACCCTTCAATATCCTTGAATATTATTTCCCTTTTTCCAGTTGATCCTTTGCAAATTGTTGCCACACAATCTGGCGGGTTTTTCGAAAACGATATTACTTATATAGATGATTACTCTGCATTTACAGATAAACCTGAAGATCTAGAAAAGATTCTTAAACAACGAAGCTTTCCAAGCAGTTATGTGATTCAAAATTTAGAACAATTAATTGCCGGGCAAAACAATAAATTTCAGAAGTACATTATTCATAGTATTTTGCTAGAATATGATAGTAATAGTGGTGACCTTAACAGCGCTAAACAAAAAATATTTAAGGAACGGTACCATATCGAATGGCAGCCAAATAAGTATTTGGTTTCTCCGCATTTATATTTTAAACTAATTAAAAAATGAATTTACTAAAAACCATTTTAAGTGCTTTTGTTTTTAATGCCTGCTTCCTTAGCTTTGGGCAAAGAGAAGAATTGGTTGTGCATAGGTCCCATTCTAGTGACATTGAATTATTAGAGTTTAGTAAAACTGGAAAACTATTGGCCTCACTTGGTGAAAATTCAGAAATTATTATTTGGAATAGTAAACTAGCAAGGCTAATGACCTCGTTTTATATTGATGAAAATGAAGATATTGAAAACATCTGCTTCAGTAGAGATGAGAAATTTTTATTGGTTAAAACCAGACGAACCGTTTTTGAATTTGACATTATTAATGCTAAATTGAAGGATGTTGGAGTGATAGAATTGCACCGCAATAGAAACAAAACATATTATCTCGATAAAGAAAAAAACACAGAATTATCAGTTAGAAAAGGAATTTTACAAAAGAACTTTAAGGGTAAAAAAATTCCAATTTTTAGGTGTTCTGGAAATTCACTAGATAGTAAATTAAATGCCTTTGATGTAAGTCCAGATAAAAAAAATATAATAGCTGCTGGTGATGATGGTAAAATATACCTCTACAATTACAGTTTGGGTGTTGGTTCGTTCAGGTATAGTGGCCATAATTCGGCGGTTAAAGACGTGGTATTTACTGAAGATGGAAAGTTTTTTGCTTCAGCAGGTAGAGACAGAAGTATTATTTTATGGAATGCAGAAACATATGAAATAGAAGATAGGATTTCGTCTGGCATTTTCAGAAAAAACACGGTTCAATATAGTGAAGATGGCTCAGTTCTTTATATAGGAGACGAACTCGGTATTGTTTATGCTATGAGCATTTACGGTGATTTCCCGAAGGTTAAGGTTAAACAAGTCAGTAAACAGTCAATCAATAATATTTCATATTCCGATCGCTCTTCTTCGTACTATATTGCCACTTCTGATAATAGACTTCTTGAAAAAGAGACACCTTTTACTGACGATAATATTCAAAGACACACATTTGCTCAATACCCAATAAAGCATACCAAATCTATTTTACTTAGCGCTATGAATGCCTACCAAAAGCCATTCGCCGAAGTTAAAAATGTTTCGTTTTCTCCCAGTGGTGCTAAAATGGCATTTACCGGTTCTGGAAAAAATCCTAGTATTGCTGTTCATGATAGAAAAAAGGATAAAATAACCAACCTATACAAACCGAACAACTTTGATGCTTATGGCAACATGACCTTTATTGATGAAAATACAATTATTTCAAACTCAAAGCAGAGTAAAGCCATCCATATCTGGCAATGGAAAGGTAAAAAAATCTCTTATCGTGTGGACAATTTCTTATATCGTATTGATGATTTTGTTAAACTATCAGATGGTGTTATTTGGATTAGTTCAATTGAAAATGGACAATTCACTTACAACATTAATACTAGAGAGTACAAGGCCATTACTGACATAAAAGCAAAAAAAATATTTATAAGAGGTCAGCACATGATTTTAGTTGATTATTCTAACTCAGTTATATTTTACAACCGCATTACCAATAAAATGTACCATACTTTTAGAGGACACTCTGATTTAGTCACTGACATTTCTTTCCATCCATCCAATAACACTTTTGTAACCAGCAGTTTTGATGGCACAGTGAAACTATGGGACTTCAATAAAAAAGAACTTATTGTTTCAATTATTCCATTTAAAAACGAAGATTTTATTTTTATAACTAAAGACAATTACTATTTAGTTAGTAAAGGTGCCATTAATGATTTTGGATTTAAATACAAAGACCAATACTTTTACCCGGATTTGTTTGATATAAAATATAATAGACCTGATCTTGTTCTTACTAAGTTAGGGAGCACAAATACTGAACTCATATCTGCCTATAATCAAGCCTATAAAAAGAGACTTAAAAAGTTGAACTTTTCTGAAGACAAATTAGGCACTGACTTTAATTTACCTGAAATACGACTAAAAAATCTTTTGGAATTAAAGCCTAATACAGAAAACGACTATATAGATATTGTAGTATCCGCTACAGACAAAAAATATAATTTGGAAAAACTTAATATCTACTTAAACGGTGTTGCCATATATGGAATAGAAGGATATGATCTTAAAAACGAAAAAACAAAAAAGTTCGAAAAAAACTTCAAAATTCCTATTGCAAGTGGAAAAAACAAAATAGAAATTAGTGCACAGAATGAAAAAGGAGTTGAGAGTTTTAAGCAAACCTACAATGTGGTTAATACATCCCCATCAAAAGGCTCTAACTTGTTCTTAATTTCAATTGGTGTGAGTAAGTATAAAGATTCAAAATTCAACCTGAATTATGCCGCGAAAGATGCAATTGATGTTGCAAAAGCCTTTAAAACCAATAAATCGTTCAACAACGTATTTAACAAAACTTATACAGACGCAGAAGTAACAAAAGAAAATTTATATGATTTAAAAACTTTTTTAAAACAAGCAAGTATTAACGATATGGTAATCGTTTTTGTAGCCGGACATGGCGTACTTGATGAAGATTTTAATTATTATTTTGCAGCACACGATATGGACTTTACTAAGCCCTCACTTAGAGGAATTCCATATGAATTGATTGAAAACATAGTTGATAATATCAAAGCATTGAGAAAACTTTTATTCATAGACACCTGTCATAGTGGTGAATTTGAGAAAGATGAGGTTGAAAAAGAGAACGCTTTATTGGAAAAAGAAAAAAGTTCAGATATCATTTTTAGGGCAGCTGGGAGTGTTGATATCAAGGAAAAAAATAAAGGAGGGTTAGGATTAAAAAGCACTAATGAATTAATGAAAAATCTTTTTACAGATCTTCGAAAAGGAACCGGAGCAACCGTTATATCATCATCTGGCGGAACTGAATATGCTATAGAAGGCGAAAAATGGAAAAATGGTTTGTTTACCTATTGCTTGTTAAGAGGGCTAGAAAATAAAGAAGCTGATTTAAATAGAGACAAAAAAATAAACATTTCAGAACTGCAAGCATTTATTCAGCAAGAAGTAAATACCATATCAAAAGGAGCACAAACTCCCACCTCAAGATTCGTTAATACTCAACTTGATTATAGAGTTTGGTAAAGAGGCTAAAACATTGGACTTCTTAAGAATCTGTTGTTACTAATTTATTTTCGTATTTTAGGATTATCTTTATAACTTTGCATAAATTTGAAATTGGGTATGAGAATACAGTTTTGGCTGCTTTTTTTATTTTTTTCAGTTAGCGGGTTAGCATCAGACCTAGCCATAAGTTCACTTGTTACCTCCCCTGTTTCTGGCTGTAACCTAACTAATGGGGAACTAGTAAAAATAACAATTGCCAATGCCGACCCAACTGCTGCATATATTGGCACTTTTGATGCCAGCTATACTATCAATGGAACTACTGTAACGCAAAGTAGTCCATCAGTAGTAATGCCAGTTGGTGGCACCATTAATTTTGAATTTACCATATTAGCTGACTTAAGCGGTTGTGGAATTCATACAATAGACTTTAACATTGTGGTCCCGGGAGATGTGGTCCTTTCCAATAATGACTTAACAATTCAAATAACTAACGATTGCACCCCTACTTTAGGTAGTCTTTCAGGACCCAATTCAGTATGTGAAGGCGCTAATTCTGATCAAATTGAAATATTAGGAAATACAGGAATTATAACAGACTGGGCTTATAGTGACAATAATGGCGTCTCATTTAATCTAACCGGTAATACCACACCAATTGAAACATTTACTAATTTAATTGTCGATAGAATCTATAGAGTTTATTACGACAGCCAATTCGGTCTCTGTCCGTCGGACTCATTGTCAGATACCATTTTTGTTGATATACTGAGTGTAGCAGGAGTCTTATCCAGTGATTCTGTGCATTGTGATACCATTCTGCCAACAACAGCTTATTTAAACGGTTATAATGGAGCAGTGGTCAATTACCAGCTATCTCTAAATGCGGGCAATAGTTATACAACTTACACCAATCCATTTGACACAATACAGTATATGGAATTTGGACCAAACTTTCAATTTTATGCTATTACTCAAAATGGGGTTTGTCCTCCTGATTCGTCTAACGAAATTTTCATTTCAGTTCTTGATGGGCCGACTGCAGGCGAAATATCTGGAGATGACACCTTGTGCGCAGGGTTGAACGCAGCAAATTTAGCACTTACTGGACATGATGGCAACATATCAGATTGGGAATTCTCAGATGACAATGGGGTGTCGTGGTCAGGACTTGGTGCAACAACAAGCAACATTACTATTTCAAATATTAATAGTACTATTGATGTAAGAGTCATTGTAGAAAAATCGCCTTGTGGCACTGACACTGCTTTCTTTAATATTTTCATTATTCCAGGTTCTGATGCGGGAAATCTAATCGGAAACATTCATTATTGTGACACTAATAATACAGGCATACTAAGTACTTCAGGTATTAATGGTACTATTTTAAACTGGATTCAAAGTGAAGATAACAACCTCACTTTTTCGAGTATTAATAATACGAATGACTCCCTGATTTATAACAATATTAAGACCTCAACATCTTTTGCAATTATTGTTCAACATTTAGATTGTCCGGCAGATACATCTAATTTTGTAACCGTTTCGGTTGGCACTGCTAGTCAAGCTGGTGAAATTTTAATGGATGGAGATTCGTTGTGCCCAACAACAATAGGCCCAGGCGCAGAGTTAAGCCAATACTCTGGTGACGTAATCGAATGGCAATACTCAATTGACAGTGGTTTGAATTGGGTTTCAACTAACATTACCGATCCACTTTACAATCAACCTGATATTTACGGAGCCTGTGCCTACAGAGTATTTGTTAAAAATGGTCTTTGTGATGCAGATACTGCCTACAAATACTTTTTTGTGTTTGGTCCAAACAGTGATTTTGATAATGAGGATACACTTCTTTTAGGAGATTCAATTCAACTTTCAACCCCAAATCTTAGTACAATTTTTAACTGGACACCAAATATACATATCGATAATCCTACTAGTGCTACTCCAAAGGTTTCACCCCCAATTAATACAATATATCAAACATCATTTACAGATTCCAATGGATGCCAAACTAATGCAATTCATTCCATTATTGTTATTGATAATCCCGTTCAAATTTCTGCTAATAACTTTATTTCACCCAATGGAGACGGCATTAATGATACTTGGATTATTGAAAATATTCAATATTTCCCTGAAAATAAGGTATTCGTTTTTAATAGTTACGGTCAAATGATATTTGAACAATCTCCATATAATAATGATTGGGATTTGAATAGTCAAAACTTACCTGATGGCTCCTATTTTTATGCCATTTATACAGATCCTGACAGCAGTCCGATTAAAGGTTCAATTACCATTATAAATAATAAATGATACTTATACGCTATATATTTGTTCTTTTAGTTTCATTGTCATCATCATTTGGCTTTGCTCAGCAAGAACAGTTATTTCAGCATAACTATATCAATCCATTTGTATATAACCCTGGTTATGCAGGCATTAATAACTTATCTGAAATAGCAGCTTTTAGAAATCAAAAATGGGCTGAATTTGATGGTGGTATCATTTCAAATCTTATTACATTCCACTCCAGAATTAATCAATCGAATTCATCAATAGGAATACAGTTAAATACCGACAATTTAGGACTAAGTAATAGAACCAAAGCTCATGTATCATATGCTTATAGACTTCAAATTAGTGAAGACTTAATCATCCAACCTGGATTTTCGTTTGGAATTATTGATCAACGTATAAACTACTCAGCTATTAAAGGCGATCTCAATGATCCCATATTGACTCAAGCTTTTCTTGCAAATAAAACAGGAATAGATGCCAATTTTGGAATTTTCCTTAAATACAAGGACTTTAATTTTGGTGCATCTATGCCTCAGCTTATTGGAAATAAGTTGGCACTAAACGAAAATGAGTCTGTTAAATATCAGTTAGGCAGGCAGTATATTTTAAATAGCAGTTATACCTTTAATTTTAAAAATTCTGAAAACTTCTTTATTAAACCAGATTTACTGCTTATACATACACCCAACTTACCTTTTCATTATTCCGCAACTTTACTAACAGGGTTAAAAAATATTGGCTGGATTGGCGCCACCTACAAAAGTGACTACGCAATTGGAGCAAATATTGGTATTAGCATTTTTAATCATTTAAAACTTGGTTTTGCTTATGATATTCCGTTAGCCGACATGGCGACTATTACTAATAGAAACAATTTTGAAATCGCCTTACTTTATACATTTGGTAATCAAAAATCGGCCCCTAAAGAGTCTAAATCAAGTAAAGAAACACTGGAAAATAGATTAAAAGCAGTTGTTCGACAACAAGAAGTCAAAGATTCAATTTATAGTTTAACAATTGATAGTTTGAACACAGAGCTTAATATAAAGCAACTTGAAAACAAAGTATTGGAAGATGAAAATATTTTGATTAAAGATGATCATCTAACTCTAGTCTCAGATACCATCAACAAAAATAATGATGATAAAAATGATGGGAAAAATATAAAAGTTCAACAAGAACAGCCAATCAGATATCCAGTTGAAGATGTTCAGACGCAAAGTATAAAGATTAAAGATGATTATTTTACAGAAGTTTTAGACAAATCTGAGGCGCCTGATGGATACTATGTTGTAACTGGTATGTATAATTCTAAAGATGAGGCAGAAAAATTATTACGAATTGCAAAAACGGAATTTGACACTCCAAAATTATTAGTAAACCAGCGTAACCAAAAGTATTATGTTGTATTATACTACTCAGAAAACATTAACGGTGTGATTGAAGCATTAATAGTTTCCAATAACATGAAAGCCTCAGGTTTTTCTAAAGCCTGGGCATTAAATTATTTTAAAAGACAATAAGAAGTAAACCAATCAGATTAGTTTACGTCTATTCATATACCACACTATGAAAAATGTTTTATTTGCACTTTTGACTATCATTGCCTTTCATGGCTTTACACAAGAATCAGATGAATGGACTTTATTTAATTCGATTAGCGGTGTAGAGTTTTATCATAAAGAAACAGATTGTGTACCCAAAAACATTCCTTCACAAGTTGGCTTGTTAATCAAAGTTATAAATACAAATAATTACAAAGTTGAAGCGAGTTGGAATTTAAGAATCTGGTATGATGAGGTTGAACAAACCACCAATATTAGAGATGAAGAAAACCATATTTCCCTAGTACTGGATAAGAAAAGCTCAGTTGCTGGGGTATGTGAAACACCAACTGGTGATCTTTATATTTTCAAAAAATTCACCTTATATTCTGGTGGCGTGCAAATGTCAAATTTCAGTTTTGATGAATTGACAATAAAAAAAATAAGGTAATGAAAAAAATAAGTTCAATATTTTATTGGTTGTCACTTGTTCTTGCACTTACACTAGGTGTTAGTACCCCACTCCTCAGTCAATCCGTTTCTGCAAGTGCAAATCAAACTTTTTTTGATTGTGGCGGAGGAGCAGTTCAACTATCTGCTATTGGCACAACATCTTCAACCGTATTTCAAGATGACTTTAATACAGGGCAGTTACAACCTGGGTGGTCATCAAACCCCGCTGCTGACTTCACAAACCCCTGTGGAGCATCTTCAGATGGAACTACTTATTTATGGATGGGTTCTGGAACTTCAGCACCTCGGACACTTACAACTGGAAACGCGAATGTAGCTTGTGGTGGAACAGTTTGTTTTGACTTTAAATTTATGTGCGAATATTGTGGCGATTCATCTCCTTGTGAAGGAGCAGATTTCTACAATGAAGGTGTTAGTTTACAATATTCGACAAATGGCGGGGGCACATGGACAGATATTTCTTATTTTGCACCAAATGGAAACCTTCTAACTAATTATCCAGGTGCAGGTGCCTCATCACCATTGGCATTTGGGGTTACGAATTTTACAACATGGAATAACTATTGTTTTCCTATTCCTGCTGGAGCACAATCAGCCAACACAAGTTTTAGACTATTTCAGTGGGGGTCTTCTGGTTCGAATTTTGACCATTGGGGAATTGATAATGTAGTAATTACTTCTACTCCTTGCAGTCCTTTCTATTATGATTGGTTGCATATCCCTGGTAGTCCGGATGCCGCAAATGTTACCACTAATGTTACTCAAAACACCACATTTACTGTTAACTATACTGATGGAACCACAACATATACTGATCAAGTAGTAATAACTGTTGATAATTTGGAATTTGATAATTTTACTGTAGCTCCAGCCTCTTGCTATGGATTATCTGATGCTTCAATCAATGCGACATTATTAAACGGCCTTGCGCCTTTTACTTTTAATTTGTCAGGCCCGGTAACTTCTTCAAATAATACCGGGAGTTTTACAGGACTGACTGCTGGGTTATACGTAATTGAAATAATTGATGCAAATAACTGTTCGCTAATTGAAAACTTTGTGATGCCTGATGGACCATCCTGCTGTTCAGTAACCGCAATCGGCACTGATCCAACATGCAACGGCCTTTCTAATGGCAGCATTTTATCTACTCCATCTGGAGGAATTCCTGCATACTCCTATCAATGGTATGACCTAACCAACACACCACTTCCAGGACAAGTTTACCAAAGTATTGGAAATATCGGAACTGGTACTTATGTCATTCAAATAGAAGATGTTTCGGGATGCATTAATCGAGACACTGTAGTTTTAGCTGCTCCTGCTGCATTGACAGGAAGTTTAACTACTAACCAAATTAATTGTTTTGGCGTCTGTGACGCTAGTATTGATATGACAAATGCCTCTGGAGGTACTGCTCCCTATCAATATGCCCTGAACAATAACAATTATAGTCCAGTTTCCTTATTTAATAATTTATGCCAAGGTAATTATACCTATAAGGTCAAAGATGCTAATGATTGTGAATTGACAAATACCTCAGCAATTAATCAGCCTCAAAACTTAACGGTTGCAGTGGTATATAACAACAATGAAATTTGTGGACAGGGTGATGGAGAATTTCAAGTACAAGCATCAGGAGGAACAGGTATATACACGTACTCAATTGGTGCAACAACAAACAATACTGGCATTTTTACGAACTTAGCAGGCGCTGTTTACCCAGTAGTGGTAACCGACCAAAATGGATGTTCAAAAACGATTAATGTAACTGTTGTAAACATTCCTCCTCCAAATCCGGTTATTGATTACCAACAAGACGTTGCTTGCGCTGGTGGACTCAACGGCGCAGTAACTATAGTTGTTTCTATTTCAACGGGAACTGCCCCGTTTACATACGATTTAAATAGTACAGGACCAATTGCAACAAATACTTTTAATGTAAATGCTGGTAATCACACAGTATTAGTGGCGGATGCAAACAGTTGCTCTGGATCCGTGTCATTTATGATTGGTCAGCCTACCTCTTTAACATTCACAACCACTAAAACTGATGTCACTTGTAATGGTACTTGTGACGGTACTATTACAATTTCAGCATCAGGAGGAACAGCTCCTTACCAATACAGTAAGGATAATGGTTTTAGTTATCAAAATTCACCTGTCTTAACTGGTCTTTGTTTCGGGAACACATTTGTTGTTGTTAAAGACGCCAATGGGTGTCTGGCAAATGCCACCATTTTTATTGATCAACCAACTGCACTAAATTCATCAAATACTACAGTGGACCCAACATGTTATAATGGATGTGATGGTTCAATTAGTTTTGGTTTAACTACAGGTGGCAACCCTCCTTATGAATATAGTATTAATGGAGGTGCAACCTATCAAGCTTCACCTTTTTTCATAAACTTATGTGCTGACAGTTACGATTTAATAGTAAAAGACTTTACGAATTGTGAGTTCTCAATGCCAAATGTGATATTAAATAATCCTTTACAAATTACTTTCAATGACATTTCAGAAACAGGGTCGAATTGCGGTTTTGCCAATGGAGGTTTTGAAGTGCAAGCAATTAATGGAACAGCAGCATACTCTTACAGTCTGGATCCACTTTTTACAGTAAATCAGCCAACAGGGGATTTTACTGCATTAAGTTCTGGTTTATATACGGTCTATGTTGAAGACGCCAATGGATGTATTGATTCAACTTCCGAGGATGTTAGTGATCTAGAAATCTTAACAGCGCTAGATTCAACGCACAATGTCACATGCTTTGGAGGTGATGATGGTGGAGTTTTCGTAAACGTAATTGTGGGTCTTGCACCCTACGAATTTACATTAGACAGTTTATACTTTCAAACCACAGGAACCTTTGATGGTGCTTTAGATCCAAATGTTCAACTGAGTGCTGGAACTCACTTTGTAATTATTCATGACAGTGGAAATTGTGCTGATTTTTATGAATTTGTCATCACTGAACCAGACAGCGTTACATACGCAATTGCTCAAGTAAACACTTCTTGTTTAACAACAAATGATGGACAAATCACATTTAATAACGTAATGGGTGGTGATGGAGGCCCTTATATGTATAGTATTGATAATGGTGCCAACTACTATCCAACTAATAATTTCCCGAACCTTGCTGCAGGTGTTTACAATACAATAGTCAGTGATGGAAACGGTTGTTTAGGAGCAATGACAGTTAATATTACACAACCAACGAATATCTCCATCAGTATTAACCCCTCACACCTAGTTTGTCATGGAGATAATACTGGAAGTATGATTCTGGTTGCTTCAGGTGGTGCTGGTGGATTTAATTATGACATTGGAACTGCAAATAATGGTTCAGGAGTTTTTGTTGGGATAGCCGCAGGTTTATATAATATTCAAGCAACCGATATGAATGGATGTGTAAAAGATACTATGTATACGATTACAGAACCTGACACTTTAAGTCTAAACCTTATCGTAACTGATAACTTATGTTTTGATGATTGTTCAGGCGAAATTGATGTAACAGTAGCTGGTGGTACTCCACCATATTTGTATAGTGCCAATGGTGGCACAAGCCAACAGGCTTCAAACATTCTTCAAAACCTATGTAATGGTGTTCATACTATAAATGTTGAGGATTTTAAAAATTGTGTATTTGATGTTAATCAAACAATTGCCTCTCCACCAAATTTAACCTTGGCTTTAGCTACTGTTTCTTCAACATGCGGAAATAGCAATGGAACAATTACTTCTACGGTAAATGGTGGAACAGGTGTATATACCTATTATATTAGTGATGACAATGGACTTACTTTTTCTGCAGGAAGTTTAATCAATGTATTTTCCAATCTCGCACCAAATTCTTACCTAATTAAAGTTACTGATGGTAATTTATGTGAGATAGAAATGACTACAATTATAACAGCTGACCCAGAACCAACTATAGACTTTATTCAAACTACCGATATACTTTGCAATGGAGAAACAAGTGGTGTAATTGATATTACAAGTGGACTTGGCGTAGGGGCTCATGAATATAGTCTTGATAACATTAATTATTTCCCTACAAATGTTTTTAATAACCTTGCAGCAAACACATATGATGTATATGTTAGAGACGCCAACGGTTGTATTGTGCAAAGCTCAGCTACAATTTCAGAACCAGCATTACTACAATCCAATGCAGTAGGAACCGACTTAATCTGTAATAACGATTTTTCAGGTAGAATTTCAATGGTGCCAACTGGAGGCACTCTAAATTACCTTTATTCTATTGATGGAGGATTGACCTATCAGCCATTTGGCGTTTATGATAATCTAGCAGCTAATACATATACAACTATTGTGCTTGATGCAAATAATTGTTCCGAGACAATACCAATTATAATTGCAGAGCCAACTGCAATAGTTACTAATATAGTCACTACAAATGTTTCATGTTTTGATGCCTGTGATGGGGCAATAGACCTAGATCCAAGTGGAGGAACCGGTCTACTCACATTTCAGTGGACAGGAAACATTGCAGCTCCCAATGTGTCAAATGCTATAAACGTTTGTGCCGACTCATATAATGCTATTATTACAGATGCCAATGGTTGTATACACCAAGAATTTAATATTGTTATCAATGAACCACCTCAACTTGTAATCAATAGTGTTATTGCTACAAATACTTCCTGTTATAATATTTGTGATGGTCAAATTGTAATTGATGCACCGCTTGGTGTCAATTTTGAAATTATTCTGAACGGAATTTCTACAACCAATGCAACTGGTACTTTTACAAACTTATGTGACAACAATTTTGATATTGTAGTAACGGATATTCAAGGCTGTCAAGCTTTTTCTAATACTAGCATTACTGAACCTGATACTCTTATTGGTAATGCGCCAAGTGATTGGACAAATGTTTGTTTTGGAAGTAATATCAATATATCACCAGGTTATACAAGTGGAGGTACCATGCCATATTCATATAACTGGACAGATGCAAACGCAAATTCATACCCCAACACTACTACCTTTACTCAAAATGCAACAGCACCTAATACATACACATATGATATAGTTGATGCAAATGGATGCGCGGCTGGACCGTTTTCATTTAATATGACCGTTACAGATCCACTTGCTTTTCAAAGTATTTCTCCTCTGGATTCTACCGCATATATCTGCCCTGGTGAGAGTACAAACCTAATGGTTTTAGCTATGGATGGTCAATTAATTGATTTTGGTGACGAATTAAACTACTCCTATAGCTGGAATACCAATGATCCAAATGACACTTTAACTGCAGTAAGTGTTAGCCCTGCAATAACTACAATGTACACTGCAACTGTAACTGATTACTGTAATGCAGTCATCACTCAAACGTTCAACGTAATCGTTTACCCAGACCCAACTCCTGACATAAGCCCACTTTCCCAAACTGTATGCTTTAATGAACAAGACCAATTATCTCTTTCAAATATAAATAATATACAAGGTATTACAACTTGGAAATTTAGTGATGGCAGTTCCTATACTGGGCAAACAATTAATTATAATGATAATCGACTTTACTTTAATGAAGCCAACACATATCATTTAGACGTGTCATTTGTAAGTGATTCGGGTAAATGTGAAGGAGAAATAAGTCATCAAGGTGCTATTATTATTAATCCATTACCAAGCTCATCTTTCTTTTTTGAACCGAAAGAACCAAGAGTAAGTGATTGTGAGTTAGATTTCACCAGTCTTTCAGTTGGTGATGGTCCGCTTCAATACATTTGGAATTTTGGAACAGACGGAAGGAATGGTACATCCAGTGACTCAGCATATACATTTAACTTTATAAATACAAATCCTGAAGACCCAAGCATTAACATTACAAAGGAGAGCCCAACAACTACTATTGAAGTGTGTTTAGAAGTTATTAATACCTATGCATGTGTATCAGAAGCTTGTCAATTTATTTCTATTCATGAGGATTTAGCATTTTATATTCCAAACTCATTTACCCCAAGTCAAGGAGAGTACAACAATACCTTTAAACCCGTGTTTGCCTCAGGTATCGACAAGTACCAGTATCAACTACTAATATTTAATAGATGGGGCGAAGTTATTTTCGAATCAAATGACCCTGAATTTGGATGGGATGGAAAATACGGTGATAGAATAGCTGATCAAGCTGCTTATGTTTGGAGAATAACCTATGAAGACACCTATGAAGCTGTCCAAAAAACAGTTTCAGGTCATGTTACACTAATAAGATAAGTAATTAAAAGCAGGAAAATCTAATTCTGATTTAGATTCTAACTACTGATTTAACGCCCTCAATTCCTTCAAATTTCGAAATTAATCGATCTAAATGCTCCGTATCATAAACATAAAGCATTATTTTTCCTTCAAAAATGCCATCTTCCGATTCGAAAGAAATAGATTTCATATTAACATTGAGCTCTAGCGAAATTATATTAGTAATGCTATTTACAATGCCCATGTCATCAATACCAGTAATGACTAAACCAGTTAATTGCGCTTTTAATTTTTGACTTTGCCAAGTTGCTTTTAAAACTCGATAAGCATAATTAGACATTAAAGTTGTTGCATTAGGGCAATTTACTCTATGTATTTTTATACCTTCAGTACTGGTTATAAACCCAAATACATCATCACCTGGAATTGGGCTGCAGCATTTTGCAAGCTGGTATTCAACGTTCTTAAAGTCTTCACCAATAACAATTGTATCATTTTTATTGTCAACACAAGTAATAATATTCCTTAATGATGAGGTTTTAAGTTTTGGTGGCTCAGCTTTCTGAAGTATAAAATGTTTGTTATCTGTTGGAATCGTTTTCAACTTTGACAAATCAATCTTACCTTTTGCTATTTGATAATATAATTCAGTAGCACTATGAATTTGATAAAATTTTTCAAGTGCACTTACATTTTCGCTATTAAATAAAATATCTAGTTGCTTAAACTTTCTTTGCAAAGTTTCTTTACCATCACCAGCAATAATTTTCTCCTCTTCTCGCAAAGCTGATTTAATATTTTGTCTGGCTCTTGCAGTAACAACAAACTTTAACCAATCCTCTTTGGGTTTTTGCTTTGAACTTGTAATAATTTCAACCTGGTCGCCACTTTTTAATGCATGGCTTAATGGAAGTAATTTCCCATTTACCTTAGCACCAATACAACTTAAACCAATATCAGTATGGATATCGAAAGCAAAATCTAATGTTGTTCCCCCTACTGGTAATACTCTTAAGTCTCCTGTTGGAGTAAAAACATAAATTTCTTTATTGAATAAATTCATTTTAAATTCATCAATAAATTCAACTGCATTATCCTCTGCATTCTCTAGCAAGTCTCTAATTTCACCCAACCATCTATCAAAATTAGATCTACGACTATCATTTTCTTTGTACTTCCAGTGTGCAGCATAGCCTTTTTCGGCCACTTCATTCATCCGGTTAGTTCTAATTTGCACCTCTACCCATTTACCTGCGGGACTCATTACAGTTGTGTGCAAAGACTCATAACCATTTGCCTTTGGTATAGAAACCCAATCTCTTAAACGATCAGGGTTAGGCTGGTAAAAATCTGTCACTACTGAATATACACGCCAGCATCTAGATTTTTCTAATTCTAGAGGCGCATCAATAATTATTCGAATGGCAAAAATATCGTAAATCTCATCAAACGTAACATTTTGATTTTCTAGTTTATTGTGGATTGAAGAAATACTTTTATACCGAGCTTTGACCTTGTATGTAAAGCCTGTTTTATTTAATTCTGCTTTAATGGGGTCAGTAAAATTTCTAATAAAATTATTCCTTACTTCCTTCGATTTTTCTATTTTTTGCTCAATTTTTTTATACTCTTCCGGAAATTTAACTTCAAAAATTAAATCTTGTAATTCTTGCTTAATAGCATTAAATCCTAGTCTATGAGCTAATGGTGCATACAAAAATTCTGTTTCAGAACATATTTTTAATCTTTTGTCCTTCCGCATAGCGCCAAGAGTTCTCATATTGTGAAGTCTATCAGCAATTTTTATAAAAGCGACCCTTAAATCGTCAGATATTGTTAGTATCAGTTTCCTGAAATTTTCAGCTTGTAATGACACATTATCATCAAATACCTCAGGAATTTTGGTCAGACCATCAATTATCATGCGGACCTTTAATCCAAACTTATCTTCAATATCTTGCAGAGTAATATAAGTATCTTCAACAGTGTCATGTAATAAAGCAGCAGCAATGGCAGTTGGTCCAAGCCCCATCTCCTCTGCACAGATTCTAGCAACAGCAATAGGGTGATATATATAAGGCTCACCTGACTTTCTTCTCACACCGCTATGCGCCTCCATTGCCATGTTAAAAGCCTCACGTATTAGCTTGGTATCCTCGTTTGTTTTTCTGAACTTTTTACTAGCTCGCAATAAACCTTTATATGCATTTAAAATATCTAAACGTTCCCGTTCTTCATCTATTTTAATTTCAGCAGCCATAACTGTACATCTTTAGTATTACAAATTTACAGCATATTTACGATTAGAAAAAAAAAAGGTGTTTGAATTATCAAACACCTTTTCCTTATAAGTTATTGGATTTTACTTAAAAAATCCACCAATTTTATCTTTAAACCCATTTAGCATATCACTATCTCCAAACATATCAAGAACACTACCACCATCTTTATCACCATTTTCAGCTAAAGCATTTGAGGTGCCACCTAAAAACTTAGACATTACTGCTGATTTTATTGTGTCGATTATTGAATCTGACAAGCCTGCTTTGTTCTTCAAATTGTGGGCTAAATCTCCTTCAAGTTTATTTGCCATAGTGTTGGCATCATTTGTATTATCGTTTTGTGAAAACAAGTTTTTAATAATATCAGCATTACCTCTTGCGTTTTCTTTATTCACTCTATATTTTACTGCATCAGCAGCTTGATTTGAAACATCAGCTTTTTGAGCATCTGACAATCCTACTTTCTCTAAGATATCACCCAAGTCAACCTTCTTCATTAAATCTTCTAAACCAAACATTTATTTCTTTTTTAAGTTAATATTTATAATTGCAATTTACCAATAATAATGCCATAATGCGAAAAACCTCTTTGATTTTTTTCTACTTTTACCTAGTCACAACAAATTTTTACTTTAAATGTTTAAATACATATTATTTTTAATTACATCTCTCTCGATTTATACATCTCAAAGTCAATCAAATTGGAATGAGTTAACCGGAAAACAAAAAGCTTTCTTCTATCAACTTACTCGAAAAGTAGAGAATTTAAAACCAGAAGTATTCCACTTGTTCGAATTTACTGATTCAATACCATATGTGAATGACACGCTTCCTGATTTTCCATTCGTTGAAAGAGAAATTGAAGCTGATTCAAGCAAATTGCTTTGTCACTTTTCTGAAATGGCACGGAAAAAAAGAGGTATTTTAATGGATATTGGAACTCACTATGCAAGTTGGGAATTAGACCTATTGTTACAATTCAGAAAATCTGAAAAACCTAAGTATCAGTATTTAAAAGAAAAAGCAATCGTATTCGAAAAACTAGTTTTAGAAAACGCACCTAGTGCCTCTGCAAAAATGTGGTCCGACGGACAATATACTTTAACCCCAAAAATTACTAGTTACTTCTCCCCGAACCTAACCATTATTGAAAAAATTGCAGCTCTAAAAAACAGTAATTATAATGCTGATGAAAAATTGACCTTACTGAATGCCATTTACAAAGCTCAATCTAGCTACATCTCAATCCGGGCAGCAGAAATTGTTTTAATATTAACGAACCAGAGTTTGCCTACTCAAAATTTTCTTATTGCCGCGGGTGATGGCAAAAACTGGAATGACTTAGAAAGCGTAATTCGCACAAAATACAACCGACCTCTGCCTGATCCTAAAGCATTCTTCTCTTACGACCTAATTAATAAACGCATAGGCAAAACAGACAGTAAAACGATTTCCGTGAACCAAAACTCAGTAGTTAGAATGTCAACTAGGGCTAATCTATCAACGCATTTGCATACTGATGTTTGGGCATACCATCCATTAAGGCAAACAACTCTAATTATTCAAAAAGGTGGAAACTCATATGTGCTCTACGGTAATAATAAAAATCGCTATCTATCTCCTGATCCAGAATTTGAAGAAGGGGTCACTTATTCTAGCTTAATTGAAGAATTAGAAGAGGTTTGGATTGCTGATTTAAAAGAAAAAATATATGGCAAAAGAGGCTACGACTATTTGATTGATCTCTATGAAAAGAAAATTGTAAAAACACGTTTTAAAATTAAAAAAACAGAGCAACGATTGGATGAGATTAGGTACAAACCTGAAGGTCCACCTAAAATGAAAAAGAAGAAGAAAAGTAAAAAGCAAAGAAAAAAAGGTCAAAGTGTTTCGTATCAAGACAATCAAGGATTACCAAGAGGGAAGTTATCGGGAAATGCAAAAAAGAGGCAAATTGAACAACATAATTTAGTAGGCTACGAAAGTCAATTTCAAGCTGAACAATCTACCCTTCGACAGCTCAAAAAAGACAAGGAAGAAGCATTTGATTTGTTAGCAAAGTATGAAGCAAAATTAGACATCATGAAAAAAAACTATGGTTACAATCTTATGACCTACACAAACGATAAATTTGGGAATTATAGATTCAATGATGGAACAACCTTTAATTTCCAATCTCAAGACCTTACATTTCCTACAAATAGTGAAGATGAGTATTTTGAAGTTATTTTAGTTAGTTTTGGTGAAAACGTAATGGATAAAAACTATGAGGAAGTCTTTGTGCACCTTAATTTAAATCATACATCTAGGCAGGATGTATACACACTTTTACATCATGGCAATTCTCCCAGTCCTATCAAGCCATGCTCAGTTTCAGATTCTATTCAAATTCAAGAATTATTTTGGCACTTAAAAAATAAAAAACTCCCAAATCAAGTAATAGCTATGGCCGAAAGTGGATCCAATTTAACTGATACTATTTTAAGAACCTACATTGAAAACAGAATTACTTTAGACAATCAGACAAATATAGCTTTAGTTGCCATTTCAAACCAATTTAAGCCAATCCAATCAAAACAGCTTAACGACTTAATTAATAAACATCCTAGACTTAAAGTAAATGAATTGGCAGCGGCAATTGAATTAAATCGATATTACGATAATTGGAAAACGGAATTAATTAAATTAGCCAATGAATGGATAAAAGACTCTAAATCGCAAAAGATAATAGTCAAGTCTATCAAAAGGCTTAAACTTGACTCAATTAATGTGGGAGGAACTTTAATTAAAATTTAAGGACTAGCGGCTATTGGGCATTATTTCTTAATTTTGCACGCTTAGAATGGATTCAGAAAAAGAGAACTTGTCATTTTTAGGTCACCTTGAAGAATTAAGATGGCGACTTGTCCGAGCAGTAATAGCAATTATTCTGGTTGGAATAGTTGTGTTTATTTTTCGTCAAGTTATTATTGACACGCTATTCATTAGATTAAAAGATGGTGATTTCCCAACCTTTCAATTTGCCTGCAACTGGTTTAATATATGTTTTGAAGATGTAGAAATACGATTTCAAAATACAGCACTTGCTGGTCAATTTGGAACCTCTATAAAAATGGCCTTTATTGGCGGATTCATAGGTGCCTTCCCTTTCGTATTTTATCAAATATGGGGATTTATAAAGCCTGGTCTTAAAAAAAACGAACAGAAATCGTTTAGAGGCGTTACCTGGTTTATTACTTTTTTATTTTTTATTGGAGTACTTTTTGGTTATTATGTTATTGCACCATTAACTGTAAATTTTTTAGGTAACTTCTTATTGACAGGCAATGCCAAAAATGATTTAATTATTAGCGATTTCATTTCTACAATAATTTCTACAATAATTCTAACAGGTGTTATTTTTTTATTACCCGTTTTTATCCTAATTTTCTCAAAAATTGGCATTGTAACATCCACATTTCTTAAAAAATATAGAAAACACTCAATTGTAGGAGTATTACTTGTTGCTGCAATTATTACACCTCCTGATGTATTTACGCAAATTATAGTCACTATTCCAATAATGATTTTATATGAATTTGGAATTTTAATAGCTAAACGTGTTGAAAGGAAAAAGAGGTTAGCGGAAATACAACACTAAAATGAAAGTGTTCTTAGCCACTATATTTTTTTTAACCCATTTCTTAACCTCTGCTCAAATTATTTCTGGTGTTGTATTGGACTCTACTTGGCAAGAATCGATTCCATTTGCAAAAATTACGTTAATACCTTCTAACGAAACTTTTTTAACTAATACCAACGGAGAGTTTTCAATTAATTTGACACAATTTGCGGATAGTTTAAGAGTGAATTCAATAGGCTATAGAGATTATTCGATTGCTTTAATAGACTCTTTTCCAACACTCCTGATCAAGCTAATAGCAAATACAACTCTAAATGAAGTTGAAGTTAGATCCTCAAAAAAAAATCCTGCATTTGAAATCCTTAAGCGAATTGACAAGAATCAACAGTATAACAACCCAGATAAGTTAACGAGTTACGAATTTGAAGCATACAATACATTACAATTCAACTTAACAAATATTACAGATAAATTTGAAGACAGAAAACTGATTCAAAATTTTGAATTTATAGTAAATTATATGGATAGTATTGAGGGCAAAAAAATCCTCCCCATCATATTCACTGAATCACTTTCTAACTATTATTACAATAAATTTCCTGAACAACGTAAAGAAGAAATAAAAGCTTCAAGAGTTACAGGCTTCAAAATTATTCAACTGGATAAATACACTGGAGAACGTTTTCAGAAGTTTAATATTTATGATAATTACATAGACGTATTTAATACAGATTTTATGAGTCCAATAGCATTGGCAAGCAGAGTTTTTTATGACTATACACTAGTTGGACGAGATACCATAAATGGAGAGCCATGCTTCCATTTAGAGTTTAAACAAAAACGAAAAGGAGATGCTGTTTTTAATGGCCAGTTTTGGGTAACAGATTCAAGCTATGCTATCAAAAAAGTAAAAGCCATAATACCAAATGACATTAATTTAAATTATGTATCCTACTTTTCCATAGAACAAAATTATAAACAAGTTAATAAGGGGGCATGGTTTGTTACAAACGAAAATATCGAAGTCCGATTCAAAGTGTTTAATGACATTGACAAAGCTTACTTAATGGGTGTGACTGCCTTAAAAAAATCGTCTCGAAAAAATATTAAAACGAATATAGAAAGGCCTGTCAACTTCTACTTAGCTGATGTAGTTCAAGAAGATTCAAGTCAATACAAGTCTAAAGACAATTGGGACAGATTACGCCATAGATCACTTAACAAATCAGAGCAAGGCATCATAGAAATGGTTGATTTACTAGAAAAAAATACAACTTTTAAAACCTACAAAAATTTGGTCTATCTTGGATACACAGGTTATTGGATTAAAGGACCAATAGAAATAGGAAACATTTATTCATTATATCAAAAAAATTCGATTGAAGGCCAGCGATTTATGATGTCGTTGAGAACATCAAACAACTTTAGTCGGTGGCATGAAATATCCGGATATGGACTTTATGGGTTAAAAGACAAAGTATTTAAATATGGTGGATCGTATCGTTGGAAATTGAAACGTCCGAATAGGGAAATATTTAGAATTGCCTATAAAAAAAGAGTAGAACAATTGAGTCTCTCATCTAGCCTAGGATCTATTGGCAACTCTTTTTCTACTTTATTAACTGTTGGAAATATTGATAAGCTAACATTAATTGATCAATTTTCACTAGGGTTTGAAAAAGATTGGGCCATTGACATGCGAACTTTCAGTGCAATTCAATGGAAAAAATTTACAGCCTTAACAGATTCGGATTACAATAGATTGGATGGCAGTGATACCATTCGAATCGATAATGTTAAATCTTTCGAAATAAGAAATCAAATGATGTATACTAAGGAAGAGAAATTTATTTCTGGCAGTTTTGAAAGATTTTCATTGGGATCTAAATTCCCGATTATTAGTTTGACACATACACTTGGCATTAAAGGAATAGGCAAAAGTGAATATAACTTTAATCGTTTCGACTTTGTTTGGGATCACAGACCGAAAATAGGAGTTCTGGGAAGATTGCATTATAGTATTTACGCTGGAAAAATACTTGGCAGACTTCCTTATCCTTTTTTAAATGTACATGAAGGCAATCAATCCATTTACCTTCAGAATAGTTCAATGAATTTGCTGAACTACTACGAATTTATTTCTGACACGTGGTTAGGAGTCAATTTTGAGCATAAATTACAGGGTTTTGTGCTAGATCGTTTGCCATTAATCCGAAAATTAAAATTAAGACTTGTCTATGGAGCCAAAGCAGTTATTGGAACTATTGATGATAAGCATCAATCAGAAATGATTTTACCTGCTTACAGTTATCAATTATCTTTTTCTAAACCTTATGCTGAAGCGAGCTTTGGCATTGAAAATATCTTAAAATTTGTTAGAGTTGACGCCATTTGGAGATTATCTTACCTAAATCATCCTGATATTAGTAAATTTGGTGTTAAATTTACTTTTATAGGAGATTTCTAAAATAATTATGCAACTAAAAACCAATAATATTAAAAAAGCTTACAAAGGTAGACCAGTAGTAAAAGGTGTATCTGTTGAAGTTAATCAGGGAGAAATTGTAGGATTATTAGGGCCAAATGGTGCAGGTAAAACTACTTCTTTCTATATGATTGTTGGCTTAGTGCATCCGAATGAAGGAACCGTTTTTTTTAATGACAAAGACATTACTTCTTTCCCAATGTACAAACGTGCTCAACTTGGAATTGGATACCTCCCACAAGAAAACTCTGTATTCAGAAAACTATCAATTGAAGATAATATTAGTGCTGTTCTTGAATTGACAAAACTCAATAAAGAAGAACGTGAGCACAAACTTGAAGAACTAATTTCGGAGTTTAATTTGGACCATGTACGTAAAAACCTCGGACAAAGTTTATCAGGTGGAGAAAGACGCCGAACAGAAATAGCAAGAGCACTTGCCACAGACCCTAAGTTTATTCTATTGGATGAACCATTTGCTGGTGTAGATCCAATTGCTGTTGAAGACATTCAAAATATAGTATCTAAATTAAAGAATAGAAATATTGGTGTGCTAATTACGGACCATAATGTTCAAGAAACTTTAGCCATTACGGACCGCACTTACTTATTATTTGAAGGAAGCATTTTAAGACAGGGCACTGCAGAAGAACTTTCAAAAGATGAAATGGTGCGAAAGGTTTATCTTGGATCAAACTTCGAGCTCAGAAAAAGAACAGAATAGCTTAAAACTTTTCTCCAAATATTTTAAATTGGGAATACAAAATAGATTTAATGACAGTATATTATAACAATTTAACCTACTTACTTGATCAAAGAAATATCAGTGTTTCACAGTTTGAGAATATCATTCTTATTCCTAAAGTTAGAATTGTAGAACCTACTCCAAATGAATTAATAAAAATAGCTGATTACTTTGAAATCTCTATAGACCAGTTATTAAAAGAACAACTTAGAGATCTCAATAAAATACTGTCTGCTGATATTCAATTTTTAATTCTTGATGTTGATGGCACTATGACAGATGGTGGAATGTACTTCACTGAAAATGGGGACATGATGAAAAAATACAATACCAAAGATGGAATGGCTATAAAAGGCTTAACTAAAGCTGGATTTCATGTAGGTATTATTTCACATAGTCACCAAAGTAAAATGGTAGAAAACAGAGCAAATATGTTGGGCATTCAAAATGTTTACGTTGGTGCAGAGTCCAAATTAGTCATTCTAGACCAATGGCTCTTGGACTTAAAACTTACCAGAAAGCAAGTTGCTTTTATAGGAGATGACATAAACGATTTAGAAATAATGAAGTCAGTTGGTATTTCTGCTTGTCCGCATGATGCAGTAGATAGTGTTAGGGCGATATCTGACATTGTTTTAGTCAATAATGGAGGTCAAACATGCGTTAGAGAATTTATAGATAAATATTTAAATACGAAATAATGATAGTAACAACAACAGAAACAGTTCCAGGAAAGGAAATAGAGTCTATCCTTGGTATTGCTAGGGGCAGCAGCGTAAGGGCTCGGAATATTGGAAGAGATTTTATGGCTGGTCTTAAGAATATTGTAGGTGGAGAAATTGAAGAATATACTAAACTCCAAGCTCAGTCTAGAGAACAGGCTTTACAAAGAATTCAAAAGGACGCCGAGCGAATGGGAGCTGATGCCATTGTAAATTTAAGAATGGGCACTTCAATGGTAATGCAGGGAGCAGCTGAAGTATTAGTTTATGGTACAGCTGTAAAATTTAAATGACATGATGGATCCATTCATCATATTAGGCATTTATGCACTATTTGGAATAATAGCATTTGGTATTTTAATTTACTTAATAATTAGAAGGGTAAAAATCAAAGAGTCAGAGAACTTTGAAGATAGAGATAATTAAAAAAAAATGGGTATGCTTTCGCTACCCATTTTTTTAATCTAAAATATATTTATTCTTTATTGAATTTCACAAACTACTGTAGAATCCATTAACATTGTCAAATCATTACAAGCATTTGTTGCTCTATTTTCACTTGAAAGAAAAACTGGATTATCCTCCTCAAGTTCATAATACGGAGCTGCTTTTTCTCCATCTTCAATATAAAAGCAAACACAAGTATACTCCTTTTTACATGATGCCAAAACGAGCATTCCAACTGCAGCTAATAAAACAGCTTTTTTCATAATTCTAATTTATAATTCTTTGCAAAATAATAATTCTATTTCAATAAACAATTACTTTTTTTAAAAATAGAGCCATTGAGAGTGAAAAAAGTGATTTAAAGGGTCTTTTCACAACTAAAATGTTCAAAATTTGAAATATTCAAAATGATTATTTTTATCCAGTACACATCTCTTTCGTTCCTTTTTATACTGGTGTTTATAAGATTTAATCGCGCAAATCATCCAGTTATTAAAACAAATTATTTCATCTATTTTTGTGCTCAAAATGACTCATCTTCAAAATAATTAATAACTTAGCGAGAAATTTACTAAACAAAAATAATATGAAAAAGGTATTTATGGCAGCACTAGTATTAGGAGCTGTATCAATGACGTCATGTAAAAAAGAAGTTACATGTGTTTGTTCTGTACTTCTTAGTTCTGAAACTACAGAAAGAACTGTAAAGGCAAAAGATGGTGAAGAAGTAGCTGAGTGCTTAAAAGAAGCAAAAACACTATCTGGTGAAGTTTGTGTTCCTAAATAGTCAGTAAAAATTAAAATTCAAGGTCAGCTTTAGGTTGACCTTTTTTTTTGCCTATTTTTGACATATGAAAAGTATCCTTTTAGCAATTTTATTTTTTACACTTAGTATCATCATCCCATTATTTTTTAGTGACATCATGCAAATCATGGTCACTAAGCTAGCAGTGGGCTGGGTTTTCGCTTCAATTTACACCCGCCTACTAGTCATTATTTTGTTTTCAATTGGACTTTATTTACTATTTCAGATTTTTAAGAGAACGAGTCAACTTAAGTTCATTTGGGTTTTCTTATTAGCAATCCTACCAGGATTAGCTATTTCATTTTTGGAACCTATTTATGATGTGGATTATGGCTTATGGACTGATGATAAAAGCATAGAAAACATCACGGGTTTAGAGTTAGCTTCTGATTATACTTTTAATGGTGAATACAACGTATTACTTTTCGCTACTACTAACTGTCCTCATTGTAAAGCCACAGCCAAAAAATTAGCATTAAATGTTGCAGCTGGTCAAAAAATTAGAGTTAGCACTTTCTTTTCTGGCTCTGAAGAAGACGCTATTAATTTTCTCGCTGAAAATGATGCATCTAATTTCGACTATCATTTAATTGAACCAGACTCAGTATTCCTCAATTTTTCAGGCAATTCCTTCCCTTCTATTTACTTAATTAGACCAGATGGTTCAACCATACATCATTGGAAAGGAGACATGATGAATTATTCCGCCTTAGATCTTATCGCAAATTTGCCATAATCTAAACTAATAAGCAGTTAAAGAAAATTTTTAGAATGCATTCTTCTAATTTCAACCATTTTGCATTTTAAGAAATAATAATTTCACCTTCTGAAAAGATGCAGAAGGTGAAAACATAAATACATTTAGTTTTAGAACTCAGATAGTGTTTTATCAATAATTGCAACACATTCTAATAGTTCCTCTTTGTTCATCACTAATGGTGGTGCAAATCGAATAATATTACCATGTGTTGGCTTTGCTAACAAACCATTATCTTTTAAGGCTACACAAATATTCCAAGCCGTTTTACTATCTTCAGTATCATTTATTACAACAGCATTGAGCAGTCCTTTGCCACGTACTAATTTTACAATATCATATTTGTCAACCAACTTATTCATTTCAAATCTGAATAAATCACCAAGTACACGCGCATTTTGAGCTAGCTTTTCATCAAGAACAACTTCTAAAGCTGCAACTGCAACAACCGCTGCAACTGGGTTTCCTCCAAAAGTACTTCCGTGTTGCCCCGGTTTAATTAGCATCATAATTTCGTCATTTGCTAAAACAGCTGACACAGGATAAGCTCCACCAGACAGTGCTTTACCTAAAATTAAAATGTCAGGTGTTACATAAGTACTTTGCTTTTCACAAGCAGCCTCACAGGTACAGTCTCCACAAACGGCTAATAGACTTCCAGTTCTGGCAATTCCTGTTTGAACCTCATCTGCAATAAACAACACTCCATTTTCTTGGCACAAAGCCTTTGCTTTTGCTAAATAATCATTTGCTGGTCTGTAAACACCGGCCTCGCCTTGAATAGGCTCTGCCATAAAACCGGCAACATTTGGTTGTTTTAAAGCTTCAGCCAGAGCCTCAGTATCATCATATGGTATTTTGATGAAACCAGGCGTATACGGCCCAAAATTCTTTCTGGCATCCTCATCATTCGAAAAAGAAATGATAGTGGTTGTTCTACCATGAAAATTATTTTCACACACAATAATTTGTGCCTCGTGCTCTTCAATTCCTTTCACTTCATAAGCCCATTTACGGCACAATTTTATGGCTGTCTCAACTGCTTCGGCTCCAGTATTCATGGGTAAAACCTTGTCAAACCCAAAATAATCTGTCACATATTTTTCGTAAACGCCTAATGTGTCATTATAAAAAGCACGACTAGTTAATGTCAATGTTTCTGCCTGACTTGTCATGGCATTTACAATTTTAGGATGACAATGACCCTGGTTAACCGCTGAATAAGCGGATAAGAAGTCATAGTACTGCTTTCCTTCAACGTCCCATACATACACGCCTTTTCCTTTAGCTAAAACCACAGGTAATGGGTGATAATTATGCGCTCCATATTTGTTTTCAAGTTCAATTAATTGCGCCGAAGATAATTTTTCAGTTGTAATCATATCAATATGTTTTTAAAATTTTAGTAGCGTCATTGCGGAGAGCGCAGATCCTTTCCTCATTTGATATGGAGAGAAATCATCCCAAAGCAAAAATACAAGAATAATGCGAAATGGCAAAGCTTGCACTAAAAAACATGTGAGTGACCATTCATAATCAGTTACAACTCATTATTAAATTAAATAATATACTATTTATTCAGTTTAATTGTCTATTTAATTTTCTACTAACTTTGTAGTATCAACTTTAAATGGTTTTACGTTAAACGCTTTATAAATACCAAAGTTTAACAAAATAGTATTCGAATGTATTTCTTTTCACATTGATTGAATACAAAAAATTGATTTACGCAACTTTAATAAATGAAAGTACAATTCATTAAGCAAGTTTTATTGAATATTTTCTTGATTTTGGGGCCATTCCATGCCAATAACATGTATGCACAAGATCCAGTATATTATACTATTGGAGCAGAAGAACTAGCAAATGTAGATGTATACTCCCTCCTATATGATGATGAAACAGATTTACTATACGCTGGAACAAACAGGGGAGTATATCGTTATTCTCAAAATAAATTTACAGCACTTAATAGCCATAAGAATCAAAACGGCAATTCATTTTTCCAATTGCAAAAAGATAAAAATGGACGAATTTTTTGTTGTAATTTATCAGGTCAGATTTTTCAAATTAATGACAGCGAATTAAGCCTTTTTTATGAGTATCCTAAACGTGAAAAGGAATTTCGATTTTTCTTTTCATTTGATGCCAAAAATAACATTATTGCAATTGGTTCTAATTCAATTAGAAAAATTTTGCCTTCAGGCGAAGAGGTCATTTTATGTAATCTTGATGCCGTTAAAAAAAACCATCCCTTAAAGTTTAAAAATTCAATTATAAGAAGTCCTCCAGTAGAATTACAAGGTAAGCTATTTATTCCTGTCACCAATAGTTTATACTACTTAATATTAGAAAAAAATAAATTATTAATTGAAAAGTATCCTGATCAGTTATCAGCACCAATAGCTGCTTTTTTAAAAGTTAATGATATTGTTATTTGCGGACGGAATCAAAACACTTACCGATTAGATGGCAAAAAAATGCCTTTCGATATTCCATATAAAATTAACACGAAGCTCGAAAAATTTAATGAAAATTTGTTTATTGTAGAAAACAACACCAATGGTATTCACCTTTTAGAGGCTTACGAAAACGGCACCTATCAAACAACAGAATTATTCCAAAATCAATTTATTTCGAGCGAATATTACAACAAAGCACACACCTTATTTTTAGGTACATTTAAAAATGGGATAATAGTTGTCCCAAATTGGAAAGTAATCAAGCATACTGCTAATCTCATATATTCAGATATTGCGACCTCACCCAATAATGAAATTTATGTATCTACCCGTGATGGTCAAATTTTTATAAATGAATTAAAAGAATTATATATTAATGATTCCACTACAAACATTGACAATATACATTACATCAAAGGCAAATATAAGTATGTAAAAAATATGCTTTTGGAAAAAATCCTATTCGACCCAAGTAATCAAAAAAACAGTGGTTTAGCCACAGTGAAAAACATTAAAGAAGTCAATAAAGATATGCTCATTTTGAATCATGGATTTAGAATTGCATTCGTTACAAAAGAGGCATTAAGCGATATTAATGAAAGCTTTGCTATAAAAGATCAGGATAATGTTTATAGATTAAATGTAAAAGAAAACAGATTCAAGTCTGTTGGATTTCTTGAGAAAGATTCTACCCTTTTTTTCAGCACAAACTTTGGCTTATATATGCAAAAATGGAATACAAATTCTACTTCAGAAATACAATACAATAGCACACAAATAGATGCCAATAGTTTAGATGATTTTGAAAACCAACTAATCATTGGCACTGAAAATAGCGGCATTCTCTTTTTCAAAAATGGTGATATCCTAAAGCGAATTACATTGAAAAACGGCTTAATCTCGAATACCATTTTAAAAATAAAAGTTAAAAATGATTTGCTATTTATTTTAACCAAAGACGCCATGCAAGTTTATGACCTAAAGGCCAGTAAATTCCTTTCCAACACATTGCTAAGAATTGAGGGAAATAATCATATTATCAGCTTTGCACTGAGTGACGATAGACTATGGTTACTTGATAAAAATGGTTATTATTCTGTTAAAATTCACGACCTCAAAAAAAATAGAGTCATGCCAATGGGAGGCATTTATTTGGATTCAATTTTATCAAATGGTATTAAAACCGATATGACTAAAGTTGGAAACTTTCCACAAAATCAACAAGAAATTCAATTTTTTTTCGATTATAGAGACGTTGAAACAAAAGCAGAAACCCAATTTTGGTATAAATTGAAAGGCGTATCAAGCGATTGGAAAATTATTAAATCGACTGCTAATTCACTTATTTTTCCCATTTTACCAATTGGAAAATACACTTTTTTAATCAAAGCAAAATATCAGCATCAAGAAACTGAAGTTTTAACTTATGATTTTAAAATATTACCTCCTTTTTGGCGAACGTGGTGGTTTCTTGTACTCTTCATACTTATGATCATTCTGACAGTATCATTACTTTTTTTCATGCGCATTAAAAGAATTCAACGGCTTAGAAGAATAGAAATAGAAAATCAAAAACTGTTGACAGATATGCTTGACTCACAACTTAAAGCCATACGTTCGCAGATGAATCCACACTTTATTTTCAACTCTTTAAATTCAATTCAGGCTCTTGTGCTTCGTCAGGACACAGAAAAATCATACGACTACATTGTCATGTTCTCCAATTTAGTTCGGAAAACATTGCGTTTTTCTGAGTTAGATTATATTCATATTTCTGAAGAAATTGATTTTTTAACCATTTACCTTCAATTAGAATCTTTAAGAATGAAAGAAAGTTTTAAGTATTCAATTGATTTTAACGAACCAGACCCTATCCTTATTCCATCATTATTAGTACAGCCTTTTTTAGAAAATGCCATTCACCATGGCTTACTGCACAAAAGAGGGCAAAAAGATTTAACCATTCAGTTTAACTATTCTGAAACTACTGCGAACTGTATTATTATTGACAATGGTATTGGCAGAAAAAAAGCGAAAGAAATAAAAGAAAGACAAAGTGCTGCCAATACATCATTTTCTTTAAAAGCAACTGAGCAAAGACTTCAAATATTAACCAAACAAAATAACAGACATTATTTCTACACCATAGAAGATTTGGTAGATTCGAATGGAACTGCAATAGGCACCAAAGTTGTTGTTAATTTTCCTTTTAAGCATAATTATTAATGTTTTAGAAAGTAAAACGCTGATTTAGTAAAAATTTGAATCAAATACTATCAATATTTTTTAATTTGCAGTATGAACTCCATTAAAGTAATTATTGTTGATGATGAGCCAGATGCAAGAGAGGTCCTCCAAACCTTGATTAATATTTCTTTGTTTCAGGTTGAAGTAGTTGCTATATGTGAACACTTAAAAGAGGCTATTCCAAAAATTAAACTTCATGAGCCTGATGTGGTATTTCTAGATATACAAATGCCAGAATATGCAGGGTATGAAATTGTTAATTTTTTTGATGAAATTAATTTTGAAATTGTATTTGTAACGGCTTTTGATCAATATGCACTCAAGGCTTTTGAATTATGTGCGCTCGATTATTTGGTTAAGCCCATTAGTAGAGACAAGTTAAATCAATCACTTATTAAAGTTTCTGAACGACTAAAAGATAAGAATACGATTCAGGAATACCAAGTGTTACTGGATTCTTTGCAAGACAAAACATTTCACAAAATTATTATTCCTGAGAGCGGTAACAATAGAGTTTTAAATTTAAAGGATATCATTTGTTTTCAGGGACAAGGTAGCTATTCATCTATAACACTCTTATCAGGAGAAGAAGTTACGGTTAGTAAAACACTCAAATATTTTGAGCGCGTTTTACCAGAAAACACTTATTTTTTTAGGTCTCAAAAATCATGGATTATTAATCTTTTGCATGTTGAGAAGTTCAAAAAAGGGTCTGGAGACGTCTACCTTAAAAATAACATTATTGCCAAAGTTTCTCAAACAAAATTAGACGTTCTAACGAATGCAATAGAACGAAAGTCAGATTTCACCAAGTAATTCGCTCATTTCACAAATTATTTTTTCACATCTGAAGTATATGAAATACTTTAGATTTTAAGAATAATAAAATCAGAAATGAAAAAATTATCATTGGCTTTATCAATTGTTTTATCATTAATTATTTTAAGACAAGTTAATGCCCAAAACCAACCTTCTATCAGTTTACATTATCATGCTTTCAATCTATTCCATTCTGGATTAGAAATAGGCTATGAAGGTGCTTTACTAAAAAGGGAAAAAACATCCAAAAAAGAGAGGACTCGATTTAGTCAAATTTACTGTGGACCAAGTATTGGCATTTATCATTTTAGAGGCAACTATACGGGCATTACAATGGGAATTGATATTGGTGCGAAACTCATTATTTTCAATAGCCTAGAACTAGAAATTTTTGGAGGCACACATTATTTAAGAGCGCAAAACACCAGTAAAACCTATAAACAAACTAACAATGGAGGTTTCGAGAAAATAAGTGGCGCTGGAAATAATTATTTACAATGGCGAGCAGGTATACGCTTCGGAAAAAACTTTTTATCCAATGGAAAACCCATTAGTATCAATTTAAAATTAGGTGCTTCGCAATTACCAGATTTGCCATCTCCTACAATTACACCTAATATTTGGATAGGTCTAAATTATTATTTTAAAAAAGATGAAAAATGAATTTGACTAAAATTTTACTGTTATCCTTTTGTATATTATCTATCACATCATGTTATAAAGACCCAAATATTAGTGGACAATACAGTGATGAGCACTACCTCCGTCACAAAGAAGTTGATATGCCTGTTTGGGTTAGAGGAAATGCGGAAAGCGAAGTCTTTCTATTTTTTATACATGGTGGACCAAAATTGAGTGGTATCGAAGAAGCCATTTCAAATCAATTTGCCAAGCTGCATGAAAAATATGCAGTTGTCTATTACGATCAAAGAAGTGGCGGTTTTACACATGGCAGTCGTACCAAAAATCTAAGCGAAGCACAAATGACAGAAGACTTAGATGTGGTCATTGATTTCATTCAAACAAAGTATCCAAAAGCCAAAAGTTTATTTTTAATGGGACATAGTTGGGGTGGATACCTTGGCACATCCTATTTAACCGATACAGTAAGGCAGAATAAGCTAAAAGGCTGGATAGGATTAGCAAGTGCTCACAATTTCCCACTACAATGGCTAGCAGAAAGAGACTTCAACCTTGATTACGCAAAAAAACAAATTGCAGCCAATGCTGAAGACGCTCCGTTTTGGCAAGAAGCGACAGATAAATTAACCCCATTAACAGAATTCAATTCTTTTGATCAAATTAAAATTGTCAACTATTTTGCACAAATCATTAATAATAAAGTGAACGAAAATAGTATTATCCCTAACCAAAGCTTTATAAATTACAGAAGTTCTCCTGCAGGCATTGGTGTTACTCAAAAACCCATTCCTATTTTAGATGACATTGCAATTAACGGTAACCTTATTTCCGAAATGGGCAGTATAACACTTCCTTCTCTTCTCATTTATGGTCGTTTTGATGCCATTGTTCCTGTATCAATAGGTGAAAATGCTATGCAGTTTCTGGGCACTCCCCTAGCCCATAAATCACTCGTCGTTTTAGAAGAAAGCAGTCATGATATTTGGAAAATTGAATTGGACCGTTTTATATCAGAAATAGAAGGATTTGTAGAAAAATATAAATAAAAGTCAAATTCTATTTATGTAAGGGAGAACTTAAAACTTCATTGATATTTTCTGATGACTTGCATACATAAAAAAAATGTACCCATTACAACAAAAAGAGGAGAAAAAAGTAAGCTATGAATAAACAAATTTTAGTAAAAGAATTGATTGACATAGCCTTTGAATAAAATACTTTTAACCAGATATAAACAAAATATTAATGATAGAATTCAAAAATGTAAGTTTCTCTTACCAAAAGGATGAGCAAATTATTGACAATTTATCATTCCATGTACCCGAAAATTCAATATATGGTTTTTTAGGAGCAAACGGCTCTGGAAAAACAACTGCTATTCGTTTGCTGCTTAATCTTTATAAACCATCTAATGGAGAAGTACTTATTAAAAACAAAAAAATAAAATCAAGCCCAATAGAATTTTATAAGAATGTTGGAACCTTAATAGAATCACCAACGTTTTACGGACATTTATCTGGCAAACAAAACCTTGCCATATGGGCTAATTTTTATGAAGTTGGAAATAAGAGAATAGATGAAGTATTAGATTTAGTAGGTTTATTAAACGTAAAAGATAAAAAAGCGAAAAAGTATTCGTTGGGGATGAAGCAACGATTAGGAATTGCAACCAGTATTTTACATAATCCGGAAATTTTAGTTCTAGATGAGCCACTTAACGGTCTTGATCCAAAAGGAATAGCTGAGATTAGAAACTTATTCTTTAAGTTTCAAAAAGAGGACAGTAAAACGTTATTTATATCAAGCCATTTACTAAATGAAATTGAAAATACCTCTAGCAATCTATGTATTATTGATAAAGGAAAGAAACTGTTTTCCGGTAAAATTGAGGAATTAAAATCACAACTATCAGAGGGTTATTCCTATAAACTCAAATGTAATAATACAGACCTAGCCAAAACAATACTTCACAAAGAGTTCAATCTTTCAGATATTACTATTGAAGATAGCAATAACTTATTTGTTGATGTTAATACGGATGAAATAATTCCCAAATGCATCACGGCATTAGTGATGAATGATGTTCAACTTTTTGAAGTCCAAAAAACTGAAAAGAATCTGGAAGATCTATATTTAACCTTAACCAAGCAATGATGCATTCAATATTCAATGGACTAATTGCCGAAAGACAAAAAGTGAAAGGCACCTTTACGGTTTTGTTCACAATTCTAGGGTCTATTTTAATTCCATTAATAGTTTCTTTAACATATCTATTCAGATATCAAAACTTTATTCCTGAAGCGACTATTAACCCTTGGACTAGTTTTGTACAAGACAATATCAAAGCTATTGTTTTCTTACTCTTTCCAATGTATGTTATTTTAGCAGTTGCCATTAACATGAATATTGAACATAAGGCAAATAGTTGGAAAAAACTATTTGTATTGCCTATAAAAGAGGAAAGCATTTATTTAAGTAAATTATTGTTTTTACTCCTACAAATTTTCACCTCACTTATTATTTTCTCTCTATCCATATTTATTTTTGGTGGCATATTAGGGTTGGTTCATCATGAATTAAAATTCTTGGAGTTTGAGCCAAATATACTTTCACACGGTAAATCAATTTTCCGTATTTTTATTTCCGTATTAGGCATTATATCTATACAATATGTACTTGGATTAGTATTTAAAAATATAACTGTACCTGTATCTTTTGGATTATTTCTAACTATAATTGCTTCAATAATAACAAGTGGATGGAAATATTCGATTTATTTTCCTTACTCTTTCCCAAGTTGGTTTTTTATAAACTCAAACCAAACAGATAGCGCAAATTTATATTTCGATTTAACAATATCTGAAATTAGCAGTTTTACATTCTTTATTGTTGTAAACCTGATAGGAATTAAGGTGCTAAAATTGAAAAAAATTAAATAACCAGATCCTGGTTTTAATATGAACCCAAAACAATGTTAAATTTAACAAAATTAAAAAAAACAAAAAAGGTACTAAGCTGGATTCTAGGAGGAATTGGTTTAGCTTATATTTTAATCCTAATATTCCCATCATTTCTTTTTGCGAATAACTTAAAGTACAAAAGTTTTAATGTTTATTACCATTCAAATGATATTAACATAGAACATCTAAAACTAGTAATAGACAAGTCTGAAACGCTATTAAAAAACACGAATTTGTTTAAAGCAGAAATTAATCAAGATATATTCATTTGCAGCAGCTTTAATGAATTTACTTTTTTCGCTCTTTTTTCAAGAAAAGCATTTGCAATAAACTATTCAATGACTCAAAATATTTTTCTGTCAAAATCTTCTGTTTCAGAGAATATCATTTCGCGGAACGGTATAGAAAATAATAAAAGAACTTTAAGCGGAGTTATTGCACACGAAACCACACATTCTCTTTTAGAAAACGAATTAGGCATTCTGAAATACAAATTACTGCCTGTATGGAAAAATGAAGGATACTGTGATTATATTGCTAATGAAAGTTCATTTAACATTGAAAAAGGAATACAACACATTTGCAGTGACAATGAAAATTCAGCAGGTAGTTCATTTAAATATTTTAAATACCGGATTTCAACCGAATATTTATTTGAGGAGCGAAAAATAACAATGAATCGATTTTTAAATGATGATTTTGATCTGAAGGAGATCACTAAAAGGTTGAAAGAAAAATACTGTCTGTGATATAAAAAACCATCTATACAAAGACTTTTAAAATGAAATAGTTTTTTATAAATACGTTTCTAAAAATTGTGGAATTTACTCATTGATTTAGTAGATAAAAGTTTTAAATAATTTAAATTTATAGAACATTTTAAATAAAGAAAATGGTAAAAATAAAATCGCTTCTAACATATTCAATAATCCTTTTCACAGCATCCTGCCATACAAGTCATTCTCAAAATTCTAATTCTTTTCTTGAAATTGTAAAAATAGTTGAAACAAATCATATCAACCCTATTAGTTTAAATGATGATTTATCAGTAAAAATATTTGAGACCTATTTGAATAAAATTGATCCATCAAAAATAATATTTACTGAAAATGACATTAAAATATTACAATCTTATAGAAAACTATTGGATAATGAATTTCAAAATGGCTCTATCCGATTTTTATCATTAACGGTATCAATTTTAAAAAAAAGAATTGAAAAATTAGAAAAATATGCCTTTTCAAAATTAGGGCACATTCTAAACATAAATCAAAGTGAAAAAATCGATTTAAAAAAAATAGCAAGCTATTATTCATTAAACGAAAAACAAGCATATGAAAGATGGAACTTATTAATTAAAAAACAGTTTTTAGAGGAATTGTACATTGTTGATATCAGTCATACAGGTTTTACTAAAGCCAAAAAAAAAGAAATTGCATTGCAAAAAACGAACAGTTTTTACCATAATTATTTTAACGAATTAAAAAACCTATCAACAGAAAAACTGTTTAGTCTACTCGTTAATTCATACCTTTTTATTAACGACTATCAGTCTGGTTATTTTTCATATGAAGCAAAACAAGAATGGAATCAAGCATATAACCGTTCATTTGTTGGTGTTGGAATATATATTGAAACAACTATAAATTATCCAATAATAAAAAATGTTGTAATGGGAGGGTCAGCATGGCATTCAAAAAAAATTCATGCGGGAGATAAATTAACCCATGTCAGTTTAAACGGCGAAGATTATATAAACTTAGCAGGTAAGCCAATTAAAGAAGTATTAAACTATTTAAAAGGTAAAGAAGGAACACCAATTTCCATTCGGATAAAAACAAATAAGAATTTAATTGAAACTATTGTTTTAACGAGGTCACGTATTGACCTACCCAAAACTATGTCATTTATTCTTGAAAATACTTCATCAGGTTTTAAGACAGGCTACATTCGACTTCCTAGGTTTTATAGAGATGATTTAGGCTCAGCTGAGCATGTATTAACAGAGCTAAAGAATTTGAATAGTCTTGATGTTAAAAATCTTATTTTCGATCTCCGAAATAATAAAGGTGGTTCCGTATACGAAGCTGTTAAAATAATTGGATACTTTTTAAATGGAGGGCCTATTATGCACGCAAGATATGCCAATGGTGACCAAAGAACATTTTCAGACGAAGATGAAACTGCTCACTATACTGGAAAACTGATTATATTAGTTAATACCAATAGTGGGTCGGCTTCTGAACTTTTTGCTGGTACAATACAAGATTACGGAAGAGGAATTATTGTTGGAAGCCAAACATTTGGAAAAGGTACAATTCAGCGGTTTTTTGATGTCATTGTTAAACCAAATAACCTAAAGGAAGGAGATGTTAAACTAACTATTGGAACTTTTTATACTGGAAAAGGAAGGACTACGCAATACAATGGTATTAAGCCGGATATTGCAATTCCTACCAAAATGATGTATCTTAAAACTGGAGAGCGAGCAGTAGAGAATTCATTAAGATTCGAAAACCTACAAACATATCAAGGAGATAGAACAAAAGCAGATTCGTTTAATATTAATCAATTAAATAGTTTATGTAATGCTCGAATAGAAATAAATCCTTTTTTTAAATGCATCAAACAGTATGCTCTCAATAAAAAGAATATACAAAGATTGGAAGAAATAAGTCTTATTTATGAAGAATTTAGAGATTCAAAAATGGAGTTTTCACAAGATAATTGTATTACAGAGTTAAATAACACATCATTATTCAAAGCCAAAATGACTTCCAATAATAGCTTTTCAGCTGAAATTAAAAAGAGTTGGGAAGCATTATTAGAAAAAGACCAATACTTATTTGAGGGACTTTTGATAATGCACGATTATGAAAAAGAAGGAATGGTTTTAACTTATAAAAAATAGTATCTAAATATTGTTCACTAATCATC